>JAUIJD010000071.1 GCA_030431475.1 Verrucomicrobiia bacterium | reverse complement strand
GAGCAGCTCGAGCTTTTCGATGAGTTCAAGGTCAGCCAGGCCGATCTGGATGCCCTCGACGGCGATCGTTTCGGCAAGATCGAGCGCGATGGGAAGACGCTCTACCGCTTCCGCACGAAGGATTGGCGGTTGTACTTCGAGGTGAAGGACGATGCGGTGGTCGTTCACCGGGTGCTTCACAAGGGGACGTTCTCCGACTGGGTGTTCCGCTCGAAGATCCCGCTCGCCGAGGACGAGGAGCTGGCGGAATCCAAGCATTTCTGGAAGCTGATCGACGAGGGGCGGGCCGCGCGGCGGGTCTGATCCCGCGGTGTCGTCGCGTCTTTTTGCTTTTCGTGGGGTTGGCGGAAGCTGCTAGAGTCCGTCCGGAATGAAGTGGTTTCTCTACGTCGTCTTCGGCGCCGCGTTGGCGGCGGGTTGGGTTTGGTTCATGACCAAGGACAAGGGCGAGGTCGAGAAGCTCGAGCAGCAGATCGTCGAGATCGAGGATCGCGGCTATCAGGACGAGATGGAGGAAATCCCGTCGCTCCGCGACAAGATCGAGAGCATCGACAACGGGAAGACGCTGACCGGGATCATGATGGCCTTCCTCACCGCCGGTCTGGTCGGGATCATCTTCGTCGTCGATGTGCTGCCGACGATCGCGCACAAGTTCACCCACGCCGTTTATGACAGCGGCGAGGAGGTCGAGGAGGACCCGATGCACGACGCCCGGGCCCTGCTGGCCCAGGGCGAATACGAGCAGGCGGTCGCGGCGTTCCGCGACGCGGCGGCGGGGGACCCGCTCAACCGCTTGCCCTATGTCGAGATCTCCAAGATCCAGCGCGAGCACCTGCACGACCCCCAGGGGGCGGTGGAGACCTTGCGCGGTGCCATCGAGGGTCAGGAATGGCAGGTCAACGATGCTGCGTTCCTGATGTTCCGTCTGGCGGAGGTCTACGACGAATCCCTGAACGACCGCTCGTCGGCCGCGGCCATCATGCAGCAGGTGATCGAGCAGTTCCCGGAGACCCGCCACTCGGCGAATGCCCGCCACAAGATGCACGACTGGGGGCTGGCCTGATCGGGCGAAACAGCAGGTGGAACGCCGGCCGCTGCTGTGGCTGGCCCTGCTGGCGCTGGGCGCGGTGCTGACGGCGGACGGTGCGTGGCTGCCGGGCCTGCTGCTGGTAGTCGCGACCGCGGCGTTTCTGGCGATGTCCGGGAAGCGTCGGCTGCTGGTCGGGGGGGGGCTGCTGGCCGTGCTGGCGGGGTGCCTGCATGGCGTCGACGCCGGACGGCGGCGGGCGATGCGCGCCGACCTCGGCGATGGTCGCCGGGCCACCGCCGAGCTGCGGATTCTCGAGGAGCCGACGGCGGCGGGTCGCGGCTGGGCGGCGGTCGCGGAGAGGATGGATGGCGCCGGCCGGGTGCGCCTGCGGGCCGGCGGGCTGGCGCCGGAACACGGGGCGGTGGTGAGCGCGATGGGCTGGCTGGCGCCGCCGGAAGGGCCGAGGAATCCGGGGCAGTTCGACCGCCGGCCGTGGCTCGATCGACGGGGGGTCTTCGCCGAGATGGTCTCGAGGGGGAAGGTGGAGGGGGTGCGCGGTCCTCCCGCCTGGCGCCGATGGGCCGAGGGCCTGAGGCACGGGTTCCGCGGGGCGGTCACCCGGGGTCTCGACCCGCTTTCCCGCGAAGCGGCGGTGATCCGGGCAGTGGTGCTCGGCGATCGTCCCGGGGACGAGATGCTGATCGAGCCCTTCCGCTTCACGGGAACGCTGCACGTGTTCGCGGTGAGCGGCCTGCATGTCGGCATGGTGGGACTTCTGGGGTGGACGGTGATGCGCTTGCTCGGAGTGCCGCGACGGGCGGCCCTGATCCCGCTGGTGCTGCTGATGTTCGGCTACGCCTGGCTCACCGGGCTCAAGCCACCGGCGGTGCGGGCGGCCTGGATGGCGGCGGTGGTGCTGGGGGCGTTCTGGTTCCGGCGGCGGCCGGAGGTGGCGAATGCGCTGGGCCTCGCCGCCTTGCTGGTGCTGCTGGTCGATGGCGACCTGGTCTTCACCGCCGGGGTGCAGCTTTCCTTCGGGGTGGTGGCGGCGATCGGCCTCGGACACCGCCCGGTCTCGCGCTGGTGGGCGTGGATGCGGCGGGAGGAGTCCTACCTGCCCCGCGCGCTCTACGGCCCGTGGCGGGAGCGCTGGTTGCGCGGACGACGCGGGGCGTCGGATGCCTTCACCGTGTCCACGTCGGCGTGGCTCGGCTCGGCGCCGCTGACCGTCTGGCATTTCGGAATCGTGACACCGATCTCGGTCGTCGCCAGCGTGGTGCTTTCGTTGCTGGTGCTGCCGATGCTCGGTCTCGCGCTGGTGGCCGGGACCATGGCGCCGGTCTCCGGCGTTTCCGAAACGCTGAACCGCGTCAATGCCGCGCTCGCCCGTGGCCTGATCGGCCTGGCGGAATGGGGCGCGGCGGTGCCGGCCGGGCATTTCGAGGTGCCGCGGGACCGGCCCGGAACCGAGTTTCTGATCGTCTTCGACCTGGAGGACGACGGGGCGGCGTGCTGGCACGGGGCGGGGGAGACCTTGCTCATCGACGGCGGATCGCGGCGCAGCTTCGAGTATGTCCTGATGCCGGCCTTGCGTCGGATGGCGCTGCGGCCCGATGCCGTGGCGGCGACCCACCCCGACGGCGGGCATGTCGGCGGGTTCATCGACATGCTGGATGCCTTTCCCGTGAAACGGGGCCTGGTGCCGGTCCAGCGTGCCCTCGGTGCCAATTACCGCGACTGGATCGCCGCCGCTGGGTCGCGCGACGTGCCCCTGATCCTTGGGGAGACCGGGCGTCGCTACGACCTCACCGATGACAGTTGGCTGGAGGTGGTCCATGCCCCGGATCCGTGGCACTGGCATGATCTGGCGGACAACCGCGTGATGGTGCTGAAGTTGCACTGGTCGGGCTGGCGGGTGCTCTTCACCGGCGATGCGGGGTGGGCCACCGAGCGGCGCCTGCTCGAGTCCGGGGCGGACCTTGGGGCAGACGTGATCGTGGCCGGGCGCCATGGCCACGATCTCTCGCTGGGCTCGGCGTTCCTCGATGCCACCGGGGCCAGCGTGGTGGTGGCCACGCATGCCGGCTTCCCCCCGGAGGAGAGAATTCCCGAATCATGGCGGAAAGCCTGTGAAGCCCGGGGCGTCGAGGTCTTCCACCAGGGCGAGAGCGGAGCGGTCACCATCACGCTCGACGATCCCGTGATGCGGCTCGAGGGATTCGTCGATGGCCGGGTGGTCGAGCTGGAGCGCTGAACGGAGCGCCGGGTTCACCCGGCCGGAGCCCGGGCGTCTCGATTGTTCGGTGGGCGTCCCCCCTGCATCGGTGGACTCATCGTCCGCGGTGCCGGGTGAACCCGGCGCTCCCATCCGCTATTCCGGTTTCCTGAGCCGCATCGCCTGGAGGCGCTTGCCCTCGGCTTCCCACTGCACCTGGAAGTCGGTCTTCGGATAGAAGAACGCGTCCTCGGGCCAGTCGAGACGTTCGAGGCGGCCGAAGTCGTCCACCTTTTCCTCCGCCCACTCGAAATACTCGTCGTGGTCGGTCTTGAAGAGGAACTCGCCGCCCGGCTCGAGCACCTGCTCGACGGCTTCGAGGAATTCCTGCTGGATCAGGCGACGGCGGTGGTGACGGGCCTTCGGCCAGGGGTCGGGGCACAGCAGGTGGAGGCGCGAGACACTTCCCGGGCCCAGCAACCACTCGACCGAGTAGCGGCTTTCCAGTCGCAGCACCTTGAGGTTCTCGAGCTCCGCGCGCTCGGCCCGTCGGCAGACTTTGCGCACGCGGCCGAGGAGACGCTCGACGCCGAGAAAGTTCCGCTCGGGATGATGACGCGCCATCTCCAGCAGGAAGGTGCCGTCGCCGCAGCCGAGATCGACCTCAAGCGGGCGATCCGCCGCGAAGATCTCCGATTTCTCCGCCCGACGGAAGTAGTCGGAAGGCATGAACTCATGCTTTTCGGGGGCGCGTGGGGCCGTCGGACGCTCGCTCACGCGCCCAAGCGAGCGCCTTCCCGCGCGAAAGGCAATCCGCAATGCGCTTGACGCTATTTCCCGGCGATCCCTAGCCTTTCCAAACGAAGCGCCCCGAGCGCCTCCCAAGTTCCCAACCCCTTCCTTACCGTGGACCTCAAAGAAATCCGCAAGATCGTCGAGCTCATGAACGAGCACGGGCTCACCCACTTCGACATGTCGAAGGATGACTTCCACCTCAAGCTGAAGAAGGGGCAGGACCTGGATTCACTGAAGGATCTGATGGCGATGATGCCCGGTCCCGCCGCCGCACCCGCCGCTCCGGTCGCGGCGCCGGCTCCCGCGGCCGCCGCACCCGCCGGTGGTGCCGATCCCGCACCGGCCGCCGACGGCGAGGCGATCACCTCCCCGATGGTGGGCACGTTCTACCGCAAGCCTTCTCCGGATGCCGACAACTTCGTGAATGTCGGAGACTCCGTCAGCGAGGGGCAGGTGCTCTGCATCATTGAGGCGATGAAGGTGATGAATGAGATCAAGGCCGAGCAATCGGGCACGATCAGCGCCGTGGTCGCCGAGGATGGCGAACCGGTCCAGTTCGGCGACGACCTCTTCCGCATCAAGTAACCCCGGGCTTTCCCGCTTCCCCGACTTTCATGTTCAAACGCGTTCTCGTCGCCAACCGGGGCGAAATCGCCCTGCGGATCATTCGCGCCTGCCGCGAACTCGGGGTGGAATCGGTGGCCGTCTATTCCGAGGCGGATGTCGATTCGATGCACGTCCAGCTCGCCGACGAGGCGGTGTGCATCGGCAAGGCCGCCGGCAAGGACAGCTACCTGAAGGCCGATCGCATCATGGCGGCGGCCGAGATCACCGAGGCCGAGGCGATCCATCCCGGCTACGGATTCCTGTCCGAGAACGCGCGCTTCGCGGAGATCTGCCAGAGCTGCAACGTTCGCTTCATCGGTCCGTCCTCCGAGGTGATCACCCGCATGGGCGACAAGGCGACGGCCCGCGCCACGGCGGTCGAGAACGGCGTTCCCATCACGCCCGGCTCCGAGATCATCCTCGATCCGAAGGAAGCCCTCGAGAAGGCCCGCGAGATCGGCTTCCCGGTGATGATCAAGGCCACCGCCGGTGGCGGAGGCCGGGGCATGCGCCCCTGCTTCGACGAAAAGGACTTCCTGAAGCTCTTCGAGGCGGCATCAAACGAGGCCTTGGCGGCCTTCGGAAATGGCGACTGCTACCTCGAGAAACTCGTCCTGAACCCGCACCACATCGAGTTCCAGATCATCGCCGACCAGCACGGCAACTACCTGCATCTGGGAGAGCGCGATTGCTCGATGCAGCGCCGCAACCAGAAGATCATCGAGGAATGCCCCTCGCCCCTGCTCACGCCGGAGCTGCGCCAGCGGATGGGTGAGGCCTCGGTCTCGCTGATCAAGGCGATCGGCTACGAGAACGCCGGCACGATCGAATACCTCGTCGATGACAAGGCGGAGAATTTCTACTTCATGGAGATGAACACCCGGATCCAGGTGGAGCATCCCGTGACCGAGGAAGTGATGGGCTGCGAGCTCATCAAGGAGCAGATCCGCATCGCCGCCGGCGAGCCGCTTTCCGACCATGTCCTCAACAGCCAGCAGCGGGGTCACTCGATCGAGTGCCGCATCAATGCCGAGGACCCCTACAACAACTTCGCGCCGAGCCCTGGAACCATCGCGCTCTGGTACGCGCCCGGGGGCAAGGGGGTGCGGGTGGATACCCACGTCTACTCCGGCTACACCGTCCCGCCGCACTACGACTCGATGATCGCCAAGCTCATCGTCACCGCCGCGACCCGGGAGATCGCCATCGCCCGCATGAAGCGGGCCCTCGGCGAATTCATGATCCGCGGGATCAAGACGACCATCCCCTTCCAGCAGGAGATCCTCAACCATCCCGATTTCGTGTCCGGGAACTACGACATCGGCTGGGTCGGCCGCTTCCTCGAGGAGAAGAAGCTCTGAGTGGAGAGCTCCTCTTCCCTCACGGCGCTCCGCCCTTGCGTCCGGCCCTCTCACGAGGCATCTCGACGCCCATGTCCCGCGATCTGTCCGACGCCGTTCTCTACGCCATCCTCGATCTCGGCTACGTATCAGGGGAGGCGATCGAGGCGACCACTCGCAGCCTGATTGCCGGCGGCGCCGACCTGCTCCAGCTGCGTGCCAAGGATCACCCTCCCGCCGCCATCGAAGCCATGGCCCGGCGCGTCGGCCCGATCTGCCGGCAAGCTCGTGTGCCTTTTATCATCAACGACCATCCGGAGATCGCCGCCCGCGTCGGCGCCGATGGCGTGCATGTCGGCCAGGACGACGGCACCCTCGCCGTTGCCCGCGCCATCGTCGGTGCCGACGCCATCGTCGGCCGCTCGACCCACTCGCCGGAGCAGGCCGCGGCCGCCGTCGCGGAGGGCTTCGACTACATCGGTTTCGGCCCGTTGTTTCCCACGCCCACCAAGCTGGGCCGCCCGGGCATCGGTCTCGAGGACGTGGCCCTCGTTCAGGACGATCTCGCCTGCCGGCTCCCGGTGTTCTGCATCGGCGGCATCAAGCGAGGCAATCTCCCCGAAGTGCTGGCCGCCGGTGCGCGGCGGGTGGTGATCGTCTCCGACCTGCTCACCGCACCCAACATTGCCAAGGCCGTTGGTGAGACACGGGAACTCCTCAGCGGGGAGCGGGAAGCGGGGAGCGCGGAATAATCAGGAATCCTGTCGTCTGCGTTTGGCGGTGCGGATGGACGCTACCGAAATTGCGACGATCTCGTTCGCTTCCTTCAGCAGTTCCTCCACTTGCCTCGCCGGCAGGAGGTTCGATCTTGTGATCAACTCCAGCCAAAAACAGGTCTCGTCAGCCTCTTCTTCGACCGTGCCCATTTTGTGAATGAAGTCGGCGTTGCTCTTGGCTCGGTTCGCCGCTCGGTAGTTGGCGGCTACCGAGGTGCCGCTTCGGCAGAGTTGCTTGCCGACCGCCCAACCCTTGGTCCCGTCGGGTAAAGCATCGACGACATCCAGAACTCGCAGGGCGAACGCCATGGTCCGCTCTTTTAGGTTCTCGTGGCTCATCGGTCGTCTTTCTCCTCCTCAAGATTCCGCGCTCCGAGTTCCGCACTCCGCGCTTCACCACGCCGTCATCTTGCGGAATGCCTCCAGCCTCGCTTCCACGTCGCTCTTGTCGATTTCCTCGAGCCGTTGGGTCGAGAAGGCCTCGCAGGTGAAGGACGCGACCACCGACCCGTGGGCGACCGCCTGGCGGATGTTTTCGAAGGAGTAGTCGCCGTCTGCGTGCGACGCCAGGTAACCTGCCAGGCCACCGAGGAAGCTGTCGCCGGCGCCGGTCGGGTCGGCGATGCCGCGCAGCGGGAAGGCGGCGCAGCGGAAGAACGAATCGGGGCAGGGGACCGTGTCCGAGCCGCCGTTGGTCGAGAACAGCATCGCGCCGAACTCGCCGAGCTTGATGACGACGAAGCGGGGCCCCTTGGCCAGCAGGATGCGGCCGGCTTCGACGAGGTTCGAGGTCTTGGCGAAGTCGCGGGCCTCGCTCTCGTTGATCACCAGCAGGTCGAGACGCTTCAGAACCTCGTGGAGGCGCTCGTTGGCGATCTCGATCCAAAGGTCCATGGTGTCGGCGATCACGAAGGAGGATTTCGGATTTCGGATTGCGGATCGCGGATTGCTTGATCTCTCCCCATCCGGCCCGCCTCCCGCGTCAGCGTCTTCCAATCCGCGATCCGCAATCCGCGATCCGCGATCCGAGATTCCCAATCCGCATTCCGCCAGCATCTGCAGCTGGTTGTCCGGCGACATGTTCGCCAGAACGACGATGGGGGCGTCCGCCACCTCCGCGGGAACCTTCACCTGCCACGTTTCGAGCACGTTCAGGCCGACCCGGTGGGTCACCCGCTCGTTCAGGTTCTCCATGTACTCACCGCTCCAGGTGAAGGACTCGCCCTCGGAGTGCTCGATCCCGCGCAGATCGACGCCCCGATCCTCCAGCATGGCGAGGTGGGGCTTCGGAAAATCGTGGCCGACGATGCCCACCAGCCGCACGTCCGGCGCGTAGAAGGTCGCCGCCAGAGCCGCATAGGCTGCCGAACCGCCCAGCAGATCCGCTCCCTCCGAATCCGGGGTTTTCACGTGGTCGATCGCCACCGTTCCTCCGACAATCACTCCTGCTGTTTTGGGGTCGTTCGTCATTGCGGCCGCACCATCCACAGCCGCTGGCGCAGGTCCAGTGCCGAATCCGGTTCCGCGGGGCAGCCGGCTCGACCCGGCCTCGCAGAATGCCGAGCCCCCGTCGCCTTGGGGTGCGGTGGAGACAGGGAAAACACGGGCTCGTCTGGCAATCGCGAGACCCGACTTGCGACAGGCGGTGTCATGGGGAGGCGGAACGAAAGGTCCGCCCGGCTCTTCCTCGTCACGTTCCAAAACTTGTCCGGATGGGTCCAAAAAACTTCTGGAATGACGGTAAAAGCGGGGAATCGCAGTTCTAATTGACAAGAGCCCCGAAGAATCGCCTTGCGCTGTGTCCCATAATGCTGCTACATGGTTTCGTAGACCGGCGGGAAACGAGCGGCGAAAGTGAGTCGTGACGTCCCTGTCACCGAAAAATCCAATTTTTTTCTAGACCTCCGGTCGCCTGAAATCCAAAAACACAGCCGTCATGAAACCAATTACCTCCTTTGCGCTCCTCAGCGCCCTCGCAACCCTCGCCTCTCAAGGCGCGGTTACTGACCCGGTCGGATACACGACCGAGCCACTCGTGTCCGGATTCAACATCATCGGCATCAATCTCAGTAGCCCAGTAGCTGTCGCTGGCACCTTTGAGACGATTTCTGGGACTTCGCTTACCGACGACGATACTGATTTCACGGCGGAATTGGCCGCAGGCGAGCCTCACACCCTGAGGATTACAGGGGGCCCGAATGCGGGCCTTAACACAACTATCGTTTCTTGGGCTGCCAATACCATTGTCACTGGGGACGATCTCTCTGGACTCATTGACGATACTGACACCTTCGAGATTCGGAAAACGCTCACCGTTGAGGATGCGTTTGGGCCTGCTAACGAAGCTGGGCTGACTGCAGGTAACACTAATTCTGTTGGTGCTGATTTGGTGTGGGTGCAGACTGACACCGGATTCTCTCAGGTCTACTACAACGCCGTGGCGGGTTCAGGCTTTGGCGCGATTGGAGTCGGTTGGAAGACCACGACGACCGGTAATACTGATGCGTCCAAGACTCCGATTTATTACGCTGATGCGATCTTCGTCGAGAGGAAGGGTGCTGGGCCTCTTTCCCTGACGTTCACTGGGACTGTGGTTACGGATGCGTCGATCGTCGCGGTGCAATCCGGTTTCAATTACGTGAATCGTATCCTGCCCGTTGGATTCTCGCTGGCTGATTCCGGCCTGGAGAATTACCTGACTCAGGGTAACACAAACTCTTCTGTAGCCGACATCATCTGGGTTTCGGATGGTGCGGGTGGCTACACTCAATATTATTACAACGGCACTGCCGGCTCTGGGTTTGGTGCCATTGGTGTTGGTTGGAAGGGCGTCACCACGGGCAACACGGATCAGTCTGCTGTGGATCTGTCTGACGGCTTTATTATTCAACGTAAGACTGGCGCTACCAATGTGGTTCTGCCCATTCCCGCTGGCGTCGATCTCGACTGAGCTTTCGAAGCTGGAAATTCTCCGTAACGTCAACAGTAGTACACAATAAAATGAAAGTAGCAGTATTCTTGTCCTCGCTCTTGGCGGTGGCTTCTCTGAACGGCGCAACGATCACCGTTGCCACTCAGGATGTGGGATTGACCTCCTTTTCTCCGGTAGTGGATGCTAGCTCAGCGCTTGTTCCCGATGGGGGTGGTTATGTCGCGATTGGGGTCACTACCCTCAGCAATGCTCAGATCGGCAACATCGGGAGTGATGCTGGAGCTTTGGCTGCGTTCCAGAGTGACTTCAACCAGTTTGGCGCCTCTTCTACCTTCGGTGGAGATGGAATCTTCAACGAGCCTAGCTTGTTCAATTTCTCCACCAGCGCCTCGACCGCGGGGGTTAACCCATTCTCGGGTAATCCGATTCTCCTTGTGGCAGGTAATGGTGCTGATTTGAACAGCTCCACGGAGTTGTTCGTGTATGAGCTTGCTATCAATTATGAAACTGATGCTCCGTTGTTCGCTGCTACCGTCACCACCAATGACGCTGGCACGCTTGTTTTCGGCGGCACCCAGGATGGAATTGCTCTTCCTCAGGCGGGAACCCACGATGGTTTTCGGATGGGCGCAGTTGTCCCGGAGCCTTCTGTAGCTCTTCTCGGAGCGCTCGGGTTCTTTGGACTTCTCCGCCGCCGGCGTTAATTGCACCGCCAATCTAGTTCCCATGAGAGGCAGGATTCGTCCTGCCTCTCATTTTTTATGGATACTTCCTGCCACTAGTTCACGGATGGCTGTTGGAAGAGCTGACTAAGTTCCCAGTGGTCAGGTCCCCGGCGTCAGCATTTCATTCGTCGGTTCGATTGTTGCCAAGCAAACCGGATAACTCTGATTCAGACTGCTCGCTCCTGTAGCCGCTTTACCTGATGCCTCACTTCCGACTTGTATGACAACTTTGCCAGGTGCATACGGGCGGCGTCCATGAGCGAACGCATTCTTCTGACGACCACGTCCTACCAGGACACTCCGGGTTCCCACCACGCACTGTTGGGGAGTGCCGGATTCGAAATTGTGCGCGAACGCGGTCCGTTGTCGGAGGAGCGGATGCTTGAGTTGGCCGGAGAGTTTGATGGCTTCCTCTGTGGCGACGACGCCATCACCCAGGCGGTGATCGACAAGTCGCTGCCGCGCCTGAAGGTGATCAGCAAGTACGGCATCGGCCTCGACAAGATCGACGTGCCCTATGCCACGGAAAAGAAGCTGCCGGTGCTGTTCACCCCCGGCGTGAACCACACCACGGTGGCGGAACACACTTTCGGGCTGCTGCTCGGACTGACGAAGAAGATCTTCTTCAACGGCATCGACGTTCGGGACGGTGCCTGGCAGGCCGGTTGGAAGAAGCCGGTCGGCAACGAGATCATGGGCAAGACCATCGGAATCATCGGTCTCGGCCGGATCGGCAGGGAAGTGGCGATCCGCGCCCGCGCCTTCGGCATGGAGGTGATCGCCTTCGATCCCTACTTCGACGAGGACTTCGCCAAGACCCATTCCGTGGGGCGCTGCGCCGACATGGACGAGGTGCTCATCAATGCCGACGTCGTCTCACTGCACTGTTTCCTCGATGAGCAGACGCGTGGCATGATCAACACTGCCAAGATCGCCGAGATGAAGGACGGGGTGGTCGTGCTGAACTGCGCCCGTGGAGAGATCGTCGAGATCGACGACATGGTGGCGGCTCTGCAGAGCGGCAAGGTCGGCGGTTACGGCGCCGACGTGCTGGATTGTGAGCCTCCGCCGGCCGATCATCCGTTGCTCACGGCGCCGAATTGCCTGATCACCTCACACATCGGGTCGAGGACGCACGAGAGCGTGGGCCGTCAGGCGACACGAGCCACGAACAATCTGATCAACTACCTCCGCGGCGACTCGGACTACATTCAGGCGAACTCGTTCGAATCCTCCGCCGGGGCGAGGCCGCCGGTGAAGGTGACGAGCTCCAAACCCTCCGTGTTCAAGCTCTAACTCCCACCACCATCATGGCCATCCAACTCCGATCCGCTGACTCCGTTGCCTTCGACATCATCTCGCTCGGCGAGATCATGCTCCGTCTCGATCCCGGTGACGGCCGGGTGCGTACGACCCGTCGCTTCGATGTCTGGGAAGGCGGCGGCGAGTACAACGTCGCCCGCGGTCTCCGCCGCTGCTTCGGCAAGCGCGCGGCGGTGGTGACGGCTTTCGCGGAGAACGATGTCGGTCGTCTGCTCGAGGACTTCGTCCTGCAGGGCGGGGTGGATACGCGCTTCATCCAGTGGGCGCCCTTCGACGGCCTCGGTCGCAACGTGCGCAACGGCCTGAACTTCACCGAGCGCGGCTTCGGCGTGCGCGGCGCGAAGGGCACGCCGGACCGCGGCCTGACGGCGGCGATGCAGATGAAGCCCGGCGACATCGACTGGGATGACGTCTTCGGCACGCAGGGCAGCCGTTGGTTCCACACCGGCGGAATCTTCGCCGCCTTGTCGGAAACCACCGCCGAGCTGACCATCGAGGCCTGCAAGGCGGCGAAGAAGCATGGGACGATCGTTTCCTACGACCTCAACTACCGGCCGAGCCTGTGGAAGAGCATCGGTGGCCTGGAGAAGGCGCAGGAGGTGAACCGAGAGATCGCGAAGTATGTCGATGTGATGATCGGCAACGAGGAGGACTTCACCGCCAGCCTCGGCTTCGAAGTCGAAGGGGTGAGCGAGCACGTGACCGGGCTCGAAGTGGACAGCTTCAAGGACATGATCCGGCGCGCGGTCGCCGACTTCCCGAACTTCCAGGTGGTCGCCACCACGCTGCGCGACGTCCACACCGCGACGGTCAATGATTGGGGCGCGATCTGCTGGCACGACGGCGAGTTTCACGAAGCGACGCACCGTCCGAAGCTCGAGATCTTCGACCGCGTCGGCGGGGGGGACTCTTTCGCCAGCGGCCTGGTTTACGGCTTCATGGAGTTCAACGACCCGAAGCAGGCGGTCGAGTACGGCGCCGCCCACGGGGCGCTGGCCATGACCACCCCGGGCGACACCACCATGGCGACCACCGACGAGGTGAAGAAACTCGTCGGCGGTGGCTCGGCCCGGGTGGACCGGTAATGGGGAGAGCGGGTTTGCAACCCGCTTCAGCGATCCGGTCGGATTGAGCCTTCTGGCGACCTTTCAGGCCGCGGGACTGGGGGAGGCGGGGCGGACCCAGGGCCGCTGGCCCTGGGCTTTGTTCTATCGGCCCTTCGGGCCGTGGCCGGGCTCTGATGTCCCTTTGGGCCGTGGCCGGGTTTGGTTCGGATCGCACTCATGCCACTTCAGGCCGGTTCTGGTTTCGTCATCGAGTGGAGGAGCGGAATGATCAGAAAAGGGGCGACGAAGCCAAGCGCCAGACCACCGGCGGCGCCGAGAAAGAGGGTGAGCGGGATGTTCGGAGAGGCCGGAGAGTTGGACTCGACCGCCGGGGAGTGGATGATAATCGGGTCCTCGGAGATGCGCTTGGCCATCTCTTGGCTGATGAGCTTGATCTTGAGCCTTTCCAAGAGAGATTGCGCACTCTCGAAGTCGGCCTTGGCGTCATCGAAGTTGACGCGGGCAATGCCGGGGAAGGACTTTTTGGACTGATCCGCCTCCTTCTTGATCCTAAGGCGCTCGGCCTGCTCTTCGACCAGTTCGAGTTGGGCGCGCAGGGTCTCACGCAGGGCGACGACGCCTTCCTCAAGATCCTTGCTCAGCCCTTCGACGATATTCTCCTGCTGCTTGACCGAGGGGTGGCTGTCGCCGAGGCCGGCCTGCTTCGTCGCTTTCAGTTGGCGCTGCGCCTCCAACCATTGCGGGTGGAGAGACCGGACGATGTTCTCCGGAAGGTTCAAGCCCGCGGCATAGGTTATCAATTCCTCGCCATCATAGCGAAGCAGCGTGTCGATCTGGCCCTCCAGTTTGATTTTCTCGGTTTCCAGTGCGGCATTCTTCCGGGCGGCATTTGATGAATGACTTCCATCGTAGATCACTCCGCTGCGGATCAGTTGCGTCAGCACCTTGCGCTTTTCCTCCACGCGATCCTCCTGTTCCCGCACGGCGTTCCGGAGTTCTTCCAGAGCTCGATCAGAGCGTGAGCTTTCGATCTCACGGCGTCGGCCGCGGTAGGCTTCGCTCACTGTCTTGGCGATGATCTTCGAATCGTTCGGGCTTGCGGTGCGGACGCGGATCTCGATCAGGTCGGTGCCCTCGATGTTCTTGGCTTCGATGGAACGGCGAAGGTTTTCCAGGGCCTCGACGCGAGGCATGCCCCAGCGATTGGCGAGGTCGAGTTGGTCGATCACCCGATCCAGCGTGGCCTGCGAGCGGATGACCTCAAACTCGGTGGCGAAGAAGGTCGATGGGGTCGCGGACGGCGACGCGGGATCGCCGAGGGTCGATACCGGGCGGACCTGCAGGACCACGGTCGACTCGTATCGCTTCGGGGCCACGTAGGCGGTAATGCCGCCGATGAACAATCCAAGAAACGGGCCGAGAACCAGCGTCACGAGGAAAACCCACCAGAAGCGTTTGAACATGGGAGCGGAGTAGCACTATTAACTTTGTGCTGCAATGTTATTGTGCATTGAGGCGGCTTGCCGCCGTTTTCCGACGTCTCTGACGGGTCAGCATCGACAATCCGCCGTCGCCAGCTGGCTGAGCGTCGGCCTTCTTGTCGGTGCGAACTCCAGCGATCCACCAAGCGGGTTTCAAACCCGCTCTCCCCATTCA
>JAUIJD010000013.1 GCA_030431475.1 Verrucomicrobiia bacterium | reverse complement strand
TTCAACGGCTCGCTCGACGACGTCGGATTCTACTCCAGCGTCCTGACACCCGCGCAAGTGGTCGAGATCAGCGCCGCGCCGCCGGCCATCATCGGTTCGGCGGGCTCGTTCGCCGGTCTTGGCAACACCAAGGAGAAGGCTTTCGACGGTGATCTCGGCACCTACTTCGATGCGGTGAATGGGAGCGGCGACTGGGTCGGCCGGGACCTCGGCGTCGCGAAGCAAATCACCCAGGTGAAATACTGCCCGCGCACCAACTGGGCCGCCCGCATGAAGGGCGGAAAGTTCCAGGCGTCGAACACCGCGGACTTCAGCAGCGGCGTGGTTGACCTCTTCACCATTCCTTCCGGCATCTTCGTTCCCTCTCCGGCGCAAGGGGTGCTGACCATCCAGAGCATCACCGACACGGGAACCTATCGCTACGTCCGCTACCTTGGCCCGAACAACAGCTACTGCAACGTGGCCGAACTGGAGTTCGTCACGGCCCCTGCCTCACCCGCCGCACCCGGCGTTCCCGCCGGCCTCACCGCGGTCGCCGGCGAGGAGCAGGTCTCACTGAGTTGGTCGGTGGTCGGTGGCGAAGCGGGCTACAATCTCAAGCGCTCGACCTCCAGCAGCGGTCCCTACACCACGATCGCGAGTCCCACGCTTCCTGAATTCACCGACACCACCGCAACCGATGGCACTAGAGGCTATCCCAAAACCTCTCTCATGAGGAGAAGGGCGCACGTTAGATTTACAAAGCCTTGAAACATCGCGGTCGATTTCTCCCAGCGGATGCACAGGCGGCGGTAGTTCTGGAGCCAACCGATGGTTCGCTCCACCGTCCAGCGGCGCTTGTAGCGGCGAAGCTTGCGACCATCCTGAGTCTTGTTCTCGGTCTTCCGGTTGGAACGGTGCGGGGAGATCATGTCTACCCCAAGTTCTTTCATCCGTGCGTCGAGTTTGTCGGAGTCGTAGGCCTTGTCGCCGATCAGGCGTTCGGGAAAGTCAACCGTGGCCATGAAGTCGAACAAGGGTTCGACGAGGGTCGCTTCGTGGGGGCTGGCGCTACCCGTGTTCACCGCGATCGGAAGCCCCTTGGCATCGACCATGATCATGATCTTCACGCCTTTACCCGCTTTGGTGCAGCCGATTCCATCGCCGCCGCCCTTGGCTTTCGAGAAGGTTCCATCCACATGGCATTCGTAGAGCTTGAAGCCATCACGTTCCTCGACCATCTCGCCAAGCGCGGCGAGAAGTTGCTCGAAGGCGCCCATCTCCACCCAGCGCTTGAAGGCACGATGCACCGAGCTCTTGGTTCCGAACTCGCCGGGGAGGTCCTTCCACTTCGCTCCGTTGTCGAGAATCCAGAAAATGCCAGCGATGGCCTTGCGCCGGTCTGTCCTCGGCCGTCCTCCCTTCGGTTTGGGTGGATCTTCCGGAAGCAGTTCACAAAGCATATCCAGCTGGTCTTCAGTGAGTTTCAACATCAACCAATCCAAAGCAGTTGGCTTGCCATATCTCCAACGGTTTTGGGATAGCTTCTACCTACTACTACGTCGTTTCCGCCGTGAACGATGGCGGGGAAAGCGCCGACTCCTCGGAGGCGAGCGCCACGCCGACCGCAGCCCCGGTCCCGGTGAAGCTCACCGGCGCAACCATCGGTACCCCGGGCTCCTACAACAACGAGGGCAACACGATCGCGAAGGTCTTCGACGGCAACCTCGGGACGTACTTCGACGCCCCGGGACCCGATGGCAACTGGGCGGGCCTCGATCTGGGAAGCGAGCAACGAATCACCCTGGTGACGTATTGCCCGCGCCCTGGTTGGGCATCGCGAATGGTCGGCGGGATCTTCCAGGGATCGAACACCGCCAATTTCAGCAGTGGCGTGGTCACGCTGTTCACCATTGGCAGCGCGCCTCCCGAGGGCGCGCTCACCGAGCAAGCGATCAGCGACCCCGGCAGCTACCGCTACGTCCGCTACCTCAGCCCGGACGGCTCCTACGGAAACGTCGCGGAGCTGGAATTCTACACCGTCGAGGAAACGACCGACACGACTCCGCCTGCATTGCCATCGGGCCTCGTGGCCGCGGCAGGCAATGGCAGCGTGGCCCTGGATTGGGCGGACAACACCGAAGCGGACTTCGCCAGCTACTCGATCTACCGGTCCACCACCGGTGGCAGTGGTCATGCCCTCATTGCTGCCGGGTTGACTTCGAGCAACTACCACGATGATACGGTGATCAATGGCACCACCTACTTCTATGTGGTCACGGCAACGGACGCCCTCTCCAACGAGTCGGCCTTCAGTCTGGAAGTCTCATCGACACCCAGTTCGTTGCTCACCCTTTCCCTCGTGAACCCCGGATTCGAACAACCGGCGGCGGGCAAGATCACGGATGGCTTCGATGGTGTGACCGACGTTCCCGGCTGGAACGATTATGGGGCGATGGCTGACTCGGGAATCGAGGCGACCTCGTTCACGCCGCATTCCGGAGCCTATGCCGCCTACCTCATGGCCGGCGATGGTGGCGCCTATCAAATGACCGGATACACGATCCAGGACGGCGACGTCATGACCGTGGGATACTGGGCCAGGATCGACTGGGCGGACAGTCCCTGCAACATCACGGCCGGCTTGTTCTGGGATGCTCCCAATTCCGGAGCCAATGTGATCGGATCCCATACCTCACCCAATCTATCCGGAACCTGGACGTATTTCGAATACTCCGTCACCGCCACCGCCGCATCGGTTGGTCATGAGCTCGGCATCGAGTTCATGAACTCGCAGACCGACTGGGCGGCGTTGGATGACGTGACGCTCACGGTCACGCAAGGTGAGCCGGACACCACGCCGCCCACGGCACCGACCGGCCTCGTGGCCACGGCGGGGGACAGCAGCGTGGATCTCGACTGGGCGGACAACGGCGAAACCGATCTGGCGAGCTACTTGGTCTATCGCTCGACCACGAGTGGCAGCGGCTACGAGTTGCTCGTGTCGGATCTGGTCGCCAGCGCCTACACTGACAACACGACTGACAACGGCACGTCCTATTTCTATGTCGTGACCGCCTCCGACGACTCGTCGAACGAGTCGGGCACCAGCGACGAGGCATCCGCCACGCCCCTGTCTCCTGCCGAGTCGTGGCGCTTCACCCACTTCGGAACGACCGAGAACAGCGGCCAGGCGGCCGACGACTTTGATGCGGACAAGGACGGCATTTCCAATCTTCTGGAACGGGCCTTCGGGGGCGATCCCAACGAGTCCGATCCGGAGATCCTGCCGAAGCTCGATCCCGAGATGCCGCTCCTGAGCATCCTGTATCGCGTGAATCTGGATGCCACCGATTTCGCGTTCGACGTGCAGGAGAATACCGATCTGCAAGGTGCGTGGGATGCGGCCTCCGGCAGCGGAGGGATCGTCGAGACCATCGGCAACATCCGCATCATGCGCTTCACCCGGCCGGTCGCGGGGGAGGCGGCCCTGTTCCTCAGAGTCCGCGTTTCGGGTCCTTGAGCGGGTCGGTGGCAGCGACGCCGTGAGAGGCGTTCGGGCCGGGAAGGTATGTATCATCTAGAGACAAGCCGGACGAGCGATCTCGATTTGCCGGGGGAGGGCGAAGACCTCATTTTTCCCTCAACGTTGAGTCCGGAGGTCCGTTGTTGGGCGGTTCCAAAGGGCTCTCCCCGTCAGGGCGGTTCGCCGTCCGGTCGACTTACCCCAAATCAACAACCCACCATGAACCAGAACATCCTCGCCGCTCCCCTCGCCGCGGCCTTGACCTTCGCCGCTTCGGAAGCCGCCACGCTTTCCTGGAGCGATACCGCCCCCGCCGTCGATGGCGCCGACATTGCCAATTTCGTGGGCGTCACGGCCGACGGAGACAACATCAATGGCGGCGACGACCAGCAGACCTACATCGCGGGCGGGCGCCCGCAGCAGGGCCAGACTTTCACCACCGGCGTCAATGGGGGGCAGGGCTTCGAACTCAACTCGATCACCCTCCAGCACGTCACCTATTCGACGTTCTGGTCGGTCGATAGCGGCTGGAGCGGCATCGAGCCGGTTTACGTTCGCGTCGGAACGATCGACGGGGTAGGCACCTTCACCGCGGACCTTTCGGTGACGGCCGATCTGGTCGATTCGGGGAACCCGGCTCTCGAGGCGGCGGGTGGTCAATCCGGGACCGGTAGCGGTTGGTATGTCACCGTCGCGTTTGACACGCCCCTCGCCCTGAACGACAGCACCACCTACGCTTTCACCTTTGACACCCTCAGCCCCTACATGGAGTTGAACGGCGATGGAACGACCGACGCCAACTATGGAGGAGGCTCTGTGTTCACGTTGCCGCAGGGTTCCGACACCGGGACCGCCGATCTCACCCACACCGGCGACCGCGTCTTCCACCTCGACATGACCGCGGTGCCCGAGCCGACCGTGGCCCTCCTCGGTGGTTTGGGAATTCTCGGTCTGCTGCGCCGTCGCCGAGCCTGATCGGACACTCGTCTGACTTTGATCAAGTTGCATGCCGCTGCATCCCGGGAGATGCGGCGGCATTCTTGTTTCCGGGGCGCGTCCTTTTCCCGGGGAGATGCCGCTCGGCTGTCGGAATCCGACCGCGGAATCCGATCATCTCGGTTGCACACGATGGCCTGCGCCGTGACTTTGAGATAGAATGAAAACCTGCACGCTTTCCAATCGACTCCCGTCAGGATCCTCCGGCTGGAGTCTGCTGACGATCTTGTTCCTTCTGCTCCTCGGAGGGATCCGCCCGGCCTCGGGAGAGCCGCTGCAAGTCGTCGATCTTGCCGGAACCTGGGGCTTCGATCCGAACGATGGTCCTGCGACGACGATCCAGGTGCCCGGTGGTGGCTGGTACAAGCAGGGCTTCACCGGCACTGCGGAGGCGGATTACTCGACCACGATCTCGATCCCCGACATCGGCCAGCCACAGGTCACCGAGCTCAAGTTCGGCGCGGTCAACTACCAGTCCGATCTCTACATCGATGAGGTTCTCGTCGGCAGCAGCGTCCAGTCGCACACCGCGGCCACCTTCGACATCACCGATCACGTGACGCCCGGCTCGAACCACGACGTCCGTCTTCACGTCAAGGGCTCGGGGGCGATGCGCAATCCCGCCACCGGCCAGACGATCGTTCCCGACGGCGCCCGCAGTTGGGCCGACTTCCTGCCCGAGGGAATCTTCCGCTCGGCGGAGCTCCGGATCTATCCCCAGGTGTACATTCAGGACGTGTTCGTGAAGCCTTCGGTCGAAACCACCAGTCTGAGCTACGATGTGTGGATTCACAACGACTCGGCGAGCCCGGCCAACGTCACCCTCGCCGGCAGCCTCGACTCGTGGAACGGCGATCCGTGGAGCTACCCCGCCTTGCCGAATCAGGCGGTTTCGATCCCCGCCGGCCAGACCACCAAGGTGACCATCGGGCCGATCAACTGGAATCTGGGCACCGACTCCTACTGGTGGCCCAACGTGCCCTACGAGCCGGGCTACACCGCCCAACTGCACGAGCTGGACCTGTCGATCTCGGGCGGGGGTACGCACGCGACTTCGGTGCGTTTCGGCTTCCGTGAGTGCCGGCAGGTGTCGCCCGACGCCAGCCACACCATCTACACCCTCAACGGCGTCCGTGTGAACTTCCGCGGCGACAGCCTGCAGGGAGCGAACTACGACCGCATCGACTCCAATGGCGCGGCCCCCGGCGGTCTGGGCGATGCCTTCAGCACCTACCCCGGCTTCCTGCCCGGTCCGAACGGCTGGCCCAAGGCGGTCGATCACTACCAGCGGCTGAACTACAACGTCGTCCGCATCCACCAGATTCCGGCCACGCCCTACATGCTGGATGTGTGCGATGAAATGGGTCTGATGATCATCGACGAGACCGGCATCCGCGGCTCGAGCGGTCGCCAGGACTTTGTCACCGGCTACGACAACATGATCCAGCATGCGAAGGACCTATTCCGGCAGAACCGCAATCACGCCTCCATCGTCCGGTCCAGTCTCAGCAACGAGCCCGACCACGCCGGGGGAGGACTCGCCTTCCAGGAACAGTTCCACCAGGATCTGTACGATGCCGCCAAGGAAGTCGACGGCACCCGGCCGCTGAGCATCGACGCCGCCTACACCGAGTACAACGCCCTCGCCTACGACGACCTGGCCGTCTTCCGCCATTACGGCCTGAGCAACAACGCCTACGGTCAGTACACCGAGGACGTGTTCGAACGCACCGATCGCCCCTACGGCTCCGGTGAACATATCTGGTATGCGGACAACACCGCCCAGGGTTTCGCGTGGTTCGCCACCTCCACCCAGGCCATGCGGGCCAAGGGGGCGTCCGACATTCGTCCCTACACCTTGCTTTCGGCCTGGAGCAGCGTCATTCCGGGAACCGAGACCGATGAGATGCAGTTGGAGAATCCGCCGTGGATTCCGGACGACTTCTTCCCGCTCTACGGCGAGGACAACCTCCTCGATCCCTGGAGCAACCACCAGATCCAGCGCGTGCAGGCGGGCTTCAGCCCGGTGCTGGTGGTCGATACCGAATACTGGGAGGACAACAAATACTCCAATGCCGGCGGCGAGTGGCCGGCCAACGTGCCCTTTGTCGAGCCTCTCGAGGAAATGGCCCGGACGCTGCGGATCTACAACGACACCTTCAGCGGCACCGCCGTGGACGTGACCTGGGAACTCCGCCAGGGCTCGGCGACCGGTTCGGTGATCGACTCCGGGACGATCAACGCCACCGTGCCTCTGGGATACACGGCGACCGAGGACATCTCCTTCACCATCCCCGATGCTCCCGAGGACACCGAGTTCTACCTCGTGCTGTCCGCCGAGAAGGGCGGCGTGGAACTCTTCCGGGAGGAAGACCAGAAGTTCACGGTGTTCGTGTTCGACATGACCGAGGTCACCGGCACCGCGTTCGGAACGACGCCCTCATGGTCGCCCGGGACCGAGTTCGACAAGGCGACGGACGGGAATCTCGCTACCTACTTCGACTATCAGCAACCCGACGGCGGGCACACCGGAATCGATCTCGGCGACGGCAACGCCTCGCGGATCAACGCAATCATCTTCACTCCCCGATCCGGGTTTGAGTCCCGGATGGATGGAGGCCAGTTCCAGGGCTCGAACGACGGCACCAACTACACCACCTTCCACACGGTCTCAGGGACGCCTTCTCCCGAGACGCTGGTGTTCGTCGACAGTGTCGAGGAATACCGCTACCTGCGTTATCTCGGTCCCGCCGGTTCCTACTGCAACATCGCGGAGATGGCGTTCTACATGGACGGGGCAGCGCCTCCGCCGCCCTTCAGTCTCGAGGTCACCTCCAGCAGCACGGCGCCTGCGACGGATGGGGACGATGCATTCTACTTTCCGAATCCGGCGATCACGGCCGACGGAGACAATATCGGCGGAGGGGACGACGAGTTCACCTACGTGGCTCATGATCGGCCGAGCCAGGGGATGAGCTTCACGACGGGTTCCAATCCGGAGGGGTACTCGCTCGAAGCGATCACCTTCCAGACCGTTTCTTACGGTACGACCTACATCAAACTCGAGGCAGGCGATCGTTTCGGGTTTGCGTTCGGTGAACTGGACGGAACGACCAAGATCCCGTCTTATACGAATTCCACCGCCGAGTACGTTGGAACCGACTATCCGGACATCGGGGCAACCACAGGGCAGGGGACCTACTTCACCTTCAATCTCTCGGGCGCGGGAATCGAACTGGCCCCGAACACCACCTACTACTTCGAGGTCACGGCCGATACGGCCCCATTGTTCGTGGAATGGAACGGGAGTGCGGCGGGGGGATACCCCGATGGTGAGGCCTTCGGTGGACTGACCGGTTCCGACGCGGTCATCGACGCCACCTACACGCCCCTGACCGGTGATCGCAGCTTCCACGCCGACCTGACGGCCGTGGTCGGGGATGATTTCACGAGTTGGGTATCGGATCCGGCCTTCGGACTCGATCCTTCCGAGCAGGGTTTCGACCACGATCCGGATCGGGATGGTGTCGCCAACGGATTGGAGAACTTTCTCGGCACCGACCCCTCGCAGTTCAGTCCGGCACTGAGCGCCCAAGGGCTCACGGGGAACACCTTCATCTTCCGGCATCCGCAGAATGGAGCGCCGGCAAGTGACGTGGCGGCGAGCTATCGCTGGACGACCGATCTGGAGTCGTGGCATGCCGACGGCGAGACGGTGGGGGGGACGACCGTGAACTTCAGCGTTAGTCCGGATGATCCGGAGGTCGGGATGACCACGGTGACCGCGACCATTCCCGATGCCCTGCCTGCCGGGCTGTTCGTTGCGATCGAAGTGATCCAGACCGGCGCTCCCTAGTATGATCATAAGACAACTTGCCCCCGGTAATCCCCGTTGCGTCGATGGGTCGGCTCCGTGATCGTTGAAGGGAATCAGGGGAGCCCCCGATTCGCCGATCTGCTCTATTCCGATGGAGAATGGGCACCAGTGGTCCGGCAGGTTTCGTTCGATTTCCCCAAATCCATTACTACCAATGAAACAACCACAAGCTCACTACCGGATCCTCGCATTGGGTCTCATGCTCGGCGCTTCGGCCGGAGCCCAGATCATCAGCTTCAATGTCGACAACAATGGAACCGTCGGCGGCGATGGCGCAGGCAGTCTGCCGGCCTCGCCCGCGCTTGCCGGGGCGCCCGGCGCGAGCGCGGACTACTGGACCAATGACTTCCCGGCCTATGACTACACCGACCTGAGGGACAGCACCGGCGCGACGACGCCGATGGATGTGGTGCCCGTGGGTCCCTTCGGCACCTACCCGCTCCAGTTTTCACATCCCGGGGTGGACTCGGACGGTTCATGGAACAAGGAGATGCTCAACGGTTACCTGAACGGCGGGCATGCGGCCAACAATCCCGCGAACATCACCCTCAACCAGATCCCGTATTCGACGTACGATGTCTATGTCTATTTTGCGTCGGATGACGCCACCCGAACGGGAACCGTAACCGATGGGACCACCACCTATCGCTTCGCCGTGCTGGACGGCCAGATCGCCGGTGCTGACGCCCTTCTGGTCCAGACCACCAACACGACCGACTTCACCACCGAGGCCAACTATGCGGTCTTCAGTGGTCTCAGCGGGTCCACTCAAACTTTCACCACGGAGTTCTTCCTGGCCGACACGACGACAGGAAGTTTCGGGGGCATCTCGGCGATTCAGGTGGTGAACACCGGGGCGGTGCCCGCGGTACCGGAGTTCACGGTGCCGCCATCGGAGTATCTCGGCTTCGTGGGGGACAGCGTGAGCCTGAGTTGCTCGGTGGTGGGAGACCCCGAGCCTGATCTCCAGTGGGAGTATTCCGCCGACGGCTTGGCGCCGTGGACGGAACTCACGGGGGAGACGTCCAATCTGCTGTCGCTGGACCCGGCCGTCTATGGTGACAACGGCTACTATCGCGTGGTCGCCACGAATGTGAATGGATCGGTGACCAGCACCGAGGTGCTCGTTGACCTGATCTACCCCGATCCGACCATCACGCAGCAGCCCGGGATGGTGGCCGTCCTGGCCGGGGACACGGCGAATCTCACGGTGACCGCCACCGGCGTGAACGGCGTGGCGGACCTCACCTACGAATGGTATCGCGTGGTTGGCGAGGACGAGATCCCCCTCGTCGACGGGGGGGACATTTCCGGAGCCACCACCGATACCCTCCAGATCGCCAACATGGAGGCGGGTGACGAGGATCTCTATTTCGTCGTGATCCAGGACGAGGCCGCCATCCCGGACGAGGGCAGCCCCACCGAGACGATCTCCGATGACATCAGCCTCGTGCTTGCGGACTTCGAAGTCACCTCGAGTCCGATGGCTCCCGCGGTCGATTCCTTCGACGAGTCCTATCTCCCGGGAATCGTGGCCGACGCGGACAACATCGCGGCCGGAGACGACGAGTTCACCTTCCTCGCCTTCGACCGGCCGAGCCAGGGTATGAGCTTCACCACCGGCAGCGATCCGCTGGGCTATGACCTCAATTCGATCACGATCCAGACCGTGGAGGGCGGCACGACCTTCATCGACCTCCAGCCGGGCGACCTCTTCGCCTTCGAGTTCGGCAGCCTGTCGGGCGAGATCAAGACCCCGATCTATCAGACCGACGTCGCGTCCTACACCGGAGATGCCTTCTTCGGGATCAATGTTGCGGGGGAGGGAACCTTCTTCACCTTCGATCTCTCCGCGGCTGGCATCGGGACACTGACGCCGAACACCCTCTACTACTTCGAGATCACCTTTGCCTCCGGAGATCCGTTCGTGGATTGGAACGGGACCTCGGCGGAAGGCTACGCCGGTGGTGAGGCGTTCGGTGGGCTGACCGGGTCGGATGCGACCATCGACGCCAACTACACCGCGCTGACCGGCGACCGCGCGTTCCACGCCGATCTCACCGGACTGAGCGGAGTCGCCGACGACTTCGCGACTTGGATCGGGGGCTTTCCGGGCGTGGGAGCCGAGGACGGCTTCGGCGACGATCCTGACGGCGACGGGCTGACCAACGGCGAGGAGAACTTCTTCGGCACCGATCCCACGCAGTTCAGCCAGGGCGTGATGGCCGGCGGGAAGTCGGGCAACACCTTCGTCTTCCAGCATCCTCAGAATGCCACGCCGGCCAGCGACGTGTCGGCGGTCTATCGCTGGACGACGGATCTGACTGCGTGGAACGCCGACGGTGCTACGGTCAGCGGCACGACCGTGAACTTCAGTCCCAGCCTCGATGATCCCGAGGTTGGCACCACCACGGTGACCGCGACGATTCCCGATACGGTTCCCGGAAAGCTGTTCATTGGAGTCGAGGTGACGCAGGACGTGCCCTGACGGGCTCTTTCGACGAATCGGTCCGGCTTCTTCCTCGAGGGGGAGAGGCCGGTTTCGTCTGGATCGCACTCGCGATCGGGAACCGGGGGACGACG
Organism: Verrucomicrobiia bacterium; assembly: GCA_030431475.1. Classification (GTDB taxonomy): domain Bacteria; phylum Verrucomicrobiota; class Verrucomicrobiia; order Verrucomicrobiales; family Akkermansiaceae; genus Haloferula. The sequence continues at coordinate 80,304 of JAUIJD010000013.1, read as the reverse complement.
GTCACAGCGGTGGCCGGATGCTTCCCGGGAATCGGCACCTTTGAACGGGAGATCCGCGGCAATCGGGAGTGGGTACGGGAATGGACGGCCCGCTCGGACCGCCTGATGGCGTGACATTTCCGGAAGCGGCGCCTAGCTTCCGAGGAGGCGCATGGGCGAACTGGACAAGATTTTGGAGAACTCGATCAAGGACGGCAAGCCGGTCTCGGAGGACCTGCTGCCGCTGATCTACGACGAGTTGCGCAGTCTGGCCGCCCGCAAGCTGCCCAAGGGGCGGCGCGAGCAGACCATCCAGGCGACCGCGCTGGTCCACGAAGCGTGGCTGCGCCTCGGTGGCGACGACTCCCGCGACTGGAACGACCGGGCCCATTTCTTCCGCACCGCGGCGCTGGCGATGCGGAACATTCTCGTCGACCGGGCGCGGAAGAAGGCCGCCCAGAAGCACGGGGCGAATGCGGAGCACATCCAGATCGACAACCTGCCCGTCCCGGCCGCCACCCAGGAAGAACGGGTGCTGCTGGTCAACGACGTGCTCGAGCAGCTCGAGGCCGAGCACCCCGATCGCGCCCAGGTCGTGTCGCTGAAGTTTTTCGGGGGCCTGACCAACAAGGAGATCGCGGCGATGCAGGGGGTGACCGAGCGGACGATCGACCGCCACTGGGCGTTTGCCAAAGCCCGGCTCTACGAGCTGATCTGTGATGAGCGCGGAGACTAGCGATCCGACGTTTCCCGACCGGGCTCTGACCGACGCGGAGGTGGAGGAGCTGCTGTTCGACGCCGCTTCGGTGTTCTCGACGGATGAGGAGCGGGAGCGCTTCCTGGCTTTCGCCTGTCGGGGGGAGGCGGAGCTGGCGGCCCGCATCCGACGCTTGTTCGGGCGCTTGTCCGACGCCGATGATTTCTTCGAGTTCGAGCCGCAGGTGAAAGCGGGGGAGTCGGCGGAAGGTGCCGAGGACGACCTCGACGGAATGGGAGTGGAGGTCGGGCGCTACCGTCTGCTCGAGCGGATCGGCGCCGGTGGGTGCGGCGTCGTCTATCTCGCCGAGCAGCGCGAGCCGGTGCGGAGGAAGGTGGCGTTGAAGATCATTCGGCTGGGCCTGGAGAATCCGGAATCGGTCGCCCGCTTCGAGGCCGAAAGGCAGGCGCTGGCATCGATGAATCATCCGAACATCGCGCGGGTTCTCGACGCCGGAACCCATGGGAGCGGTAGGCCGTTCTTCGTGATGGAGCTGGTCGATGGTGTGGCGATCACCGACTACTGCGATTCCCGCAAGCTCGACGTGCGCGAGCGGCTCCGGTTGTTCGTCCGGGTCTGCAACGCGATCCAGCACGCCCACCAGAGGGGCGTGGTGCATCGAGACATCAAGCCCTCCAACGTGCTCGTTGAAGTCCACGAATCGACACCGGAGCCCAAGGTGATCGACTTCGGGATCGCGCAGGAGAGCGAGGTTGCGGCCCGGGGCGGTGCCGTGGATCTGGTGGGAACCCCCGCCTACATGAGCCCGGAGCAGGCGACCGGAGATCACCCGGTGGATACGCGGAGCGACATCTACAGCCTCGGCATGCTGCTGGGAGAGCTGCTGGCCGGTCCGCACATGCACCTGCCGGCCGACCTCATGGAGCGTGACCCGGATGAGTTGCGACGGATCATGGCGGAGACGAGCCCCCGGCTGCCGTCGGCAACGCTGGATTCCCAAGGCGAGCAGGAGCGGTTGCAGGTGGGGGGTGACCGAACGACCCCCGTCGGGCGATTGCTCGTGTGGTGCCGACGCGACCTCGACTGGATTGTGCGCAAGGCCATCCATCGCAATCCCGACCGACGCTACGACACGGCCGCGGCTCTCGCCGCCGACGTCCAGCGCTGGCTTCAGGGGGAAGCCGTGAGTGCACGGCCACAGGGCCGTGGATACCGCCTCGCGAAGTTGATCCGTCGCAATCGCCTGCTCTACGGAGCGGGAGCCTTGGCGTTCGCGGGATTGGTCGCCGGGCTCGGAGTGGCGACGGTGCTCTTCCTCCGGGAGAGGGAGGCGCGTGCCGCGCAGGAACGGATGAGGGTTCAGGCGGAGGACGCGCACCTCGCGGAGAAGACGACCCGGGAGCGCTGGGAGTATCGTTCGCGGGTGGCGGAGGCCGCAGTCCGCCTTCGCTACGGTGACATCGAGGGTGCCGAAGAGCAGGTGGAGGCCATCCCGCTCAAGGAGATTCCGGCTTCTCTGGAGACCGTTGCGGTCTTCCAGGAGCTTGCCGAGTGGCACCGGGCCGGTGGGCGGGAGAAGAAGGCGGAACGGCGCTTCCTCGCGATGGCATACGCGTTGGCGAGAACCGACCGGATGCATACCGACAACAATTCCAACTACTTTCTTCCGGCATCGGCGGCCCTCGCCGGCTGGTCGGAGACGGAACGCTACGATCAGCTGCGCCAGTTGGCCTTGGATCTCTACGGGGATACCGACGACCGGTTGGTCGCCGAGCGGATTCTCAAAGCCTGCTTGTTGAAGCCGGCGCCGGAAGGTGTCTTGAGGAGAACCGGGGAGCTCGCAGGGGTACTTACCCACGGATTGCCTGGGTCGCCCGAGGAGGTCGCCGGAATCGGCAACATGGATGCATGGGAGCGCTTCGCGGTCGCCCTGCACCACTATCGGGCCGGCGAGCTCGATCTGGCGGAATCATGGGCTCTTTCCGTCCTTGAATTGGAGGATGAGAATCGGGCCAACGAGCCGCTGGCGAATGCGCTCATCGGACTGATCTACCAGCAGAGCGGCAGGCCTGCCGACGCACGGAGACACCTCGATCAAGCGGAGAAGATCGCTTCGGACCACATGGGCAAGCCTCTGCCTTACGGGACGATGGCGACCGGATTCTGGTACGACTGGGAGAATGTGAAAACCTTGCTCGAGGAGGCAGGTCGGCACCAGGCGGAGGACCGGACGCCTTCGGCAAAGCGAGCGCCGTTGTCGGATTCCGGCGAGGATTTCCGATGATGAGGATGAGGCCCTGCCGCCGAATCCATTTCTCATCATCATGTCCACTCTTTCCATGGTTCGCCGACTCGTCGTGTCCTGCATCGCGTTATCAGCAACCCTCCCGGCGGACGACTACCCGGTCCAGCCGGTGCCGTTCACCGACGTCCGGTTCACTTCGGGTCTCTGGCACGACCGGCAGCAGACCAACGTCGAGGTGACCCTGCCGTTTGCCCTGGGCCAGCTCGAATCAGCGAACCGGCTCAAGAACTTCGATCTCGCCGCGGAAACGATGCGGCGTCGTGCCGCCGGGGAGACCGGGTTCCAGAACCGGCCGCCGACGCAGTACACCTTCGATGACTCGGACGTCTACAAGGTGCTCGAGGGAGCGGCGTTCTGCCTGAGCGTGGAACCCGACCCGGAGCTGGAGAAGGAACTCGAGAAGATCATCGAACGGGTGGCTGCGGCGCAGGAACCCGACGGCTACCTCTTCACCTGGCGCACGATGCACCCGGACTCGCCGGTGCACGACTGGATCGGTCGGGAACGGTGGGAGAAGGCCCCGGAACTCAGCCACGAGTTCTACAACCTCGGGCACCTCTACGAGGCGGGAGCCGCCTACACGCAGGCGACCGGGTCGGACTCGCTGATGAAGATCTGCCTGAAGAGCGCCGAGAACCTCGACGATGAGTTCGGAGACGGGGAGCCTGCCATCGTCCCGGGCCACCAGGTGGTGGAAATGGGGCTGGCCAAGCTCTACCGCAGCACCGGCGACGAGCGCTGGCTCAAGCTCGCGAAGTTCTTCCTCGAGACCCGTCGCGGCAAGGGGGGCGAGTACAGCCAGGACCACCTGCCGGTGGTCGAGCAGCGCGAGGCGGTCGGCCACGCAGTCCGCGCCAACTACATGTACGCCGGCATGGCGGATGTCGCCGCATTGGGAGGCGACAAGCAGTATCTCACCGCCATCAACGGCATCTGGGAGAATGTCGTCGGCAAGAAGCTCCACCTCACCGGCGGCGTGGGTGCGCGGGGGGCGGGGGAGGCTTACGGCGACAACTACGAGCTGCCCAACCGTTGCTACAACGAGACCTGCGCGGCGATCGGATTCCTCTACTGGAACCACCGGATGTTCCTGATGAGCGGCGAGGCGAAGTACATGAACGTCTTCGAGCGCACGCTCTACAACGGATTCCTCAGCGGTGTCTCCCTTTCGGGCGATCGCTTCTTTTATCCGAACCCGCTTGAGTACGACGGTCACTCGAAGAACAACCACGGCCACGCCGGGCGCGCGCCGTGGTTCGGCTGCGCCTGCTGCCCGCCCAACACCCTGCGCACGCTGGCTTCGGTGAGCGGCTACGCCTATGCGGTGAAGGACCGGCGGTTGTTCGTGAACCTCTATGCCGAGGGCGAGGCGAAGGCCACGGTCGGTGGCACGGAGGTCTCGGTGCGCCAGGAAACGAAGTATCCGTGGAGCGGCGATGTGAAGCTGGTGGTGAGTCCGGAGCAGACGGGGACCTTCGACCTGGCGCTTCGGATTCCCGGGTGGGTGCATGGCGAGCCGGTGCCCAGCGACCTCTATACCTACGACGATCCCTCGCCTTCGGAATGGACGCTCAAGGTCAACGGCGAGAACGTCTCTCCGACGATGCGTGACGGCTATGCGTGCCTCGACCGCGAGTGGAAGCCGGGCGACGTGGTGGAGCTTCACCTTCCGATGCCCGTGCGGCGCGTTTCGACCATCGACAGGGTGCCTTCCAACGAAGGCCTGGTCGCGCTGGAACGAGGACCGGTGGTCTACACCTTCGAGGGCATCGACAACGACGGATCCGTTTTCGACCTCGCCCTTCCCGCTTCCACCGAGGTGAGGCCGGTGTATCAGGAAGAACTTCTCGGCGGTGTGGTGACGCTCGAGGTAAGCGGCGCCAAGAGGGTTTCCCGCAGGGAGGGAGAGCTTGCCGAGAGAACGGTCACTGCCACCGCGATCCCCTACGCGGCCTGGAACAACCGGGGTAACTCGCCGATGAGCGTGTGGCTGGGGCGCGATGCCGAGCACGTCCGCCCCGCGCTCGAGCCGACCTTCACCTCGAAGGCAAAGGTGTCGGTCTCCTTCGCCCGTGGTGGCATGGATCCGAACCGCCTCAACGACCAGCAGATGCCCCGCAATGCGACCGACGGCTTCGCAGCGAACTTCGATTTCTGGCCGCACCTCGGAGGGACCGAATGGGTCACCTACGAGTTTGACGAGTCGGCGGAGATTTCCGGATCGATCCTCTCATGGTACGACGATACGGGCTCCGGCGGAGCCTGCGCGCTGCCGGACTCCTGGCAGCTTTCGTATCGGGATTCCGACGGCGAATGGAAGCCGGTCGAGGATTCTTCGGGCGATCCCGTTCGCAAGGCGGAGCCCGTTGAGGTGAGCTTCAAGCCGGTCACGACCGACGCCCTGCGCCTCGAAATCGCTCTCAAGGAAGGCCGCTCCGCCGGACTCTACGAGTGGCAGGTCACGGTGGAGTAGTTTCTTTCGTCATCTCGCTCATCTCGTGTCGGGTCGCCGGTGGCAGAATCCGATACTCCAGGTGGAAACCCTCACGAGGTCGGCGGATCGAGCCGTCCGTGGATTGACATGAATCTTCCCATCCTTCGACCCGCTGGAGCAATGGCTGCCGCCGCGCTCCTGTCATTCGCCCACGCCGCACCGACCCGCGTCCAGCAGGCGCTCACGGTCAACGAAGTGCCGGAACTGCGCGGCTACGTCGGAGAACGCTGGGAGGCCAACCGTGGTCGGTATCTCCACGACTTCGCCATCGAGCACTACGTGCGCCTGGTCGAGCAGCGGACGCACGAGGCCTGGTGGTGGCTTGGCGAGCAGGACGGGAAGTGGCTGGAAAGCGCGGTGCTCTCGTCCGCGCATTCGGATCCGGAGCTTCGGGAGAAGGCGAAGGAGATCCTGGACCGCATCATCGCCAGTCAGGAGCCGGGCGGTTACGTCGGTGTCACCAGCCAGGCGTATCGCGAAAAACACAAGGTGCCGCTGCGGGGCATGGACGCTTACGAGCTGTATTTCAAGCTGCATGGCCTGATCGCCGCGTGGGAGCAATGGGGCGACCGGCGGGCCCTCGATTCGGCCGCGAAACTCGGCGATTACCTGGTGAATCACATCGCCCCGGGCAAGGCCGAGTTCTGGCCGAGTGACCTGCGTCCGCCCGCCAACCGGGAGAAGGTGCTGACCGGGGAGTCGGCGATCGCCGGCCATGCCGTCCACTACTCGCTCGAGGGCACGATGCTCATCGATCCGATGCTGAGGCTGGCCCTGGCCACCGACGACGAGCGCTACCTGAATTGGAGCAAGTGGGTCGTCGACAACATCGACCGCTGGAGTGGCTGGGACACCTTCTCGAAGCTCGACCGCGTTGCCGAGGGAACGATGGAAATCCACGAGGTGCAGCCCTACGTGCACTCGCACACCTTCCACATGAACTTCCTCGGGTTCCTGCGTCTCTACGAGATCACCGGCGACCCGTCCTATCTGGAAAAGGTTGCCGGGGCGTGGCGCGACATCGCCAGCCGCCAGATATACATCACCGGCGGGGTCAGTGTCGGGGAACACTACGAGGCCGGCCACGTCAAGCCGGTCACCGGTCACGTCGTCGAGACCTGTGCCACCATGTCCTGGTTGCAGGTCACCCAGTACCTTCTCGAGCTCACCGGTGAGGTGAAGTACGCGGACGCGATGGAGAAGCTGCTGTGGAACCACGTCTTCGCCGCCCAGGCGATCGACGGCGACACCTACCGCTACCACACCGCCCCGAACGGCGTGAAACCGGAGGGCTACTATCACGGGGTCGACTGCTGCACGGGAAGCGGCCACCGGATGATCTCACTCCTTCCGACCTTTCTCTATGGCAAGGACGAGGACGGCGTATTCATCAATCAGTATGCCGCCTCAACGGCCGATGTGAAGCTCTCCGAGGGACGGTCGATGCGCTTGCGCCAGGAGACCGCCTATCCGGAGGACACCGCCGTCCGTATCACGGTCGAGGCCGCACCGTCGGGCCGGAGCGAGATCCGGTTGCGCATCCCGTCGTGGTGCGCGTCGCCTGGTGTGAAGCTCAACGGGGCGGCTCGCGAGGACGTGAAGGCCGGCGGGTATTTGGTGATCGGACGCGAGTGGCAGGCCGGGGACACCCTTGATCTGAGTTTTCTCATGGAACTCGGGTGGGTGAGGTCGGACAGCCCGTGGCGCACCGTCATCCATCGACTCCCGGGGGGGGAGATCATGCATGAGCCCGTGGAAGGCGATACCCCGCCGTGGGCCCTGACGCGAGGACCGGTGGTCTATGCCGCCGACACGGTGTGGTGGGATCACGCCGGGATGCCTCCGCCCCAGCGGATTGGTGATGACCTGGCCGTGGTTCCGGACACGGCCAAGCTGCGGAAGGTCGAGAAGCCGGCCAAGCTGGTCGGCCCGGTCTATGAGGCCGAGTTCGTGCGCCCCGACGGCGAGTTGGTGAAAGTGCCGATGGTTCCCTTCACCAACATCGGCCAGTGGTACCACCCGGACGGCGAGCATCCGGATCGGAACGCTCCCGCCCATTCCTACGCCGTCTGGTTCGTCGATCGGGAGGCCCCGGTGTTTCAGGAGAAGATGAAGCAGGTGGACGAGCTCCGCGAACGCTTCGCCGATGCCATCGACTACGTCATCATCGGCGATCCCGTCTCCGAGTCGGCCCACGAGGTGAGCGGAGGAAATCTCGGCGAGTTCGGCGGGCGCACCTACCGTCACGGCCCGGAGTTCAGCTATGAGCTCAAGCTGCCACAGGGGCGGGATGGCACGCTGATCGTGACCTATTGGGGCGGGGACGTGAGGCGCGAGTTCGACCTCTTCGCCGACGAACACCAGATCGGCATCCAGAAGCTGGAGAACCGGAAGCCCGGCGAGTTCTTCGAAGAGCGCTATCGGATCCCGGCGAGCCTGGTCGAGGGGCGGACCAATGCCTTCGGCCAAAAAGTCGAGTCGGTCAGCCTTCGCTTCAAGAGCCGCAACCACGACGTCGCCGGCGGTGTGTTCGGGTTGCGGGTCGAATGAGGCCGGTCCCAGGGCCGGAGCCATCTTGGACGTGAGCCGCTGTCCCCGTCGGTTTTGGGTTTTTTCCGGCGGGGCGCGGCCACTCCATCCGGCGGTGGCCGGTTTCGACGAGACGAGGAAGAAAGTCATTTCATGATCGAGAAGTTTCACACAGCGATGCGGACGCTGGGTCGCGATTCCGCGGACTCGGTCGAAGCTCTGTCCTCGATCGTCGCCCTGTTTGACCGGGTGCCGGACATTCTTTTCTTCGTGAAGGACCGGCGTGCCCGCTACGTGGCGGTTAGCCAGACGATCGTTTCGAGGTGTCAGTTGTCCGACAAGGCGTCGGCGATCGGCAGGATGGCGAGCGAGCTGTTTCCCGGATGCCTGGGCAGGGTGTTCGACGAGCAGGACCAGAGCGTGCTGTCGAGTGGGACCGGTTTCCACGACCGGCTCGAACTGCATCTTTACGCCGACGGGCGGGAGGGCTGGTGCGTGTCCTACAAGGAGCCGGTCGTCAATTCGGCCGGTGAGGTCACCGGTCTCTGCGGTCTGTCGAGGGACCTGCGGATGCCCGGTGTTCTCTCGCACGACCTCGAGGGGGTGTCGGTGGCGCTGCATCACATCCAGCAGCACTTCGACGAATCAATCCGACTGCCGGAGCTGGCCTCCCTGGCCGGGCTTTCGGTCTACCAACTGAACGAGAGGATCCGCAGCCTCTTCGGGGTGACCGTCGGACAGTACTTGGTCAAGGTGCGGGTGGATGCGGGCTGCCGGATGCTGGCGCTCGGCTCCGAGCCGATCGTCGAGATCGCGCTGGCTTGCGGCTATTCGGACCAACCTTCCTTCACGAGGCAGTTCAAGCAGGTGGTCGGGTTGACCCCGGCCGCCTACCGGCGGAGGGCCTTGTCATCCGGTTCCGGGCCTGCTTGATGCGTGAGCATCACTGCTGCAGTCCAACCGGGCCTCGATCTCAGCTTGGGAGCTGGCGATCTTGATCGATCGCCTTCAAACGTCAAATTGGCGGGGAAGCCTTGGAAGGAAGCCCCCGGGTCGCCGGAGTTCAACGATACTCCAATTGTGCCGATGCCGTGATGTCGCGGTCGGCGGTGAAGCGGATCCAGTAGGCCTGGAACGCTTCGGGGAATTCGTGGGTCATGGAGCCATCGACTTCGAACTCGTCGTAGGTCACCCACCGTCCCGAGCCTGTCAGGTCGATCTCCGCCGTAATGCACGCCGGTTTGTCGGTGGTCAGATGCAGGGTCTTCCGGTCGTAGCCGGTCATCAGATAGGGATCCGAGCGGTCACCCTTGCGGACCCGGGTATCCTTCCACGGTCCTCCCTCACCCACCGGCTTGCCGATTTTCCAGGCATCGTCTATGGCACCCACCCAGAGGGCGGCCTTGCCGTCACTGGATCGGATGATGTGCGGGTTGTCGCCGGGCGCGTCGTCGTCGATGCCGCTGATGACGAACAGTCCCCGGTAGGAGCAGAAATCCTGGATGTAGCGGTTGTGGGTGGCGACGGCGCGGACCTTGGAGAAGCCGCCGGCATTCTCGGCGGGCAGTTCGTAGAAGGAGCCGTGGGCGTTGAAGAAGTCCCGCTCGGTGGCGACCTCGCGGCAGACGCGGTAGTCTCCGAGCGGATACTGGTCCATCGCGGGGCTTCCCTTCGGCAGGCGCCAGCGCTTGCCGGAATCATCGACATAGACGACCGATGCCTCGTCGATTCCCAGGACGCCGTTGGGGATGGTGGCGTTTTTCCGGGTATGTTCGAGCAGGCCGTCCTCGTCGCTGGGCACGAGGCGGAGCCGGGCATCGAGTTCGTAGCAGGCGTGGGACCCGTCGGGACGGGTCGCCGCCATGACCAGGGTCCCGACGTTGCCCCCGCGGGCCCGGATCAGACCGCCGGACATCGTGCGGGAACTCGCAAGGCCGTCGAAGATGGCCGAGGCCGAGCCGTTCCTTTCATCACGGTTGCGGTAGGAGAACACGGCGCTGGCCCTGCAGTCGGCGGAGGCCAGGATGCGGATCCACTCGCCCCGGTCGGCCTCGCTGAAGGCGATCCCGGCATACCCACGCGGTCCGACTTCGATCTCGCGCAGCGTGGTCCAGCTTCCGGACCCGGTGGGATCGACTTCGAGGCGGAAGCTCACCGGGCTCGTGGAATCGTGATGGAGATGGAGGTAGCGGTGATCGTAGCCGGAGAAAAGGTAGGCGTCGGACGCCTGTCCGGCCCTCACTCCCTCGCGGTCCCACACGGCGCCGCGACCGATGACCGGGCCGATCCGGTCGAGCATTCCGGACTCGACGAACCACAGATTCGACTGGGACTGGGGCGCGGCGATCTCTCCCTTGGCCGAACGCTTGTTGAGGAACTCGTTGGCGGCGGTGTCGTCGCAGCCGAAGACGATGCGGTCCTGCCAGCGGCAGAAATCGCCGATCACCTTGAGGTAGTTCGAGCGGGGCGCGATGCCTGCGAAATTCGACACGCCGTAGTCCTTCGGAAACCTCCAGAAGGTCCCGTGCATGGTCATCAGAAGCTGGTCCTCGCCGATGTCGCGGATGCGGGGCCACTCGGTATTCCAGCCGTGGGCGCCGTCGTAGGAGTGCGATCCCTTCGGCAGCCGCCGGAAGCTCCAGCCGTCCTCCGGATCGCGCACGCCCATGAGCAGAGACTTCGCGTCCCAGCCGACCGCCCAGATCGGATCGGTCGCGGGATTCGGGTTGCCGGTGATGCCTCCCGGGCCGGTGATCTCGGTGAACTGGTTGCGGCGGACGATGATCCAGGCATCGGCCCTGCCGTCCCATTCGGCGAGTACGCCGGAAGGGACGTCCGGCCGGGTTCGCGCGGCCTTCCCGTGCTCGCCGTTGTTCGAATAGACATAGACGCCCTGGCCCGAGTAGAAACCCTTGCCGTGGTAGCCGGGCAGGTCGGCCTTGCGGGGACTGTCCCTGCTCGCCTCGTCACCCCACAGCTCCTTGACCTGCAGCGATTTCACATCCACCTCGTAGATGCCTTCCTCCATGGTGGCGTAGAGGATCCGGCCTGCGGGATCGGCCAGATGCCGGGCGTTGCCGGTGGGACGGCCGAACATCTCCGAGTAGGGGATGGTGCGCACGTTTCCGGAAGCGTCGATGGCGTGGGGGCCGATGAAGAGCTGCTTGCTCTCACGGTGGATCATGCGGTTGGCCGGGGTGCCGCCGATCGATTCCGGGCGGATGATCTGCTTCAGGGCGGGGGTGATCTCGTAGAGCTTGTCGGAGGAACCCTTCGGCTTGTGCGGGGCGTAGGTGATGACCCACAGGCGATCGGCCCAGGGCACGACGGCGCCAGTGCCGCACTCATTCTCCTGATTGAACATGGCGAGCTCGGGATAGATCCCGGAAACGGAGACGGGTTCCGCACTGGCGAGTGCAGGTACAACAAGAGTGAGCAGGAGGAAGCTTCGCATGGATTGTCGTGAGTTCGGGTTGGCGTGTTGCTGAAGAGGTGTCCTGAGCGTGGCGGAGGAGCACAAGTTTTGGTGCACGGGACGAGGCAGGGTCGTGCCGCGACCCGGTATGGGTTGTGGTGGAATCATGCAGACTTCACCGGGCCGGCCTTCTCCGAGACAGACCCGGCACCGAATGACCGGCGAGTCCGGTATTCGTCCAGCCGCTGTCGAAGGGAGTGGCCTCGAAACCGGGGTTCCCGGGAAAGCCGGGGGTGTTGAAGGCGACGGGGTCGGGCGTGTCGGCGATCACCGCCTTTTCCGCCTCCAGTGCGGCGACGAGGTCCGCCTTGATCGAAGCGTGTCCGGGATCGGCCGCGAGATTGATCAGTTCTCCCGGGTCGGCATCGAGGTCGTAGAGCTCCTCGAAGGTGATGCCGGTGTTGTTGACCGCGTCGTTGCGCGAGGCGTAGGTTCGGATCAGCTTGTACTGCTCGGTGCGGATCGCGTCGTGCGGCTCGGCGTCGAGCGAGGATTCATCGACGACCGCCTCGTAGTAGAAGCGTTTGCGCCAGGGCGTGGCCGGGTTCTCCGCTAGCTCGCGCAGGTTGCGTCCCTGCAGATGGGCGGGTGCGGGTAGTCCGGCGATGTTGTAGAACATCGGGGTCACGTCGATGTTGAGGGTGAGCTTGGGCTCGACCCGCGGTGTGATGCCGGGGCCCTTGACGAGCAGGGGCACGCGACAGGCTTCTTCGTAGGCGAGCACCTTCGAGGTGAACTTGTGGTGGCCGGTCTGCCAGCCGTTGTCGCCCATGAAGATGACCCAGGTGTTGTCGGCGATCGAGTCGGCGGTGTCGCCATCGCCGTTCGGGTCCTCGAGGCGGGCGAGCACGCGGCCGATCTCGGCGTCGAGCGCGGTGATCGCGGCATGGTACTCGAGCTGATGCTGCTGGACGTTGTCCTCGCCCACGGTGGCGTTGCGCACGCCGGGATCCGGATTCGTGTAGCCGTCGGTGCCGCCGTAGCTCTCGGTCACCGAGTTGGTGACGAAGCGCGAGGTGGCGAGATAGCCGGGTTTGGTGCCGGCCGGGCCCCAGGTGGCGGGGTCGTCGGCCCAGTTCCCGGGCACCACCATGTCGGCGACGTCATAGAATGCCCGGTAGCCCCCGGCGCTTCCCTCGGGAGTGTGCTTCACCTTGTTTCCCGGATCGGTTTTGACGTCAGGGTATTGCTTGGCGCCATCGACGTGGGGAACCTGGTTGCACCACCACATGAGGAAGGGCTGGGAGGGGTTGGTGGCGACGTGATCGTCGATCCAGTCGATGACGACGTCGGCCATGAAGGTCTCGTAGAAGGTTCCGTCGAGTTTGTCGGCGACGCCCGGGATGTTGGTGGTGACGCTGCGTTGGAACCACGAGCCGTTCGAGTTGATGCGGGCGAACTCATGGAAGCCGCCGGCCTGGGGTGTGGTGCCGAGATGCCACTTGCCGGCCTGGGCGGTGCGGTATCCCGCGCCGGCGAGATCGTGGACGAAAGTGGCATGGGGGAATGCGAGCGGGCCGGAGAGCGTCGGCACGCCGTTGCGCGTCCCGTACATGCCGGACAGCACCGAGGCGCGGGCCGGCGAGCAGATCGCGGTGGTGGCGAAGGCGTGTGAAAAGCGCACGCCGGAGGACGCCAGGGAATCCAAAGCCGGCGTCTGGATCGCGGAACTGGCGGCGCCGAGGAGGTCGTGGCGGTGGTCGTCCGAGAAGATGAACAGAATGTTCGGAGCGCCTGGGGCGCTCGCTGTGGCGAGGAGCAGCGCGACAAGAGAGCTGTAGCGGAAATGGCGGAGTTTCATCAAAGGCTCGGGTTTGAAAGGCCGGGGCACGGCCAGCGCTCCGGTTAGTGTGTTCAGGCGGGGAAGGTAGCACTTCGGGTTGGGGCCATCGAGCCGGTGGGGGATTCGTGTGTTATCCGGGGGTTGCTGAAACACTCGTTCTGTGCCGGGATGGTTCCCGCCCGTTTCCTGATGAAAGCCCGCTCCGGAAAGCCCGCAGTCCCCTTGAGTCCCGAGGATTTCAATGATCTCGTGCGCGAGCACGAGGGGTGGGTCCGTGGATTTTTCCGGGCGCGTCTGAGAGACTGGACGGCGGCGGACGATCTGGCGCAGGACGTGTTCGTCACGGCCTACCGGGGACTGAAGAAGTTTCGTGGTGACTCGAGCATCGCGACGTGGTTGCGGGGAATTGCGCTGAATCACCTGCGCAACTTCATTCGCAAACGGCGTGAACAGTGCGTCGGCGGAAGCGAGGAGCTCCAGGTCCTCATGGATTCCGCGGGCTCCGACGGATCCGACCGCGATGAAGGCGGAATGCTCGAGGCCTTGCGGGAGTGTCTGTCGCGGGTCGACGGACCAGCGCGCGAGCTGCTGCAAAAGCGGTATGTGGTCGGCCAGACCGTTCGCGAACTGGCGGCCGAGAGCGGTCGCGGCTACTCCGCCCTGACGATGCAGCTCCACCGTTTGCGGGAATCACTTGCGGACTGTGTGAAGAAAGGAACCGGCCAACCGACCTCATGAATGCCGATGACGCCATTGCCAGAATCCTCGCGGGCGAGGTCGAGCCGGCCGAGGTCTCTGCATTTCTGGAGCACCTTCAGGATCACCCGGATCTACTCAAGCGGTTTATCGAGTTGGCGGAGATCGATGGGCTGATCGGGCCCGCCCTGGAGGACGATCTGAAACGGGAACGGCGTCTGCAGGCGGTCGAGGGGGCGGCCCTCCATGCCGATCGGGAGGCCTTCGTATCGGGCGTGCGTCACCGGATCCGCATCCGCCAGTCGGCCCGCTACGGACTGGCGGTGGCGGCGACCGTGTTGATCGGGCTTTTCGTCACGTGGATGGCCCTTCCGGCAGGGCCGGGTGCTGTGCTGGCGACCATCGAGAGGACCGGGAGCCTCGGGTCGGACGCCACGATCGTGGCCGGTGGAGAGCTGAAGCGTGGGGAGGCGTTGGAGTTCCAGTCGGGTCTGGCCGAGTTGAAGGTTGGAGACATGGGCACCATGGTCGTCGAGGGACCGGCCCACCTCCGCTTCGAGGAGGCGAAGCGTGTGGTCTTGACCCGGGGTCGCGTCGTGATGCGGGTCACCGAGGCCGGTCACGGTTTTCGTCTCGAGACCCCGCGTGGGAGTGTGATCGACCTGGGGACTGAGTTCGGCGTCGCGGTGACGGAGGATGGCGAGGTCGAGACCCATGTGATGGACGGTGAGGTCGAGGCAGTACCCACCGGCGGCTCCAAGGTCCTGCTCGGACGGAGCAAGGCACTTCGATTCAGCGACCAGAAGACGATGGAGGCGGACCGCAGCGCGTTCTACACCAAGCTTCCGCCCCGGCATGAGGATGTGCCGGATGCGATCCACTGGGGCTTCGACGAAGGCGAGGGAGATCTCGCTCGGTCGATACCTGAGGATTACCCGATGGTCTTCGACGTGCGGGGCACGGGCAATGGACCGGACTGGGTGGACGGCCCCTTCGGAAAAGCGGTGGCGCTCGATGGGAGAGGCGCGTTTCTCGAGTCGAGCTATCGGGGAATCGGTGGCGGTGATTCACGGACGGTTTGCTTTTGGGTCAAGGTTCCCGAGGACTTCTCGAGGAGGCAGGGCTTCGGGATCGTTTCGTGGGGTGATTGGACCCAGTTCGGATTCGGGCAGGTCTGGCAGGTGTCGGTAAACCCGATCTCCGAGGAGGGAGCGGTGGGCCGATTGCGGGTGGGACTCCACGGCGGTCAGATCATCGGGACCACCGATCTGCGCGACGGAGCATGGCACCATGTCGCTGTGGTTCTCTACGAAGCATCCCGGCCGGACATCGGAACCCATGTTGTCGTCTACGTCGATGGCAGGTTCGAGTCGCTATCCCAACGCAGCCTTCTGGAAGTCAACACCGAGGTGAAAACCGCGGATCACGGGGTCTGGGTCGGTCGCAATGTCACTTCTTCCGGAACGCGTCAGCCGGTGCACGGATCCTTTTTCCGTGGAGCGATCGACGAACTCGCAATCTATCGTGGTGCCTTGAGCCAGGAGGAGGTGCAATCCCTCATCGACCGGAACTCGCTTCCCGAGTGATTCCAGCTTGGTGGAACCCTGCACCGCGAGAAATGCATCCTGCATCCTGTTGCGGGCAATTCGGAACACCGCTGTCACGCTTCCCGGCGGCGAATCGCTCGTTTCACCGGGGAGCGAGCGCCGAGGGGGGCAGTGGCACGAGGTCTGCGGATTGACGGGCATGTCAATGAGATCGAACTCCGTGTTGCCATGGATTCTTGCGACCCTGCTCTTCATCGGCATCGACGCGGGATGGGGCCGCCCGGCGCCGAGCGCCACCGAGGCGGAACTTGCGCAACGGATCGAGCGCTTTCTCTCGCGCGGTGACCGGATGGAAGGCGCGTCGCTCACTGTGGCTGTCCGCGATCACGTCGCCATTCTGGGGGGGCGGGTCGCCACCATGGACCAGGCGGAGTGGGCGGCGGCGGTGTGCTATGCGACGGATGAGGTGTATGGAGCGGTCCAGCGGTTTGAGGTCGACGAAGCGCTTTACGATGCGGCGTCCGCCCGCGACTCGCTCCAGCACATGTTCGACCACGCGCCGGGTCTGGAAGGCACGAAACTCAAGGCGTCGGCCCTGGCCGAACCGAAGATCGTCATCTCCGGTGAAGCCGGGGACCTCGACGAGATCGAGCTGGCTCGGGAAATGGCGACGCGTCTCGCGGGCGTGCGGGAGGTGAAGGTCACGGCCATTCTGAATCCCATACGGCCGCGTCCGGCGACGGCCATCGAAGCCCAACTCGGATTCAAGGTCCTCGACGATCCGCTGCTGGCCGGGCTGCCGGTCCGTTTCTCGGTCCGGAACCACAAGCTCCGGATCGTGGGCGAAGTGGGATGCCACGATGTCCGGCAGCAGTTGATCCTGCAGTCGATGATCGGCGGAATCCAGGAGGTGGATCATGAAGGACTGAGGATCAACCCGGAGCTCCGCGAGGAAGGGATGGGCGACAAACGCTACCATCCGGAGGACTGCCTCAAGGTGCTGGATCTGGTGTTCGGCATGGATCCACGGCTTGATGGAGTCCGCTACCGGCTCCGTTGCGACCGGGGGCGGGTGGTGGTGTCCGCGCCGGCGATCACCCGGGGTCAGGTCAACGCCATGATCGACGACAGTCGCGGACTGCCCGGAGCCGGGCAGGTCGTTTTTCCCCTGCCGGGAGGAGCGGGTGAGAAGGCGCTCAGTCAGCGCTAGGTCCGGCGACGGAAGCCGGTCGGCTGGCACATCTCTTGCGAAGATGTCGGTTGTTATGAAAACCACCAACCAACGCCCTTCATGGACACATCGCCTGATCGTCACTGCCGCCAGTCTCGCCTTTGGTGGCGGGAGCCTCTTCCTGACCTCGTGCCACACGGTGCAGGGCGTGGGCGAGGATGTGCAGCATGTGGGTGAAGAGATCGAGGATCACGCGGAGCATCACCACTGAAGGTCGCGTTCTGAATTGGAGGACCGGCATGCCCACGATGGGGCGTGCCGGTCTTTCGTTGTCTGGAGGGAGCCGGGGATCGAAACCGAGCCGTTCAGGGCAGTGGACTTGAGCACAGTGCTGGGCCGGACCCAGGGGGGCGATCCGTCCTTGCGAGAAGTTGCGGAATTGCACGTCCGACGTTGCAGGCCGCACGTCCGCTGGAGGGGGCGGGCTTCCGTCAATCAGGCGGCCTCGCGCACGATGCGGTCGTCAGGCACCCCGATTTCGGTGAGCGCGCCGATCACCTCCTCCGTCATCTGAGGAGGACCACACACGTAGAAGTACTCCGGAGCGTGTTCGTTGATGTGCTGTTCCAGGACGTTGCCGTCGATCCTCCCGCTGGCATAGCCGGGGAGATCCGCCTCCTCCCCGGTGAGGTGGAACTGCACGCGCGGCCCCAAGCGGGTCTTCAGCTCGGCGGCAGCGATGATGTCGCGCTGCGCATGATTCGAGTAGAGGAGGCGGTTCCCGGTCAGGGCGCCGCGTCGGTGAAGATCCCGGAGAATGGCGAGGAAGGGCGTGATTCCGGCGCCTCCGGCGATGAAGAGTCCCGGACGCTCGTACTCGATCGCTCCCCACGGGTCGCCGATGAGCAGCCGGTCACCGACGTTGAAGGATCGGAGCTTGTCGGTCATGCCGTCGTGCTCGGGATAGGTCTTGATGGTGAACTCCAGGCAAGGGTCGTCCGGCAGCGAGGTAAAGGTGAACGGTGATCCTTGATCGCGATGCCCTTCTTCATCGAGGGCCACCTCGGTGGCCTGGCCCGGAGTGAAGTGGTAGCCGTCGGGGCGCTCGACCGCGAGCTTCAGCGTCTCGTGCGTGTCCCGGGTGATGGCGAGGATGGTTACGGGTTGTGTTTCCGGCATGCATGGTCTCTCGCATTCTTCATGCCGGTCGCGAGGTGGCGGGGAGCGGAGACCCTGCTCTGCCTTTTCTCGTGCAGGATGCATGGCCCATCCGTTGATTCTGCATGATATCTCCAGCTCCCAAGGCCGGAGACACGGCGGCGCGCGGCGGGGTCGAAGCGGCTGGGAATCAGTGATTCGTGCCGGTTTGGCGGGGCGTTCCTGAGAGGCGGAACGGCAAATGCGACTCATCGGTCAGGGTCGTGGCCGCCGTTCGGGCTGCCGGACCCTGAAACACCAGCACCAAGAAATGATGAAAACACGATACAAGATTCTAAGCCTGGCCCTCGCCACCGCCTGTCCGATGACTCTCCACGGCCAGGGGGAAGCGGGTGAGCTCGGCCACCCGGCCAAGGACAAGGCCCACACCGAGACCACCGAAGAGACGACACCGACGGATCAGCCGACCGGCGCTCGCGAGACGGCCGACCTGGGAACCCCCGGGAAGGCGATCCAACGCACGGAACGTGACACGGTGGATGCCGCCGGCACGATTGCCGACGCCCTGCGCGATGCCGACAACCTGACGCATCTTCACGATCTCGTGGAGGCGGCCGAGCTCGAGGCCACGCTCGAGGGCGAAGGACCCTACACCGTCTTCGCACCGAGCGACGAAGCGATTGAAGCGATTCCCGAAGCGGAGCGCGATCAATGGATGGAGCCCGAAAACCAGAAGAAGCTCCAGCAGGTCCTGCTCGGTCACGTGATGGGTGGAGTGGCCGTTTCCACCTCGCTGAGCGATGGGAACGAGGTCGCGACGGCCGGAGGCACGACGCTCAAGGTGACCCGCGCCGATGAGAAGGTGATGATCGGCAGCGCGGCCGTGGTCCAATCCGACATTCGCGTCGAAAACGGCGTCATTCACATCATCGATGCCGTGCTGATGCCGGCCGACGAGGAGTGATTCAAACTCCGGGAGAACCCCCGTATTCCACGGAGGAACTCCATGCGCCCGCTCCCTCCAGGGAGCGGGCGTTTTCATGTCAGTCCGGAGCGCCTGGTCGGTGCGATGGCGGCGCGTCCGGCGCCCGTTCATTTGTCAGGAAGACAGGATGCGGTTCAGCATGCCGAGCTTCGAAGTTCGTTCGCAGACAATCTTGAAGCCGACGAGGGCGGGCATGGCGATCAGCATCCCGGCCGCTCCCCAGAAGGCGCCCCATGCGCTGATCCATGCAAAGACAATCAGGGGGTTCAGGCGGAAGCGTTCACCGAGGACCATGGGGGTGATCAGTCCGCCCTCGATGGAGGTGAGGATGAGATAAACGATGGGAACGAGGACGACGAGCGCCGGACTGTCGAAGGTTGCGGCAGCGATGATGAAGACAACGCCGGCGCCGATGACGGCACCAAGATAGGGGATGTAGTTCAGCATCATGGCCAGGAGTCCCCACAGCGCGGGATTGGGCAGTCCCAGCCACCACATCGCGAGGCCGATCGCGACGCCAAGTCCCGCATTGATGAGGGTGATGGTGAAAAGGTAGCCGGAAACATCGGCGCTGATGCACTTGAGAATGTCCGCGGTGCGCCGGTCGTCATCGAAACAACGGGCAATCCGGCTGCCGTAGGCCAGGATGAAGAGGATGAGGACGAGGCAGACGGCAAGACTGGCGCCGAATCTCTGGAGATGGCCTGCCATCATGACCACCGGCTTGTCCTGGATCTCGACCACGATGGGTTCGGCGGGTTCGGTGTTCGTTGGTTTCCCGGGATCCTCGGGAGGCGTCGACGCATCGCTCGCGTCGGCCGCCGGACGGCTCCCGGCCTTCGAGTTCTCGGGTTCGCCGGTGGCAGAGGACTCCGCCACTTCTCCTGCATCCGTTTCGGTCACCTCCTTGCTCATGCTCTGGATCTTCCGCTCGATCTCGTTGACCGGCCGGAAGACCGCCTCGAGTCGTCCCTCGATGACCTTGCGATCGATCCGCTGCATCCACTTCGAGCCGGGTTCGACGAGCAGGCTGGACCCGACGACCAGCACGGTGAAAAGTCCGGCGACGGTGGTGATCGCCGCGAGCATGCGGGGAAAGTGCAGGGACCGGAGGGCGTTGTGGACCGGTTGCAGCACCAGGGCGACGAGGACCGCGACGATCAGCGGCATGAGGAACGACTTCCCATGGTGAACCACGTAGGCGCTCACCATGATGAAAAGGCCGAGTAGCAGCAGGGCGGACAGGCGGGCCGGGGAGAGACGCTGCGGGCTTCTATCGGCGGCGCGGTCACAGGCTTCTTCTTCGTTCTTCATGGGAAAGGGTGTCGGCAGTCTCCGGGCCGCGCAGGCCTCCATGCAAAAGACGCCCCGCAGCCGTTTTGCTGCGGGGCGCTCTGATCGAGTCTGAGTTCAACTCGCCGGGAAAAGGTGAGGTCTGGAATTACTCGTCGTCGTCGTCGTCGTCGTCGTCGTCCTCGTCCGGCATCTCGATATCGACCGTGGGAACCTCGACTTCGACTTCCTTGGAGCCGACTTCGACGTCGGGTCCCTCGACCTCGAACTCGGGCAGTTCGCCGCCTTCGGCATCAACATCGACGCTTGGCATTTCACCTTCATCGGTGACTTCGACTTCGGGCAGTTCCCCGGGATCGGCATCGACATCAATCTCGGGCATCTTTCCGTCCTCGACCTTATCGACGTCGCAGGATGGGAGCGCGAGGATCGCGAGGATCGCGAACAGAGGCGTGGCGGCTCGTTTGACAGTGTGCAGTGTTTTCATGATGATTGGAGATGGTTTGGGATTGAGATGTGCGTTCGGGATTATCCACGACGCGTCAGGATGATGTAGATGGCGTGGATGATGCCTGGGACGTAACCCAGCAGCGTCAGCACGAGGTTGATCCAGAAGTGCAGACCGAGGCCGACCTGCAGCGCGACTCCCAGCGGGGGGAGAAGGATGGCGAGAATGATGCGAAGAACGTCTTTCGACCCTTCGTTGGCAGTGGTGGTGGTGTGGGGTTGGTTCATAATGGTGCTGAATGGAGTGGAAGCAGGTCCGATGCAAAAGTCCTGGCGGGTGGCGTGAGGTTCTCGAGGTCAACGAGTTAGGGTGGGATCAAGGATCTCCGGGGTCGAGTTGGAATCGATCGATATGCAACGTCGGAATGGGCATGGGGTTGCGAAGTGCGCGATCGAACAATCCAGGGGATGCTTCACCCTTTCGTCAGACTGTCATGCACTCGGGTGCTGGCCTGAAGGGGCCAGAAGGGGGGGGGAGAACGGTGATCTTGAGTGGCGCGGAGTCGCAGACATGCCTTCAGGAAGTCGGAGGTTCGGCGGTCCTATTATATACAGCGAAGTCCCGGAAGCAGCGGATTGAGTTGACGGTATTGCTTCCGCGTCCGGACCGCTGTCCTGCCGAGACGAGGGTAGGCGTGGGCATGCCCGCACCCGGATCCTTCCGGCCGGCTGCGTCAGGCCGGCTGCGTCAGGCCGCCGATCCCAGCCCTCCCTCGTCGGGAGTGCGTCTGCGAAGGGAAGGACGCGAGACCCGTTCCATCGGTGCCGGTGCGGAGGTCGAAACAAGAGAGCCGATCCGATTGAGGAGTTCGGCGTCCGCCTCCAGCTCCTGCGCGATGCCGCTGACCATGTGGCTGCTGCGGGAGTCGAGACACTCCGCGGTGCGCGTGGCGAACAGGGCCAGCCGGCGATCGTGAAGCTCACATTCGTGGACCATGTGCGGGTCGGATGGAGAAAGGAGCTGGTCGATGAAGCGGACCCACGCCCGATGGATCAGGAAGGAGCGACTCACGTCGCGATTCGGCGTGACGCCGTGGCTCAGCAGCAGCCACGACAGGTCCTCGATCCGTTCCTGCCGGCAGTCGGCAAGTTCATCGAGAAGCGCGGCCGTTTCCGGGACCTGGAGGCAGCTGGCCGCAAAACGGAGGTTTGCGACCGAGTCCGTGACCTTTGTGAGCATCAACTGGATTCGGGAGAACGAGGAGGGAAAGGGATGGATCATCATGGAGACCTCCTCTCCGCACGATGCGTGCCCGGGTGCCATGGACGCATGACGGCCTGTTTCCATTGGGAATGAGCGGTCGACCACCGAAGAGGGGCGGTGCCGAACGGTGCAAAAACGATCCGCCGGGATGCAGATTGCGGCATTCTGGACGCTTGGTGGACGAGCACGTCGGGAGCCTTGCCGAATCGCTGTCGATGAGCTCCGTCGCCGATCTCGGAACCGACGCCATGCCTTCGCTCGTGCTGACTGCGCACCGCGTTGCAGGATGCTTGATCATCGCGCGAAATGTCCACTCTCCGGCGGTGCGGCACGTGAGGATGAAGGTCTCCCGTTAGGCCGGCGGTGATGCGGAGTGGCTGATTCCTAGGTGCTTGTGTGCGGCGTGGTCGGGTGCCGGGCCCTTGGTATGAGCCTTGCGACGAAGAGGGTGCGAGGCGGACGTGTCGTTCGCTCCCGCAACCACAAGCAAACCACTACCATGAAATACTACCTAAAGAGTCAACTGTTCGCCGGAGTGTTGAGCCTTGGCCTCGCCGGATGGGCGGGCGCCGATGAGCACAAGAAGATGTCCACCGACGGTGAGATGGCGAAGGGGGAGGCCGCGTGCTTCATCTCGACCGAGACCATCACCGGCAAGGAGGTATGGGACTTCAATGGCAACATGATCGGATCGATCGATTCTGTTCTCGTGGAGCCAGCCGGCGGCAAGAGCCTGCTGGTTGTTGATGCCAATGAATGGCTCGACGAGAATCCGCGCCTCATCGTCCCGCTGGAACGCTTCCACGTGAAGCCGAAGGAAGGCGATCCCGAGACGATGATCTATACCCTGAACACCACGGAAGAGGAGATCAAGGCAGCCCCGCCCTACATGGACGTGACGGATCCCGAGGCCTATGACCAGTCGGATCTGCGCTCGGTCTACGACTATTGGGAAATGAAGTCGGAGAGTGCTGCCGAAGCGACGGGTAGTGCCGTGCGCGACGCGGCCGCGGCGACGGGACGCGCGCTCGGAAATGCCGCCGAAGCCACCGGCCAGGCCGTCGAGAATGCTGCCGACGCCGTCGACGAGTCGATGGATGAGGTGACCGACGGCGAGTAACTCCCCAGTCTCGATTCGAGACCCCTCGACATGGCATCCCGCTCCCGGCGCACTCGTCGGGTGCGGGATGCGTCTGCATTCCCCCGGCGTGTCGTCGCATCCCCGGGAGAGCAGCGACGGCATTCTTCCGAAGATCGCCGTCAACCGAGGGCTGGGACCCTCCAACTCAGCATGCCGAAGCCGATGAAGGACCCGGCGGAGAGATCGAAACCGGATAAACTCGGGCGGAGCGCCGTCGGACCATGGCGGATTCCATTTCGCGGTTGGGTCGACGTGCTGCGCCGTGTCTGGCAGTCGTCGATCGACGACCGGCTTGGAATCCTGGCGGCGGGCGTTGCCTTCTATCTTTTCCTCTCGATCTTTCCGGCGCTCGCCACCTATGTCTCGATCTACGGGCTTGTGGTCAGCGCCGACGAGGCCGTGTCGCAGGTGGGCCGTCTCACTTCGGCGATGCCGGTGGATGTCGGCGACTTCTTCCGAGGATCGGCTTCCGAGATCGTTGACCGCTCCGAGAGTGAGCTGGGGTGGAGCGTGGGGATCAGCGCGGTGCTCGGACTGCTGAGCGCCCGGAAGGGGGCGAAGGCGCTCTTCGACGGGATCGGGGTCGCCTATCACGAGCCGGAACGGCGCGGATTCCTCAGAAAGAATCTTGAGACGCTGATGGTCACCGGGGCTCTGATTGTCGGGGGTACGCTGGTCATCGGATTGCTGGCGGTGCTGCCCCTCGTGGCCGGATTGCTTGGCGTGCCCGACTGGGTAGGGGATTGGTTCGGATGGCTGCGCTGGCCTCTCCTGGCTCTGATGATCATGGGGTTCCTTGCCTGGGTCTACCGGGTGGCACCGGATCGGCGCAAAGCCCGCTGGCGATGGATCAGTCCCGGATCGATCATGGCCACCCTTCTCTGGCTCGGCGGCTCCAGCGTGCTGTCATGGTATTTCGGTCAGGTCGGTGACCTGAGTCGCACCTTCGGGACCTTCGGCGCGGTGGGAGTGCTGATGCTGTGGCTGTTGTTGACCGGATTTGTGGTGTTGCTCGGTGCCGAGTTGAATGCGGAACTCGAGCATCAGGTGGAGGCCGACAGCACCGTGCCGCCCGAGCAACCCCTGGGGCGGCGTGGGGCTTGGGTGGCGGACCATGTGGCGGACCGTTCCGGAGGAGGGGACGGCGACCGCCACCCCTGACCTGCTCGGTCTGCGGGGGAGGAGGTCCTAGACCTGCGGACGGAGCAGATGAGCCGCCGCGTCGATGATCCTGCGATGGAGCGGGCGCCGTTCCCATTCCTCCCGCCGCACTTCGTGGGCGACGTCGCGGTCGACCCGAAACGACCGCTCTTCATGCTCCTTCGCCAGCCGGCCATCCTCGATCAGCAGGTTCGCCTCGTCGTTGAGGCGCGTGGAGCGGGGGTCGAAGTTGGCGGAGCCGATCAGGGTAAGGTCGTCATCCTGAAGGACGAGCTTGGTGTGGATGAGGGTGCGGTGATACTCGAAGATCCGCACGCCGGCCTCGAAGAGGCGGCCCCAGTCGTGGCGTGACGCCTTTCGGACGACCTTGCGGTCGTGATGGATGCCGGCGGTGACGACCTCGACCGTGACGCCGCGCCGGGCGGCATCGCACAGGGCGGTGAGCAGGCGCTCGCCCGGTGCGAAGTAGGGGGCGGTGAGCAGGAAGTGCCGGCGGGCTCGGGTCAGCATCTCGAGGTAGAGTTCCTCAATGCGGTTGGGGCCGTCGATCGGCTCGCTCCCGATCAGCCGCACCGGGACGTCGCCGGCGGGCTCGAGCGGCGGATAGTAGCGGGGGTCGTCGTCGGCGGGGATGTCGTCGTCAGGCCAGTGGGTGAAGAAGAGCCGCTGCATGTCGGCGACGACGGGTCCCCGGACGCGGTAGTGATTGTCGCGCCAGTGGTCCGGGTCCCCGGCGTCGCCGGTCCACTTTTCGGCGATGCCCACGCCGCCGAGAAAGCCGACGCAGCCGTCGATGATCAACAGCTTCCGATGCGACCGGTGATTGGCCCGGAGGAAGTGGAACCAACGGAGCGGACGGTGGTGGATGACCTCGACGCCGGAGCGGCGGAGCAGGTTGACGAGCCGGTCGTCCATCTTCCGACAACCGAGCCAGTCGAGGACGACCCGGACCACGATTCCGGCCTCCGCCCGCTCGGCGAGCGCAGCCGCGAACTCCTCGGCAATGTCTCCGGACCAGTAGATGAAGGTTTCGAAGCTGATCGACTGCTGCGCGCCGCGGATCTCGTCGAGCATCGCGGGGAAGATCTCGCAGCCGTTGACCAACAGCTCGATGTGCTGTCCGTCGCGTCGGGGAAACGACCGTGCCTCGTCGGCTTGATGGATGTGTGCGTTCAGGTCGTCGATCTTCATGAGGATGCCGGAAGGAGGCGGGGCTGCTGCTGGTTTGATACCGAGTCGCGAGCCAGGTCACCCGAGGGCCGCGGCGAGCGATGGAGGCGCCCCGTCCGCTCCGGCAGCATTCGATGTTCCAGCCTTCCTCGCCGCCGGCAGAGCGCGTTCCGGCGGTTCCAAGCAAAGTGGATCGACGGCGCGGGCGATGCATTTCGCGTCATGGATCCGTGCGAATTGCACGACACTTCGGTCGATTTCCCGGACGTGTCCCGAGTCCCGTCGGCGTCGGTAGCGCCGCGGGATCCGACGTGGAGGCGACCGGACGCCCAACCGATCCACTCGCGCACGGAGAGACCCGGATGGTATGGCACAAGCTGGACAAATGGTGTCATGAACCCTGAAACCGCCGATCGCACCGACGACCCGTTTCCTCGTGGAGCGGGATACTTCTATTTCACGGGAGTTTTGCAGATCGGCGCCGGAGTGCTGAATCTGCTCTTTTCGCTTCTCGGATTCCTCCAGGCCCGCGCGGCGGGTGTTGGCGGACTGCTTGAGGCGCAGGGGCTGGCCGAATGGTTCTCCGGGCGGGGTCTGGAGGGATCCGCGGCCGTCATCGCCGGGCTGGTGGCATTTCAGATCGCCTTCGGTTGGATCTTCGGCCTGCTCTTGATTGCCGCCGGGATCTGTTCGCTGAAATGCCGGGCACGTGGGTTCGTGTGGTTCTCGACCGTGGTAAACCTTTTCAACTTCCCGCACGGCACCACCGTCGCCCTCATGACGTGGCACGGCCTCAACCGCCGCGGGATCGCCCGCGCCTTCCGATCCAGCCCGATCCGGGCATGATCACGCGATGAAGACCACCGATTCTGACGACCGGCCGAGCGAGGGAGCTGTGGATCGACCGAGGGCGGCTCGTCCGCGATGGAGTTTGGCGTCCGGGGAGGGCGCCGACGGCATATTGATCCATGACGCACCAGAGATCGTGCGATATGGTTTCCCGGCAGCCGGAGTGTTCCGCACCGCCGTGGCCCGGACGGGTCGATTTCACACGCCTGGGGCGGGTGAGGCTTGGACAGTGCCGGCGACGGCCAGCGGCAAAAGGCTCCGCACATTCGACCGAACATGGACGTACTAATCATCGACGACGATCCCGGGATCCGGAATTCCACCCGAGCGGCGATTGAGGCCGAGGGGCACTATGTGGAAATCGCCGAAGATGCGGGATCGGCGAAGCTTCGGCTGAAGGAAGAGAAGTTCGACCTGCTGCTCGTCGACATGCGGCTTGGCGAGGCCAGCGGCCTCGACCTGCTGCGTGAGGTGATCCAGCGCAATCCGGCCCAGCTCGGCGTGATCTTCACCGCCTATGCCTCCGTGCAGACGGCCGTTGAGGCGACCAAGGCCGGAGCCTTCGACTACCTCGCGAAACCATTCTCCCCCGACGACCTGCGCGGGATCCTGGTCAAGGCGCAGAAGGCCCTGAAGGTCAATCAGCGGGTGACCCGCCTCGAGACGACGGTTTCCGAACTCAAGTCCGAAGTCTCGCGAAGCACCCCGCCCGCGCGCTTCGAGTCGAACGACCCGATGATGCAGGCGGCGCTGGACACCTTGTTCCGCGCTGCGGACACGCCCGCCTCGATTTTGATTCTTGGAGAGAGCGGCACCGGCAAGTCCGTGATCGCCCGTTCACTTCACGAGCGCAGTCACCTGGCGTCGGAACCGTTCGTGACGATCAGTTGTCCGAGTCTCTCGAAGGAACTGCTGGAAAGCGAACTCTTCGGTCACGTGAAGGGTGCGTTCACGGGTGCGGTGCGCGACAAGTGGGGCAAGGTTCACGCCGCCGATGGCGGGACGCTCTTTCTCGATGAGATCGGCGAGCTGCCCCCGGAGATCCAGCCGAAGCTGCTGCGCCTGCTTCAGGAGCGGGAGTATGAGCGGCTTGGCGAGAACAAGACCCGCAAGAGCAACGTCAGGATCATCGCCGCGACCAACCGCGACCTGCGCAAGAGCGTGACCGACGGCGAGTTCCGCGAGGATCTCTACTACCGGGTGAACGTGATCTCGGTCGAACTGCCGCCGCTGCGGGCCCGAAAGGGGGACCTGATGAGTTTCGCCGAGGACTATGTGAAGCATTTCAGCGAGCAGTCGGGGCGGCCGGTCGATGGGTTCAGTGAGTCGGCCCGGGAGTACCTGATGAGCTATCCCTGGCCGGGCAATCTCCGCGAGCTGCGCAACGCGATCGAGCGTGCCACCATCCTGTGTCCCGGGCGGTCCATCCGCCGCGAGGACTTCCCCAGCGACCTGCCGCCGATGCCTCCCGGGCGCGAGGAAGCGCTCTCCGAGCTGGTGCCGGGTGGCGACGTCACGATCGCCGAGCTGGAGTGCGAGCACATCCGCCGGGTGGTTGAGCGGACGAGCAACCTGCAGGACGCCGCCCGCATGCTCGGGATCGACAAGGCGACGCTCTATCGCAAACGCAAACGTCTGAACATGGCATGAAACCATCCGCCGATCTGCCGCCCGACCTCGCGCACGAGTTGCGGACGCCGTTGACCGGGATCTACACGGTCCTGAACCTGCTCGAAGAGCAGAAGATCGGGAAGCTCAACGACACTCAGGCCTCGCTGGTCGAGCAGGCGCTGGAGGACTGCACCCGGCTCCGGGAGTGCATCGACGTCCGCGTGCGCAAGGACTCGACCGAACCGGACTGACCGAAGGAATCATCATGGAAGATCCGACTTCAACAGGAGACGAATCCGGGCGTCCGCGCGAGGAGCGCCTGCTCGCCGACGCCTCGGCGGACGGCGACTCGGTCGGCATCGAGAATTTCCGCCACCTCGCCGAGGCGCTGCCGCAGCTCGTCTGGACCGCGGACGCCGATGGCGAGATCGACTACATCGGCCCGCAGTTCGCCCGCTTCTGCGGATTCCCCGAGGACGATCCGGATCGGCTGCAGTGGCTCCAGCACATCCACCCGGAGGATCAGGAAACCACGACCCGGGTGTGGGCGGAGGCGGTGGCATCGGGAGAAACGTACGAGCACCAGCTCCGGCTGCGCGGCGCCTCCGGCGACTACTTCTGGTTCAGTGCCCGGGCCGTTCCGGTGCGCGACCGCGACGGACGGATCGTGAAATGGTACGGGCTGACGACCGAGATCGACCGGCAGAAACGTGCGGAGCTGTCGCTGCGGGAGCTCTCACGGCAGAAGGACGAGTTCATCGCGCTGCTCAGCCACGAACTCCGCAACCCGCTGGCGGCCATCGTCACCGGATACGAAAGCCTCACTGCGGAAAACGGCGATCCCGGGGAGAAGGAGGAGGCGCTCGGACTGATGGGCGAGCAGCTGAAGCACATGACCCGGCTCGTGGACGACCTCGTCGATCGCTCGATGCTGGAGAACGGCGAGGTGGTGATGCAGCCGAGCGATTTTCCCGCCGCCGATCTGCTCGCGCGTTGCCGCGGCGAGATTGGCCCGTTGGCGCGTGAGGCCGGGGTGACCCTGTCGTGCGGGGAAGGCGACGATCTCTGGGTGCAGGCGGACCGGATCCGGGCCTGGCAGTGCCTGTCGAATGTTCTGTCGAACGCGATCCAGTTCACGCCGGCCGGCGGGCGGGTGGAGGTGGAGATCCGGAGCGAGGACGACCAGGTGGTGATCCGGGTCGAGGACACCGGCCTGGGCATCGAGCCCGACGAGCTGGAACCGGTGTTTCAACCCTTCGTTCGTGGCCGTGCGGCACGGCGGCTCGAGCGCGACGGCATGGGGCTCGGGTTGACCCTGGTGCGACGCTTCGTGCGACTGCAGGGCGGGGAGGTGACCGTGAGCAGCGACGGGACGGACCTTGGGGCGGTCTTCGAGATCGCCTTGCCGCGGGGCGAGCCGTGCCGCGAGACCCCGGAGGCCTCGTCGGCGGTGCCCGCGCCCGCCCGCGTGCTGGTGGTCGAGGACAACCCGAGAGTCGGGCGATCGCTGCAGATCTTTCTCGAGATCGAGGGGCACGAGGTGACCCTGGTGGAGAGCGGAGAGCGTGCGCTCGAGAGCCTCGACGAGACCTCCTTCGACCTGGTCTTCTGCGACCTCACGCTGGGCGGGGGGATGAACGGGCCCGAGGTCGCGGAACGCATCGTCGCCGATGGCGGTGGGGAGCGGCCGTATCTGGTCGCGCTATCCGGACACGCCGCGGAAAGGGATGTGCGGCGCAGCCTGGAAGCGGGGTTCGACCGGCACGTGGCGAAGCCGCCGGAACTCGGCGAGTTGCGCGAGTGCCTTGCCGCGGTGTCGGGCCGCGACTGAGTGCAGGCTCTCGTTTCAGGCTCCGCAGAGGATCTTCAAGGCGGCCATGGTCTCCTCGGTCGGATCGTGCTTGCTGTAGAGGGCGTAGATCTCGAAGGAGCGTTCGATCTCGTGGACGATCCGGAGGTCGGAGCGGAGGTCGGCCTCGGAAAGCATCGACTTCGGCACGATGCCGAAGCCGACCCCGCGGCGGACCGCCTCACGGATCACATGGGGGTCGTCGATCTCGGCGACGATGTCGGGCTCGACCCCGTGTTCGCGGAAGAACTGGTCGATCTCCCAGCGGTAGGCGCTGAAGCTGGTGTAGTGGATGAGGCGTCCACCGTGGAGCGCGCCGACGCCGTCGTCGGGAACCTCCGCACCGATGACGGCCAGATCGGGCGACACCACGCAGCGGTGCTCGAGTCCCTTCTTCGTGGCCTGCGCCGGGAGCCCGTCGGTGATCAGGATGTCGAGGCCGGAACTGATGAGCTCGTGGAGGAGGAACGCGTTGTCGCCCTCCCGGACCCGGACGACGGTGTCGCCGGCGGCGAAGAGAGCAAGGAGTTGCTCCATCGACATCGCGCAGGCGGCGCTGGCGACAAGGCCGATCTCGACCCGCACTTTCGGGGAAGGAGCCGCGCCGGAGAACGACTCCCGGAGGCGTTCGCCGAGTTCGAACATGGGCTCGGTGAACCTCAGCGCCCGTTGCCCGTGGGTGTTGAGCTTCAGGGCGCCGCTGCTGCGGTCGAAGAGTCGCTCCCCGAGAAAGGACTCGAGCTGTTTCAACTGCTCGCTCAGCGTCGGCTGGCTGACGCCCAGCACCTTTGAGGCGCGGGCGAGCGAGCCTTCGCGAGCGATCACATTGAAGTAGTGCAGATGGTTGTAGTTCATGGACGATCGGAACGGTGCCGATATTTCCGACGGAATGCGCGTTCGAGGCAAGCTCTTGGGTGATAGAGATTGCCGAACGCACCCTTCGGAATGAAGTATTTGCAAACTGCAACCGGGGCCATGTAGCGTCCGGCTTGACGTATCCCAGAGCCCTTCCGATGACGCCGCCCGACGCGACGCCCCCCATCCTTCGAGCCCTTCGGCGCCGCAGCCGCGTTCACCATGACCGGATCGATGCCGCCATGACCGTCGAAGACATCGTGCGGAGTCGTGGCAGCTACATCGGCTATCTTGGCTGGATGCGGCGGGGCAGCGCCCCGGTGCTGGAAGGCCTCGACTGGTCGCGCCTCGGCAAGGCGGCGCTCCCCGACCTCGAGGCCCGGCGGGCACGCTACGAACGTTTGGACGAGGACCTGAGACAGCTCGGAGTCGAGATCGAGGCGCTGTCACCGCGGCCGGTGCCGAATCCCGCGGTGGAGGCCGGCGGGCTCTACGTGCTCGAGGGCAGCATCCACGGCAGTGCGGAGATCGCCCGGGGCCTGAGGTCCCGACCGGAGCTGGCGGGGCTGCCGACCGGCTTCGTCGACGGGTTCGGGCCGGAGGGTGGCCGGATGTGGGGCGCCTTCGTCCGCTGGCTGGCGGGACTGGACTTCGGCGACGAGGAGATCGAGGCCAGCGCGGAAGCGGCCGAGGCGGCCTTTGCCCGCTTCGTTCGGGAACTTTCCCCCTCAACCCAATCATGATCGTGGTCGAGAAGAGACACATCACCGACGAGGCATTGGACACCTGCGCGGAGGAGCCGATCCGCATTCCCGGCGCGATCCAGCCGCACGGATTGCTGCTGGCGCTGCGCAGCGGATCCCTCGAGATCGAGCAGGTGAGCGACAATGCCGAAGCGCTCATCGGGCACCGTCCGGGCGAGCTGCTGTCCCGGCCGTTTCTGGAGGTCGTCAACGCCGGTCACCGGGACTCGGTGCGCCGCCTCGTGGCGGAGGCCGCCGGCAACTACGTGAACCCCTTCGAGGTGGTGGTGGACCGGGCCGATGGGGGAACCGAGCGCTTCGAAGGGATCGCCCATGTGCTCGGCCAGGACATCACGGTGCTGGAACTCGAGAAGGTTGTCGCGGAAAGCTCGCGTGGCGACCGGTTGGACGACTACTTCCAGTTGATCCAGCGCTCGCTTCAAGAGAGCCAGCAATCGCGCAGCGTTGAGGAGATGTGCGGGCTCATCGTTCGCGAGGTGAAAGAGTTCACCGGCTTCGACCGGGTGATGGTCTATCGTTTCCATCCGGACGCGCACGGGGAAGTGGTGGCCGAGGCTCTGGAGCCCGGAATGGAGCCCTATCTGAACCTCCACTATCCCGCGTCCGACATCCCTCCGCAGGCGCGGAAATTGTACGAGGAAAACTGGGTGCGCCTGCTGCGCGATCGCGGGGCGGTGCCCGCGGCTCTTCAGCCCGCGATGCACCCGCGCACTGGCGAGCCGCTCGATCTCTCCGGCGCGGTATTGCGGGCGATGTCCCCGGTGCACCTCGAGTATCTCGCCAACATGGGGGTCGGCGCGTCGCTCACGATCTCGTTGTTGAGCCAGGGCAAGCTGTGGGGGCTGATCGCGTGCCACCACCGGACGCCGCGTTTCGTCACCTACGGCGTGCGGGCAACGGTGTCGTTGTTCGGCCTGGTGATGTCGGCGCAACTGGTCGAGGGCGAGCACCGGGAGCGATTCGTGGCGGAGGCACGGGCCGGCCGACGCCTGACACGCGCGCTCGAATCGCTGGACGCCGCCCGCAGCGACGATGCCTCCCTGGTCTCGTTCATGCGCTCGCTGTCGCGGGTGTTCGAAGCGCAGGGCGGGGCCTTCATCGACGGCGATCAGGTGCTCACTTCCGGCAGTGCGCCCGAAGCGTCCACGGTCCTCCGGCTCTGTCAGCGGCTCGGGGAGTTGCCCGATCTTGCCACCAGCTACCGCACCGAAGCCGCCTACGAGGAGTTCGACCTGCTTCGGAATGAGAGGCCGAAGGCAGCGGGGATCCTCGCGCTGAGAGTCGGCGCCTCGAGGTGGATGATGCTGTTCAGGGATGAGTCGGTCATGGAGCGGCGGTGGGGTGGCAATCCCGCCGAGAACAAGAAGGTCGGCGACGGCGGCCTGCGGCCGCGTGAGAGCTTCGAGGCGTACCTCGAGACGATCGAGGGGCGCTGCCCGGCATGGCCGGAGTGGACCGATCTGCTGGTCGACCAGCTCCTCAGCGGTCTCTCGGGCTACATGGCGAACCGGGAGCGTTTCCTGGAGCGCAGCAACAAGAGCCTTCGGGACTTCGCCGGAGTGGTCGCCCACGAGGTGCGGTCCCAACTCCAGTCGCCGATGTTGTCGATGGAGATGATGGAGCAGATGGCCGCATCCGACCCGAAGCTCGGCGAGCTGGTAAGGCACGGAATGGAGTCGTTGCGCGAATTGCGTGAATTCACCTCCGAGATGCTCGGCTTTGCGGAGATGGGGGCGGACTCGGAGGAATGCGAACCGGTCGATCTCAATGAGTTGATGGCCCGGCTGGTGACCGAGTTCGAGGATTTCGCGGACGTCGACTTCGACGTGGGTGAACTGCCGGTGGTCCAGGGCCGGCCGCATTTGCTGCAGCACGTTTTCAGCAATCTGATCCGCAATGCCGTGATCCACGCGCCCTTTCCCGACGCCCGCAGGCTCACGGTGGAGGTTGGCGTGGCAGCGAGAGCTGGAAGGGACGGGATGATCCGGGTCCGCGACGATGGCCGCGGCATCCCGAGCGAGCTTCACGCTCAGGTCTTCGAGCCGCGGTTTCGGGGATCGACGAACGGGGCCCGGCCCGGACATGGAATCGGCCTGGCCTTCGTCAAACAGGTCGTCGTCCAAATGGGGGGGCGCATCCACATGGAATCGGCTCCGGGCGACGGCACCGCCTTCTATCTCGATTTCCCGTAACCCTTGCCGATGGCACGGGCCTCTTCGGATCGAGGTGCCGACGGGATTACGTGAGGTTCGGCCTCCGGGATCCCGGGTGCGGCTGCCTGCGGCGTCTCGGAAAGGCCGTCGGCCGGCGGGCCCGCCCCGATCGTGTTGGCGGCGAGCACCAGAAGGATGCCGGCGGTGGCACAGGCGACGGCGGGGCGGAGTGGAGGAGCGGAGGTCATGGCAGGGTGGGGCTGGGATTGAATCGGGTTCCGGCGGGATAGCGGAGGCCGGAGGTCGGGGACATGAGGCGGTGGACGAGGGGAAGGAGTTGCGAGTCGTCGGCCCGCTCGGCGATCCCGCGCAGCAACGAGATCCACGTCACTGAGATGAAGTCCCCGGGTTCGGCTCCGGCGTCTTCGAGCTGCTTGGCGGCGGGTAGGAAGCGTCCTTGCTCCGCCAATCGAATGGCCTGCTCGGCCGGTCCGGGGCGTCCCCGGGAGAACCGACGAACGACGAAGCGGCGAATCTGGGAAAGCGAGAATGGGCGCTCGAGGATCCCGATCACGCCGAGGCGCAGGGCACTCAGGACGCCGGTGGGTCGGAGCACGCCATGGTGAAGAATCGCGGGTGCCGGATCGCCGGCCTCGCGCAACCGTCGGACGACCTCGAGCCCGTCGATGTCCGGAAGATCGAGTCTGAGGAAAAGCAGGTGATGGGCACGACGTCGTGCGTGGTCGAGCAGGCTTCTCCCGGTGCTCACTCCGACCGGTTTGGAGCCGAGATCGGCGAGGGCGATCTCAATCAATTGCCGAATTCTGGAGTTCTGGTCGCCCACCAGGATCGGGAGGGTTCCCTCTCGAGATGCCTTGCCGCCCGATGCCACTCCGTCGGCTGTCTCTGGATAGGTGTCGGACATCTTGATGGTTCCACTCGGAGCGTGTCGTATGCCGATCTTTGGGTGGGATTCTTCATGTGTCGGAAAATACTGAAAATCAGTGAATTGCGGTTGGGTGGGGGTTGCTTTGAAGGATGGCGATGCCGGGCCGGATCGATGTCCCGTGTCGCGAGTCGCACACTCGGATTGCAAGGTGCCTGATCCGGAGAAGCGGATGCATCGCCGCCGGTGAGGGGGCCGGACGACGAGCTGGTCCCGATCACCATCTTCAGGCAAACTACCATTTGCCAAGTTGCCTGATCTCGCGTTCCGAAAGGGGACGAATTCTTCATCGCCACCACTTATGTTCTCCCGCGCCCCAGCAAGCTTTCAATCCTACGGGGGATATGCCACCGGTCGACTGATCGAGATCCGGGGGCGGGTGCTGAGGATGAGGGAACACGGCGGACCGGCGGCGCCGGCCTCCAGGTGGCGGACGCTCCTCAAAACCCTGAAGCTGTTTCTCTCGCGGGAGGTGGCGGACGCGACCGTGGAGTTCGAGATCGATGGCGAAGCGCATCGGGCGGTAAGCGACGACGAGGGCTATGTGTGCATCCAGGTTCCGAGACCGTCCGGAGTTGTGGGTCCGTGGCTTGAGTTGCCGGCAAGGATGGTGGATGCCGGCCGATATGCGGTCAGTAATGACACGGTGAACTGCCGGGTCCGCGTGCCGGGAGGCGGGGCGGAGTTCGGAGTGGTGAGTGATATCGACGACACGATTCTCCGCACCGAGGTGGAGCGTCGCTGGCGGATGGTGTGGCGGTCGCTTTCGCACGATGTCTACCGGCGCGAGGCGATCGACGGGGCGCCGGCGCTCTATCGTGAGATCGAGCGCGGGAGCGTTCCGTTTTTCTATCTCTCGAACAGTCCGTGGAATCTGTATCCGGTGCTGCTCCGGTTTCTCGATCATTCGGACTTCCCCGACGGGCCACTGCTGCTGCGTGACTTCGGGTGGAATGGCAGGGACGAGCGCAAGGCGCACAAGCTCGACTCACTCCGGAGCCTCCTCGGAAACTACCGGCGGCTCCGGTTTCTCCTGATCGGGGATTCCGGCGAGAAGGATGCCCAGATCTATGCCCAGGCGGCCGAGGAGTTCCCCGGGCGCGTCACCGCGGTGGTGATCCGTCGGGCCGGTCGCCGGGACGATGAGGCAATCGATGCCGCCCGCCGGTCGCTCGGGCGGCAGCAGATTCCTTTTCACGTGGTCGACAGCTTCGATGAGTTGAGGCGGACCGGTGCGGTTCCCGAGTGGGAAAGTGGATCGTGATTCCCCGAAAGCTTCCGGGTTGATGGCGGCGCTCCCAGCATGCGCCGCCTTCGCGATCGGTAGTCGACCGAGCGGACGTGGCATTCTTTCTGCGAAGAACAAGGTGATATGGAAAACACCACCGATACTCCCAGAACGGCTCCGTCCGAACCGAGCGGAGACGCAGGTTCCCCACCCGCGTCGATGAAAGCCAAGCAGTTCTCCGAATCCGGCGGCGAGTGCGGCATCCGACAACTGGCCGGGAGGGCGGGCAGGAAGCTCGAGCGCGTCGGCTGGATCGAAGTCGCGGCGGGCGCGGCGATCGGGCTCGGCATCGGCTACCTTCTCGGCTCCCGGCGTTCCAGCGAAACCCTCGGAGACATCTTTTCGGATTCGATCCGGCCGTGGGCCTCGCGTCGCGTGCACGGGGCGGTGGACAGTGTGCGATCGAGCCGGCCGGTCTGCGGATTCACCTCGGCCATGGATCGCCTGAAGAACTCCTGACTCCCGGTAGCCATGCAGGACAACGAAACTCCATCGTCCCCTGAGCCGCGTATCGAAGCCGCGGTTTCTGAGGGTTCCCAAATGGCGGCTGACTCGGTTCGCCAGGCCAAGCAGTTGATTCGCGAGAAGCCGGTCGAGGCGATCGCCGTCTCTTTTGCCGTGGGATACGCGGCAAGCGTTCTGCCGGTCGGGCGGCTGGCGGTCGCGCTGACGAAGACCACCGCGCGCCTCGTTCCCTACGGGATCTTTGCCCTTGGTTGCAGCCGACTGTGGACACTTGCGCGGCGCTGCCGCGACGAGGCAGATCGGAATCTCGACACTTAGAACGGCGAGCGGTCGCCAGAGCGGGCCTCGCGCAGTCGGCGGGGCTCGAGCTCCTTCGTCATCAGCTTGATGACTCCTCCGACAGCGCCGCTCAGCCCGGCGTAGAGCAGCGCGTGCTTCCATGGGGTGCGGGTGTCGCGCGGCGCTTCCGGTGGGTCTTCGCCCCGGAGGTGCGTGTAGGCGCGTTCCGAGCCCTTGCGGACGAGCGAGGCCACGATGATGGGCAGGAGGCTGCCCACCACCATGGCCGTCGCTTCCTTGACCTCGTGGGTCATCTTCAAGCGTTTCACCGTGGGTGGATGAGGATCTTCAAAGGATCAGCGTGACGATCCACACGATGAGGAAGATCACGAACAGGATCTTGGCGATGCCGGCCGCCTTGCCGGCGATTCCGGTGAAACCGAGTGCCGCGGCAATGAGGGCGACGACGAGGAAGATGAGAGTCCATTCTAGCATTTCTGTTGGTGGGGTTGAGTTCGGGGAATGAATTCGCAGTTTGCCTGCCACCCCGAGATCCGCGGGGACATCGCGATTGCGGGGGCTTTCCCACCCGTGATTCGTGCCGTTTGCATGACTTCGCCGTGCAAAATGAGCGATCTGGTGGGTCCGGATGACCGATGAGGCGATTCACGCGGAGGGGGGAGAACGGATTCGAGAACCCCGGATGGGAAAACCTCCTGATCTTCCAAGGTGTGACCTCCCCGGGTGGGAGGAGGGCGGCCGGGCGGGTGAGAGATGGCATCACGCGTGCGAGGAGGGCCGGGTGTTGGATCCCGCTCGGCGACCACGCACGATCACCAACAGATCACCTCCATGAACACGACCCATTCCTCACAAGCCTGCATCGATCAATGCAACGAGCTGTTGCGCGGAGAAATCTCCGCCGTCCAGACGTATGCGATGGCCCTTCGCCGCTTCCCCGACGAAGAGTCGTCTCCCTTGCTGAGGGATATCCGCGACGAGCACGCCGCGAGTGTGGAAGAGCTGCGGGAGAACATCGAGCGCATGGGCGGCGAGCCGACAACGGACCCGGGCGCCTGGGGATCCTTCGCCCGCACGGTCGAGAAGGCGGCCTCACTCCTCGGCGAAGGGGCGGCCGTCGAGGCGCTCCGTCAGGGTGAACAATACGGCGTCGGGCTCTACCGCTCCGCCATCGATTCCGAGGACACGGAGGTCAACAGTCGCTTGCTCTACAGCGAGCGCCTGCTGCCGCGTCTCTTCACCCATCTGACCCGACTCGAGTCGATCCAGCCATGACCTGGATCCTCTGGAGGTCGCG
This sequence comes from Verrucomicrobiia bacterium, assembly GCA_030431475.1. GTDB lineage: Bacteria > Verrucomicrobiota > Verrucomicrobiia > Verrucomicrobiales > Akkermansiaceae > Haloferula. The sequence goes on along the minus strand of JAUIJD010000013.1, from coordinate 42,611 downwards.
GGAGCTCTTCTGGGCAGACTGGGGTTGGCGTATCGATCGCGGCGGCGTGACGACGTGGTCAACCCCGGCCGGGAACACGAGCCGTGGGAGAAAGAGACGCCGCAGCTCGAAGCCGCCCGCTTCGGGCACGGATCACGACGACGAAAAGCCGGGCGGCGTTTCGTCGTGAACTCGGTGGTCGGTGAGTGCCCGTCGCGGGGTGGGGAAGCTCGGCCCGGCGGCAGGAACGATGGCGCGGATTCCTCAAGACGGCTTGAGAGCGCCCCGTTTTTCTAAGGCTCGGGGTCTTCAGGTCCGCGGACCTCGCCGTGGAACTCGATCTCGGCGACATTGCACCAGCGTTCTCCCTGCGTGGGGATGTAGCGGAGGTAGCGGAAGGCGGTGGGTTCGGTGACCTTCTGCGTGGTCAGCACCCCGTCTTCCGGCTCCTTGCGGATGGTGAACAGATCGACGACGCCGCTGCTGAAGTCGGCCGTGTTCGAGCCTTGAAAGGTGCCGCCGATCATTCGCCTGCCGGCGTTCCTCCGGGGGCAGTACTTCACGCGGGTGACCACGGCGGTGACTCCCTCGCCGAGGTCGAGTCCGACCCAGGCGTCGGCTGCGGGTGGATCGAAGTAGTTCTCCAGCGACCCGTCGAAGACGGCGAAGCGGTCGGCGCCCGAGTCCTCAAAGGAGCCCTCGGTGCCGATCACCTTCCCGTGAAGGCGCGCGTCGGCCGTGGCGGCGGCGGACGGGCTGTCGGCGGTTTCTCCGTCCGGGGTCCCGGCTGAAACGACGTAGTGATAGATCTCTCCGGCGGTTAGCCCCGAATCGACGAAAAACTGGGTCGGTGCCTTCACCGTCGCGATCGTTTCGTAGGGACCGGCTTCGGAGCGCGCCCGCTTCACCTGGTAGCTCGTCGCGTAGGCCGATCCCGACCAAGAAAGGGTGATCTGCCGACCCTTCACATGGGGACGAAGGGCGCACGGGGCCGCGCCCTTGTCGATCGGGTCACGGCTGTGGGTGAGGCTGGTGAAACCGAGCCCGTCGAAGCCTCCACTATTCCCACCGTAGTTGAACCCGCCGCCTTCGGGCCGGACGGTTTCCGCGTAACGGGCGGTCCATGGAGCCGAGAGACCGCGCCGATTCACGTAGTGGTGGTAGATCAGATCCCAGCCCGGACGTTTCGCGCCGCGGCCGTCGGGTGAGATCCGGTTCTGCACCCAATGTTTCTCCCTGCCCGGATGCCCGTGGACATAGACGTAGGCGGTGAAGGGCACCTCGTGTCCGAGGTTGTACTTGGAGACGTATTCGACGCCGGCGAGGGCCCGGTTGTTCTCCGCCGCGTAGAGATCGACGCCCTGGTTCCAGGCGATTTCACAGATGGTGCCGAGGAGAATGGGGCCCATGAGCGAGTGACCTTGGTCCCGGCCGGATTCCTGCCACTGGCCGAGGCCGTCGGGGTGCACGGTCACGACGGCTTTCCCGATGTTCTCGTTGCCCGGGCCGTGGTGGAAGTAATCGACCGCCTTGTCGAAGGTCTCGCGGTCGTCGCAGAGCACGGCGATGGCCATCATCGAGGCTTGGTTGGCCTGGACCCAGTTCGCCCAGTAGTGGGTCGGGACGGTCCCGTGGCGGTTCTCGAGGAAGTCGAGGTTGTGGAACAGGAACTCGCGCTTCAGGTAGTCCTGGAAGTTGCGGAAGTCATCGCGTGCCCAGCCGGGGTGGTCGCGCAGCAGCTCCGCGGCGCAGGCAAACTGGTAGCCGTAGAGCCCGGCGCGGAGGCGCACGTTGCTGTCACCCTCCCAGCCTTCGTGCCGGTCGGCCCAGGCGTTGAAGATCTCGACGGCCTTGTCGGCGAAACGCGCATCGCCCGTGCCGTGGTGGCGCAGCGCGAGCTGGTAGCTCTTCGCGCAGTCGCGGGCGAGGCGGATGAAGTTCTCACCGCCGCCGCCGCCGGCCTTGATGCGCGGTTGGACGCCCGGATCATCATCCATGAAGCCATCGGTGTTGCGGACCAGGATGTCCCAGCTGCCCTTCCACGGTTGCTCGCCGGCGGCGACCTTGTCGCGCATGCGATCGAGGTCCTCCTGCTTCGAAAGGCAACCGGGATGAACGAAGTCGGCGCCGGCACCTGTCACCAATGCCAGCGCGAGGCCGGAGGCCGCGAAGACAGCCGTCAGACGGCGCATGTTCCGGGCACGAAGGGGGGCAACAATGAAAGGCGTCGGACGTGGGATCATGGGGCATCGCGCTCGAATCGGCCATCGTTGGCCGGAATCTCCGCGTGGAGCCCCTTACGGTGGCCCCAGGCCAATGTTCTCAGAGGCTGACACAACGGCCGATCCGCTCCGGATCACTGGGTCGATCGCTATTGATTGGACGCGTTCCAGGCGTCGTAGCGGTTCTGGAGGTCCGCCTTGATGGCCTGGATTCCGGCATCTGGCGACTCGGCGAGGTCGTTCATCTCGGACGGGTCGTTCGCGAGGTTGAAGAGCGCGACCTTTCCGAGGGCGTCCTCGTTGAAGACGATCTGGGAGGTGTGCTTGTCGGCGATGTTCTTGATGCCGTAAACCAGCTTCCAGTCGCCGCGCCGGATCGCCCATTGGTTGTTGAAGCGCCAGAACAGCGTGCGCTCGCCGGGGACGACCGGAGCGTTGTCCTTGAGAGGCTGGATCAGGGAGTGTCCGCGGAGTTTCGGGGCCTCTTCGACCCCGGCGACGTCGAGCAGCGTCGGGACGACATCGAGGGCCGAGGTGACGTGGGGGTAGGTGAGGCCCCCGGGAATGCGGCCGGGCCACGAGATCATCATCGGCACGCGGAGGCCGCCCTCGAAGCTGGTGTATTTCGACCCGGAAAGCGGCTGGTTGTTGGCGCCGGTGAGCGCCTCCCCACCGTTGTCGGAGAAGTAGATGACGATGGTGTTGTCGTCGAGGCCGAGGCTTTCGAGCGAGTCGAGCAGGCGGCCCATCTGGTCGTCGTAGGCCTTGAGATGGGCGCGGTAGTATTTTCGCATGTCGGCGTCGGCGATGATGCCGTTGGCGTCCTGGGGCGTCGGCCGGGAGTAGCGATAGTAATAGGTGGTGTAGGCCGAGGGATTGTCCTGGCTGTTGGTCGCCGGGTCATAAAGAGGCAGTTCGGGCACGCCTTCGGCGTCGAGATACGACTTCGGCGCCTGGTGAATGAGGGCGTGGACCGAGGCGTGCGAGAGATAGAGGAAGAAGGGCTGCTCTTCGCCGGAGCGCTCCGTCAGGTAGTCGATGGCCTTGTCGGTGAAGAGTTCGGTCTGCCACTTGCCGTCGGGTGCGGTGGAGAAGCCGCCAGCGGCCTCGCTGTCGGCGAACTTGCCGAGGTGGGCGCTGGCCTCGGTGGGCCAGGCGGGCTGGACCGTGTCGGTGATCGCCTGCGAGTGGAGCCAGAAGTCGTGGGCGTGGGCGTTGAAGCCGAAGAAGCGGTCGAAGCCATGATTCGGCGGGTGCTCGCGGTTGTCGGTGGATCCGACCGGCTGACCGAAGTCGTTCTTGCCGACCATGGCCGTGGCGTAGCCGGCTTCCTTGAGGTACTCGGCGAGGTGCTTGACGTCGGCGGGCAGTCGCGGCGCCCAGCCGCCGGCGGGGTCCCACTCGTTCTGCATGCGTCCGGTGAGGAATCCGCAGCGCGAGGGCGAGCAGACCGGACTGGTGACGTAGGCCTGGGTGAGGATGGCGCCGGCGGTCGCGATGCGGTCGAGGTTCGGGGTCGAGATGTCCGGCCTCGCGTTGGGGAAGGCCGAGATGTCGGCGTAGCCGTGGTCGTCGCCGACGATGAGGAGGATGTTAGGCCGGGGCAGCGGACCCTTCTCGGCGCGGACCTGGTAGAAGGCGCGATCCGCGGGTGGGGATGGATCCACCAGTTCGACCGGGGTGTCGGACTCAAGGGGGGCGACGGTGTCGGGTGTGGCCTCGGGGGTGTTGATGACGGGCGTGTCGCTGCGCTCGAGTTGATAGAGTCGGGAGCGCTTGCCATCGACTTCCACTTCGACGCCTTCGGACGTGTGACGGATGTTGCGGACTCTCGGGTAGTCGGAGGAACTCCCCCAGTCGGTGCCGGCATCGGCTTCGGCGACATCGGGAAAGCCATCGCCGTCGGTGTCGCCGGGACCGATGCGGAGATCATCGATTTCCTCCGGGGTGAGGACGCCGGTGAAGAGGCGGACGTCATCGACAAGGCCGTCGAAGAAGCGGCCGCCGAGTCGCGACATGCCGAGGGCGAGGTCGGGGAGGGAGGGAACGGACGGGCTGGAGAGGGCGCTGTCTTCGAGCTGGCCGTTGATGAAGAGCCGAACCTCTCCCAGCGGCGCGCGGGTGTAAGCGAGGTGGTGCCACCGGCCATCGGTCACGAGCGTGCGCGAGACGAGGAGTTCGCCATCGATGCCGGCCGTGATGCGGGGACCGCGAAGCGAGAGACCGAAGCCCGATTCGGTCGAGGCCGAGGCATCGACGATCGCGCTGCCGTCGCTCCAGCGCAGGCCGGCCTCCTCGGGCCCGGGCTGGTCGGTCCGGATCCAGCAGGCGATGGAGAAGGAGTCGGAGGTCGCGAGCGGAACGGTGGCGCCCCCCGATGAGGTGGCGAAGGCCTCACCGATGCCGAAGCCGGGCCCGTAGTCGAGGCCGGGAGCGGGGAGGGCGGCGGGCCCTCCGGGCAGGGCATTGGCGGTGCTGCCATCGGCGGCGTAGGCGGCCACGAGCGTGGCGGCGGGGTTAAGGTCGGCGGCGCTGCTCGCGATGAGCTCGATGTCATCGAGCATGGCGAACTCTCCGCGGTCGCCGACGACAAGGATGCGGGGGCGGAGTTGTTGGCCGATCCATGGGCTCCCGGCCGGTACGGGCGCGGAGCTGACCGAGAGGGCGGTGTAGTCCCCGGCGGTGAAGGACCCGGCGGGAGCCGTCTCGCTGAGGAGGCGGTCGCCTTGTCCCGTGGCGTTCACCGGATTCCCGGCGGCATCGACCACGTGCAGGATCAGCTGGATGCTGTCGCTGCCGACGTCGAAATAGGCACCGGGCCGCGCATGGGCGGTGAACTGGAACACGTCGCCCTCGGCGATGGTCCAGTCCGCCGTGGGAATCGTCTGCGAGGGATGGATGCGGGGCGCGCCGTCGCCGGTGTCGATGTAGCCGCTGGCGAAGCCCCGCAGGCTGCCGCTCCGTGGCCGGGAGGCGAGTACCGGATCTTCGGTCTCGGCTTCAGGAAAGTAGGAATCCCAGTAGGGGGTCGAGGCGAAGTCGGTGCCGTTGGCGCCTTCGAAGCCGCCGTTTCGAATCCCAGGCCCGATCAGGGTGGTCTGGGCGGAAGCGAGGGCTCCGAGGCCGAGAAGAAGAGGAAGAGATTTCATGGGTTGGAAGGGCGGCGTGGGGCGCTAGTCAGGGGACGCCTCGAAGCGGAGGCGGAAGAAGCGGGCGGTGGGCTCCAGGGGAAGGGTGATGGCGAGCTGTTCCGCGTGGGTTGCAAGTCCGCTCTCGACCGGATCCCAGTGTTCGAGATCGGTGCTGGTTTCCGGGGTCCAGGTGCCGAGGGCCTCGGGGTTTCGCGTCCATGAAAGTGTGAGTGTGCCATCCGGAGCGATGGACTGCTGCTGCCATCCCGGGGCATCCGGGTGGGTCGGGTCGGATCCGCGGGCATACTCGAGCACGAGCGGGATGCCGTCGCCGTCTTCGTCCGGAGATTCCGGCGTGGCCGCGCCGAACCAATCGGCCCGCCATTCGTCGAAGCTCCGGGTGACCGTGACGGTGGCCCTAGATTCCCTTCGCAGGCCGTCGATTTCGGCAGCGGCGACGTAAGTGGTCGAGTGCTGGGGCGTCACGACGACGCTCGGTTCGACCCCGAGACCGTGAGACCACTGAAGACGGGCGGGCGGGGAGGAGATCGAGTCGAGGTGGAAGCGCTCGTTGGCGTGACCTTCGTCGGTCCACAGAATGGGCCGGCCGGTGGTGCCGGAGATGTTGAGGACGAGTCCGCTTTCGGCGTGCTCGATCCGGAATTTCGAGCCCCCGTCAGGTTGGAGGGTCCACAGGCTTTCGGTGCCGCCGGCCGCACCTGATTTCAGGGGCAGGCTGTTCTGCGGGGTGCCGTCGGGTTGGAGGAAGCCACCGTGGGTGGCCGACCGGATGCGGCAGGGCCGGCCGGGATGGGGCAGGGCCCAGACGCGGCTGCCGTCAGGCTCGACGAGCTCCCACAGCTCGCCGTCGTCGCCGGTCGGCTCCGCCATCGACAGGGTTCCGGCCGCGGTGGCGTGGATCGCCTCATCGCGGTCCGAGGGAACCAGCCGGAAGGTCCAGGGTTCGCCGCCGTCGAACGCCGCTCCCAGAGTGATCGAATCGCCGCGGCGGACGGTGGTGCTGGAGGGCGTCAGGGTCAGAGAGGGAGCGAGGTCCCCGATCGGAACCCGGAGCCGGGTGGAGGCCGTGGCTTCCGGGTGGAAGGCGCGGACGGCGACGGTGCGGGAGAGCGGCGCGGTGAAGCTTGCCGTCGGCGTCGAGCCGAGCCCGTCAGACCATTGAAACGAGGGCGTGAAGGATGCGAGCTGATAGGGAAGCAACGCGGCCGGTTGCGGGGTGGCCGTGCCATCGGCCTGCAAGCCGAAGCCGGTCGGATGATGGGTGAGCGCGAGGGAGCCCGGCTGGGGAGTGTCGAGATCCCAGATGGCGGAAGATCCGGCGGTGGCAAGGAGCTGTCGTTCTCCATCGATGAGGTGAAGGTAGTCGCCTTCCGGGTGCGTTCGGACGTGGTGGCGTCCGGCCCGAGGGTGTCCGACGGGAGGGGTGTCGATCGGCACCAGCACCCAGGCCTCGGTTTCCGACAGAGCGGGGCAGGAAACCACACCGTTTTCCCAGTGGCTCGTGGCACTCACGACGATCTCCTGGCCGGCGGTGGGATTCGGCGTGGCGCCGTGAATTGAGGCACCGAGCCGGAACATCGACTGGCGAGGGTGCCCGACGAAGGTGGCGAAGCTGTTCTGGGGGAGCTCATACGAGCGACCCTCGACGCGATCAGGCTCGAGATGGCGGCCGCGGTCGGTGATCCAGGCCTCCCATTCATGGACCGAGCCGAAGTCACCGAGCGAGTTGCCGGGGAGTTCCACGACGCGGCTGTCAGGACCGGCGTTGCCAACGACGATGGCGACCTCCCGGTGATCGGGGGATCGCCAGGCCGAGGCGTAGAGGCCTTCGAGGTCGTCGATGGCCGGCGTTTCAAGTCGTCGCCATCCGGGCCGGATGAAGCGGCTGTAGTGGCCGAGGGCCGCGGCGATGCGCGAGCGGAAGAGCCGGGGCTCGGTGACGCCGGTGTTTGACGCGTCGGTGTAGATCAGGCCGTCCTTGTAGTCGTGGGGGGAAAGCGCGAGCCACCAGCTCCAGCCGATCGCATTGGCGCGGGTCAGGTCCCGATGGATCACGCGGGCGACCCGCATCGCCGGGTCGAACTGGAGGTTCCGGCCGGGTCCCTCGCTGCCGAGAATGCAGAACTCGCTCTGGACCAGTTCGAGTTCGTCGTCGTCGGCGTTCTGGCGGAGAACGTCGCGCAGGGAACCGTCCAGCGTGGCCAGGTCGTCGGTCCAGTAGGAGTGGTAGGCGGCGGCACCCGAGGTCTTTCCGACGAGATCGGGGTGACTGTGAAGGTCCTTGAGATACTCGCGATACTTGCCGTCGCCGGAGGAGTTGTGCCCGCCGTTCCACACCGTGCCGGAGACCGCCAGATGGGCATCGTCGTCGAGCAGGGAGCGGATGGTTCCATGTTCGCCGAGGAGGACGGCGGTTTCCTGATCGAGCGAGCGATCGACAAGGGCCTGGTGCAGGGCGAGCACGAGCGGCCGGGCGTCTTCGCTCGTGTATCGGGATCCCTCCTGGCTCGATGAGTTCCACGACCACTCCGGTTCGTTGAAGGGAGTGATCTCGTCAAAGACGATGCCTTCCTGGTCGCGGAAGTGCTCGAGCACGTCGCCGAGGTAGTTGGCGAAATCATCGACCTTCGCGGCGTTGAGATTCGTCGACCCCACGGTGGCATCGCAGTGGGTGATGCCGTTGCGGGTCATCCACCACGGCGGCGAGGTCGCACCGAGCGTGAGGGTGTCGATGCCGAGCTGGTGGGCGCGCCGGATGAACCACTGCTGGCCGGCCCGGCGCGTCCAGTCGTAGGGAGCGTCGGGGCCGTCCTTGAGCGCCTGCGGGAAGCGCCACGACCAGGGTTCGCCGGCGGTGGTGCCGGGGCCGTCCGAGCCGCCGCCGAAGTCGAAGCGGAGGTTGGAAAGTCCGAGCCCCCCGGCCTCCGAGACCAGCATCAGAGCAAGCTGCTCGCGGGTGGCCTCGGGCCAGTTCTCGGTCGGATCGATGGTCCAGAACATCGATGCGCCGAAATGGTCGACCGTCTGGTGGATGATCTCTGGATCGACGGTGATGGGCGCCACCGCCGAGTCGGCGACATCGATCTGGAGGGCCCGGATCGCGACCTGCGGTTCCGCCATTTCGGGATCGAGGATGGAAAGTTGGAGGGTAAGGCCGGCCGACGCATCCGGATTGGCAAAGCGAACAGGGCTTAGGCCTGAACCGGTCCAGGGCTGCTCGAGGCTCCACGTGCCGGCGCCATTATAGCTTCCGCGGTCGGCCTGAGGATCGCCGCTGAACCCGTCGATGGACAGCACGCCGCGGGTCCAGACGAAGTCGATGCCCGACAAGCCATGTCCGGGGGCCAGCTCGATCTCAAGGGTTTCGTCGGCGGGGGCGATTCCATCGGCGTCGTCGATGGCGAAGAGATTCGTCCCACCGTCGATGCCGAAATAGCTGCTGCCGACCGCGATGGTGCGCGCGGCGCGGAGGGTCACGCCGCCGTCGGCCAGCACGACGACCTCGTCACCGCCCGTCGCCGAGACGTCGGTGTAGGACAGTTCGAGCCCTGCTGCCGATCCGAGCAGCACGGCGGTCGCGAGCGTGGCGTGGGGGCCGGGCGGAATCAACATGGGAACCGTGATCGGAGAGCCTTGCTCCTGATGGCGCCAAGCTAGGCGTCACGGGACCGGTCGGCAACGGAGAGAACAGAATGGACAACAAAACTACGAGATTGGGGAATGAGGCGGCGGCGTTCGCCTCGATAGCTTGTTTCTTTGATGAATGACGGTCCCTTTCGGTGTGTGAGGATCTCCTGCATGAAACTCGGGAGCCTGGTGGTGGGTGCGCTGGTGGGGGTGGGGACCGCAACGGCCCAGGAGCTCCTCAACGACGATTTCGAGATCTCTCCCTTCACCGACGGAAGTCCGGCGGGGAGCTGGGTGCGGGGCACGGCGGCCTATTGGGAAAGCTACGCGGCGGGAGGTGGGATCCTCGACCGGGCGGCGGCGGACCTGGGGCTGCGGTCGATCTCCCTGAATCCCGATCCGGCGCAATCCTGGATCTACCGTGATACCGGTCAGGCCTACCTGCCGGAGACGACCTACACCGTGACGCTCTACGCCGGGTCGCGTCAGAACAGCACCTATCAGCAAGGCGGGCCCATCGAGTTCGGCCTGTGGGACGGCGTGCCGGCCCAGCCGGCCACCGAAGCGCCGCTGGTGCCGGACACCGCGGGCGGCCACCTGGCCGACACCTCCATTTTTCCCGAGCAGACCATGGTGCCGGTGGCCACCTACTCGCACACGACGGGAGCCGACGTGTCGGGCTTGGGAAATGTGGTCGTGTTCGTCCGCAATCTCGCCTCCGGCAATGGGCGCTCGACCATCGATGCGGTGAAGATCGAGGCCTCGGGTTCCCTTCCGGATCGTCCCAACATCCTGTGGCTGGTGGCCGAGGACATGTCGCCGACGCTCGGCTGCTACGGCGACCCGAATGCGATCACCCCGAGGATCGACTCGTTGGCGGCCGAGGGTCTTCGCTTCGACCTCTGCTGGTCGAATGCTCCGATCTGCTCGGTGGCCCGGACCACGCTCATCTCGGGCACCCATGCGGTCCGCACCGGCGGCACCATGCACCGCTCTTCGGAAACGCTCTCCGCGCCCGGCTTCATGCGCTTCTATCCCCGGCTGCTGCAGGAGGCGGGCTACTACACCACGAACCGCTCGAAGGAGGACTACAACGTGCAGCCTCCCACCGGCGAGGAATGGCGCAAGGGCTGGAACGATTCCTCGGGGTCGGCGCACTGGCGCAACCGACCGGCGGGGCAGCCCTTCTTCGCGGTCTTCAATTTCGACGACACCCACGAGTCGAGGATCCGACCCGTGGGAGGCTCGTATGCCTACATTCCCCAGATACACGACCCGGCCGAGATGGTGCTGCCGGATTGCCACCCGGACCTGCCGAAGCTGCGCGAGTCGTGGGCGAGGCACCACGACACCATCACCCACATGGACGGCCAGGTCGGGGCCATCCTCGACCAATTGGAGGCGGATGGATTGGCGGACGACACGATTGTCTTCTACTACTCCGACCACGGATCGTGCGTGCCGGGCTACAAGCGCTTCGTCGGCAATCGCGGTCAACAGGTGCCGTTGATCATGCGGGTGCCGCCGAAGTATGCCCACCTCTCCCCGGACGGCTACGCGGCGGATGCCACCACAGACGAGCTGGTGTCCTTCGTTGATTTCGCGCCGACGCTGCTCAGCCTGCTCGACCTCGAGACGCCGGACTGGATGGATGGACGTGCCTTCGCCGGGGCCCGGCGCGAGGTCGAGCCGCCGGCCCTGTTCGGCTTTGTCTGTCGGCACGACACCCGGATCGCCAATGCCCGCTCGGTGACCGACGGGCGTCATGTCTACATCCGCAACTTCCAGGCCGACACGCCGCACGGGAGCTGGTCGGCCTACACCGTGGGCAATGATGCCACGACTCCGACCTATGCCACCCTGGGTGCCGGAGAATGGCTGAAGGCCTTCCTGCAGGGTGGTTTGAGCGAGCGTGAGGCCCACTTCTTCCTCAACAGCGGCGGCGAGCAGCTGTACGATCTGGAGACCGATCCCGGCGAGACGATCAACCTCATCGGCGACCCGGCCTACGCCGGCGTCCTGGCGACGCTGCGGGGGCACCTGGCGGACCTGCAGGAGGAGGTCCGCGACGGCGGCCTGGTGCCGGAGGGCCGACTCTACGACCTGGTCGATGCCACCGGCCTGGATGCCTGGGATGTGATCGCGAGCGACACCCACGTCGCCTACGAGGATCTGGTCGATACCGCTTGGCGGGCTTCGTCGTCTGATCCCGCGGACGTGGCGACGCTGGCCGCCCGCTTGTCCCATGCGGATGCGACGGTGCGCCTGTGGGCGGCCCGAGGACTCGGCTACCACGGCCGAGAGGCGGTGCGGGCGCATCAAGCGGCGCTGCTCGCGGCGGCGGGCGACGCCGACTATTGGGTCCGGGTGAGCGCGAGACAGGCTTTGGCCCGGCACGCGACCGAACCGCTGCGTGGCGACTCGGTCGATGCCCTCTTCGCCTTCACCCAGCGGACCGGAGTGGTGAGCGGCGGGGTGGTGGACCGATCCATCGAGCGGGAGATCCACTTCGCCGGCGAGGCGATCAGCAGTCTTCCCTATCTTGAGGAAAGCGATCGGGCCCTCACCTCCACGATGAACAACGAGACCTACGCCACCCGGGCATACCGCCAGCAGGTCTACTATTGGTTCTACGACGAGTTTCACCATCCGCTGGCGGCCTTCCGGGAGACCCACGGGCTCGACAAGACCGGCGCGGACGATCTCGCGAATCCGTCCGGGGATGGCGTGCCGAACCTCATGCGCTATGCCTTCGGACTGTCACCAACGGACGGCGATTTGCTCAAGCCGGCTGCACCGCGGGTGATGCCGGTCGGTGGGTCGGCGGGGCTGCCGGTCGTCTTCCGGGATCCGGAGGATGGAGGCGTGCGATATCAGTTCGTCCGCCGGAGGGAATCGACCGACCCCCGGGTGAACTACGGGCGGTGGACGTCGGAGGACCTGATGGACTGGCAGCCGGATTTCGAGAGCGAAGAGATCGAGAGCATCGATGCGGACTGGGAGCGGGTGACCGTGCCGGTGACCGGGGGCGACGGCGGGTTTCGGCGGGTCGAGGTGAACCGGTAGGCAGGCCTTCAGGTCGATCGAGGAGAAGAGCCCCGTCAGGGGCGTCGGCCATTCGCCACGGGGTTCACCCCGTGGTTCCCGGCATCCGGAAACTGCGAGCCCCGTGAGGGGCGCCGGCGAAGATGGGCGTCTCCTGCGGTCGAACTCCGCCTGCGCTCCACCGGAGCTGGGGAGATTTCATGGAGGCACCACCCACGAGGTGAACCCCGTGGCTACTTGCCTGCGACCCCAAGGGACTGGATCCGTGGCGACTTGCTGGCGTTGAGGGTGACTGCCAAAACTGAAAGATAAACCCAACGTTCCTTTCCCGAAGCTCAGTAGCTGAGGTCGCCGAGGCCGAGTTGGTGGAGGGTGACCTCCGCCGAGCTGCGGGTGTTGAGGTCGCCGCCGGTGAGGCAGGACTCGAGGGTTTGGCGGAAGGTCTTCGCCTTGAGGCCGAAGTCCTGGATGCGCTGCAGGGCGTGGAGGCGGAGGTGGACGTCGTCGACGAGGGCGAATTTGCGAAGGAGGTCTGCGGACTTGTTGTCCTGGTTCGCCAGGTAGCGGGCGGCGGCGAGCTCGATGCGGGCGGGCGGGTAGGTGGGTTCGGTCCTTGCCGGAAGGAGGTCGGGATGGAGCCGGTGCCCGACGGCGGCCCAGTAGGCGACGATGGGGTCGTTGGAGGCGAGCAGCTCGCGCAGTTTGGGATCGGCTTCGGGTCGGCTGGCGAGGTCGGCGGCCTCAAGGATGGCGCGCCGACGTTCCTCCGGCATGGCCTGGCCGGCTTCGTAGGGGGTGCCGGACTTTGAAATACGAGAGAGCTCGTACTCGGGAAGCAGGAGGATGTCGCCAGTCTCGATGAGGTGGTCGAAGAGGATGGCGCGCATTTCGGCGACGCGTCCCGCATGGGCTTCCGTGCCGGCGAGGTTCTCGAGTTCCCAAGGGTCGGCCTCGAGGTCGTAGAGAACTTCGTGGGAGCCGGGGGCGAGCATGGCGGCGGCGGGGCCGGTGAGGGTGCCGGGTTTCCTCAACTCGCGGACGATGTCGGCGACATCGAAGTACTTCATTGGTGCCAGCTCGGGGGTCGGCAGGAAGCGGCGGGTGTAGAGGAAGCGGCCGTCGGTGATGCTGCGGGCGCAGCCGGCGGTTTCATCGATGCGGCCGCGGCTGCCGAAGACGTAGGGCCGCGGTTCGGCACGGTGCTCGCCGAGGAAGGGGCGTCCGGTCATCCACGGGGCGGGAGTCTGGCCGATGAGGCTGAGCATCGTCGGGGCAAGGTCGTCAAAGCAGATCAGTTCTTCGGTGGTGCTGCCTTCTTCACCCCAGGGGTTGAGGTGCTTCCATTTCTCCGGGAAGACGACGATGAAGGGAACGCGGTAGCCGAGGCCGATCGGGTTGGCCTTGCCGCGGGGCATGGCTTCGCCGTGGTCGGCGTAGCAAATGATGAGGGTGTCCTCGCTGAGTCCGTCGTTCTCAAGGCGGGCCAGCAGGTGGCCGATCTGGTGATCGGCGAGGGTGATGCTGTTGTAAACGCGGGCGAATTCGCGGCGGATGGCCGGGGTGTCTGGTAGAAAGGTCGGGAGTTGGAATGCTCCGTCGGCGACTCGCTTCGAAGCGGGGATCTTCTCAAGCACGTTGCTGCGATACCATGCGTAGCTCTCGGTCATCGTCCGCGACTGATGGGAGGCGTTGTAGTTGAAGACGGAGAAGAAGGGGGCGTTGTCGTCGCGCTTCCACCAGCCCGCCTTGCCGGATGACTCGGTCCACGATTCACGAATCAGGCGAGGTTGGGAGGAGGTGGAGTAGTCCGTTTTGAAGTTGTTGTAGGTCGCGTAGCCGGCATCGCGCATGAAAGTGGGGAAGCCCTTGATCTCATCCGGAAGCGGATAGGCGCTGCGGTGGTTGCCGGTGCCGAGGATGTGGTTCTCGGTGCCCGTGATGAGGGTGGTGCGTGCGGACGAGCAGACCGGGGCGTTGGCGAACGCGCGGGTGAAGCGGATGCCACGCTCGGCCAGGCGGTCGATGTTGGGGGTCTTTGCGTCGGCATTGCCGTAGCAGCCGATGAAGTGCGGCGAGGTGTCCTCGAGTACCAGCCAGAGGAGGTTCGGTCGCTCGGCGGCCCGGCCGAGTCCGGCGAAGGCGATCAGGAGGAGCAGGAGACGTTTCATTGAGGATGGGGAACCAAGGTGGCGCTCCGTGCGTGGCGGGCTCCCGTGAAGAGCGAAGCCGGAAGGACGCGAATCCTCATTCTGATTTCGACGAATTCGCCGCCTCGAGGGCCTCGTCGAGTTTCTTGTCGAAATCGCGTTCGGTCGAGTCGCCGTGCCACAGCATGGAGCCGTCGGGCAGGAAGATCGCGGCGTGGGGCATGCTGCCGATGGAGGCGGGGAGGAAGCCGTTTTTACGGATGATGATGGCCTCGGCCCTCTCGTCCTCGACCGCCTCGACGATCTTCGCGTCGGCGACCTGGCGCTGGCGATGGATGGCGACGATCACCGCGTCCGACTTGTCGCGGTCGAGCTTCTTGCGCAGCCGTCCCAGTTCCTTGAGACGCTGGAGGCAGGCCTCGGTCAGCACGCCGAACTCCTCGACGACGACCACCTTGCCCTGCAGATCCGCCGGCTTGAACTCGGTGTTCGCGGCTCCGGTGATGGGCTCGCCCCAGGTGACCTGGCTGACCTTGTAGGCGGAGACGTCCTCTTTCTCAGCCGCCAGCGGGAGGACGAGAAGACCGAAGAGGAAGGCGAGGCGTTTCATGGGGATTATGGATAGAGTGTTTCGAGGCGATAAAAGCGGCGGTCGAGATCGGCCGGTTCCTGGAAAACGAGGGGCGTGTCCGAGACCAGCGGTCCGGTTGACCAGATGCTCTCCCAGGATTCGGCGGAGAGGTCCGTTGAAGCCCAGACACGGTAGCGGCGGCCTTCAAGGCCGTCGAAGGGCAGCGTGAAGTTCCCGGAGTCGAGGCCGGACGTGGGTTTGAAGAAGGACTGGGCGTCGTTCGGGTCGGTCCCCTCGATGAGCTCCTCAAGGTCCGAGCGGCCGTCCTGGTCCGTATCCTCGTCGTCGCGCACCAGGGGGACGGGCGGAAGCTCGGCGAGGGTGCCGGTGTCGCGCGGGTAGTTCGCTTCGAGCTGCTCGAGTTCGTCGACGAGGAACCACGACAGGATGGCCTGCAGGTCGGACTCCGAGGTGATGAGGTTGTTGGATTCCCCGGGGTCGCTCTCGAGGTTGTAGAGTTCCCAGCTGGCGGTGGGGTAGAGGTGGACCAGTTTCCAGTCGCCGCGGCGGACGGCCGAGTAGGGCGAGCCGCCCTGCGGCGACCAGTGGGGGTAGTGGAAGGTGAGCGGACGGGTGCGCTCGAAGTCCTCGTCGAAGAGGAGCGGGCCGAGGTCCTGCCCGGTCATGACGTGTCCCTCGGGGGCCGGGAGTCCGGCGAGCTCGATCAGGGTGGGGAGGAGGTCGTGGGTGACGATGGGCTCCTCGACGACCGCGGGGGTGATGGTTCCGGGCCACCAGAAGACCCAGGGCTCGCGGATGCCGCCTTCGTAGTTGCCGCCCTTGCCGTCGCGCAGCGGGCGGTTGGAGGTGGACGAGAGAAGTCCTCCGTTGTCGGCGGTGAAGATGATCAGGGTGTTGTCGGCGATGGAGTCGCTGGTGTTGCCGTCGTCATTCGGATCCTCCAGCGCGTCGAGGATGGCACCGAGCGAGAGGTCGGTGTGCTCGACCATCGCGGCGTAGGTCGGATTGGTGTGTCCCTGCCAGTCCGTGCCGGGGTTGTTATCGAGCTTGGCCTGATACTTTGCGACCGTCGCCGACGGGGCCTGGATGGGCGTGTGGACGGCGTAGTGCGAGAGGTACATCGCGAAGGCGGTGTTCCCGGCGGCGGCCTCGCGGATCTGGGCGACGGCCTGCTCGGTGAGCACGTCGGTGAGGTAGCTGCCGGCGGGGGCGACGTCCGGCCCGAGGTTGGGGAGCGCGGAGAAGCCGTTGGCCGAGGCGAAGTAGCGCTCGGGCGCGGGCGGGGTGCCGAACTGGTTGCCGCCGAGGTTCCGGTCGAAGCCGAAGTTCAGGGGGTTGGTGGCGGGCTCGGTGCCGGCCCCGAGGTGCCACTTGCCGACGTGGATGGTGCGGTAGCCGCAGTCGCGGAAGATGCGGGCGAAGTTCGGGGAGGAGGGCTCCAGTCTCGGTGTCCACACCGCTTCGCGGACCGGCTTGCCGGCGTCGCCGGAGCCCGAGATCCAGTCGGTGAGCTTGTTGAAGGCCGGAGCCTGCCCGCTCATCAGCGCGCCGCGGGTGGGCGAGCAGACCGGGGTCGAGGCGTAGCCATTCGGGAAATAGCGGCCCTCGTCGGCGAGGCGGTTCATGTTCGGCGTCTCGTGGAAGACCGAGCCGGTCGGCGCGCCGTTCTGCTCCCAGTCGGCCCAGCCGAAGTCGTCGAGGAAGAAGACGATGACATTCGGGAAGGGCTCGTCACCCACGGAAAGCGTGACCGTTTCCGAGTCGCTGCGACCGGAATCGTCGGCGGCGGTGAGCGTGTAGGTCGTCTTGACGGTCGGGGTGACGTCGTACGTCGCGAGGCCGGTGACGTCGATGCCGCCGGGGTCGAGGGTGAGCACGGTGGCATCCTCGACGGTCCATGAGAGGGTCACGGTCGATCCCGCGGGCACGCGGTTCTGGGGCGCGGCGGCGAACTCGACGATGGTCGGCAGCGGCGGTGGCTCGGCGAGATTCACGATCTCGGCGTTGGTGAGGGCCGAATCGTAGATGCGGAAGTCGTCGATCCAGCCGTCGAAGCCGAGGGCCGAGGCTGGCGTGGCGCTGGAGCCGATGGCAAGTGGTGAAGGCGCGGTATCGAGCGTCACGGCCGTGGCCCCGCCGGCCTGCGGGGCGAGCTGGACGCCATCGAGGAAGACGTCGACATCGGCGAAGGTCGTGGCGCCGTCGTTCACCCGCAGCGTGACATGGTGCCAGCCGGCGTCGGTACCGACGAAATCGAGGCCTGCTCCGTAGGTGATGCTGCCGCCCCAGTGGCGGAGGCGCAGGCCGCCACCTTCGATGCCGAGGTCGATGGAGCGTCCGGCGCTGTTGGTGCCGTAGCCGAAGAGCTTGTCCTGACCGGCCTCGGACGCTTGCTGGAAGCGCAGGCCGATGGTGCGCGGCGCATTTCCGGTGGGAGCGACGCCCGAGGCGATGCGGACCACGCCGTCCGGGTCGTCGGTGGCGGTGAAGCGAAAGCTCTCTCCGGGCAGTCCGGGTTCCCCCGAAACCGGGGCGGTGGCCGAGGCGACGAGGGTTCCCTGGTGGCCGTTGCCGGAGTAGTCGGTGAGGCTCGTGCCGGAGATGCCGCTGCTTTCGAAACCGTAGTGGACGAGCGGACCCGGTAGCCCGCCGCCGGAAGCGATGTAGTCGAAGTGGGTGAAGGTCACCTGGGCGTTGGCCGGGTTCGGCGGCTCGGGAATGGAGACGATCAGGGTGGCCCCGAGCGCGGCGTCCGGATTGTCGAAGGTGACGTTGCGGATGGTGCCGCCGTCCCACGGTGCGGTGATCGAGAGGGTGCTGGTCGCGCTGTCCCAGGAGGCGCTGCCGATCGAGCCGCCGATGCTGGCCACCTGAGCCTGAGGGTTCGAGAGAAAGCCGCTGATCCGGAAGGTGCAGTTGGTCCAGCGGACCCCGAGGCCGCTGAGCCGCGTGGTCGGGTCGATCGCTATCGTCAGCGTCTCTTCATCATCGAAGGCGTTGACGTTGGTGCCGCTGCTGTCGCCGATCCAGTTGCCTCCGGGTCCGGTGGAGAAGCTGTTGGTGGTGGCGAAGCTGAGTAGGCTGTCGTTGCTGGTGAAGGTCGAGGCTCCGACATTGGTCGGGAATGCGGTGGCAGGGAGGGTGAAGCCCGCGCCGGTCTGGCTGGTGAACGTCGTGGCCAGCGACTTGGTGAGAAGCTCGTGGCCATCCGGGTCCGGAAGCCCGGCTGCGCTGAGCAGGGAGGAGGAAGTGCCGGCGGCGGCGGCCTCGAGCCAGTGACGCGATCCGTCGGCGACCGGGATGCCCTCGCTGGCTGCAATCGTGCGGACGAGGTCGATCCGCTGACGCAGGGCGGTCGAACCATCGGTGAGGTCGTCGGTGGGCGTCCCGAGGGGAGTGAGGGCGATGATCGGCACCGCGGCCGCCTTGGCCTCGTCAATCATGGCCCGCCAGGCGGTCTCCATCGCGGCGAGGGTGATCCCGACATCGGTGAGCGCGTAGTCGAGGACGATGAGGTCGGGGTCCTGCGAAAGCACGTCGGCGGCGAAGCGGGCGGCGCCGAGGTCGCTGGTTTCGCCGTGGCTCGCGGTGACGATGCTGTTGAGCACCGCGTTCGGGTAACGGTCCTTGAGCTCGACCCGGAACCGGTGGGGATACGACTGGAAGGTGTCGACGGCGGGAGGGTTGTGGTAGCCGGCGGGGACCTGGTTGCCGTGGAAGACGAGGTTGATCGTCCGGTTGTTCGGCCATTCCTTCTTCAGTTCGTCGTCGAGCTCCGCCCAGGTGAGGGCGAAGGCGGTGGGCGCGAAGGCCGGAATGCAGGCGGCGATCAACGGAGGAATGCGCATGGGTCAGCGGTCGGATTGAAGACGGTAGAAGCGGCGGGATTCGGAGGTGGGCTCCGGCGAGACCTGGTAATGTCCGCCGCCCAGCGATTCGATCAAGGCGCCATCCTCCAGCGGGAACGCCACGAGATCGGAGGAGGCACTCAAGGCCACATCGCGATCCGGTTCCGCTCCCAGGGTGAAGCGAAGGGACGTGGGCGGGCCCGAGGTGAATGCGCCGCTGCCCGGAGAGGGGACCCGGTGCGGATAGCCAGCTTCGCCCGTCATGGCGGACACCCCCACCGCCATGGTGCCGTGGTCCGATGACAGGCCGGCGAGGGTGAGGGTGGCGGTGGCTTCTCCCAGCGTCAGGCTCAGCTCGCCACTGCCGGCGTCGTACTTCGCGTTCAGCTCGACCTCCTCATTCTGCGGATGCGGAATGGCGGTGCTGGCGATCGGGCCGCCGGCACCTTGCTGGATGACCAGAGTGGACTGGAAGTAGTCGATGCCCATGCGGATCAACGAAGAGCGATCCGCGGAAGGGCCGATGCCCGCCCACAAGCCCGCGCCGGGCCCATGGTTGCCGCTTTCGGAGGCCTGAAGGTGAAAGCTCAGTTGGAAGTCCGAGTCCCACGAAACCGGCTCCCGGAACGACCCGGAGATCCACAGCGGGGTCGTCGAGTCCGATCGCATGAGCTGCCCGCCCGCCGCCGCCCAGCGTTCGAGGCCGGAGTCGGTCACGGTGTTTCCCGAGTTGTTGTAGTAGGCGGGCTGGGTGCGCGCTTCCCAGGCGACGAAGCGCTGGCGGAGCGCCTCTTTGACCGCGGGCTGCGAGGCCGAAAGATCGGTGGTTTCGCCCGGATCGCTCGGCAAGTGGTAGAGCGCTCCCGAATCGGTGGCATTGTCGATCAGCAGTTTCCAATCGCCCATCCTCACCGCCGCGCCACCGGAGGTGGAGACGGCACCCGCGCGCCAGCAGAGGACGCGGTCTTCAGGCAAGGATCCGGTGCCGGAGAGCGAGGGTGCCAGATCGAGGCCCTCGAGGCCGTTCCGGGCCTGCACCGGGGCATCGGCACCCGCATTGACAAAGGTCGCTGCCCAATCGAGGGCGCTGATGGGCGTGGAGACGACCCCACCCGGTGAAATCACGCCCGGCCAGCTTGCGACGCAGGGAACCCGGATCGACCCCTCGGTCATGCTCTCGCCCTTGAACCCGCGGAATGGCGTGTTGTAGGAGAAATTGCCGCCGAACTGCGCGGTCCAACCGGCGCCGCCGTTGTCGTTCATGTAAACGACGAGAGTGTTGTCCGCGATGTCTTCGTCTTGGAGCTTGGCGAGGATCTTTCCGATGTTCTCATCCATCGCCAGGGTCATCGCGGCGAGCTCGTAGCGGTTCTGGTCGGTCGTCGCCTGGTTGCTTCCGGGGAACACGAAGGGCGAATTGGCGTAGTCGGCCGCCGTCAGCCCGAACTCGTTCTGCAGCCGGGCAAAGCGCGGGTCCGCCGGATTGATGTCCATCGGCGCATGAACCGCCGTGAAAGAGACGTACATGAAGAGCGGATCGCCACTGGCGGAGGCGAGGTGTTCGTCGATCATCTCCACCGCCTTGTTGCCGATCCGGTCGGTCACGTAGACCGGTGTTTCTTCGGCAGAGAAATCCGGAGTCATCTGGTCCTGGAAGACATTGATCTCGGTCGTGGAGGCATAGTAGGAGCGGGCGCCCGACCACATCCCATACCAGCGGTCGAAGCCGCGCAGGTTCGGGTGGTATTCGACATTGAAGCCGAGGTGCCACTTGCCGATTCCGTAGGTGCGGTAGCCGAGGCCCTGGAGGAGGCGCGGGACGGTGCGCTGGCGGACCGACATGCCGTCGGTGGAAGGATTCGGCAGGTTGCCCTCGTTGGCGTAGCGATGCTGGTAGCGTCCGGTCAGCAAGCCGCAGCGTGAGGGATGGCAGACGCCCCCGGTGACGTAGGCATCGGTGAAACGAGCGCCCGAAGCCGCCAGCGATTCGAGGGCGGGCATGGGGAAGTTGGCATCCCCGTTGATCGAAAGGTCGCTGATTCCCTGGTCGTCGGCGAAGAGGAGAATGATGTGGGGGCGCGCCGCGCTGGCCGGCCAGTTCGGCAGGGCGGTGAGGGAGATCGTGCCCGGGGTGTCGTCGTAGTGGATGCGGAAGCGGTGGGGCCCGCAGTTGAACTCTTCCCCCTCGCGGAAGTTGAGGAATTGCCCGCGGCGTGAAGCGTATTCCAGAAGCGTGATCTCGTTGCCGGGAACGTGGGTGTAGGAAGCGTCGAAGGTGAGGTCGAGCGAGCAGCGATCAAGGGCGACCGCACCGCCCACCTGGATCGCGGGCGAGGCGCCGGGATTGTGGAAGCGGATCATCGAGCCGCCGCGGTTGAAGACCCCCATGAGCAGGTCTCCACCGACCGAGAATGACCCTCCCGAGAGCGTGAGCGAGCCGTCGGCGGAAGGGGCGTTGCGTCCGAAGAGCGCATCGCCGGCGACCGCGAGCGAGCCGCCGTCGATCTGCAGGAATGAATCGTTCGCGCTGACGTTCCGGCCGACCCAGAGATCTCCCGAGACCTGGAGCGACCCCGATTCCACGGTCAGCCTTCCCTGGCCGGCGTTCACCGAATTCTCCCCGAGCAGGAGCGTCGCGACGGTTTCGCTCGACGGCACGCCGCGATAGACGACTTCCAGATGCCGGCCGACGAGCGCCGTGGTGCTGTCGGGAAGGTCGCCGCTCAGCGGTGGTCCGCCCTCCTCGCTCCAGACGATTTCCTCCCAGAATCCCCCGGTGGTGGCCGAGATCCGGGGAGGCTCCGGGGGCGTGATGGAGATCCCGGCGAGATTGACGCGGTTGGGGTTCCCAGCGTTGGCGGTCCAGGTGACGGTGAAGTCCGTCGTGCCGGCGGCGATGGGGATGGAGGCGGTGTAGCCGGCGAAGTCGCCATCGAAGGTGGCCGAGGATGGCTGCTGGGAACTTCCCGAGAGTCCGTTGACGGTGAAGGTGCTGGTCCGGGTGTCGGCGTGGGTTGTGTGAAGGTTCAGCGTGAACCCCGAGTCAGCCACGGAAGCGGGTAGTCCGGAGAACGAGAGCGTGTCGCCGTCGTCGCCATCGATGATGAAGCAGCCGTCCATCATCGCGTAGTCGTCGGTCGCGCCCGGCTTGCCGGTGATGTCGAAGGCACCGCCGAGGTTGCTTGCGTTTCGACGGCCGATCGAGACGGAGGCCGTGGTCGCGGTGCCATCGGCGAGAAAGAGATTCGGGAGGGTCAGGGTTCCGGCTCCGGTGCCCGTTGCCTGGTTCCAGGTGTCGGGGCCATTGGTGCCGGTGCGGACGACCGTGCCGTCGGCGAGGGTGTCGTAGGCGGCAAGGTTCGCGGAGCCGGTGATGTCGAAGGAAACTCCGAGAATCGTTTGTGCGGCGGCCGGTAGAGGTGCGAGGACCAGCAGCATGCTGCGAATCGCGGTAGGCAGCAGGGAGCTCATCGATGTGACAAGTTGAGGCAAGGAGCGTGGCCCGGACAAGAAACCCGCGGGACGGCCCGGCGAACGGGTTCCCGCGGGTTGCATGGTGGATCCAGTTGCGGGATCAGCGGCGGCGCCGGAGCAGGCCGAGCAGTCCGAGACCGCCGAGGAGGGCAATGGAGGGCTCGGGGACGACATCGTAGCTGATACCGGTGATTGCGAGTTGGGCGCCGTGCTGGGTCGTGTCGGTCACCTTCAGTAGCAAGGTCTGGCCCCGGCTGGCATCCGGGTCGAAGTCGACGAACACGTCGGTTCCACTGAAGAGCCCGCTGGGGATATTCAACCGCACCGCGCCGGCCACCGAATTGTAGACGGCGAACAGGTTCGGATTGCTCACGCTGAATGTCACGCCCGGGTCGGCGGTGAACCCACTGATGATGACCCCGTCGTCGTCTCCCGGCCCGTCGGCCCGTGAGAAGTCGTAGGCGATCTGGCTCAGGCCGACCGTGGGGGCGAAGATGAATTCCAACTGCTGCTCGTTGCCATTGTTCGGGTCGACATCGACGTCGTTGAAGGCATTGACGTTGTTGGCGATGGTCCCTGCGGGGGTGGGGGTGTCGTCGATCCCGAGACGGACACTATTGTCATTGAAAGTCGAGGCGACTCCCGCTTCGAGAGGATTCAGGGTGATGTTGCCGTCCGTGAAGGTCGAACGGTTGGTGTCACCTCCGTTGATGTCCGCCGGAGTGAGGGAGGTCACCGCAGCCTGGGAGGCGGTGGCGAGGGCGGTGATGAGGGTCAGCGTCGTTTTCATGGGGCTTGTTCTGGGGTAGGTAGTTTTTTGAAACCCCCGCGCGCATCCGCGCAAGAGGATTTAGAATCGGGTGGCACGGCTCACACGGGGAACTGCCTGTTCTGCTAATTCAATCGTCGTTCTTGATGGGTCCGTGGAGCAGTTGAGATGAAGTTGCTCCGCGGGCGGCTTACGGCTCTCTCACGCGGTAGAACGCCTCGTCGGAAGGCGCTGCCGGATCGGTCACCGGGGTGGTGCCGGCACCGACGGTCAGCGCGGAGCCGATCTGGATCCAGTCGTTGCCGAGGGTTTGGCTGCGCTCGAAGATGTAGGTGCCGGCGGTGTCGGTGACGAAGTCGGCCGTAAAGGTGTCGTTGATGCTGTCGTATTGAGGATTCTCGAGCACCATCATGGGTCCGCCGGCGCCGCTGGTATCGACCACCTGGATGCCGTAGATGCCCATCGAGTTCTGCAGGGCTCCGACCGTGACGGTGACGTCGAAGGTGCCGCCGGTTTGGCCGGAGAAGACCGCGTAGTTGGCCTGCGGGTAGGCCGTTCCCGTGTCGGTGGTCTGCAAGTAGGAGCCGGGGCTCCCGGTGTTGACGTCGGTCGTGAACGAATAGGTGGTTCCGGCGGAGCTGCTCGAAATGGTGCCGATCCGGTTGTCCGACTCGGAGCCGAAGTAGACATACACGTCGTAGCTGGCGTAGGGGATGCCGGTGAGCGTGATGGAGCTGTCGGGGTCCTGGCCCGCCACGCCGGTGTCCCGTCCGAAGATGAACGAGTTGAACAGCCGGCCGTAGGGGGTGGCGGGGTCCGGCTGGGAGGAGAACGCTCCATTTCCCGCCGAGAAACTGACTCCCACGCCGGTGGCGCCATCGCCGATCACGGTGCCACTGGAGTCGACCAGTTCTCCTAGATTCGGGGTGCCGATCTTGGTGATGTCGCCGCTGGCATCGACGTCGTTGTTCGCGAGGTCGATGGTCCGGTTCCAGTTGCGCTGTTCGACGCCCGGGGCTCCCGCGAAGACGAGGTCGCCGAATTCAACGCTGCCCGAGGTGCCGAAGCCGGCGATCGAGTTGAAGGCGATGGCAAAGCCGGCGGGGTTCGGTCCGCCCGGGTCTGCCGGGTCGGTGTAGTCGGTCGGGCCGTTCAGGATCTCGTAGTTGTCGGCCCAGCCGTCGAGGTCGGTGTCTCCGGTGTCGGCGACGAAGGGATCGGTGCCGGTGTTCGTTTCATCAACGAAGGTGCCGCCACCGCTCTCGACGCCGTCCAGGAGGCCGTCTCCGTCGCCATCCGCGATGCGGGGGTCCGTGCCGGGGTCGGCGGTCGAGTTGAAGGTGCCGGTGTCGGTTTCGACGTCGTCGGTGTAGCCGTCGTTGTCGGTGTCGTCCGAGGTCGGGTTGGTGCCGTTGTCGTGCTCGTCGATGTTGAAGATTCCGTCGCCGTCGAAGTCGCCGTTGGCGCCTTCGTTGACCGGATCGGTGGTGCCGTCGTCGTTGGGGTCGAGTCCGGCCGAGATTTCATAAACGTCGCCCATGCCGTCGCCGTCGCTGTCGGGAGCCTCGACGATCTGGATGGCGGCGATGCCCGCGTTGTCGATGATGCGGGTCAGGTCGAAGCTCTGGTTGGAGCCTGAGAGACCGCGGAAGATGACGTGGGTGGCCGTGGGGAAGTTCTCGAAGGTGCCGTTGGAGACCGTGGTTTGGTCGGCCGAGCGGTACCACTGGGGTTCGTCCCCCTCGGCGAGGATGGCGGGCGCGCCGAAGGTGTAGGCCAGGCCATCGATGGCGTCGGTCACCGTGCCCGTGACGTTCGCACCGAAGCCCATGACGTAGATCACGACGTCGTATCGGGAGTAGGGGACGTTGTCGATGTCGATGAAGACGGTGTCGTCCGTGGCGTTGGCGAAGAGGTAGCCCGAGTAGAGCCCGCTGGCGGAGATCTGCGGGTTGTTGAGGCGGCTGAAGGCACCGGCCGACTGGATGAAGTAGGTGGCGGTCGTCGTGTTGCCGGACGAGTCGACGAGGGCGCCGGCAGTGGGAGAGGTGATGTCGAGTTCCGTGGTGGTGACCGCCGCATTCGGGAAGGCCGGCGGGGTGTTCCAGTTCTTCTGGACGTAGCCGGGGGCGCCGGCGAGAGCGAGGGGGCTGAGGTTGACGTTGGCGCCGTTGCCGGCGGTCGCGGCGAAGGTGATGCCGATCGAGTTCCGGCCGGAGTCCGCGATGGGGGCATCGTCGGGGTCGTCGGCGGCGGAGCCCGCGGTGTTCACCTCGTAGCCGTCCCAGAAGCCGTCGCCATCGGTGTCGGCGACCAGTGGGTTGGCGTTGTTGGCGGCTTCGTCGCCGTCGAGAAGGCCGTCGTCGTCGGTGTCGGGATCGTTCGGGTCGGTGCCGGCGGCGAACTCACCGGCGTTGTCCAGTCCGTCGGGGTCGGGCGTGTCGACATCGTCGGTCGCCCCGTAGAGCAGGAAGTCGCCGAAGTTGTCGACCTCCCACTGGTTGTCGATGCCGTCGCCATCGTCGATGGCGGTGACGACCGTGGTGCTCGAGTCGCTGCCGGCGACGTTGGTGATGGTCACGCGGTAGGTGCCGTCGGTGGCGGCCCCGGCGGTGAAGGTGTAGGTGAGGTCGGTGCCGACGGTGACGAAGCCGCCGCCGTCGTCGTACTCCCAGAGGTAGGTCGGGGCCGGGGCGGCACCCGCTTCAATGCCGACCGCAAGCGTCGTCGAGACGCCGTCGCCGGGGGACAGGGTGGCGGGAAGGGGATCGTTGATGACCGGCGCCTGGGTCGGAACCGCGTCCTCGTAGGAGATGGAGGTGACGGCCAACTGGGCGCCCGCCTGGTCTTCGTCGGTGACCGAGAGCAGCAGGGTCGCACCGGCGCTGGCTCCCGGGTTGGAAAGGGTGAGAATGCCATCGTCGCCGTTGGAAACGTAGCCGACCTTGATGAGAAGGGAGCCATTGCTGTAGCTGACGCTGCCGCCCCCGGTGGCTCCGCTGAGGGTGGCCCCGGGGTCGGAGCTGAAGCCGCTGATGATCACGCCGGAGAGGGGGTCCGGTCCGTCCGCGCGGGAGTAGTCCCAGCTGATCCCGGTGAGGCCGGCCGTGGCGGAGAACTGGAACTCAAGCTGCTCCTCATTGCCGTTGTTGGGATCCGTGTCGGGGTCGTTGAAGGCGTTGACGTTGGTGCCGAAGTCGTCGATGCCCAGACGAGCCGCATTGCCATTGAAGGTGGCCGCCGCGCCGCCCTGAAGGGGCGTGAGAGTGACATCGGCATTGCTGAACGATGCCGTGGCGGAGTCACCGCCATTGATGTCGGAGGGAAGGAGGGTGACCACGCCGGCTTGTGCCGCAGGAAGGCATGCGAGGGTGAGACTGATGGCCGGCAAGAAGAGCGACGCTTCGAAGGTCCGGGGGAGGAGGTTTTTTTTCATGGATAGTGCGACTGGGTTATTGACAAGAAATGGCAGGAGCCCGCTGGAGGGAATTGCCTGTTTTTACGGGTTCGTAGTCCCTTTTGGTATTCCAAGGAGGGATGCCGACTTAGTAGGAAATGGCGAAGTGCTTGTACTTCAGTTCATCCGGCGCGAGAGCCTCGACGTGTCCGTCGGCGAAGAGGAAGTGGCCTTTCCCGCGATTGCGAAAGGCGGGGAGTCCCTTGCCGCTGTCCGAGGTCATCTCGACAATGTTGGAGGGAAGGCTGATGGAGCGGTTGGCGCGGGACTGAGGCGAAACCGGCGGGCTCCCGGTGTTTCCGGTCCCGGAGCGCAGCCCCCACCAGACGACCATCGAAAAGCCGTAGGGGGCTTCGTCCGAGCGGGGCAGGGCGTCACCCAGCAGGATTTGCTGGGATGGGCGCCGCAGTCGGGCGCTGTTCACGACGTAGCCGCGTTCTCCGGCGTAGCCTTCTTGGACGAAGATGAAGGGATTGACGGCGTAGTTGCTGATCGCCGTGGAGTTCAGATTCGGGGGAATGTTGCGGGCCTCGACCGGGGAGAGGAGCAGATCGTCCTGACGTGCCGAATCGCCGTGCATCTCGCGCACGATCAGATCGGCCCACGATTCTGCCTTGGAGAAGCTCCAACCCGGAGGGTAGCCCCCGAGGTCGTCGGAGAGCATCGTGACCATCGGTCCGAGATTTCGAAGGTTGCCGATATTGGTGGCGACGCGTGCGCTCTCGCGGGCCCGCTGGACACCGAAGAAAATGAGCCCGGCGAGCACGACCACGATCACCAGGGCCACCATCAGTTCGACCAGCGTGAAGCCGGGCCTGCGCTTCTTCGCGGGAAAATGGAACATGGACCAACCTTTCATATGGCCAACGAACTCCGACCGAGCGTGGTTGGATATGGTCCAGTACGACGTTGTTATCTCCCGCCCTTATGGCTCTCGTGGCGCTCGCGCCGGTAGGCGCCCGGAGTGATGGCATACTCCCGCTTGAACAACTTTAGAAAGTGAGAGGCCGTGGCGAAGCCGCACTGTTGGGCGATTTTTTCGAGGCTCATCCGGGTTTCCCGCAGGAGGACGCTGGCGCGGGCCAGCCTCGCCCGGGTGATTTCGCCCTTGATGGTCCGGCCCAGGCTGTTGCGGAAACGGACCTCGACCGACGAGCGGGAGAGTCCAACGTGCTCGACCACCTTGGAGGCATCGATCCGCTCGTGGGCATGATTGCGGATGAAGCGGAGGGCCTTCACGAGCACCTCGTCGTCCGAGGCGATGGTGTCGGTCGAGGCCCGCTCGGTGATCTGAACCGGAGGCACGAGGAGCTGGCGGTAGGGCAGCTTCTGCCCCTGCATCAGGCGGTCGAGCCAGTGGGCCGCGGTGTAGCCGAGCGTGTGGGTGTCCGGGCGCACGCTCGTCAGGCGCGGGGTGCAGAGTTCGCAGATGATGTGGTCGTCGTCCACGCCCATGACCGCGAGGTCTTCAGGGATCCTCCTTCCGATCCTTGCGGCGACCTTCACGAGCTGTTGGGCACGGACGTCGTTGCAGGCAAGGATGGCTGTTCGGGGCGGGAGCTCGGTGATCCACTTCTCCAGTTCGGGCGAGCCTGAAGGATGCAGCGACTCGCGGCGGGCGACGTCCGCGACCTTCCAGGTGAGGGGCGGCTCGTAGATGTGGGTTTTCGCGCCATAGCGGCCGACTTCCTTCTCAAAGGCCGCACTCCGGTCGTCCGAGAACCAGAGCCCCGGGAAGCCGCAGTAGGCAAAGCTGGAGAAGGCAAAGCTGGAGAAGGCGGAATTGACGAAGAAGCGGGCGGCCATCTCGGCCACCGCGGAAGCGTCGGTATCGAGGAACGGGATGTCCGGATGCCGGATCTGGCCGTAGATGTCGATGACCGGACAGGAAGCCCCGGCGAACAGGTCGGCGAGATCGGGATCATTGAGGCGGCAGAGGATGCCGTCGCCATCCCAGCTTTCGAGCCACTCGGGGATGCCGCCGCGGAGGTCGCGTTCCTGAATCAGAAAATTCCACTCGCCATGGGTCCGGGCGTAGTCGGCGATCCCGAGACAGAGGTCGCGGGCGTAGGCGCGCGACGTTTCAATGAAGAGCGCAACGGTGGGTTTTCGGTCTGGCATGGGCTGGGGTCCCCTGTTGGCGCGACGAGGTGTTGGATCGGGGAACGGCGAAATGGGCGGCGTTTTCGACGACGGGCGTGGGGCACTGCGGATCATCTCAGGGTGGAAGTCTCCACGATCGGCTCCGGGTCGTCATGACACGCGTTCGAACTACAGGACCGGTGCCTGGCGGTCTGTGGAGCTTGCCCGTCATCAGTCGTTGAAGCCGGGGATGATGCCGAGTTCGCGCACGTCGCCAGGTTCGGCGGGGATGATCTCGAACTCGGCGAGGCTGGCGAGCGGGGTGCCGGTGTGGCTGGACCGGGCGATGAAGCGAAGGGCCCGCAGCTTCATCGGCTCGGGGAACAGGATGGACTCGGGCGCGCCGCCGTCCGGCAGGGCGGTGGGTCCGGTGATCGGACGCCAGCGATCGCCATCGGCGGAGATCTCCAGGTGAAAGTTCTTCACGCGGCCGTTGCGGTTGTCGGCACGGTTGCGCAGGCGGACTCCGGCGACGGCGGTCGGCTGCTGGAGATCGAGGGTGAGGGTGATGGGCAGGCTCGCATCCGCGTCGCGCCAGTCGGAGTGCCAGAGGGTGGCCGGGTCGCCGTCGATGGCGAGGGCGGCCGGGTAATCCGGGTGGCTGCTGGAGGCGGTGGCGGTGATGCCGCTTTCGCGGAAGAGGGAACGCAACTGTTCCGGCGTGAGCGAGCCGGAAGGGTCGAAATCGTCCGAGGCGGCTCGATGTTTCAGGGCCCGGTGGAGCTGGCGGGCGACGATGCGTTCCTCTGGGGTGCCGGTCACGTCGAGAGTGCAGACGAGAAGTTTCCCCGGGCCCACCTTGGCCTCGAAGATGGCGGCCGGCAGGGCGTTGCGGTTGTACTTGTCGATGAAGCGGAAGGGCTTGCCGACGGCCGGGTCGAAGCCGGTGAGATCGACCGCGGCGGAGTTGGCGGTGAGCTCCCACCATTGCCAGTTGGTGTGGGTGTCGGTGGGGAAGTGCCGCCACAGCGGATGGTCGGCGTCGATGGTGGCGCCGAGGGTGCCCGGTTGGTTGGGGAAGTGGAGCGGCGACCAGAAGACCGGGATGAAGCGCGCGGCGATCGGGTTGCGGATCGCGTTGCCGGCGGGGAGCAGCAGTACGGACTTGCCGGCGGCGAGGTCGGCGAGGCAGGCGTCGGAGACGGCGGTGTGGGTCACGACCTCGGGCGCCTCCTGCTCGGCGGGGTAGATCCAGACCGGCCACGAGTTGCGGGCGGAGCCGTCGTCCGACTCGACGACGAAATCGAGTCGCGTGGCGGCGCCGAAGGCGGCGAGGGGCGCCTGGTAGCGGCCGACGGGAAGCCCGTTGCCGACGGGGTGCTCCTTCGGGTCGAAGCGGGTCTCGGCGACCTCGACGCCCCGGGGGTCGACCAGCTTGGCCGTGAAACCGGTGGTGAGCGGGGACTCCGAGAAGTTCGCGAGCTCGAGGTCGGCGGTGAAGGTTTCGCTGTTCTCCCACACGAACTTCTCCATCCGGGCGAGGGGGACGACGGGGGAGCTGAAGTCGCGGAAGCGTGCGGGGTCGATGAGTCCCTTGCTGTCCCAGAAGGCATCGAGCAGGCCGACGGTGGCAGTACTCTGGCCGGGGAAGTCCTGGAGTTGGAGGAGTTGAATGCCGGCCAGGTCCTTCGTCCTCAGGGCACGCTCGATGTCCTCCTTGTAGAGCAGCGCGGCGAGCTTGCCGGAGTCGCGGGTGAAGCGGGCGGCGTCGTCGAGGAGGTCCTTTTCCCGGAGGTCGGCGCGGATCGCCTCGAGGGCGGTCGGGCGCATCGGGGTGGATTCGTACTTCGGCAGCTCGGCGAGGTTGGGATAGACGACGTACTGTCCGACCTCGTGGGTGACGAGCGGGACGGTGACCGACGAGAGTCCCTCGGCGTAGTCGCTGTCGGTGGTGGGAAAGGTGGAGTTGATGAAACCCTGGCCGCGGACCCATCCGGAGGCGGACTGCTGGGTGATGAAGAAATCGTCCTGGGGACCGGCCTTGGCGCCGCGCGGGGAGAAGGCGTAGCTGGTGGAGGTGTAGAGCTTGTCGGGATCGAGGGCGCGGAAGTGCTCGATCAGGCCGTCCATATGGGTGAGGTCGCCCTTCAGTTCGTTGCCGAGCGAGAGCATGACGAAGGACGGATGGTGGCCGTATTCGCGCAGGATGCGCTCGCCCTCGGCCTTGAGGAAGGCGTCGGTCTTCGGCTTTCGGCCCATGTCGAAGGTCCAGTTCGGAAGTTCCACCTGAAGATAGATGCCGTGGCGGTCGGCGGCCTCGAAGGCGGCGGACGGCGGGCACCACGAATGGAAGCGCAGGTGGTTGAGGCCATACTCGCGGGAGGTGCGCATGATCTTGTCCCACTGCGGGCCCTCGGCATCGGGATGGCCGGTCTGCGGGAAGATCGCGCATTCGAGGTTGCCGCGGAGGAAGGTCCTGGTGCCGTTGATGAGGAGGTCGCGCTCGGTGTGCGTGAAGGTACGCAGGCCGAAGTCCCTGGTGAGGAGGTGACGGGTGTCGCCTGCGACCAGCGCGACCGTGAGCTGGTGGACGGCCGGGCTGAGCTCCGACCACCCGGCGAGCCCGTCCGGCAGCGGTCCCAGCTTCACGGTCTGACGGGTGGTCCCGGGGGCGATGCGAAGGCGGGTCTTCATCACGCTGCGAAGCCCGTCTTCGCCGTCCGGGCGGATGCCGATGTGAAGGTCGGCCTTCTCGATCACGCGCTTGCTGAAGAACTCCAGCTCAAGCTCCAGGCCCGTGCGGTCGGGGAGGGTGCGGATGCCGAGGTGCTGGATCCGCGAAATCGGCACGGCCTCCAACTTGAGCTCGCCGATGACGCCGTTCCAGATCGTCTGGGTTTCCTGGGTGTAGGCGTGACCGATGGTGCCGATGTCGACCTGTGGGCGGTTGTCGATGCGCAGCGTGAGCGTGTGCTTGCGACCGGGCGTGAGGGCGGTCGTGAGGTCGTAGCGGTGGGGTGCGCTGAGCGAGTTCTGCGGGCTGCCGACGGGATTGCCGTCAATCCAGACACGCGATTCCCACAGCACCCGCTCAAGGGTGAGGAAGATGTCGTGATCCTTCCAGTCGGTGGGGATGCTGACGGTGCGTTGGTACCAGGCCGGTCCGGTGTAGGGGAACTTCTGATGCAGGTGCTGCATCGCGGGTTTCCCGAGGTTCAGTTCGATCGCGACGGGCGTGCCTTTCGCTTGCCCGGCGGTGGTGCCCGGAAGTTGGATCGTGTCCGGGAAGTTCCATGTGTCCGGTCCGGCCTTGAGACCGAGGTCCTGCGGATCGAGAACGAACTTCCACTCGCCGGCGAGGGACATGGTCCGGGCATGAATCGCGGAGAGCAGGAGAGCGGTGGCGGCCAGCGTGCGGAGGATCATGGGATGAGGTCGATTTCTGCCAGCGAGGCGAAGGGAGGTGTGTGGCTTCCGACGATGCGAATCGTCAGCTCCCCGGCTTTCACCGGTTCGGGGAACCAGAGTTGCTGCGGTTGCGGTGAGTCGGGAAACGCAGCCCGAGCGATCTCCTCACTGTCGGGGCCGAGGACGACGACCTCTTTCACCCGTCCGTTCCGACTGCCATCCGGGCGGGAGGTGAGCGACAGTCCCTCGCACGACACGGCTTGCGGAAAGCGCAGGACGAGATCGTGGGGAAGCGGCGTCTTGTTGTCGTTGAACTCGGTGTGCCAGAAGGTCTTCGGGTCGCCGTCGATGGCGAGGCCTGCTTCATACCCGGCGGCTTCACTGCTGGCGGAGATCGTCGCGCCGAGCGTGACGACCCGCGGCGGCGTCTTCATGATTCGGTCCAGGTCGGCCGGCCGCAGTTCCGTTGCGGGTTGGAACGCCGGGGAAGCCGCGTATTTCCGCAGCGAAGCGAGCAACTGCCGCGCGGCGGGACGTTGGTTGGCATCGCTCTCCAGGTCGGCGGAGCAGGCGAGCAGTCGTCCCTCTCCGACCTTCGCCTCGAAGACGAGGGCCAGCTTGCGGTTGGTGACCCAGTCATCGATCGGTTGGACGATCGGTTTGAGTTCGTGGTGTGGTGTGAGGATGAAGGGTCGCGAGCGGCTGACGATCTCCCACCACTGCCAGTTGCTGTGGGTGTCGGTGGGGAAGGCGGCAAGCGCCGGGTGATCGGCACGATTGAGGAGGCCGAGCGTGTGCGGTGGTTGCCAGTCGGTGTAGGCGGTGTTCCAGAAGATCGGGGAGAAGCCGATCTGCAGCGGGAAGGCCGGGTCGTCGGCGACCTGGGCGGGATCGGCCAACCACAGGACGGCTTGTCCCTCGGCGAGGGCCGCGCGCGTTTCCTCGAGGGTGCGGGTCGTGGTCACCTCGGGAACCTCGGGCGCCCGCGGCTCGTAGAGGAAGACATCCCAGGAATTGGAGATCCCGGTGCCCTTGCCCCCGAGGGTGAAGGTCAGCTTGGATGGAGCGGGAAAGCGCGAGAGCGAGAGCTCGAGGTTGCCGAGCGAATGCACATTGCCCGCGGCCAGCGGACGGGGATCGAGGGTGCCGGCGGCGAGGATCTGGTCGCCGTGCGACAGCGACCATGCGGGTTCGAAGCTCTTGAAGTCCCCGTCGCCGAAGTGGGCGAGCTCGAGGCTGGCCTGCAGCGATTCGTTGCGGGTGAGGACCATCTTCCGCATGCGGGCGAGGGGGACGACCGGTCCGGAGAACCGCCGGAACTCCTCCGGGGTGATGTAGCCTTTCTCGTCCCAGAAGGCGTCGAGCACGCCGACCAGCGCGGTGCCCTGACCGGGGAAATCGTGGAGGTCGAGCAACTGGAAGCCGCCGAAGCCGGGGGTGCGCAGGGCCGCCTCGATGTCGTGCTTGTAGGCGGCGGCCTGCCATTTCCCGGAGGCCATGAGGAAGTCCTCGCTCTGGTCGAGGATGCCGTTGCGCCGGGCGGTCTCGCGGAAGATCTCGAAGTTCAGCGCCTTGAAGTAGCCGGTGTATTTCTCGATCTCGCGGAAGTTCGGATAGACGCACCATTGGCCGATCTCGTGGGAGATGACCGGGGCGTCGCGATGCTTCGAGGTGTAGTCGCGCCAGTCGAACTGGGTTGAAGGAGGGCGGGCGTTGATGATGGAGCGCAGGCCCTGGCCCCAGCCCTGGATGCGGGGATTCATGGGGAGGTGGTAGTCGCTGCCCTCGATCACCGGCCAGCCGGCACCCGTCGTGTAGAGCCGGCGGGGGTCCTTGTCGCGCTGGCGCTTGACCCAGTCGGCGAGCCACTCCTTGTGTTTCGGTCCGCCCGGCTCGTTGCCGTAGGCCATGAAGGCGAAACTCGGGTGGTTGCCGTAGGTCGCGAGGATGCGGTCGGTTTCGGCGTTGATCCATGCGTCCACCGGACGGCCGGAGCCGACCTGGGCGGATCCGTTGGCCCATGCCGAGGCTTCGGGCTGCAGGTAGAAGCCAAGTTCGTCGGCGGCGATGAAGGCGGCCTCGGGAGGGCACCACGAGTGGAAGCGCATGTGATTCAGTCCGTGCTCCTTGCAGATGCGGATGATGCGCTTCCATGAAGCGACGTCGGTCGGCGGATGTCCGAGGCGGGGGAAGATCGCGCACTCGAGGGTGCCGCGCATGAAGGCGCGACGGCCGTTGATCATGAGCGTGCCGCCGCGGTTCTCGATTTCACGGAACCCGAAGGTGGTGGTCGAGCGGTCGGCCGGCATGTCGTCGCCGGTGGAGAGGAAGGCGCGAACGTGGTAAAGTGCGGGATCGAACTCACTCCAGGGCCGGGGTCCGGCGACCTGGGCGACCCGCGTGACCTCGAAGCGTCCCGCGGCATCGCGCGGAACGACTCCGGATTGGAGGAAGGTGGTCCGTCCGGGGTCATCGACGGGATGGATCTCCAGTCGCAGGCCGGCTTCCCGCACTTCCGGGGCGACCTCACCCCGGACTTCGACGCGGACCTCGCCGTCGAGGGTCGCGGTGACGGTCACCTGGTCGATGTGGCTGGAGGGAAGGGGCTGGAGTTCGATCCGTCCGACCGCACCGTTCCAGTTGCCCTGGGTGTGGTCGGTCACGGAGTGGGCGAGCGGACCGGGATTCACCTCGTCGAGGCGGTTGTCGATGCGCAGGGTGATCGTGTGCGGTCCGGGTTCCAGCGGTCCGAGGTCGAAGAGGTGCGGGGTCCCGAGAGAGTCTCCCCGGCCGACCCTTTCTCCATCGATCCAGACGATGGACTCCCAGTGAACCCTCTCGAGGAACAAGCGGACCCGCTTGCCCTCCCACGCCTCCGGGATGTCGAGCTCGCGCTGATACCACGCCGGCCCGAGGTAGTGCCGGGGCGGGGTGAGGAAGAAGGGCATCTTAAAGTTCTCATCGGATTGCCACTCGCGGAACAGGTGACGGGGTTCCCAGCCTTTGCCGGTCCACTCGGTCTCGATGGTGGGTTTGTCGCCGAAGCCCTGCGCGGTGAGGATGCCGGGCAGCTGGATGGTGTCCGGAAACTTCCAGTTCTGCGGAGAATCGCGCAGGCCATGGTCGCCGGGATCGAGGGCAAAGCGCCACTCGCCCGCCAGGGAAAGCGGCTCGTCGGCATGGACGGCGAAGGCGGCCGCGAGGGAGGTGATGAGAAGTCTCATGGGTTGTCCTGGGTGGCGGCGACGAAGGCCGCGAAGATGGCGTCGGCCGCGACCCGGTGTCCGGCGGCGTTGGGGTGGTTGGGCGTTGAATGAAGGTCGGCCTGGGGCGTGCCGGACTGCAGCTCGGCGACCCATGCGGCGGAGACGTCGGCGAGGAGGACCTCCTCCTCGGCGGCGAGGCGGCGGATCATGTCGGCGAGGACGCGCAGGCGATTGGCGGGGTCGGAAAGGTCCTCGCGGGTGTCGCCGGTCGGGGTGCAGAGAACGAGGGGCACGCCGGCGTTTTTGGCGGCGGTGATCATGGACCGCCAGGCCGTCTCGACCTGGGCGGCGTTCTGGCTGCGGTCGTTGAGGGCGTAGTCGATGAAGATCAGGTCGGGCTTGTGCTTGAAGACATCCTGCTGGAAGCGCGCCGCGCCCTGGATGCTGTGCTCGCCGCCGATGCTGGTGGTGATGACATTGATCACGGCGTCCGGGTAGCGGGTCGCGAGATCGCGGTGGAACAGGTGCGGGTAGCTGTCGAAGGGGCGCACCTCGGGGGCGACGAAGTAGCCGGACGGCACGCTGTGGCCGTGGAAGACGATGTTGATCGTCCGGTTGTCCGGCCACGACTTCCGGAGTTCGGTGTCGAGGTCGGAAAGCGGCGCGGCGTGGACGAGTCCCGCGGTGAGGAGGAGAATCAGCGATTTCATGCGGTGGTGGTTTCGAGTCGGGCTTCGAGGGCGACGGCCTGGGCGAGGGAACGGTCGAAGTCGAGGGTGCGGCGGACGGCCGAGGCCGCCTCGTCCAACGCGTCGAGGCCGTGGTGGGCGAGCGCGGCGATCAGGTCGGCCTCGGCGTCGCGGCGGGCCTGCAGGTCCTCGTCGAAAACGAGCAGGTTGGGCAGGCTGGTCGCAAAATAGTCGATCTTCGCGGGCTCGGCCTTGCGGGCGGCGGCGAACTCCAGCATGGCCCGGAAGACGGCGGCGGCCTCGTCGTCCCGGCCGAGCTCCCGCAGTGAGAGCCCGCGGAAGTAAGAGAGGGGTGAGTGCTCGGCGACCGCCATCTCGGAGAAGTCGCCGGACTCGGAGGCCGACGCTTCGAAGGCGGCGGTTGCCTCGTCCGCGCGGCCGAGAGCCTTCAAACTACGGCCGATCCAGTAGTTCACGTCGGCTTTGGCCTGGAGCGGATGATAGGCCTCGCCCAGCGAGTCGGGGGTTTCCATGGCGAGGGAGAACTGCTCGTGGGCGGTCTCGGCGTCGCCGGTGTCCAGTGCGCGTTCGCCGAGCAGCAGGCGGGCGGCGGTGTACTGCCGCAGAACCGCGCCCTCGCCGCCCTCCCACGGGTGGAAGCGACGGGATAGCAGCAGCTCGAGGGCATCCTCGGGACGACCGGTGAGGTTCAGCAGCGAGGCGACCTCGACGGTGGCCTCGTCGCGTTGCCGGACCAGCTCGTCGTGCGCCTCGAGGAAGGCGAGGCGCTCGGCGAGCGGACGGTTGCGCTTCTTGGCGAGCTGGTCCGACTCGCTGACCAGCCGGGCGTCGGAGGGGTCGAGCTGGCGGGCCCGCTCGTAGCAGGCGGCGGCGCGCTCGCCGTCGCGGTGGTGGTTCCAGACGGCGATGCCGAGATTTCGGTGGACCTGCGGGATGGTGGTGCCTTCCTCGACGGCGCGTTCCCAAACAGCAATGGCGTCGGCGTGGCGGCGTTTGTCGAAGTGGAAGTTTCCGAGGCCGTAGGCGGCGAGGGGGTCGAGGGTGGCCGGGGCTTCCAGCCCCGTCGCCCTTCCATGACTCTTGGCTACGGGGCTGGAAGCCCCGGCCACGGATTGGCCGTCCCAGAGGATCTGCTTGGAGTCGATCCACGGCCAGTCCTTGAGCTTGGCGGTGGCCGGGTTGCGGGTCAGGTAGGTGAGTTGATTGGCGAAGTCCTTCTGGTCGCGGATTAGGTGATCATAGCTTTCGCTCATCCAGAAGGCTCCGTGGCGGCCGAGAGTCTGGTTGGCTTGCTGCGCCGAGTAGGACTTGATGCTGGCGAGAATGTCGGGCAGGCGGTTTTCACCAAGTGGCCTGATGATGAGATGCACGTGGTTGGGCATCACGCACCAGGCGGCGAGATCGTAACGCTCGCCGTCGAAATGGGTGATCGCGTCGGCGACGATCTTCGCGACGCGAGGGTCACGCATGTGGCAGGCGCCGATGCCGCGGTCGAGGGCGGCTTCGATGTGATCGCGGTAGAGAGCTTCGAGCTGGATTTTGAACGCCTCCGTCAGGGAAGCGTCATCTTTCTCCTCGGCATCCTCTATACGCTCGAGGGTCTGCCTTTTCTCGGCGAGATAACTCTGGAGCAACGACTGGGGAAGGGAGTCGGCGAGCCGGAAGGTGACGGCGTAGGTGGCGCTTTGCTGCTGCCAGTGGGGGAGGTGGTTGCGGTATTTTTCGACTTCGGAATCCTGTTTGAGATATGTGGGGGTGAAGGTGGTGGGGTTGGCGACGGGGCTGGAAGCCCCGGCCACGGTTGCGGCCTCGGGTTGTGCGGATGGTGCTTGGTTCTTGGCGACGGGACTGGAAGCCCCGGCCACGTTCCCGGCCAGCGCCCACTCGAGAAGCTCCATTTCCTCGAGGCGCGAGGGGAAGAAGTGGTCCGGCGACGCGCTGCGTGCGGCTTCCAGGTCGCCGGCGTCGCCGGTAATGCGGGCGCGGAGGTAGTGGGTCATCGCGCTCTTCTCCAGCGGATTGGGCACGGCGACGGGATCGACCGGAGCGGAATGGTGGGCATCGAGCAGGGCAAGCGCCTCGTCGTCGAAGCCGGCTTCGAGGAAGTCGAAGGCCAGGTCGAGGACGGTCTGCGCGTCGTTGCGGGAGGCTTCGGGGATGCCGCCGTCGCGGACGTGGAGCGCCCAGTGGTCGAGGGGATCGATGGTCAGCAGCGCGTCGAGTTCGCGGCGGGCTTCTTCGGGGCGATCGAGTCGCTGCAATACGAGGGCGCGCAGGACCCGCGCCTTGTTGTGATCGCGGTTGGTGTCGAGCGAGGCGTCGAGATGCTCGAGCGCGGTGCTCCAGTCCCGCTTGCGGGCGTCGAGCGTCGCGAGCTGGTAGTAGGCACTACTGCGCCATTCGTAGTTCCAGGTCGCCTTGTAGAAGGCGCGGTAGGCGTCCTCCGGCTGGCCGAGGAAGCGGACGGCGAGGCCGAGGTGGTAGTGGGCCTCGCCGGTGACCGGGTTCGGATGTCGAAGGGTGAGGCGGGAAACCGCGGCCGCAAGATGCTCGCGGGCCTTCTCGAATTCCCCGCGCAGCAGCGCGCGGCGGCCGAGGGCGGTGCGGCAGCGTGAGTCGCCGGGGTCGCGGCGCAGGGCTTCCTCCCAGTAGGGCTCGGGCGAGCGGGTGGGGTGGCGGTACTGCTCGAGGTGCTCGCCGGTGAAGTAGAGTTCGTCGCTTGAGGGGATGTCTTCAGGCGGGGGTGGCTCGGTGGCGACCTGGCGGTCGCGGGTCAGGGTCGAGGTATCGACCGGACGGTAGTCGAGCACGAGGGCGCCGGAGGCGTCGCGGAGTTCGGCGAGGACTTCCGCGGGGTTCTCGCCCGGGAAGCGCGTGCTTTCATCGCTGAACGACTCACCGGGCTTCAGCGAAACCGGGAAGCGCGCGAGGGGGCCGGAGGCGGTCGTGAGCACGAGCTCGCCCTCGAAGGGTTCGGAGACGCAGAGGCCGAGCCGGATGGAGCGATCGTCGCGGATGGCGAGGGCGAGGGCGGCCGTTTCGTTGGCCTGCTGGACCGGGCCGATGTTCTGGATGGGCCACCAGAACTGCGAGAAGGTCTTGGTTTCGTAGGGGAGGAGATAGGTGAAGTCGGGCTGGTTGTCGGTGTAGACGCCGGCCATCAGCTCGACGTAGGGCCCGCCTTCGTCGGTGAGTTCACGGTCCCAGGCCCAGCCGAAGCGGTCGTTGCCCCAGGTCCACTGCTTCTTGCCCGGAGCGATGTGACGGTTGGCGATGTGCACGAAGCCGCCGTTCTTTTCGAAATCGTAGCCGCCGAAGAAATCGAAGAGCGTCTGGCAGACCATGTAGGAGGTCGGCACCGGGATGTTCTTGTACCAGGAAAGGTCGTTGGCGCCGGGGCGGGCGGCATAGTCGATGCCGTAGTAGTCGTTCTCCGCCACGGGAAATGACGACGACGCGCGCACGGCGTGGTCGGCGACGTAGTGGACGTCGGCCGGGAAGAAGGACTGGTACTGGTCGTGCACGCGGGCGGCGACATTCGCCCACCACAGGAAGGTGTGAACGAAGGGCGTGCGGTTGTAGAGCCGGGCCCGGAGTTCGATGAGCGAGGAGCCGGGGCGCAGGCGGATGCCGTGCATGCCCTTGAGCCGGTTGAGCGGATCGTGCTCGGACATCCAGACGGTGTAGGCGCCGTCGGATTCCTCCTCGATGTGCACATCGGCCGGCATGAAGGTGCCGGGGCGGTGGTGCTGGGGCCAGTTGAACTCGACGCCGCCCGAGACCCAGGGGCCGGCGAGGCCGACGAGCGCGGGCTTGATCACTTCCTGGCGGTAGAAGAAGTCGTAGTCGTCGTTGGTCTTGTCCTGGCCGAGGAAGATGCGACCGCCGATCTCCGGCAGCATCACCAGCCGGACGAAGTCGTTTTCCAGCAGCGCGGACTGATAGGTCACATCGACCGGCTCGTCATGGACCTTGTCGACGAAGGGGACGGGATAGACCTTGCCGCTGCTGCCCTGATAGACCCGCTTTTCGAAGAAGACCGGGTTCTTTTCCGGGGCTCCGACCGGGTAGGTGGGGATGACGCGGGGTTCGAGACGGGCAGTGACGGACATGGCGGAAGAGGATGGGTTGGGGGGCGATCATCGGGAGATCGCCGGAAGCGGAAGAACGGGATGGCGGTGGGTGGGAATGCCGGGCATGAGACGGGGGATCATTCCCCCGGAACGAAGGCGAGGTCGGTGATCATCAGGTTGGGGCCGGTGGCGGCCCGGGCGACAAGAAGAAGTTCGGCGTCGTTGGTGTCCTCGCGGATGACGGGAAACTCGAGCCAGGTGCCTCCGGGGTGGGCCTCGAGCTCGGTCGGCTTGCCTTCGAATCTGACGGTGCCGGTGCGGCCGTTCCGGTTCCAGTCGTCGAAGCGCACGTAGAGGGTGCCGGGGACGCCGGAGCGCGGCCGGAGGGTGAGCGTGATCTCGTGCCCGTGCCACGCCGAGCCCTGGTCGTCGCGCCAAAGACCGTCGGCCTCGACGGCATAGTCGACGCCCTGGCTTTGGCGGAGGATCTGATCGTGGCCCTTCGCCCACTCGACGCTTTGGCCCGCGACGGGCAGCTTGCCTGCGGCGTTGATGTAGAGGTCGGCGCCGGTGAAGCGTTCGGGGAGTTCCTGCAGCTTGATCTCGGGGTTGTCGAAAAGGCGGTCGAGATCCGCGGCGGCGAGGGCGGTGGATGGTTCGAATCCGGGACCGGCGGCGTAGTCGAGCAGGCTGTGACGAAGCTGGGCCGCTTCGGGGAGCTGTCCGGCGGTGGCGTCGTCGAGCCGGTAGCCGCAGACCAGGAGCCGGCCTTCGCCGACCCGGGCTTCGAAGATCGAACCGAGCCGCCGGTTGAGGTGGAAGTCGCTGACCGGTTCGGCAATGGGGCGGTGGCTCGCCGGGGTGATGTCGGTGAGGTCGAAGCCATGGGCACCCTTGCCGAGCCGGTGCCAGTTCCAGTCGCCATGACCGGGAGTGGGGAACCGGGAGAGCGCGGGATGATCGGCATCGACGAACAAGCCGATGGTCTCGCGATTCTGGCCGGGGAAGAAGGGGACGGACCAGTAGAGCGGGAACCAGGCGGCCTGCTTGGCGGCTTGTTTCCCGCCGAGCATGTGGGCGTCGAGGACGACGCGCTTGCCGGCCTCGAGGGCGGGCCTGGCCGTGCCCTGCCAGTCGGAGGTGAAGACCACGCCGTCGGCCGGCGCGGTGTCGATCGCGTCCGGGTAGATCCAAAGGTCGTAGGCATTGGTGAACTCCCCGACGGTGAGGGTGAGCGTGACCCGCCCGGCGGTTTCCAGGGCCGAGAAGTCGGGAGTGAAGCGGCCGAGGGAGGTGAGGCGGTCTCGTGGGATGTCACGGGTTTCAAGCGTCCCGGACTGCAGGATCTCGCCGCCGGCGGTCGCCATGCTCCAGCGCGGCGCCACTTGTTTGAGATCGTCGGGTCCGTGGTGGCGGACGAGGGCCCCGATCCCGGGGCTATCGGAGTTCCGGAAGACGAAGGCGGGGAGCTTCAAAAGCGGCACGGTGGGGGCGCAGTAGCGACGGAAGTCCGCGGGGTCGGTCGTGCCCTTGCTGTCGTAGAACGCGTCGAGCCAGCCCACGAGCGCCTCGCCCTGGCCGGAGAAATCCTGCATCCCGAGGAGCTGGAAACCGCGGCAGGACGGCGTGCGGAGGAAGGACTCGATCTCGTAGCGGTAGAGCAGGCGGTTGGTGGCTCCGGAGGCTCGGCGGAGGTCGTTGGCGCGGTCGTGCAGTCCGCTCTTTCGGGCGTCGGCGGCCATGTCCTCGAGCCGGTAGGGCTTGAGCGGACCGGTGTATTTCGGGAGTTCGTTCTCCCAGTCGACGTAGACCGGCCACTGCCCGATCTCGTGGGCGATGACGGGCACTCCGGCCCGGGAGTATTTCGATTCGTAGTCCCAGTCGGTGCCGAACTCGACATGCTGCCGAACCCATCCGACCCGGGGGATGTTGTGGGTCGCGTTGAAGTCGTCGTCGGGGGTGATCGTGCGGGCGGTGGACGCGGCGTAAAGGTGGCGCGGATCGTGGGCCTTCGCATCCCGGATCCAGCGGCCGGTCTCCTCGAAGTTGGACGTGCCCAGCTCGTTGCCGATGCAGAAGAAGACGAAGGACGGGTGGTTGCCGTAGGTGTCGAGGGTGCGCCGGATCTCGGCCCGGGCGAAGGCGTCGATGCTGCGGTCGTTCTTTCCGAGGCCCTTGGGGTGCCCGGCGGTGTCCATTTCCGTCCGTGGATTTGGCTTCGTCATCCAGTGATCGATCCATATCGGCGCCTCGACCTGGAGGTAGATGCCCATCTCGTCGGCCGCGATGAAGGCCGCTTCCGGCGGGCACCACGAGTGGAAGCGGGCGTGGTTCAGGTGGTGGTCGCGGTAGACCTGCCAGATTGCTTTCCACGCCTCGACGGTGA
This sequence comes from Verrucomicrobiia bacterium, assembly GCA_030431475.1. GTDB lineage: Bacteria > Verrucomicrobiota > Verrucomicrobiia > Verrucomicrobiales > Akkermansiaceae > Haloferula. The sequence continues at coordinate 434 of JAUIJD010000013.1, read as the reverse complement.
CCGGCGGGTGACCGGTCTTCGGGAACACGGCACACTCGAGGTTGCCTCGCATGAAGGCGGGTCGGCCATTGATGAGCAGCTGGTTGGCGTCGTGGGACGCGGTGCGGAAGCCGAAGCGGGTGGTGCAGGTGTCGCAGGGTGCCTCGCCGCTGCCGTCGGTGAGTTCGAGTTCCAGTCCGTAGGTGGTTGGGCTGAACTCCGACCAGGCCCGCGGGGCTGGCACCTCGAGCGTGAGGTTCGCGGTGTCGGCCCCGTCGAGCGTCACGGATTGCTCGGCGACGGGCGAGTCGGCATCGAGCACCGTGGCGGTGAGCCTGCCGGTGAGCGCTCCCGTGACTTCCACCCTCACCCGGCCGTCGAGCTCGGGGAAGGCCCTCACCCGGTCGATGCCTCCCACCGGCCGGAGTTCGATCCTGCCGACGACGCCGTTCCAG
>JAUIJD010000012.1 GCA_030431475.1 Verrucomicrobiia bacterium | reverse complement strand
GCTCCGTCAGCCCTTCACCCGCAAGGAAAACCACCAACAACCAAGACGTCATGGTGTCCGCAATGTGAGGCAATGGGCGCTCACCCGAGCCAAAGGCTTCGGTGTCCTGTTTCAATGAGGCAACAGGTCCGGGACCCGATCGCTTTCCCGCGGGATTGTCGGGATCGCAGAACCGAATGCGGGTGTTCACCTGGCGGCCCGGATGCTCCGGTCCGCCTGACTCAAGTCCCATGATGCCGAAGCCCACCATGCCGCTCGTCGCGGCCTTCGTCCTTGGCTCGCTTTCCTCCGAAGGTGAGTCTCCCGCATTCCATGGCTGGGCGGAACGCCCGGTGATGGGCTGGAACAGCTGGGACTTCTACGGCACCACGGTGACCGAGGATCAGACCAAGGCGCAGGCCGACTCCATGGCGGCCAACCTGCTTTCCCACGGATGGGAACTGATCACGGTGGACATCCAGTGGTATGCCCCGGATCCCATCGGCGCGGCGGCCGCGAACGGATCGGGGAGCTACCACCACTACTACTCGCCCAATGGCGACCTGCAAATGGACGGCCATGGACGGCTCATCCCGGCGGCCACGCGCTTCCCTTCGGCAGCCGGAGGGGCGGGATTCACCGCGCTGGCGGACTACGTGCACGGCAAGGGTCTGAAATTCGGCATCCACATCATGCGCGGGATTCCCCGGCAGGCGGTGGCGGATGATCTTCCGATTCTCGGCACCGACGACGGCACCGGCAACCCGATCACCGCGCAGGACATTGCCGACACCAGCAGCACCTGCGAGTGGAACGGCGACATGTACGGTGTCGATATGTCGAAGGCGGGCGCCCAGGAATACTACGATTCCCTGTTTGCGCTCTACGCCTCGTGGGGAGTGGATTTCATCAAGATCGACGACCTCGGGCGCCCGTATCACCACGAGGAGATCGAGGGCATCCGCCAGGCGATCGACGGGTGCGGGCGCGAGATCGTGCTCAGCACCTCGCCGGGCCAGACCGCCGCGGCCAAGGGCGAGCACATCGCGAGTCATGCCAACATGTGGCGCATCGCGGACGACTTCTGGGACAACTGGCCGCAGACCTACGACAACTTCGAGCTGCTGGACCGCTGGACGCCGTTCCGTGGGCCGGGCCATTTTGCGGATGCCGATATGCTGCCTCTCGGCAAGATCGAGGCCAGCGCCGGTGACACGGACGGGCGCGCCAGCAACCTCACCCAGGACGAGCAGACCCTGCTGATGAGTCTGTGGGCCATCGCACGATCGCCGCTGATCCACGGCGGGGACATGACCCAGATGGACGCCTTCACGCTGTCGCTGTTGACCAACGACGAAGTGATCACCGTCAACCAACGCAGCCTTCGCAATCGTCAACTCTTTCGCAATGGCGACGAGATTGCCTGGATCGCCGACGACGAGGACTCCTCCGATCGTTATCTCGCGCTGTTCAATACGGGAGGCTCGGCGACGAACGTGACGGTGAACCTCGCGGAGCTCGGATTCGCCGGCGGCGTCCAGATCCGCTCGCTCTGGGACCAGAGTGACTTGGGATCCTTCAGCGGCACCTTCTCACCCTCGATCGCCTCCCATGGTGGCGCGCTCTACCGGCTTTCCGGCACCTCGCTGCCGACGCCGTGGATCAGCGATGCCGGCGGCTCCGGCGGGGACGTGGTGCTGGCTTGGGAGGTGCTGCCGGCCGCCGACTCGTACCGGGTCAAGCGGGCCACCAGCGGCGGGGCATTCCAGGTGATCGCGGAGGATCTCACCGGGACGACCCACACCGATTCCGGCGCGACCCCCGGGGAACTCCACGAGTATGTCGTGTCGGCCATGGTTTCCGGGCAGGAATCACCGGACTCCGGGGCGAGGTCCGTCGTGCCGATGGCGTCGCGCGTGGTCAGCTGGAACCTCAACAGCTGGAGCGAGAGCCCGACCCATCCGTTCCAGACGGCCGGAGCCCACCCGGCGTCGCGCTGGAACGACACTTGGCTCAACCGGCTCGTCAGCCCGGAGGACAAGCTCTGGGACTCGGCGGGGGAGGCGTCGGGCATCACCTTCTCGTGGTCGTCGGTGAACACCTGGTCGATCCAAGGCTCGCATCCGGGAGAGGACGGCGACGGCACCCGCAACCGCGAGATCCTGAACGGCTACCTCAACTCCGGCGGTGGATCGACCTCGTCGGTGACTCTCTCCGGTATCCAGGATCCGACCTACGATGTGTATGTCTATTTCTCCAGCGATACCGCCGGACGCACCGGATCGGTGAGTGACGGCACCACCACCTACTTCTTCAACACCGTCGGAGCCCCGAGCCTCGACGACCCTTCCGGCGACGCGCTTCTCGTGCCGGCGACCGAGACCTCCGTCGCGGGTCACTCGGTGGCCGCGAACTACGCGGTCTTCACCGGTCTCTCGGGTGCGTCCCGAACCTTCACTGTCGATATCCCGGAGTGGGGCGGTATCGCCGCAGTCCAGCTGGTCGGCGACGGGTATCCGGTTCCCGTGTTCATCCAGCAACCCGAGGACCGTTTGGCGGAGGAGGCGTCGACCGTGCAGCTCACCGCCGACGCCACCACCACCGGCACTGCCTCCTATCAGTGGTTCAAGGACGGCAGCCCCGTGAGCGGTGCAACCACCCCCGAGTTGGTGCTGACGTCGGTCGGGCCGACCGACGGCGGCGAGTATTTCCTGCGGGTGTTCGACGATGCGGAGGCGGGCTTGTTCGCCGACTCGCAGATCGCAAGCGTGACCACCTTTTCCGCATGGGAAGGTCTGGTCAGCCACGAGCCCTTCGATCCGGCAGCGGGCTACACGGCGTCGCCGCTGCCGACCCAGGATCCCGCCATTCCGGGCTACGCCGGGGAGTGGAGGGACGTCGATTTCGGCGATGCCGAGCCCGAGGTTTCGGCGAGCCCGCTGGTGTATGGCGATCCGGCCTATGCCGGATCGTCGGGAGGAAGGGCCGGCGTCCTGTCCGACACCGAAGGTGGCGAGATCAACGCCGGCAACAGTGGACGGGCCTACCGTCTGCTCGCGCCGCAACTGGTGGCGGACGACTTTACCACCGGCACGCGCTACCTCAGTTTCCTGTTCCAGAACGGACTCGAGACCGGCGACACCGTGTATCAATCGCTCGCGCTCTACGCCGGCGACACCGCGGACTCGAGCCGCTACTTCGACTTCGGGTTGATGACGGCCGGCGGCGCGAACTACGCCTTCGGCGACGAGACGGGTGCCTACACCAGCACCGGAGTGGCGGCCGACACCGGCGTCCACCTGGTGGTGGTCAAGTTCGACCTGAGCGATGCCGCCGCGAGCGACAGCGTGACGGTGTGGGTGGATCCGACCCTCGGGCCGGGGGAGCCGGCGGGGGGTGTGACGGTCTCCGGCAAGGATCTGCGCTGGGACCGCCTGGCTTTCTCCGACTACGACGGCAACTCGGCGGCCTGGGACGAGGTCCGCTGGGGCAGCAGCTTCGACAGCGTCACCTTCGCCCCACCGGCCGACGACTACGCGGCATGGATCGGGGACTACCCCGGCGTCGGAGCGATGACCGGCTTCGACGAGGATCCGGACGGCGACGGCATCGACAACGGCGTCGAGAACTTCCTCGGCACCGCGCCCGATGTCTTCAATGCCGGACCGACGATCACCGGTTCGACCAGCAACTCAGTGACGATCACGCATAGCCGGACGAACGACCCGGCGAGCGATGTGACCGGATCCTACGAGTGGTCGAGCGATCTGGCCTCGTGGAATGGCTCGGGCGATATCGACGGCAACGGAGTGACGGTGACCATTTCCCCGGTGGTCACCGACGACCAGGACGCACCCCTGAACGACACGGTCGAGGTGACGGCCACGGCGGCAGGCTCCGCAGCCCGGTTGTTCGTCCGGGTGGCGGCCAGCCAGCCCGCTCCCTGAGCCGGAAGTCTTGATTTCAAGAGGAGAATCCACGCCCCGCCGGCCGCGATGACGGATGCCCACTCTGAAACTAACCCGAACGGGCTAATTTTTTTCGGAAATCGTGTCGGGTTTTCGGAGCGGACGGCGGGTTTTCCACCAGAAGGTCCATCCGGCACGTGAATTCCGGAGGTCCCCCATCGATCCACATCATCCGTCCCAATACGCAAAACCATGAAATCCGTTCAAACCGCCTCCCTGCTGCTGGCCCTCGGACTCGGAACTTCCTCCGCCTCGGCTGCCGCCGTGGTGGTGAGCTGGAACCTGAACAACTGGAGCGATTCCTACGGCCAGGGAGGCACGAATCAAGCCACGGCGGTTTCCGGGGTGATCCCGGCGGCCTACTGGAATGACACCTTTCTCGATGGCGACATCACGACCGACCTTCTCGACAACACCGGCTCCGCCAGTACCTTGGACATCTCGAGAACGTCCTTCAACACGTGGCGTTACACCGACTCCCACGTCGGTCTCGACACCGACGGCTCGCACAACCGCGAGATCCTGAACGGTTACCTTAGTGCCGGTCCTGCCGCATGGAACCCGGATCCCACGTATTCGGCGGTCACGGTTTCGGATCTCAACGGAACCTATTCGAGCTACTCGATCGTGGTCTATGTTTCGAGTGATGCCGCCGACCGCGAGTTCACGGTCACCGATGGCATCACGACCTACTACGCCAAGACGCTCGGTCCGGCCGCCATCACCGACGCCTCCGGCAACGCGGTCCTGACCGAAGGCACGACGACCGACGCCAGCGGTTACGGCACGGCCGCCAACTACTTTGTCTTTGAAGGACTTTCGGCGGACAGCATGACCGTCACCGCGCAGTTCCGCGACGATGACGAATGGGGTGGCATCTCCGCCGTCCAGATCGTTCCCGAACCCACCGTCGCCTTCCTCGGCGGCCTCGGCCTGCTCGGCCTGCTTCGCCGCCGGCGCTAACTTTTCCGGTGCCTCGTGCCGGGAAGTCCCGCCCCTCCGGGCGAGGCTCTGGCCCCGTGCGCCCTCGAACCAGCACCATCGCCATTTCCAACCCATGAAAAGAATCCTGCTTCTCCTCGCGGCGTCTGCCTCAGCCAACGCCGACACCGTCATCAGTTTCAACGTCGAACGCTGGGGGACGATTCCACGCGACGCCTCCAATACCGCCGGGGTTGTCGACGCCCCCTTCTGGAACGACGGGTGGGGCAATTACGGCCTGTCTGACGGCGGATACAACGGCAGCACCGCGTCCAACCTCTGGGACAGCGATGGGGTCGCCACCTCACTGGATGCCTCGTTCGTCACGTTCAACACCTGGACGGACAACGCCACGGACGCCGACCCCGGTCCGGACACCGACGGCACCCACAACATCCGCTTGCTTCATGGCTACCTCAACGCGGGTGCGGCGGGGTGGGGGCCTCCGACGACGGTCTCCTCGATCACGCTCAGTGAGATTCCGTACACCGAGTATGATCTCTACGTGTACTTCAACTCGGCGGACAACACCCGCACGGGTGAAATCACGGACGGGACGAGCACCTTCCTCTTCACCTCCATGGCCGCAGACGTCCGGGGTGGGGATGGTAACGCGGTCTTCTCCCAGACCACCAATACGGTCGACTACACTACTTCCGCCAACTACGCGGTGTTCACCGGGCTTTCCGGGTCGTCCCAGACCCTGACCGCCGACTTCAGCAGCGGTGGCGACGGAGCCTGGGGAGGCATCGCGGGATTTCAGCTGGTGGCGATCCCGCCCGTCTCTCCGGAGTTCACGACACAACCGGAGGACTACGACGGGTTCGTGGGCGATACCGTGGTTCTGACGGCCTCGGCGCTTTCCGACCCCGCGCCGACCTACCAATGGCAGTACTCGCCGGACGACTCGACCTACACCGATATCGAGGACGGCGGGCGCTTCTCGGGAGCGGAGACCGGCACCCTGACCATTGCTCCGGGAGAGTGGGGTGACTACGGCTACTATCGCGTGATCGCCTCGAACCCGACGGAAGCCATCAGCGATCCGGCCCTGGTGGACCTGATCTATCCCGATCCGGTGATCACCGCGCAATCGACCACGGTCGCCGCCGAGGAGGGATCGGATGTGGTGCTTTCAGTGACCGCCACGGGTCTCGGCACGCTCACCTACCAATGGTACGTCGTGGGGGAGGAGGAGATCGAGCTCGCGTTGGCCGGCGAGACTTCGGCCACGCTTGAGCTGGATGGCGTCAGCGCTTCGGATGAGGGCATCTACTTTGTCGAGGTCTTCGACGATGCGGCGGTCGCCGACGAGGGTTCGGAGACGTCGGTTCTTTCGGCTGACATGGCGCTGGCCGTGTTCGCTCCATGGGATGGCCTTGTTAGTGAAGAGCCCTTCGACATCGCGGCCGGCTACGTGGTGGGAGGACTTCCGACCCAGAGCCCGGCGATCGACGGCTACCTCGGCGCATGGACCGAAATCGATTTCGGAACCGGCTATCCGGCGATCGAGAGCGGATCGCTGGCCTACGCCGACGGCTCCTATCTCGGATCCTCCGGCGACAAGGTGTCAGTGATCAACGATGTCACCGGCGGCGAGATCACCGCGCTCAACAGTGGCCGTGTCTTCCGTCCGCTGTCGGCAGGCCTGGTCGTCGCCGACAACACCTCCGGCACCCGCTACCTCAGCTTCCTGTTCCAGAGTGGACTCGAAACCGGAGACACCGTGTATCAATCGCTCGCCCTCTACGCCGGCGATACCGCGGACTCCAGCCGCTACTTCGACTTCGGGTTGATGACGGCCGGCGGTGCGAACTACGCCTTTGGCGACGAGGCGGGCACCTACAACAGCACCGGAGTGGCCGCCGACACCGGCGTTCACCTGGTCGTGGTGAAGTTCGACCTTAGCGATGCCGCCGCCAGCGACAACCTGACGGTGTGGGTGGACCCGGCCCTCGGGGCGGGGGATCCGGCCGGCGGCGTAACCGTCTCCGGCAAGGACCTGCGCTGGGACCGCATGGCCTTTTCCGACTACGACGGCAACTCGGCCGCCTGGGACGAGGTCCGCTGGGGCAGCAGCTTCGACAGCGTGACCCTGAATCCGAATCCGCCCGCCGACGACTACGCGGCGTGGATCGGGGGCTACCCCGGGGTCGGCGCGATGACCGGCTTCGACGAGGATCCGGACGGCGACGGCATCGACAACGGCGTCGAGAACTTCCTCGGCACCGCGCCCGATGTCTTCAATGCCGGACCGACGATCACCGGTGCGACCGGAAGCTCGGTGACGATCACGCATAGCCGGACGAACGACCCAGCGAGCGATGTGACCGGATCCTACGAGTGGTCGAGCGATCTGGCCTCGTGGAATGGCTCGGGCGATACCGACGGCAACGGAGTGACGGTGACCATTTCCCCGGTGGTCACCGACGACCAGGACGCACCGCTGAACGACACGGTCGAGGTCACGGCCACGGTGACGGGAGGCTCCGCGGCCCGCTTGTTCGTCCGGGTGGCGGCCACGCAGACAGCTCCCTGATCGATCTCCGTCCGAGAGGGCGACGTTTCCATGCCGCACCGTCCCTGGTATCCGGGGGCGGTGCGGTTTTTTCGTCGGGAGAGCCCCGCTCGCGTTCCGGATGTGCAAGGGTCCGAAGGTTGAATTCGGCACGGTCCGGGCCGATGCTTCCCGGGAACCGGGGGCAGTTGTCGGATATCCGCCGTGAAATTCGTTGGTATCAGTCGAGCCCTCCAAGCCCATTCAACCCGGATCGCGTGCGGGACCTCGCTCCCGCATGCTCCGTTTTTCAAACCCAGTGCACTCGCTGCCTTCCCATCGTTTCCTCCGCCGAGTTGTGTGCAAACTCGTCCTCCCGTGTTGGCTGGCGTTGGCCACTTCCGGACTGGCGCTGGACCTCGACGAGGAGGTTCACACCGTTCCGTCCCTGAACTCCACCGTTGCGACGCTGACGGGGAAATCGGAGTTGCACATCACCGGCGGGGGCACGCCGGTCTCGAACAGCACGATCCACCTCGATTCCGAGGATGCGTGGGTGTTTTTTCCGGCGGTGGAGCCGTCCGCGACGATCGGCTCTCTGCTGCCGTCGCTCCGGGTGAACGGTGCCCAGGCGGTGGTCGACTCGAATGTCCGAGTGGTGCAGCACGGGCAGGGATCGGTCGTCATTCCTCATGCCCCGTCCTTCGCGCCGCTGACCGTCTATGAGGGCAAGTCCTTCACCGGGGCATCCCGAAAACTCAGCCAGTATGTGAACTACGGCTGGCAGGAACTGGGCTCGTTCAACGACGCAATCAGCTCGTTCAAGCTCAAGCGCGGTTACATGGCGACGCTTGCGACCGAGCCCGACGGCACGGGCACCAGCATGAACTTCGTCGCTGCGGACGGCGATCTCGAAATCGGCCACATCCGCACGACCATGGACAACGAGGTGAGTTTCGTCCGCGTCTTCCCGTGGCGGTGGGTCACCAAGAAGGGGTCCTGCGATGTCTCTCCGACCGATCTCAATGCCAACTGGCACTACAACTGGAACATCAGCCTGAACTCGACGCCGGACCGGGAATACGTGGCGATCAAGCAGCAACCGAACTGGCCCGGGCTGAATCAGGACTGGAGAACGAGGGGCGTGAACCACCTGCTGGGCCTGAACGAGCCGAACAATCCGGTCGAGGACGCCTACGTGAACCTGAACCCCGACGGCAGCACGTCCGATGCGGTGGCGAGGCTTCCGGAGCAACTGGCGACCGGGCTGCGGCTGGGTACCCCGGCGGTGACCGACGGCGGCTACGGCTGGCTGGTGGATTTCGTGAATCAGGCGCGAGCCGCCGGGCACCGTCTCGACTACCTGCCGGTGCACTATTACCAGGCCTACTGGAACCAGAACGATCCGGCGGGGGCGGCCGCCCAGCTCCACAACTTCCTGAAGGGCTTCCACGATGCGACCGGCCTGCCGATCTGGGTCACGGAGTTCAACAACGGCGCCAACTGGACGAACAACGCCTACGACCCCAGCACCGCTCAGAATCGCGATGTGATCGAGGCGATGATCACCATGATGGACAATACCTGGTGGATTGAGAGGTATTCGATCTACAGCCGGGTCGAGTGGTTCCGCCAGACGCACTACGACGAAGGCGGGCTCACGCCGATGGGCGTGATGTATCGCGACCACCAGTCGCCCATCGGCTATCTCCAGCAGTTCCCGAACGCCTGGATCTCGGCCGAGGCGCACTACTCCTTCGACGGCGATCTGCACGACGCCCTGATCCACGGCAACGACGGGATGGCGATCGGCGCGCCGGACTTCGTTCCCGGAAAGTCCGGGCAGGCCCTTTCCTTCGATGGCACCAGCGACTACGTGCAGCTTCCGGATTCCCTCGGGGATACCAACGACTTCACCTTCACCGGCTGGATCTACTGGGACGGCGGCAACGACTGGCAGCGCATCTTCGACTTCGGCAGCGGCCGGAAGGTGAACAACGGCTACGGGGATTCCTACGACAACTACGTGTTTTTCACCCCGAGGGGATCGGGGAACACGATGCGCTTCACGGTCCGTCAGGACGGGGTCGATCAGATCGTGACGGCGCCCCCGCCGCCGACCGGCGTGTGGACGCATGTCGCCGTGGTCATCGACGACACCACCGCCAAGATCTACATGAACGGCGCACCGGTCGGCACCAACTCGTCCTTCACCAACGACCCGGGCGACCTGGACACGCGCTTCTGCTATCTCGGCAAGAGCCAGTATCCGGATCCGCTTTTCGACGGAATGATGGATGACCTGCATTTCTACAACCGACCGCTGAGTGACGGGGAGATCGCGGCCCTCGCCGGGAGCACGCCGCCGCAGTTCGCCTCGCCGCTCTACGCCGATACTGCGACGAGGTTCCAGCCGTTCACCGGGTCGCTGGCGACCGAGGTGGGCGGCGGCAGCGGTGGGCTCACCTTCGCCAAAGTCGCCGGACCGGCGTGGCTCGCGGTGGCGCCGGACGGGGCGCTGACCGGCATTCCGGGATCCGGCGACGGTGGCGTGAACCGCTTCGTTGTCCAGGTCACCGACGGTCTCGGCGCGGTCAACAACACGCAGCTTGAGATCGAGGTGAGCGATCCTCCCGGGCTGGTCGCCCACTACGCTTTCGAGGGGAACACGAGCACCCGCGTCGGCTCGGGCCACGGCTGGTCGGCGGGCGGCCCGGGCTACACGACCGGACGGATCAACACGGCCATCGAGCTCGACGGGGCGGACGACCACGTGAACCTGCCGCCGGGGATCGCGAGCTCGGATGAGATCACCATCGCCTCGTGGTTCTGGCGCGACACCTTCGACTCGTGGCAACGGATCTTCGATTTTGGCACCGGCACCGACCAGTATCTGTTCCTCAGCCCGCGCTCGGCCGGGGTGAACATTCATTTCGGCATCAAGAACCACGGCCCCGAGCAGTCGCTGACCACCCCGGCGCTTCCGACCAATCAATGGGTTCACGTGGCCGTGACGCTCGGCGACAACACCGGCAAGCTCTACGTGAACGGGGTGCTGCAGGACTCGGACACCATCACCATCAAGCCGAGTGACTTTCCCCACGACTTCAGCTACCTCGGGAAGAGCCAGTTTGCCGACCCCTTGCTCAATGGTCGCATCGACGAGTTTCTCGTCTTCAATCGCGTGCTCGACGGCACGGAGGTCGCGGCGCTGGCGAATCCGGCGAACCGGCCGCCCGCGTTTTCCAGTGACCCAATGGCGATGCCGTCCGCCGCTCCGGGTCAGGCCTACGACGAGACCATCGCCGGCACTGCGACCGATCCGAATGCCGGCGGTGGGCTGAGCTACTCGAAGGTCGGCGGACCGCGCTGGTTGAGCGTCGAAGCGGACGGACGGATCTCCGGGGTCCCCTCGGCCGCCGATGCCGGGAGCAACGTGTTCACGGTGCGCGTCACCGATCCGACCGGCCTGGCTGACGAGGCGACGATGACGATCGAGGTCGCCGCCCCCTCCGATCTGATCGCGCACTACGAGCTGAGTGGAAACACCAGCGATTCCGCGGGAACTTTCCACGGGAGCGCCACCGGAGGCCCGGGATACGTCGATGGAATCTTTGGTGAAGCGATCGAGTTCGACGGTGGCGATGACTTCGTGACCTTGCCGTCCGGCATCGTCAGTGGCGTCGCAGATCTCACCATCTCGGCGCGCTTCCGCTGGGATGGAGGGAACGCCTGGCAGCGGATCTGCGACTTCGGCAACGGCACGCCCCAGAGCCTCTTCCTGACGCCGCGCTCCGACGGGGACACGCTGCGCTTCCGCATCTACAACAGCGGCGGAGGAGGGGAGCTCAACGGCCCGATGCCTCCGGTCGGAGAGTGGGCCCATGTCGCGGTGACCCTGATCGGAAACACCGGCAGGCTCTACCTGAACGGCGCGCTGGTGGACACCCAGACCATCACCCTGAATCCGTCCAATATCTCGAACGTCGCCAATTACCTCGGCAAGAGCCAGTGGCCGGACCCGCCGTTCAATGGCGCGATCGACGACTTCCGCCTCTATGATCGCGGTCTGTCGGGGGCGGAGGTGGCGGCGCTCTCCCGTCCTCCGGAGGCCATCCTGGTGCCCGATCTGGCCTACGACGCCTGGGCCGAGGGAATGGCGTTCCCGCCGGGGGAGGAGGGTCCGGATGCGAATGCCGATGACGGGCTCGTGGACAACGTCTTCGAGTTTCTCAATGGCACCAATCCGCTGGATCCTGCCGACGACACGCTTCCCGAGGGGGAGGTGAAGAGCGCGGCCGATCTGGGTCTGGCCGGCGACAAGCACTACCTCACGATCCGTGCCCGCCTGCGTGTCGAGCGGAACGGCATCACCGTCACCGCGGAGGCCGGCCCGACCCTGGATGGACTGTTGCCCGCCCACGCCGTCCAGGCCGGGGCGCCGGTGCCGGATGGGGACTTCGAGATCGTGACCTGGTACTACGCGGTGGCGATCGAGGATGGCGACACGGGGTTCATGCGCCTGCGGGCGACGGCGGAATGATCAGAGGGATTGGAGAACGGTGGCTGCCGCGGCTCGCGGCAGGCGGGGATCGCGGCGGCCCGCCGCGGGAGGGCAATCTTGGTGGCGGGCCGCCACCGCCACGGCCTGCGGCGCGCCGCCGCAGCCACGCCTCGTGGATCCTCGCCCTCGCCGGCATGTTTTTCGGTGCTCCGGGGACCGCCTTTTCCGAGATCCCCGGCCGGACGCGGGTGATCGTCACCACCGATGGCGAGGCCGATGACCGCTGCTCGATGGTGCGTTTCCTCCTGCATTCGAACGACTTCGAAGTCGAGGGCATCGTCAACAGCAGCTCGCAGTTCCACTGGGTCGGCGGCGAAGGGTGGCACGCCTTTCACGATCCGGAGTGGGTGGGGGAGTCCATCGACCTCTACGGGAAGGTCTTCGAGAACCTCCGCCGCCACGATCCGCGGTTCCCGACACCCGCGCATCTGCGGAGCGTGTGGAAGGTCGGCAACATCTCCGCGGTCGGCGAGGATGTCGAGCGCACCGAGGGCGCGGAATGGATCGCGAAGGTCCTGCTCCACGACCGCGACCCGCGTCCGGTCTGGGTCCAGGCCTGGGGCGGCTGCAACACGATCTCCCGGGCGCTGAAGATCATCGAGGAGGATCACCCGGGGAAGATGAAGGAGGTCGCGGGAAGGCTGCGGCTGTTCCTGATCTGGGAGCAGGACGAAACCTACCAGAAGTCCATTCGTCCGGTCTGGGAGCCGCTCGGTGTGCCGACCATCATCTCCGACCAGTTCGACGGCATGGCCTACATCTGGCGGAAGGTGCTGCCGGAGGAGACGAAGTGCTCTTTCGAAGCGCCGTGGATGAAGGAACACCTGCTCGAGGGTCACGGTCCGCTGTGCGCCTCGTATGAAGCGCTCGACGGGGCCTTCCACGCCGAGGGTGACACGCCGGCCTTCCTCCACACGATTCCCAACGGTCTGCGCAGCACCGAGAACCCCGGCTGGGGCGGCTGGGGCGGGCGCTACGTGAAGGTGCGCGGGAAGGTCTGGATGGATCCGTTGCCGGCGGACGACTGGCAGCGACCCGAGGGTCAGATTTCGATCCACAACAGCTGGTCGAAGAAGCTCGAGCACGTCACCGATCCGGAGCAGGTCGCGATCCGCACCCGCTACTTCAAGCCGATCTGGCGCTGGCTTGAGGCCGTGCAGAATGACTTCGCCGCGCGGGCCGACTGGTGCGTGATGGACTACGATTCCGCCAACCATCACCCGGTGGTGAGGCTGAAGGACACGCCGCTGGAAATGGAGGCGGCCGCCGGGGAATCCGTGACGCTGGACGCCTCCGCCTCGCGGGATCCCGACCGTGACCGGCTCACCTGCCGCTGGTGGCACTACCCCGAGGCCGGCACCTACCCCGGAGAGCCCTTGCCGGACATCGATGGCCCGGTCGCCGAAGTGACCGTTCCGACCGACGCGCGACCGGGGCAGACCCTGCATTTCATCGCCGAGATCACGGATGACGGGGAGCCTTGCCTGACCCGCTACGCGCGGGTGGTCGTCGTGGTCAGAGACCCGTGACGCGTTTCCCCCTCTCGACCACGGAATCCTTGGCCCTGAGAAAATTTGTCGGGTTGCAGGCGTGAATCACGCGTTTCCGGGTGGAAACACGCAGATGACCGTCCGAGAATTTGAAGAAACCGCGTTGGATTTCGTGGTTCCCCGCTTATTCTAAGAGACTTGATGAAAAAACCCACCAGAGATTCCCTGCGCTTCGCAGCCGGGGCCGTTTCCTTGTCCCTACTTGCCGCGGCCATCGTGGGGGCCATGCTGCGGGAGCGTGAACGAGGAGAAGTTCTCCCTCCTGCCGATCCTGTTCAGGTGATTCCGCCCAAAGGAGCGTCCACGACCCCGTCCCGGTCGCCGTTTCAAGAGGTGGCCGGAGCGCGGCCGCTTCCTGTATCGATGGCCACTGGCAGCCACGAATGGACGGCGGGCGACGCCTCTGAGCTCCACGTGATCGAGCAAATCGCGCACAATCCGGAAGAGGCTCTTCGCATGATCGAGGAGAACGACCGGATTCACCGTCGTCAGCTCGTGTATCGGAACGAAACCGCTGCAGCGGCCGTTCAGCGAGCGATGGCCAGGGGCGAGGCGGTGCGTCAGCTCACGCTTCCCGGGCTTGATGGTCGGGAGCTCGAGTTTGTCATCGAGCGGGCCGATCTCGCCCCGTCGGGACAGACCGGGAGCTTCACCGGACATCTGGCGGGGAAACCGAACTCCCAGGTCTCGCTCGCCTTCAAGGGCGGCCGCGAGGCCTTCACGGTCATCTCGCCGGACGATCGTCTCTACCTCCAGGCCGATCCCCGCGAGCCCGGAGAGGTCATCGTCAAGTCCATCGACCCGCAAACCTACATTCAAGGCACATGCGGCAACCCCAATCACTGAAAGCCATGCGGTTGATTTTCCTTCTCATCGGGCTGATCGGGCTCTCGAACTTTGTCCGGGGCGCGGCGGAAGCCGACCTGCTGGTGGCATATGACAACACCCACTCGGACAGCGTCGGCGGCGATGCCAATGCCGAGGTCCTCGCCCTGAATGCGGTCGCCGCCGCGAACCTGATCAGCGAGCGGAGCGGCTCGCCGGCCCGCATGCGGATCTGCGGCTACCACAAGACCTGGTGGCAACAGAGTCGCTCGACGCTCGGTGGCTACGTCGGATGGATGGCGAATCCCGGCGACGGGGAACTCGATGATGTGACCGCCGCCGCCGACGCCCGCGGCGCCGACCTCGTTGCCTTCATCTGTCAGAGCTCGGACCCGCAGTATTCGGGTGTCGCCCAGCAACCCGGGCGCTACGCCGCGTATCAACCGAACAGCTTCTGGGGCAATGTCGTCGCCCACGAAACGGGTGGCCACAACTACGGCCTCGCCCACGAGGTCGGCCGCGCCGATCCCAAGACGATCATGATGCACAACTACTGCGGCGGAGGCTCGCAGGGTTATTATTCGAATCCCAACCTTCGGCTGAATGGTGTGAAGCTGCTCGGGGAGGGGAGTTGTCTCGGCGGCGCGCAGCAGGGAGGTGACGCCGCCTACCATCTCAGCGTCATCGCCCAGGAGGTGGCCGACCGCAACTCCCGGGTCACCGTGGCCCCGAACCTCGGGAACGTGGTCCGTCGCTGGCGATTCGACCAGCCCGCCGGCAGTGCGCCGAACGGCACCACCATCCTCGACAGCATCGGCGGCAGTGCGTCCGTGACGGTGGTCGGTGCGGGCGCGAGCTACAGCGGGGAAGGCATCACCTTGCCGGGCGGAGCACCGGGCAGCGGTGCGGCCTATCTCGATCTCCCGGCCGGCCTGACCGACGCCTACACCAACCTCACCCTGGAGGTCTGGGCGACGCCCCTCTCCGCCCGCAACTGGGCGCGGATCCTCGACCTCAACGACGGAACGAACGCCAATTACCTGATGGTCGCCTCCTCCGTCGGCACCGACCTGAACACCCAACGCTTCGAGTCCAATGTCGCGGGAACCTCGAAGCTCATCGAGAGCGCACTGCCGACCGTGCCCGGGATGCCGCACCACTACGTCGTCACTTTCCAAGACAACGGCGGCGGTGGCGGCACTTGGTTCCACTACCGCGATGGTGAAATCGTCGCCCGCCTGGACGTCGGATACAATCTCTCGTCCTTTCCCGACACCAGCGCGTGGCTCGGCCGGTCCGCGTGGTGGGCGAGTGACGATCTCGGTCACTGTGAGTACGCCGAAGTGCGTCTCAGTGATGTGGCGATGACCCGCGACCAGATCCAGGCCAACTACCTTCTCGGCCCGAACTTCGTGAGCGCGCCGGCAGTCACCATGACCGCCTCCGACCCGGCCAATGGCTGGGGCGCCAATTCCTTCGCGACCGCCGGAACGTGGAGCAACGGCCTGACCCCCTCCGCCGGGAACGACTACGAAACCTATGGGCACACGTTGTGGACCCCGCGCGATGGAGGTTCGCACACCTTTGCCGGGGATTCCCTGCGGCTCTCCGGCGGCGCGATGCTGTGGAACAACTGGGCGGACAGCGCCCTCACCATCAACGATTTCAAGTTGAATGGTGCCGCGGTGGTCAACCTTGGTCTGTATGAGTTCCGCACGCTGACGGTCGCCGGAAACCTCACCGTCGAGAACGACAGCCAGATTCGTGCCCAGGGCGGCGAGATCAACCTGAGCGCCGATCTCGGCGGCACCGGTGAGCTGCTTTTCACCGACAACTGGGTCACCCTTTCCGGCAGCAACAGCGGCTTCACCGGCCGAGCCGTGGTCGGCGACGGTCGCTTCAGCCGCCTGCGGATCGACTCGGAAGCCCGCCTCGGTGCCAATCCCGCCAGCTTCACCGCCGACCAACTCGAGCTGAACCGCGGCGTGCTCTCGAACACCGGCAACGTCACCATCGACGATGCCAACCGCGGCCTCCGGATCGGGGCCAGCGCGGGCATTTTCGACGTGCCGGGCGGCACGACGCTGACGCTCGCGGTGCCCGTTTCCAGCCCCTCCTCCGGCAATGGAATCCCCACCGCACCGCTCTATCCGAATCCGGTGTCGGGTCTGTTGATCAAGGACAACGCCGGGACGCTGGCCTTCACCCACCCGAACAACTCGGCAACCAACGAGATCGTCATCAACGCCGGAACGCTCGCGGTGAACGGCGCCGGCCGGATCAACAACGGCGACCATTTCATGCCGATCACCAACAACGGCACGCTGAGCATCGCCACCAGTTCCGACCAGATCCTGAGCGGAGTGATCTCCGGGAGCGGCGCGCTGCAGAAGGGCGGGAGCGGAACGCTGACCCTGACGGCGGCGAACACCCTCACCGGTGCGGTGTCCGTCAGCGGAGGCACGCTTTACGCCAACCCCGGCAACGCCGCCACCGACCGCGCGTTCAGCCAGGTCAGCGGCATCACGGTGAACCCTGGCGGCACCTTGAGGGCCGGGCCGAACGGGCTCTTCGGCTGGGACGGCACCCAGGCCAGGCCGATCACGGTGAATGCCGGTGGCACGCTCACCACCGATGCCGCCGGCACCGATGTCAACGTCGGCAGCGTGACCCTGAACGGCGGGACGCTCGCGGGATTCGCCAGCAACGCATGGGGCTCATGGAATTTCAAACGGGTCGGCGGCGCGAAGCTTCTCGTTACGGAGGACTCCGTCGTCAGCGCGCCGAATGTCGGATTGGGAACTTCGAACTCCATCGACGTCTCCGCTGGCAAGACCCTGACCTTCAGCGGGGCCGTCACCGACCTCACCAACGAGGGCCCTTGCGCGCTCGTGAAGAGCAACGGCACCGGCACGCTCGTGCTCACCGGCACCCACACCTACACCGGCCCGTCGGATTTTGACGCCGGCACCACGCTGGTGAACGGGTCGCTAGGAAACACGATCGTCACCGTGGCCGCTGCCGCCACGCTCGGTGGCAGCGGATCGATCGCCGGACCGACCACGGTCAACGGCACCCATCGACCCGGCGCCAGTGCCGGGACCCAGAGCTTCGGCGGCACGCTCGGCTACGGCGCCGCATCCCACCTCGAGTGGGAGCTCGTCGCCAACAGCACCTCGCCGGGAAGCTTCGACCAGGTGAACGCCTCCGGGGCGGTCACGATCACCGCAGGTGCGGTGGTGGATGTGGTTTTCGACGCCGACGGAAGCACGGTCGCGCTCGGCGACGCCTTCTGGACCCAGCCTCGTCAGTGGACCTTGCTGACCGCCGGCAGCCTTTCGGGAAGCTTCCAGCTCGGCAGCCTGGGCGACGATCCCGGGGGGCTGTCGCCGTCCGACTACGGGGTGTTTTCGCTGGTCCACGACGCGACCTCGGTGACGCTGGACTTTGTTCCCTACACCCCGCACGAGTTCTGGCAACAGGCTCACTTCGGGGCCGACTGGAACAATCCGGCGGTGGCGGGCGACGAGATCGACGGCGACAAGGACGGCCTGGGCAACTTGTTGGAGCGTGCCTTCGGGGGCGATCCGAACGTCGCCGAGCACGATCTCCTGCCGACGATCGACGAGGGAGCCGGGTTGCTGAGCATTGTCTATCGCAAGGCGGTCGATGCGGCGGACCTCATTTTCGTCGTCAAGGAATCGACCAGCTTGTCGCCACCTTGGGATCCCGCATCGGGCACCGACGTGCTGCTGGAGACGGTCGA
This sequence comes from Verrucomicrobiia bacterium, assembly GCA_030431475.1. Classification (GTDB taxonomy): domain Bacteria; phylum Verrucomicrobiota; class Verrucomicrobiia; order Verrucomicrobiales; family Akkermansiaceae; genus Haloferula. The sequence continues at coordinate 74,684 of JAUIJD010000012.1, read as the reverse complement.
TGGGGTCGAGAAGCGCCGCTTCACCCGTCCGGCGGGCGTGGAGGAGAGGCTGTTCCTGCGGGTGGAAGTGGAGCGGCCCTGACGGGTTGGCGGCGGCCTGGAGCGCGTCGTGTGGCTGCCGCGGATCCGGACGAGGTGGCGAAGATGGTGGCGGGCCGCCACCGGCACGGCCTGCGGCGGGCCGCCGCAGCCACCGCTCCACCACGCCTTCATACGAGTGGCCCACGTGTCGGATTTCCCGCCTCGATCACGCTCCTATGGTTGGGACCTCCGGGTGTGATTGTCTGGAGGAGCCGAGCACTTGACCATGAACCTCATCCAGATTTCTGCGATCCTCACTCTCCCGGCCGTCCTCGCCGTCGGTTTGTCCGGGGCCGAGCCGGGACGTTCCCGTGACTTCAACGCCGACTGGCAGTTTCACCGCGGCGACGTGCCTGGGGCGGAGGAGGTGGGTTTCGACGACTCGGAATGGCGGACGCTGGATGTGCCGCACGACTGGAGCATCGAGGACCTGCCGGCGAAGGAGGACGGGCACGAGCTGGATGCAGTCACGGGCGAGTGGCGGTTCCGGGCGGGCGACGAGGCGGCGTGGAAGGCGGCGGATCTCGACGATTCGGACTGGCGGGCGGTGACGCTGCCGTCGATCTGGGAGGATCACGGTCAGTCGAAGGAGGACAACGTCTATGGCTGGTTCCGGCGTCGGATCGAGCTGCCGGAGGAGCTCCGGGGAAAGGACTTCGTGCTGCTGCTCGGCAAGATCGACGATGTCGACGAGACCTTCGTCAACGGCCAGCGGGTGGGCGGCACCGGGAGCTTTCCGCCGAATTACCGCTGGGCGGACGAGGAGCAGCGGCGCTATCCGGTGCCGGCGTCGCTGGTGGAGGACGGCGCGATCACCATTGCGGTGCGCGTCTTCGACGGTGCCAACAACGGCGGCATCCACGCGGCGGGCACCAAGTCCGAGCGAGTCGGTCCTTTCGACCCGGACGAGGCGTCGAACCGGCATTTTACCGCGTTTACCATCGGCGGCATCGGCTGGTACCGGAAATCCTTCCCGCGCCCGGAGGCCGGCAAGCGCGTCTCGGTGGTCTTCGACGGCGTTTACATGAACGCCGAGGTCTGGCTGAACGGCCACCGCCTCGGCGAGCACCCCCACGGCTACACGGGATTCGAATTCGAGCTGACGCCGCACCTCCGGCCGGGCGAGAACGTGCTTGCGGTGAAGGTCCGCAACGAGGGCCGCAACAGTCGCTGGTATTCCGGCTCGGGGATCTACCGCGAGGTGACGCTGCAGGTGACCGACCCGCTCCACGTGCCGACCTGGGGCTTGTTTGTGACCACGCCGGAGGTGTCGGAGGAACGGGCGACGGTGAAAGTCTCGACCGAGGTTGAAAACGAGCGGGACGAGGAGGTCACAGCCGGTCTGCGGGTCACCGTCTTTGATGACGCCGGCAAGGCGCGGGCGAGTTCGAAGGGCACGCTGACGATCCCGGCGGGGGAGACCCGGATCGACGAGCAGACCTTGGTCATCGAGCGGCCGCGGCTGTGGTCGGTCGATGCGCCGGTGCTACATCGCATCGAGGTCGAGATCGTGGTCGGCGGCGAGGTGGTGGATATTGCCACGGCGAGTTTCGGCATCCGGAGCCTCGAGGCCGATGCGAAGCGCGGCTTCCGGCTCAATGGGGAGCCGCTGCTCCTCAAGGGCGGCTGCATTCACCACGACAACGGCCCGCTCGGCGCCGCGGCGATCGAACGCGCGGAAGAGCGCAAGATCGAGCTGCTCAAGGCCAACGGGTACAACGCGATCCGCTCGGCCCACAATCCGCCCTCGACGGCACTGCTCGACGCCTGCGACCGGCTCGGGATGCTGGTGATCAACGAGGCTTTCGACCAGTGGCGAGAGGTGAAGGAGAACAACCACCAGGGCTACCAGCGCTTCTTCGACGAGTGGTGGCGCACGGACGTGGCGGCGATGGTGCGGCGCGACCGCAACCATCCGTCGGTCATCATGTGGTCGATCGGCAACGAGATCCCCGAGCAGTACCGCGACAAGCAGACCGGCAAGGCGCTGCGCGAGGAGGTGCTCAGGCACGACACCACGCGCTTCGTCACCCAGGGGCTGTGCAACTACGCCAACGAGAACACCGGGTCGGGGTTCGAGCCTCTCGACATTGGCGGCTACAACTACCTCCCCGGCGACTACGCCAAGGACCACGAGCGTTTCCCCGAGCGGATCATGTATGGCTCCGAGTCCTTTCCGAAGGACACCCTCGAGTACTGGCGTCATGTCGAGGAGAAGCCGTATGTGATCGGCGACTTCGTGTGGACCGCGATGGACTACCTCGGCGAGGCCGGGCTCGCCCACAGCGTGCGCAACGACCAGCCGAATCCCTTCTTCATGTCGTGGCCGTGGGTCAATGCGTGGTGTGGCGACCTCGACCTCTGCGGTTTCAAGAAGCCCCAATCATTCTACCGCGACATCGTCTGGGACGAGCGGGAGGTCGCGATGTTCGTGCGCGAGCCGATGCCTCCGGGGATGCACGAGGTGCTGAGCTGGTGGGGATGGCCGAAGGAGAACGAGTCGTGGAGGGGGCGCGAGGGGGAGAAGCGGCTGGTCGCGGTTTATGCCGGCGGCGACGCGGTGCGCCTCGAGCTGAACGGTGAGGTGGTCGGCGAGAAGCCGGTGTCCGACGCGACGAAGCTGACCGCGATCTTCGAGCTGCCTTATGCGCCGGGTGAGTTGAAGGCGATCGCCTTGGAGAAGGGCAAGGTGATCGGGGAAACCACGCTTTCGACGGTCGGCGAACCCGCGGCGATCCGCTTGACCGCGGACCGCGGGACGATCCGGGCCGATCGCGGCGACCTCGCCTACGTCACCGTCGAGGTCGTCGATGCCGAGGGCCGCCGGGTGCCCGATGCCAAGCTGCCGCTGCGCCTCGAGGTCACGGGAGCGGGGGAGTTGGCGGGCCACGCCAGTGCCGTGCCGAACGAACCGGCGAGCTTCCAGGGTCCGCTGCGGGAGTCGTATGAAGGCCGCTGCCTGGTGGTGCTGCGGCCCCGGGGGGAGGCGGGAACGATTCGTCTGAAGGTGACTGGCGACGGGCTGGAGAGTGGCATGCTCAAGGTCGAGACCCGGTAGGGAGGAGGGGATCGAGCCACCCTTCTCCCATTCGTTCCAGCGGGGGTGCCGGAGTGATAGGGGAAGGACCGCGTCGCCGTTTGTTGCCGGGATGGGCAGGCATTCGGATTCGTGGCGCCTCACGCTCGCCATCGTCGTGCTCGGCGGGGTGGCGATGCTTCCGTGCGCGGGCCGAGTGATGCCCGGAGACAACCTGCAGGCGGTGCTCGATCGGGGGGAGGACCTCGCGCTGGAACCCGGCGGGGTCTATGAAGTGGCGGCGCCGCTGCGCTTCATGGCCGACGGCCAGGCGATCCACACCCGTGGCGCGGGGAGCCTCGACGAGTTCGCGACGCTGCGCCTTTCGAATGCCGACAACCCGCAGCTCATCCACGGCAACGCGATGGACGACATCGTGCTGGAGCGGGTGGTGCTCGACGGCAACCGCTCCCGGCTTTGCGACCTGCCGTCGGAGCACCCGAGGCGGGGCGAGCCGCTGGTCAGGTTCGGTGGCGCCGGGGCGAAGCGCCAGACGGTGAGAAGTTGCCTGCTGATGTCGGCACGGACGTGGTCGACCTTGAAGCTCCACGAAGAGGGCAGCGGACTGGTGGCGCGGGACAACCTCATCCTCGGCGCCGGCACCGACCCACGCGGCAACGGCCGGGCGGATGGCGAGAAGCCCTTCAGCTGGGGCGACGGCATCAGCTGCGCGGCGGCGGGCAGCCTGATCGAGAACAACCTGGTCATCGATGCGACCGATGTCGGGATCGTCGTCTTCGGTGCCCCCGGCACCAAGGTCCGGGGGAACGTCGTCGCCACGATCTCGCGGGAGACGCTGGGCGGCATCAACATGGTCGATGCCCTCGAGTACTATGCGGTCGAAGGGAGAGGCTATTCCTACGAGGGCACCCGGATCGAGGAGAACTGGATCGACGCCTTCGGCGGGCGGATCCACATCGCCGTGCCGATGGGGGCGTCCCCGTGGGTGCCGCACAGCGCCCACAAGGTGCTCTTCGGCGGCATCGTGAGGAACAATCGTCTCACCGGCCGCGCGGCCGGCTACGGCTTCGTGGCCCACGGGATCGACGGCTTCGTGGTCGAGGGAAACACGGCGGAGGCGACGTTCTCGGGACTCGGGGACGGACTCGGTCCAAAGCGGCGCCCGGTGATGCCCGAGGCTTTTCTTTACGATTCCGGGGCCATTGGAAGCAGCCGCCTTCAACCCGAGTTCAAGGCGGCGGACGGGCGGCTTGAGCATCTGCTGCGATGCAATCACGGGCCGACCGGCGACGATGGCTATCGCGTCGATCCCTACGGCGAGGATGAGCTGGCGGCGGTGGTGCGGGCGGCCTACCTCGAGATGCTCGCCCGCGAGCCCCGTCCGGAGGAAGCCCGTCGGTGGGAGGAGAAGATGGCCTCCGGAGCTGTCAGGGCCGACTCGCTGCGTCGTTCGCTGATGGGCACGGCGGAGTTTGAGCGCCTCCACGGGGAGATTGATCCCGACCGGATGCAGTCCTTCCGCCTCGCGTTGTGGCGTCAGCTCCTGCGGCAGGTGCTGGGCGGCGAAGCACTGTCCGGGATGGACGCCCGGGCCACCTACCGGGCAGCGAAGCAACGGCTCGCCGATCGCGATTTCCGCACGGACCTGGAGCTCGAGGATCTATTACGATAAGGCCGCCGCGAAGCGCGCCATACGCTTCGCGGCGTGGCCGAGGTCGGCCGGTCACCAGGTGTAGTGGGCGGTGTAGGTGACGGTCTTCTCCTCGTCGGGCTGGAGCTCGACCATGAACTCGATCGTCTGCGCGTCGAACTTCTCGAAGTCCATCGAGGCGTCCTCGATCTCCCAGTTCGACCAGCGCCAGAGATGCTCGCGGACCTTCACGGTCTTCGCCTCCTTCGAGCGGTTCTTGACCGTGACCTCGACAGACTCACGCATCCAGTTCTCCCGGTCCTTGCGCTGGAAGTCGGTGACCTTCCGCTCGCCGACCAGGTCGAAGGCGTTGCCGGTGTAGATGCTGAGTTCCTCGTTGCGCGGGGTGTGGTCGATGTTGTTCTCACCGACGAACTCGAGGTTTCCGTCGTCCTGGTCGGTCCGGTAGAAACGCACGCGGCCGGCGGGCAGCGGCATGCCCAGTCCGCTCTCCTCGTCGTTGGTGAACTCCCAGAAGATGGAGATGTCCTTGGAGAACTGCTGGCCCTGGATGGCGTTGGTGTTGCGTCCGCCGTGGTAGCGCATGTTCACCGGATCGTAAACGTAGGCCTTGGTCGCCTTGACCTCGGGGGCCCGGAGGAACTCGACCTGCTTGGTCTCCTTGTCACGGATGGTGAGTGGTCGGGGCAGGGTGTAGAGGTGGAAGTCGTCGAAGGCCTTCTCCTGGACCTCGGCCCTCGCGCCGACATCGGCCATGGCCATTTCCTCCATCGCCCGCATCCGCATCGGGACCTTGGGCTGCATGATGTTCACATCGCCGGCGACGAGCTTGACCTTCGCGTCCTGGAATCCGGTGCCGCTCTGGTTGTCGACGGTGATCCATCCGGTCATGGTCGCGGTCTCGCCCTTTTCGGGGGCGACGAAGTTGTAGTCCGCCTCCCAGCGGAAGCCCTGGCTGAGGTAGGAAAGCTGGGCGTCGAACTCCGCCGCTTCCCGGGCGCCGATGGTCCACGAAAGGGTGGGCCGCAGGATGGAGTCGTCGCCGAGCGACGGGAACAGCGGCTCGCCCGGAAGCCCGAAGCGGAGCTGGCCATCGACCTCGATGATGGGGTCCTGAGCTTGTCCGCCGGGGACGTGGCCGGAGCGGACGATCCTGCCCTTGAAGAGCTCGACGCGGCCGTCGGGGTAGGTCTGGCGGAAGTCGATGGTCTCGCCCTCGAAGTGTCCGAGCAGGAGCGAGCGGCTGACGGGGTCGTTGCGGTAGCCTTGTTCGAGAATGGCGAAGGCCGCCTGCCCGGCGGGGTCGCGGAGGACGACCGAGTCGGCCTGGACGCGTGCGGTGGCGCGGTCGAATGAGACGGTGGTTTCCCCCGCCTGCAGCGCCATCGGCACGACCTCGCGGATGACGGCCAGATCGCGGTTGTAGATGGTGAGCGCGGTTTCGGCGCCGAGGATGGGGGCGAGCAGGGCGGATGCAAGAAGCGTGGTCTTCATGGTGTCGGGCATTGGCGTGGGGTTCGCGGATTGTGACAGGAAATCCGGATTTTCTACAAAACGGGGGCGGCCAGTCGTGCCGCCCGGCAGGCGAGCCGGAACGTGAGGTGCCGCTTGGAAAAGTCCTCCATCACCACCTCGCGGGATCGTTCGAAGTCGGCCATCAGCATGGTGTCGACGTCGCCGATGAAGCCGTGGTCGGTGGTGACGGCGGTGATCTCGAAGTTCAGCCGGAACGAGCGGTTGTCGAGGTTGCCGGTGCCGACGAATCCGTAGCGGTCGTCGACGAGCATCACCTTCTGATGAAGAAATCCGGCGTGATAGCGGAACAGGCGGATGCCGTAGGGGAGGGTTTCCTCGTAGAAGGAGAAGGCGGCGAGCCAGACCATGAGGTGGTCGGCCTTCTCCGGGAGCAGGATGCGGACGTCGACGCCCCGCAGCGCGGCGGTCTGGAGCGCGGTCAGCACGCCGGCGTCGGGCACGAAGTAGGGCGAGGTGATCCAGAGGCGCTCCTTGGCGGTGTTGCAGGCCTCGGCGACGATGAGCTGCCAGGAGTCGGCGAAATCGGCGGGACCGGTCGGGAGGATGGCGGTGATCTCGTCGTGGGGTTGCGGGTCGCCGTCCCAGTCGAGACCGGTGATGCGCTCGTCGGCGGCCCAGTTCCAGTCCTCGAGGAAGACGAGCTGGATCGCCTGCACGGTCGGGCCCCGCAACTGGAGGTGGGTATCCCGCCAGGCGCCGAACTTCTCGTCGCGGCCGAGGTACTCGTCGCCGACGTTGAGGCCGCCGATGTAGGCCTCGCGGCCGTCGACGACGACGACCTTCCGGTGGTTGCGGAAGTTGATCTGCAGGCGCGACCACCAGAAGCGGTTGGTGCCGAACGAGTGGCATTCGATGCCGGCGTCCTTCATGTCCTGCAGGTAGTCGTCGGGCAGCTTGTGGGATCCGATCTCGTCGAACAGGAAGAACACCCGCACGCCGGCGCGGGCACGCTCGATCAGGGCCTGCTGGAAGCGCTTGCCCACCTGGTCGTTCTTCACGATGAAGAAGTTCACCAGCAGGTAGTCCTCGGCCGAGGCGATCGCGCCGAAGATGGCCTTGAAGGTGACCTCGCCGTCGATGAGCAGCTCGATGTCGTTGCCCTTGGTGAAGGGCAGGCCGCCGAGGAGCTCCGCCGCCCGCCCGAAGGCGTCGTCGGGCTTGAGTTCGTAGTCCCGGAGCCGGCGATGCAGGTCCTCCGAGACCCTCCTGAGGTCCTCGTCCTCGGCGCGACGGGCGCGGATGTAGCCCGAGAACCGGCGACGCCCGGCGATCCAGTAGAAGGGGATGGCCAGCCACGGGATCACCGCCATGCTCACGATCCAGGCGATGGTGCCCTGCGCGGTGCGGCCGTGGACCAGTACGTGGATGATGTGGCCCGCTCCGATCGCGTGGAGAAGGATCAGTCCGGCGAGGGTGAGTCCGGGAAGCCATGCGGGGTCAATCACCTTGTCCAACCTAGCAGCTCCGGTCCCCGGGGGAAGCAGGAACGCGGGCTGGCCGGATGGCATCCGAACCGCTACACGGCCGCATGACCCTTGAGGTGTCCACGCCCGCGCTGCTGTTTCCCGCGATCAGCCTGCTGTTCCTGTCGTTCACCAACCGCTTCCTTCACCTCGCGTCGCTGATCCGGCAGCTCTACGGGGCGTGGACCGAAAAGCGCGACGAGACACTGATGCGGCAGATCTCGAACCTGAGGCGGCGGCTGACGCTCATCCGCTGGATGCAGTTCTTCGGCGCGGTGAGCCTGTTCCTGTGCGTGGTCTCGATGCTCGCGGTGATCGGCGGCACGCAGTGGCTCGCGGTTTCCTGCTTCGGAGTCGCCCTCGCGCTGATGGGGATCTCGCTCGCCTGCCTGATGGTCGAGGTCTGGATCTCCGGAGGCGCGCTGCGGATCCTCCTGAAGCGACTGGAAGAGGAACGGGATCAATAAGTATATCTTTTATGTTGACGGTATGGTCGGGATTCCATATCTCCGCGCCCGCAACCGAAACAAGTCATGTTCTATTCATTCGCCATTACGAAGCTCATTGGATCGCGGCCCATGCAGGTCGACGGTCGCGGGTGGGTGGCGAGTGCTCCGGGCATCCTCTTCGACAACGAGGGCCATGAGTTGCTGACCTGCTCCGATCTCCAAGGGAGTCGGCATTTGTCCGGAGAGGGTGATTGAAGCCCTTTTTCAAAGGATTGAAGCGCCCGCTCCCTCACCGAGGAAGCGGGCTTTTTTGTGTCCCGTTGTCCGGTCCTTCGGTCCGTCTCGAAATCTCCATCCCCGCTCAATGCCGGCGCTCGGCCGGCTCTTCATCATCGATATTCATTCAATGGAAACTCATCCATGCCTCCGAATGGCATGACTCGTCCCGCTGTGCTCCGCGCCATCATTCACTCTATCTCGTGAGTTGGATGTGGAGTTGAGTGACGGGTGGGGTGTGTCTTCGGAGTCCGAACTGGTGGCCTTGGTGTAGTGGCAGCACCTCGCATTGTGGATGCGGCAGGGCCGGTTCGAATCCGGTAGGTCGCCCCAACTTTTCCTCATCCCATGACGACTCCCGTTCTTCATCAGCTTTCCGTACTCGTGCTCAACCGCCACTGGCTGGCGATCGACGCGGCCACGCCGGCCGACGCCTTCCTCCATCTCGCCTCCGGCAGCGCCCGGGCGCTGCGGATCGAGGATGAGGTGATGGAACCGCTCGATTGGGACGACTGGCTCGCCCTCGGTCCGGGGTCGCGGTCGGTCGGCACCCCGAGAGGCCGGGTTCGGATCCCTTCGGTGATCGTGCTCACCCGCTTCGAGCGGGTGCCGATGCACCTGCCGGGCTTCGGGTTCGAAGGGCTGTGGGTGCGCGATGGCGGTCGATGCCAGTACACCGGTCGTCGGTTGGCCCGCCACGAGGCCGACATCGACCACGTGGTGCCCCGTTCGCGGGGCGGCATCGACACTTGGGAGAACTGCGTGCTCTCCGACAAGCGGGTCAATCGCCGCAAGGGAGCGCGGACGCCGGAAGAAGCGGGGCTCAAGCTGCTCAAGCGGCCGACGGCTCCGTCGCCGGTTCCCAAGGTGGCGCGTCTCCGCAATCTGTGGAGTGTGCCGGAGTGGCGGCATTTCATCGATCTTCCGGTCGAGGAGTCGAGTGGTCGTGAAGGGTCTTCCCGGAACGATTCCACGCATCGGACCTCCGAAGACCGGCTGAACCAAACTGGTAGCTCAGTGGTAAGAGCATTGGATTGAAACTCCAAGGACGCGGGTTCGAATCCCGCTACAACACGAGAAGGACTTCCCGGTCCCGTCCCGCGAGGGACAGCCGGGGAAGGGCCCTGCGGGCACGCCGCTCGCCGTCGGTCACGACCGATGGATGATGCGATCGCCCCCGCCATGAAGCGGCGGGCCGGGGAGTTCCTTCCAAAACACGACAATCTATCATGAACATCATTCTCGAAACCATCATCACCCTCGCCCTGGCCTGGATCGCCGTCGCGGTGCTCAAGCACTGCTTCTACACCAGTTACACCGTGGGCGAGTATGAATCGGCCGTGCTTTTCCGGCACGGGAAGCTCCTGCGGGTGCTCGGGGCCGGGCGGCATCGTCTGCTCGGCGGAGGCTACTCGCTGACGCGGCTGGATCCGCGGTGGACCGAACTCGTGCTCAACGGGCAGGAGTTCCTCACCGCCGACCGCGCCGGCGTGCGGATCTCGGCGGTGATGAGCTACCGCATCGTGGACCCGCTGGCCTACCTTGAAGCGTCGGGGTGTCCGGAGGCGGTGCTGCATTCCGCGGCACAAGTCGCGCTGCGGGAGGTCGTCGGCGGCCGCGAGCTGGCGGCGGTCATCGACCGGAAGAGCGGGCTCGCCGATGAGATCACCACGATGCTGAAGGCGGAAGCCGCGGCGCTGGGGATCGAGATCGGTCGGGCCGCGATCCGGGACCTCTCCCTGGCGGGTGACATCCGGCGGGTCTACACCGAAGCGCTGACGGCGCGGGAGCGGTCGAAGATCACGCTGGAAGAAGCCCGGGCCGAGGCCGCGGCGATCCGCACCCTGGGCAATGCGGCCCGGGTGTTCGAGAACCACCCGGCGCTGCTCGAACTCAAGTTCCTCGAGGCCCTTGAGAAGGCCGACGGGAACCTCACCCAACCGCTGGCCCTCGGGACGGCGAACCACTGGCTCGGCTTCCTCAAGAAGTAGGGCCGCCCGGCGGGGGCGGGGCCTCGGCTCCGCTCCCGCCCATCCCTTTTTCGTTCATCATGAATTCCATCATCAACTGCGACGACCTGATCGCGGCGGGCTACCGTCCGGGTCCGATCTTCAAGCAGATGCTCGAGCGGGCCGCCGAGTACGAGGCGCGTGGCGTGTCGGAAAAGAAGTACCTGCTCAAGCTGCTGAAGCGCGACTTCGAGCCGCCGCCGCCGAAGTCGGTGATGCGCAAGAAGCCGGCGCCGCTGGCCGAGGCGATCCGCCCGGTGACGAAGGAGGAGAAGGCGAACGTGCGGGCGGTGCGCGACCGCATGGGCGAGCTTCTCAAGGTGCCGGTGATCCGCAGCGGGGCGATCCTGCCCGACGCCTGCCCGGCGGGTCCGGGCCGGGCGGTGATTCCGGTGGGCGGGGCGATCGCGGTTGAGAACGCGGTGATCCCCTCCGCCCATTCGGCGGACATCTGCTGCTCGATGTTCGCGACCTTCTACGAGGCGCGGAGCACGGTGGCGAAGGAACTCGATGCCCTGACCACGGCGACGCGCTTCGGAATGGGGCATCGTCACCTCGACGACCTCGTGCACGACCCGGTGCTCGACCACGACGTCTGGTTGAATCCCTTCCTCAAGGGACTGAAGGACCGGGCCCACGCGCATCTCGCCGACCAGGGCGACGGCAACCACTTTGCCTATGTCGGCGAGGTCGAGGTGGACGAGCCGATGCGGGCCATGCTGCGGCTTTCCGGCCACGACGTCCTCGCGGGTCGCCTGAGCGCCGGCCGCTATCGGGTCCTCGTGACGCACCACGGCTCGCGGGGTCTCGGCGCGGCGGTCTTCAAGCGCGGCCAGACGGCGGCGCTGAAGCACACGGCTCGCGAGGCGGACCGCATTCCGCCGGCCGCGGCGTGGCTCGACATGAAATCGGGCACCGGCCGCGACTACTGGGAGGCGCTCGAATACGTCGCGCTGTGGACGAAGGCAAACCACCGGGTGATCCACCGCCGTTTCCTCGACCGGATCGGCGGTGTGTCGGCGGCCGAGGTCGGCAACGAGCACAACTTCGTGTGGCGTCGCGGTGACCTGTTCCTGCACGGGAAGGGGGCGACCCCGGCGTGGCGGGATCCGGACGGGCGCCCGCAGCTCGGCCTGATCCCGCTGAACATGGCGGAGCCCATCCTGCTGGTGCTCGGCGGCGACCGCGACGAGTTCCTTTCGTTCGCGCCGCACGGGGCGGGACGGAACCTGTCGCGCACCGCGCTCAAGCGTCAGTTCCCGGACGAGGCGTCGAGGCGGCACGAGATCGAACGGTCGACCGACGGACTCGACATTCGCTGGTACTGCGGCAAGCCGGACCTCAGCGAAACGCCGGTCGCCTACAAGGACGCGGCGAGCGTGAAGGCGCAGATCCGGGAGTTCGGTCTGGCCGAGGTGGTGGCGGAGATCCGTCCGCTCGGATGCATCATGGCCGGCGACCTGCCGAAGCCGTGGCTTTCCCGGGAGGAAGAGCTGAGCCCGAAGCAGAAGCGCCAGATCCAGCACCGCAAGGAGCGCCGCCGGGTGAACCAGGAGATGCGCGAGTGGTAGGGCATCGTGGGGGCGGCGGCGTCGATGGCCCGCAGGGTCATAAGAACGAAGCCCGGGGCATCGCCCCGGGTTTCGAGGTAGGGGCCGGGCATGCGGCCTGAAGGGTCGCGAGAAGGCTTCTTCCGACCTTTCAGGCCGGCGGGTACCGTCTCCATTCCCGAGGCCGAGGCGCGGCTGGCGGAAATCGAGGCGAGGCCGAGTCGCCACGGAAGTTGGAGGGTCGTGAATCGGATACTTGAGCGGCGTTCGTGGAAAGACCCGGATGAGCGAAGGAAGAAGCTCGATCAGGCCAATGATCGGGAGACGAGGGAGGAGCTGGAAAGGCGCGGATTCATCCGCGCCTTTCGCGTTCTCGGCACGGAGTGCCACATCTGGCGGCGGAGCCTGCTACGGCAGACGAGCGGGGGGCGATTCCCGGCCGCGGTTCGAGAAGGGAAAGGGTGCCGGGTTTCGCGGAATGATCGTGCGGGTCCATTTCTTGCCGTCATGGCTGGATCTGGTAGAAATCCACCGCGCATGCACTGGACCGAACCCGCCTCTTCCGACGACTCCCACTCCGAGCTGGAAACCAAGCTCTGGGGCGCCGCCAACCAGCTCTGGGCCAATGCCGCCCTCAAGCCCTCCGAGTTCTCGCCCATCGTCCTCGGCCTGATCTTCCTCCGCTACGCCGACGTCCGCTTCCAGGCCGTCGCCGAGGAGATCGGCCCGTCCACCGGCCGCCGCAAGATCGGCCCGGCCGACTACCACGCGAAGGGCGTGCTCTACCTGCCCGAGGAGACCCGCTTCGGCCACCTGCTCCAGCTCCCCGAGGGCGGCAATATCGGCCAGGCGGTCAATGACGCCATGCGCGCCGTCGAGAAGGAGAACCCGGACCTCGCCGACGTCCTGCCGAAGACCTACCAGATCCTCGAGAACCGCACGCTCGCCGAGCTGCTCAAGGTCATGGCCTCCATCCCCATGGACAAGGGCGGCGACACCTTCGGCCTGATCTACGAGTACTTCCTCGGCAAGTTCGCCATGTCCGAGGGGCAGAAGGGCGGCGAGTTCTACACGCCCACCTCCATCGTCCGCCTCATCGTCGAGATCCTCGAGCCCTACCACGGGCGCATCTACGATCCCGCCTGCGGCTCCGGCGGCATGTTCGTCCAGTCCGCCCGCTTCGTGGAAAACCACCACAAGAACCCCACCCGGGAAATCTCCTGCCACGGCCAGGAGCGGGTCACCGAAACCAGCCGCCTCGCCCGGCTCAACCTCGCCGTCCACGGCCTCAGCGGCGACATCCGCCAGGGAAACACCTACTATGAGGATTTGCACAACTCTACCGAGCCGTGCGAATCCTCACCCTCACCCCAGCCCTCTCCCAGGGGGAGGGGGGGGGTTCAGTTTCAAGGGCTTAAAGAGCGGGCGAGGGAGATGCGGAAGAAGGGGACACCCGCAGAAAATTGCTTCTGGGAGCTGGTGCGGAATCGGCAGTTTGAAAACCTCAAGTTCCGCCGACAGCACCAGATCGGTGATTACATCGTCGATTTCTACTGTCACGAGGCGAGCCTGATCGTGGAGTTCGACGGAGCGGCTCACGATAGGGGAAGCCGGAAGAAGCACGACAAGAAGCGCGATGCCTACCTCACTTCACTCGGCAACACCGTCCTGCGATATGAGAACTCCGCGCTCTTCGACAACCCTGAGTCCATCTTCCGTCAAATCGCCTCCAAACTCCCCTCTCCCCATGGGAGAGGGGCCGGGGGTGAGGGTCACGAAGTCGAACGCCACGGGCGCTTCGACTTCGTGATGGCCAATCCGCCCTTCAACGTCAGCAAGATCGACAAGGAGCGCCTCGCCGACGACCCGCGCTACGCCTTCGGCCTGCCGCGCACCGACAATGGCAACTACCTCTGGATCCAGCACTTCCACTCCGCGCTCAACGCCACCGGCCGGGCCGGCTTCGTGATGGCGAACTCCGCCGCCGACGCCCGCGCCTCCGAGCAGGAGATCCGGGAAAAGCTCATCCGCAGCGGCCACGTGGACGTCATGGTCAGCATCGGGCCAAAATTCTTCTACACCGTCGCGCTGCCCTGCACCCTGTGGTTCTTCGACAAGGGCAAGACCGGCACCCCACGCGAGGACACCGTCCTCTTTCTCGATGCCCGCCACGTCTTCCGGAAACTCAGCGCGGCTCATCACGACTTCACCCCGGCGCAGACCGAGTTCCTTGCCAATGTCGTCCGCTTCTACCGCGGCGAGGACCTCGAGTTCGAGCACGGCTCGGAGGCGAAATGGGTGGAGGTCTTCGGCGACGCCACCGGATACGTCGATGTCCCCGGCCTGTGCAAAGCGGCCACCCGCGCGGAAATCGAGGCCCAGGGCTGGTCGCTCAATCCCGGGCGCTACGTCGGCGTCGCCAAGGGCGAGGACCTCAGCGATGAGGATTTCAAGGAACGGCTCGAAGCCCTCAACGAGGAACTCGAAGTGCTTAACGCCGAGGCACGGGAGCTGGAGGAACGAATCGCGGCAAACGTGGCAGAGATTCTGGAAACGGCATGAACGGAAGCACTCCAGTCAAGGTGGGCGAATCGCTCGAGAAGATTCCGCGGCAAGCCAAGGTTAAGAAATCCGCTTACCAGCCCGACGGTGCCTTTCCCGTAATCGATCAAGGGAAAGACTACATTGCTGGCTACACAGACAATCCCGAACTCCGATACGCTGGTCCGTTGCCGCTCACGATCTTTGGCGATCACACAAGAATCCTCAAGTGGGTGGACAGTCCATTCGCTGTCGGCGCTGACGGAACGCAGCTACTGAGAGGGGACGAACGCTTTGATCAGCGATATTTCTACTATGCCCTCTGCACCCTAGAGCTGGAGCACTTTGGTTACGAACGGCACTTCAAGTATCTGAAAGAGGAGGAGATTCCCTGTCCCGACCTCCCCACCCAACGCCGGATTGCCGGGATCCTCTCGGCCTACGACGACCTGATCGAGAACAACCTGCGGCGCATCCGGATCCTGGAGGAGATGGCGCAATCCCTCTACCGCGAGTGGTTCGTCCACTTCCGCTTCCCTCGCGACCCGTCCGAAGCTTCAGCGAAGGCGGGCGGCCACGAATCCGTCCCCCTCGTCGACTCCCCCCTCGGCCCCATCCCGGAAGGGTGGGAGGCTTCTGAGATCGGGAGCCTCACGACGAAAGTCGGAAGTGGGGCAACTCCACGTGGTGGCAAGGAGAGCTACAAGACCGAAGGTGTCCCGCTTGTGCGGAGCATGAACATCTACGACTACAACTTCGAGTTCGGCGATCTGGCTTTCATCGATTCTCAGCAGGCCGAGCAGCTTGCGAATGTCTCGTTGGAAGCGGGTGACGTCCTTCTCAACATTACTGGAGCCTCGGTTTGTCGCTGTGCGATGATTCCGTCGTATTTGGTTCCCGCCCGCGTCAACCAGCATGTGGCCATCATCCGTGCCAATCCGGATCTGATGGATGCGCACTTCCTGCTGGATTCCATCAACAGCGATGAGAATAAGCGCAGGCTATTCAACCTCGCCCAGGGCGGGGCGACCAGGGAAGCATTGACGAAAGATGCGATTTGCCGGTTTGAGATTGTAATCCCGCCGCTCGAGCTAGTTCGTCGTTACGGTCGCGTCGCCGGGCCTCTCCATTCCCAAAGAGAAACCCTACAACGGAGAAACCAAAACCTTCGCCAAACTCGCGACCTGCTCCTCCCCAAACTGCTAATGGGCAATGATTGATTTGCTTTCAACTGAGGTGGCTTCCCAGATCGAAGCAAGGGGATGGGTTATTGAATCCCACACTGGTTCGGCTGGATTGGACACTCGCATGAAGAAAATCGCGACGCTGCTAGGCAACCCAGTTGGCGGTCGCAATCGTGACACTGTGGTCGAATCGCTAAAACCGGTGGAGCGATGCAACGCACGGGCACGTTCTTTGAGCGGTTTACATGCGACTGGTGCCTTTCCTTTGCACACTGACACCGCCCATTGGATCACTCCTTGCCGCTACATCGTGTTGGGATGCGTGAATCCGGGGGATGCAAGACGGGCGACTCTCGTCTTGGATTCTAAGGCTGTGCCTATCGAGGCTGATGAAACCGACCGGCTCTTTACCGAGCCCTTTCGAGTCATCAATGGAAGAGCTTCCTTCTTCAGCACGATCCTCTCGCGGAAGCGCGAGTTTCTCCGCATGGATCCTGGGTGCATGAGGCCGATCCGCCCGGGAGGACATGAGTTACTGGAGTTGTTTTCTAGCCGTAGATCGAGCGAGGAGGTGCACCGCCATGTTTGGACCGAGAATGACATCCTGATCCTCGACAACTGGCGGATTATCCATGGTCGAGAGCCTGCCGTGACGCCCGACCTAAACCGAGAATTACTGCGAATCCTTGTCCAATGAGCCATCACACGATTCCATCCCTTCAGGCTGAAGCCCTCTACGGCAAATCCCAGGTTTACATCCTCCGGGGATTTAGGGCGTTGGATTCCGGCGACCGAGAAGAGTATCAGCTATGGGCGTCGCTCGCTCTCGAGTTGCTCGGGAAGGCGGCTTTGGCGGGGGTGCATCCAGCCTTGGTTGCGGATCCGCAACACTTTGAATCCCTCTTCGCAGCCTGTGGCCGGACAATCTCTGCCGACACAAAGACCATCACAGCCAAGACCTTGTTTGTTAGGCTCACCCATTTGGGCAAGCAGTTCGACTCGGATCACCAAAAATTCTGTGAGCAGATGTCTCTTCGTCGCAATGCGGAACTTCATTCAGGAGAGTCTCCCTTTTCAGGAATGGCCCCGGAGGCATGGGAAAGACAATTCTGGAGTGCGGTTGACTGTATTCTTCAAATTCAGGGAGAGTCCCTGGAATCGTGGCTAGGCGCTGAAAAGGCAAAAGCCCCTCAAGAAGTTGTCACAAAAGCTGCCGAAGCGAGGGCGTGGGAGGTGAAGGATCGGATTTCCAGGAGAAAGGCTGATTTCGAGAAGGAGCACAGGAACCCCGCAAAGCTGCAAAAGGCCAAAGACGATGCCGACAAACTCGGCTGGTGGGACGTCCAGAAGTTCTTTGGAGGCGATATTGATTGCGAGGACTTCGTGAGTTGCCCCGCATGCGGATGCAATGCTCCAATAGCCGGCGCGCTGTGGGATGAGGAGGTTCTTGAGCACGAAGATCCGGAAAACTGGATGGAGGAGAAGGTGCGATCAACCTACGTCAGCAGGGTATTCTACTGCCCGACCTGCACTCTCTATTTGGACGGTTCTGAAGAGGTCCAGGCGGCAGACCTTCCCGCTGAGTTCGTTCGCGAGGAACTTCGGGAAATGGAATTTGAGCCCGAGTACGGAAACGATTGATCCACCCCGATCGAATATAGACTTCTAAGCTGCCGCGATGATGAGTGAAAGCCTGACAACAGTCCAGAAAGCCGACCTTGCGATTGCCGAAGCTAATGGGCCGATTCGAGTACTTGCCGTCGGAGTAGATGATTACCTCTCCAAGTCCAATTTTTCCAATTTGAAGCGATGCTCTGAGGATGCTTTGCAGGTTCACGCTGCGTTTCGTGACACACATCAGCTGAATGCCGACCCCGAGAATCTGAAGCTCGTGACGACGCATACGAAGAGAACACCGCCAACCATTGGTCATATTCTCGACCAGATTCAGACTTTGGCGGAAGAAGCCGGACCAAATGATCGTATCCTCTTTTACTTTAGTGGTCATGGCCATCGAATTGCTGGGGATGATGATCACTACCTGGTGGTCTCCGACTCATACTCAGCGGATAATCCGAAAGCCCTCGTGTCAATGAACGAGGTCATTGCGATTCTCAAGGGTTCATTGGCAAAGCAGTGCATCGTAGTGGTTGATGCATGCTTGAGTGGTCCTGTTAAGATTGGCCCTAAACTTCACCCCTCGAAGTTTTCAAAGAAGTCCTTCTCCAAACACATTGCTGATACCAATGGGTTGGCGGTAATCTGCTCTAGCGCTGCTGATCAGGCTTCGCATGAGGAATCGCCCAATCCGAAGTTGAGTCTATTTACTCACTACCTTCTTCAGGGGCTTAGGGGCCATCCCGACGCGCTGGACGACCAGATTCTCACGCTGCATTCCCTATTTGGCTACGTAAACGAGGAGGTTGCCCGAAATTGTCGGTCCAGGAGAATCAAGCAGACGCCAACTCTGTTTGAAGAGGTCACGGGTGTCGTTGTGCTCGGTGATTTTAGTCAAGTTCTTGGGAGCTCAAGCGACCTTTCGGAGATTCAGGGATTTCCCCTGTCGTGGTTGTTTCTTGAGGACAGCTTTGATGAGTACACGAGTTCAATTCTCACCGAGTGGTCGAATCGCTCTCGACCGATAGAGCAGTTGGAATACGCGGCGAATTCATCGGAAGCGATGGCGGGCTACACGAAAGAGGATTTTGACAAGTGGCGCCCTCGCTTGAGGAGGGAGTTTGGATTCAACCCATCTGATATCTCAACCAACGGTGGTGTTTTGTATTTCCCCGGTGGAAGCATTTCCTACTCGATAAAGCTTGGCTCGAAGGACCGTGGAGATCTCACGCGTGAATTACAGCTTGATGTTGATTGGTTTGGTAGACCCGAGCTCCTATTGAAACTACTCAAACTATTTCGGATGACGCCTGAGTCCTTGAAACTCTCTTTGAAGGTCGATTTGGAACCCCTCGCACAGATTGCAGGGCTAGAGGCAAACGATTGGGAGGTCACACAGGAATCGGAAGAGAAGGTCGTAGCTGAGTGGGATCGAATCGTAGTCGAAATTAAGCAAGACACCCTGAAGTTTGAAGGAATGGATGTGATTGGGATGCTGGAATCTGCGGACGAAGGAAGCGCCGAAGCAGAATGCCTGTCCGATGTTTTGGGGAGAATTGGTTCCTCTAACTAGGGAAATTGCGAATAATGGCTTACACCGAAGACCACCTGATCGAGCAGCCGGCGATCCAGCTCATGGAGCATGAGTTGGGTTGGGACACGGTGAACGCCTACGACGAGTGGTCCTCGGGCGTGAGCAACCTTGGCCGCGAGGCAAAGCGGGAGGTCCTGCTGACGGGCCGGCTGAAGCCGGCGCTCCAATCCTTGAACCCGGAGCTTCCCGCCGAGGCGCTGGAGGCGGCGGTGGAGGAGCTGACGCGGGATCGCTCGGCGCTGAGCCTGGTGGAGGCGAACCGGGAGATCGACAAGCTGCTTCGCGGCGGGGTGAAGGTGAAGATCCCGGACCGTGAGCGCGTCGGGCAGCGGACGGAGGTGGTGTTATGAAGACGCGGATTCTGGCGGACAATTGGACTTTTCAGAACGCGGCAGAGTTTCTGGAGCAGGGTCTCGACGGAGACGATGCGCGGGAGCTTGTGATTCCTGACAAGGGAGACGGCTACGGTTACAAGGACGTGTTGGCGGACTTGGTGCGCTTCGCCGCCCTCTGCCAGATCCTGAATCACCTTGTCCTGGCGGACGAGGTCTGGGTCGATGAAAACTTCGGAGGTGGTTGGGCGGACAATTCCTCCCTATCCAAGGCCAAGTCTGAGCGTGTGGTCGTGCAGAAGCCGTTCAAGTCCTACGCCGACGAGTGGATTCCTGCCCGGGAAGCAATGGGCGACGCCTTGTGTGTGAATGCCTCTCTCCGGAAAGCTCATCGAGCGAATAAGAGGCAGTGGTCAAAAGATCAGACCAGCCCGGATTCTTTGTTTTCGCAGTTGGTGTGGGGAGGGTCCGGAATGCTAGCACGTGCGGATTACTTCAAGCTTCCCTACTCAGCTCACCCATTGCGGCAGTCGCTTTTCGAACGCGCGGGGTGTCTGTATGGACCTGAGGCCCTTGGGCGCCTGGAGAGATTCGTCAGTTCCGAGCGATTGAAGATTTCCCGTCAGATCGACCGGCCGGGGTACGTCGCCAATATTCAGCTCCCTCCGATCGTGGTCGAAGTGATCGAGGCGTCCTCGGACCTCTCTAGGTTTGTTGAGACGGCGATTCAGATGCGGGACCGATTCCAAAGTGTCCGCGAGTGGATCGGCCAGCTCGAACGGGACCTTGGCGAAGAGGATACCAAAAAGGTGCTCGCACACGAGAAGCGGTTGAAGGGGATCTCCCAGCATCTCGATTCGTATTCCGCCTTGAGTCCCCCAGGCGACACCGCTGTACAGTTCTCCATCGGCTGGCTCAAGGTGGGCACGAAGGGCGGCGATCCGGTCAATGCGATAAGAAACCAGTTCGGAATGCGAGCGGAAGTGAACCGGCTGGTGCTGGCTCCCGGAGGAAGAAACGCGCTGCGGAAGCTCATGAAGATGCTGGGTGAGCAGCATAGCAAGCTCGGACGCGAATTGACGGAAGCGATTGTTAGCCGTGGAACTCGATAAAGACTTTTTGGAATCAGATCATGTATCACATCGACAAGACAACCAACGCCATCACGGCGGTATCGGCGAAGGGTTTCGGCGAACTCGGCTTCAAGGAGCGGGCGCATTTGCAGGAGTGGATCGCCAAGTGTCCGGAATGCCTGGGTGAGGAGCTGCTGGTGATCCAGAAGGAGTTCGACGGCTTCGACGAGACCCGTGAACGGCTCGACCTACTGGCCCTCGACAAGGCGGGCAACGTGGTGGTGATCGAGAACAAGCTCGATGACTCCGGCCGCGACGTGGTGTGGCAGTCGCTCAAGTATGCGGCCTACTGTTCCTCACTCAAGACGGCTCAGATCGTGGAGATCTTCCAGAGCTACCTGAGCCGGAACGGCGGCGGCGACGCGCGGAAGGTGATCAGCGACTTCCTCGAGAAGGAGGAAGAGGAGGACGTGATTCTGAACTCGGGGATCGACCAGCGAGTCATTCTGGTGGCGGCGAACTTCCGCCGGGAGGTGACGGCCACGGTGCTTTGGCTGCTCCAGCACGGCCTCCGGGTCCAGTGCATGCGGGCGACGGTCTTCGACAGCGCGGGTGAGCTCTTCCTCAACGTGGAGCAGATCATCCCGATCCCGGAGGCGGAGGATTTCATGATCGGCATGGCGGAGAAGGAGAAGGAGCAGCAAAGCACCGAGCGCGGGCTGGTGAAGCGCGAGAAGCTGCGGCTGGCCTTCTGGGAAAAGGTGCTGTCGGCTCTGGAGGATGCCGGAGTGTCGCTCTACACCAATGTCAGCCCGAGCAAGGACCACTGGCTGAATGCGGGGTCCGGGCTGAGCGGCGTGCCTTACACGATGATCTTTTCGCAGAAGGAGGCCCGGGCGGATCTCTCGATTGGGCGGGGCAGCAAGGCCGAGAACAAGTGGCTGTTCGACCGCCTTCACGAGCAGAGGGAGGCGATCGAAGCGGACTTCGGAGCCGAGTTCGAGTGGCTGCGGCTTGACGACAAGAAGGCCTCGGGCATCCGTCATCGGAAGGAGTTCGACGGCTACGACCCGGACAACTGGCCGGAGATGATCGAGTGGCTGGTCGAGCACGTGAAGCGGCTGGAGAAGGCCTTTGGAGCCCGCCTGAAACCCCTCGGGCAGAAGCTGAAGACAGAGTTCCAAACCACCGGAGCGCCGCAGGAGGAGATCGAAGAATGAGCAACATCCTCCATGTTTACCCCCTCAATCCCTCGCTTCACGACCGCGAAGGCTTCGACTGCGGTGTGGGTGCACTCAACGAATACCTCTCCAAGCGTGCGCGAAAGGATGTCGCCTCGGGAGTAGCGGCGTGTTTCGTGGCGACGGAGGAGGAGGGCGGCTCGCGGATCGTAGGATACTACACGTTGTCGGCGGCGACGATCGAGCGGGCGTCGCTACCGGAAAAGCTGCTCAAGAAGCTGCCTCGTTATCCCGAACTCCCGGCGACCTTGCTGGGGCGGCTGGCGGTATCCCTCGACTTTCGCGGTCAGGGTCTGGGGACGCGTCTGCTTTTCAGCGCCATGCGGCGAAGTGCCGACGCGGCGGCGGATGTTGCTTCGATCGCCCTCGTGACCGATCCGAAGGACGAGGCGGCGGCGTCCTTTTACCAGCGCTTCGGCTTCGAGCCGCTGACTCCGCAGCGAATGTTCCTGCCGATGCAGGCGGTGGCCGAACTCCTCAATGCTCGATGACCGTCTCCCGATACAGCTTCAAGGCATCGAGCATCTCCTTCGTCGGCTTGCGTGGGGGGGTGTTGAGGATTTCCACGAAGCGACGGGATTCCTCTTCGTTGAGCCGGATGACGGTGCGTTCCTCGATGACCTCGCGGGCCTTGGCGAGCAGGTGTTCGACGGTGAAGGCAGCCAGCGAGCGGCCTTCCATTTCGGCGGCACGCTCGATGGTTTCCTTGTCGTCCGGGCTAATCCGGGCGACGAGACGCTCGGATTTCGCCTTCTTGGTGGCCGTGTTCATGGGGAAATGTGTGCCACAGCGTCACCCAATTCGCAAGCGGGAATTAGAGAAGACGGAGGAGGTGGCATGGAAAGTTTCACGTTTTTGGGGTGTTTCACCGCACGGTGAAAGTGGGATTTTTCGTGAAATAGGAGGTCAATCATGAGCGCCGAGGTCGAAGATCGGGTGCCGCTCCAGCTTTTGGAGAGGATTCGGGAGCTGAAGGAAACGCGGCGTGAGCCGACCCTGTTTTCCATCGGGGGCCGCGGATACTACGAGAACCCGACCTCTGATCTGCTGGCCTTCTTTCTCCGGCCCGATGCAGGGCATGAATTGGGCACTCTGTTTCTGGAGGCCTTGTTCGATTCGCTGGCAAACGAAGGCGGTGCGTCCCGTGTTTCGAAGTCCGGACTTCGCCTCGAGAAAACGTCGGTGGACCGGGAATGGCCGACGGATACTGGGAAACGAATCGACCTGCTCCTCCAAGGGCGCGGCTGGGCCATGGTCATCGAGAACAAGGTCTATCACGAGCAGAACAACCCATTCGATGAGTACGAGCGCTACGTGCGGACCCATTTGGGAGCCGCAGATCCCATCCTGGTGATCTTGTCGCCGCAGGGTGAGGCGCATGCCCAGGGTTGGATTGGACTTTCCTACGGGACGCTCTTTGGAAGGATTCGAAGCGCTCTCGCGGAAACGTTCCCGGATCCCTGCGCCTCAAGATGGGGCATCTTCGCGAAGGAGTTCATCAGGCACATTCTTGAGACACTTTGCACACCCGCCATGACGGATCCGGAGATTCAGTTGATTGAGGAAAACTTTGTCGAGGTCGAACGCCTCAAGGCGCTGTCGGTGCGTTATGGGTCTGTGATGGTCGAAGAGATCCGCCGAAGAATGACGGCGGCCACAGGCAAGGCTGACCCCTCGGTGCGGGTTCTTCGATGGCCTCAGGAGTGGGCGATTGGGGCCAGCTACCCACATTGGGGAGACATGGAGATCGTATGGTTCCGAACGGGCGAGTATCTCGCTGACATTCGTTTGTGCGTCTTTTGCCGACGCTTGGAGCATGCTCGTGTCCAGCCATTGGTCGACCGCTTATCCGCGATCTGCCCGGCGCGAATGGGTAATGACGGGGCGGGGCTCCCTCTCATTGAGTTGCAGGAGCCTCTTTCGAATGTCCCGGGGTCGCTAGATGCTTTCGAAGAGTTCGCGAAGACGATCGACCTAATCATGTCACCATGAGCGGCTACACCGAAGACCACCTGATCGAGCAACCGGCGATCCAGCTCTTGGAGCATGAGCTGGGCTGGGACTCGGTGAATGCCTATGACGAGTGGACTTCGGGCGTGAGCAACCTCGGCCGCGAGGCGAAGCGGGAGGTGGTGCTGATGGGGCGGCTGAAGCCGGCGCTCCAATCGTTGAACCCGGACCTTCCCGCCGAGGCGCTGGATGCGGCGGTGGAGGAGCTGACGCGGGATCGCTCGGCATTGAGCCTGGTGGAGGCGAACCGGGAGACCGACAAGCTACTGCGCGGCGGGGTGAAGGTGACCATCCCGGACCGCGAGCGCGGCGGACAGCGGACGGAGGTGGTGCGGGTGATCGATTGGGACGACCCGGCGGCGAATGATTTCCTGCTGGTCTCGCAGTTCTGGATCAGCGGCGACCTCTACACGCGGCGGACGGACCTGATCGGCTTCGTGAATGGGTTGCCGCTGGTGTTGATCGAGCTGAAGAAGCCGGGGGTGCACGTGCGCGAGGCCTTCGACAAGAACCTGGCCGACTACCAGGAATCGATCCCGCAGCTTTTCCACTACAACGGGTTTGTCCTCGTCTCGAACGGGGTGCAGAGCAAGATCGGCAGCCTGACGGCGGCGTGGGAGCATTTCGCCGATTGGAAGAAGGTGGCGGCGGAGGACGAGACGCCGGACATTTCGCTGAACACGCTGTTGCGGGGAACCTGTGAGAAGAGCCGGTTGTTGGACCTGTTGGAGAACTATTGCCGTTTCTCGGAGAGCAAGGGAGCGGTGGGCAAGCTGGTGGCTCGAAACCACCAGTTCCTCGGCGTGAACCGCGCGGTTGAGGCGCTGAAGACAGTGAAGGACGGACGCGTGGGTGTGTTTTGGCACACGCAGGGGAGCGGCAAGAGCTACTCGATGGTGTTTTTTGCCGAGAAGGTGTTCCGCAAGCTGGCGGGGAACTGGACCTTCGTGGTGATCACGGACCGGCAGGAGCTGGACACGCAGATCTACCGGACCTTCGCCACCTGCGGGGCGGCGACGGAGGGGCATTGCCAGGCGACGAGCACGAGCCACCTGCGCAAGCTGCTGGGCGAGGACCACCGCTACGTGTTCACCCTCATCCACAAGTTCCGCACCGAGCCGGGGACGCTGCATCCGGTGCTGAGCGAGCGGGACGACATCATCGTGCTCACCGACGAGGCGCACCGCAGCCAATACGACACGCTGGCGATGAACATGCGGACGGCGCTGCCGAACGCGAAGTTCGTGGCCTTCACCGGCACGCCGCTGATCGCCGGCGAGGAGCGGACGCGGGAGGTCTTCGGCGACTACGTGAGCATCTACGACTTCCGCCAGAGCGTGGAGGATGGCGCGACGGTGCCGCTTTTCTACGAGAACCGGACGCCGGAGCTGGAAATCACCAACCCGGAGCTGAACGACGAGATCTACCAGGTGATCGACGAGGCCGGGCTGGACGACAACCAGGAGGATAAGCTCAAGCAGGTGCTGGGCAAGCGCTACCACCTGATCACCCGCGAGGAGCGGTTGGACGCGGTGGCGAAGGACATCGTGCACCATTTCCTGAACCGCGGGTATCAGGGGAAGGCAATGGTGGTCTCGATCGACAAGCTGACCACGCTGAAGATGTACGAGAAGGTGCGGGCCGAGTGGGAGGCGGAGACGGCGCGGGTGCGGTCGGCGCTGGACGGGCTGAACCCGCAGCATCCGGACTATCCGGCGCTGATCGAGCGGCTGCGCAACCTGACCGAGACGGATATGGCTGTGGTGGTGTCGCCGGGGCAGAACGAGATCGCCGAGATGAAGGCGAAGGGTTTCGACATCCTCCCGCACCGCGAGCGGATGGTGAAGGAGGACCTGGAGACGAAGTTCAAGGATCCGGAGGACAAGTTCCGTCTCGTCTTCGTCTGCGCGATGTGGCTGACGGGTTTCGATGCGCCGAGTTGCTCGACGCTCTACCTCGACAAGCCGATGCGCGGGCACACGCTGATGCAGACCATCGCCCGCGCGAACCGGGTGTATGGAGACAAGGTGAACGGCCTGATCGTGGACTACGCGAACGTTTTTCAGGAGCTGGAGAAGGCGCTGGCGATCTACGGCAGCGGCCGTAGCGGCGGCGAGCTGCCGGTGAAGGACAAGACCGAGCTGATCGAGGCGCTGAAGATCGCGCTGGAGCAGGTGGCGGAGTTTTGCCGGAAGCAGAACGTGGATCTGGAAGCGGTGGCGAGGGAGCCGGTGAAGCACTTCGTGCCGGCGGTGAACCAGCTCATGCGGACGGACGACGTGAAGGACGAGTTCCTCGGTCATGCGCGGGACGTGCAGCGGCTCTACAAGGCAGTGATGCCGGACCCGATCATCCCGAAGCTGGCACCGAAGGCGCAGGTGGTGCGCGAGCTGGAGAAGGCGATCCGCGCGCAGGCCGATCCGGTGGACATCACCGCGGTGATGGAGGAGATCGGGAAGAAGCTGGACGAGGCTATCCTTGCCGAGCCACACGTCGAACCGGGGGCGAAGGCGAAGGTGATCGACCTGAGCCAAGTGGACTTCGATGTGCTGGAGCGAAAGTTCGCCAAGTCGAAGACCAAGAACCTGGAGGCGCAGCAGTTGCGGGCGCTGATCGAGCGGAAGCTGGACAACCTGATCCGCCTGAACGCGAGCCGCTACGACTACCTCGACCGCTTCCAGAAGATGATCGAGGCCTACAACAGCGGCGCGCTGAGCATCGAGGCGCTGTTCGAGGAGCTGGTGAAGTTTTCCAAGGACCTCAACGAGGAGGAGCAGCGGCACCTGCGCGAGAACGTCAGCGAAGAGGAGCTGGCGGTGTTCGACATTCTCACGCGTCCCGGTCCGGAGCTCGATCCGAAGGAGGAAGAGGCGATCAAGAAGGTTTGCAAGGAGCTGTTGGCGAAACTGAAGACCGAGCTGCTGGTGCTGGCATGGCGGAACAAGCGGACCACACGGGCGGCGGTGCGGGTGGAGATCGAGAAGATGCTGGATGCCGGATTGCCGGAGAAATACACGGCGGAGCTTTTCGAGCAGAAGTGCGGGGTGCTGTTCCAGCACGTGCTGGAGAAGTATCCGGAGGAGGGCCGGAGCGTGTATCGGGAGGTGGGATGATCGGGAACGCCGGAACTACCGGCGTGGAGGCGGCGTTTTGAGAATCCCAATCGGGCGGCCTCGTGAAGCGGGGCGGCTGGAAGCCGCTGTAACGGCCTGCGCCTTGAAGGCGCAGCCACGGCGACGGCTGCCGGGTGCGGCGCGGCCACAAGCGCCTTGCGAGTCCCGACTTGAGGGATTCCGATAAAGAGGTATTCTGGAATCCATGAAAACGACGATCGATATTCCCGATGAGACCTTGGCGGATGCCATGCGCTTTTCCGGGGCGAAAACAAAGCGCGAGGCGGTGGTGAAGGCTCTGGAGGCCTACAATCGTCAGCAGCGGGTGAAGGATCTCGTGGCAAACTTCGGTACGCTCGATTTCGCCAGCAACGAGGAGATCGAGTGCGGAGATCTCGCGGAGATCGCCGAGCGTGAGGGGCTGGAGCCGCAAGCCCGGTGATCCTGATCGACAGCTCGGTGTGGGTGGAGGTCTCTCGCAAGGGAGGCGAGGAGTCTCTGCAGAAGGAAGTCGGCGATCTGCTGGAGGGCGGAGATTGCGCGATGGCTTGGCCGGTCTGGCTGGAGCTGCACCAAGGAGCGCGGGGGCTCAGGGAGGAAGAGAACCTTCAGGGCTGGCGGGAGCTGAGCGTGTGGCTGGATTTCGATGACGAGTGCTGGATGGCAGCCGCGGAGTTCGGTCGGCGCTGTCTCCGGGCCGGAGTGAATGTTCCTTTGGGCGACATTTTGATCTTCGCCTGTGCCAGACGTCACGGAGTCGAGTTGCTGGAACGCGACCGCCATTTTGAGATGATCCGAAAGGCGACCGGGGCTTGAGTGGCTGCAGCGAGGCCCCCCTGAAGGGGGCAACGCATTTCCTGATCGCAGGTGTGGCCAACTGTTGAGGCGTGAGGCGAGGCGCTGGGGTGGCTCGGCACGAGGCGGAGCCATCGTGCATCGGCTCGCAAAGCAGAGCTTTGCGCCACGGTTGCTGTCGATCCGGGAAGGTGGAATTGCCGTTGAGTCGGCCCCGAGGCTGGCCATCATCGGCCCGTGGAGCTTTTCGGCGACGGCAAGGAGAAGAAGGCCCTGAGCGTGACCCAGCTCGTGCGGCGGGTGAAGAACCTGCTGGAGGTCGAGCTGGGCGAGCAATGGGTCGAGGGCGAGGTGTCGAACCTGCGCAAGCAGGGCAGCGGGCACTGGTATTTCTCGCTGAAGGACGAGCGGGCGCAGATTTCCTGCGCGATGTTCGGCGCACGTCGGCGACCGGGCGCGGAGGTGCTGGAGGACGGGGTGAAGGTGCGCGTGTTCGCCGAGCCGAGCGTCTACGAGGCGCGGGGCCAGCTGCAGGTCATCGTGCAGAAGGTCGAGCTGGCGGGGGTCGGCGAACTGCAGGCGCGCTTCGAGGCCTTGAAGCGGAAGCTGGATGCCGAGGGGCTGTTCGCCGCGGAGCGCAAGCGGACGATTCCCGCGTTTCCCATGCGGATCGGTCTGGTGACTTCGGGCACCGGAGCGGCGATCCGTGACATTCTGAACGTGCTCGAGCGCCGGGCTCCGTGGGTCGAGCCGGTGCTGTTCCCGGTGCGGGTTCAGGGAAAGGGCGCGGAGCGGGAAATCGCCGAGGCGATCCGACGGATGGGGGAGTCCGGGCAGGATATTCCCCCTTGTGATGTCCTGATCGTGGGGCGCGGTGGCGGATCGCTGGAGGACCTGTGGAATTTCAACGAGGAAGTCGTGGCGCGGGCGATCGCCGACTGCCCGATCCCGGTGATCTCGGCGGTCGGACACGAGATCGACTTCACCATCGCCGACTTTGTGGCCGATCTGCGGGCCCCGACGCCGAGTGCGGCGGCTGAGCTGGCGGCGCCGTCAGGGCGGGAACTGAAGGAGCGCGTGGAAGCGATGCGCCGCCGCCTGGAGCGCCGGGTCGAGGACCGGATCGATCGGCTCGAGTTGCTGCTCGAGAATGCCCGGCGGGGGGTGCTGTCACGCGGTGGCGAGCGGCTCCTGCGCGATCCCTCGATGCGGGTGGACGGCCTGCGCGACCGCCTTCGCGGTGCGGTGGAGGCAGCTTGGCGCGAGCGGGTGCTCGAGCTTCGTTCGGCGGCGCGATCGTTGGAAGCCGTTCGCCCGGCGCGCCGGCTGGCGCGTCAGCGCGAAGAGGCGGAGGGGCTGGCCCGGCGCTTGTTCCGTGCGATCGAGCAGGAGATGGCCGGACGGGGAGAGAAGCTGGATCGCCTCCGGGGACTGCTGCGGGCCCTGGGTCCGGATTCGGCGTTCGAGCGCGGCTTCTCGATCACGATGGACGACCAGGGGCGGGTGCTGCGCTCGGTCGATCAGGTCGAACCCGGCTCGGAGCTGAGGACCAAGGTGCGTGATGGCGAGGTGCTGAGTGAAGTGCGGAAATCGGAGGCGCGATGAGCGATCCCATCCCTCCCGAGGTACTGCTGTCGGCCTACGCCCAGGGCGTGTTTCCGATGGCGGATGACGAGGGGCTCTCCTGGTTTTCGCCGGTCATGCGCGGGCTGATCCCGCTCGACGACCGCTTCCACCTCCCCAAGGGACTGCGTCGGTCGCTGAAGAAGCGCCCGTTCGAGATCCGGCGCGACACGGCCTTCGAGGACGTCATGAGGGCCTGCGCCGACCGGGACGAGACGTGGATCGATGATACCATCGTCGCCAGCTACGTCCGCCTCTTCGAGCTGGGGCACGCCCACTCGGTCGAGTGCTGGGACGACGAGGGCCTGCAGGGCGGATTGTACGGAGTGCGGCTCGGCCGGGCCTTCTTCGGCGAGAGCATGTTCTCACGCAGGACGGACGCCTCGAAGATCGCGCTGGTGCATCTGGTCGAGTGGCTGCGGGAGGAAGGGGTGGTGCTGCTCGACACCCAGTGGATGACCGACCACCTGCGACAGTTCGGCGGCCACGAGGTGCCGCGGGACGAGTACCATTTGCTGCTCGCGGAAGCCTTGCGGACGGGTCCGGCACAATCCGCCTGAAATCGGAACGTGTCCTTGACCCTCCCCGCCGTCCGACCCAGCGTCGCGCCGCGCATTTCCCGTGTCATGAATATCCACGAATATCAGGCCAAGCAGCTCTTTGATCAGTACAGCGTCCCGAGTCCGAAGGGCAAGGTGGCATCGACCCCGGAGGAGGCGGCGGCTGCGGCCGAGGAGTTCGCCGGCTCGAAGCTGGTGATCAAGGCGCAGGTCCATGCCGGCGGACGTGGCAAGGGCCACTTCAAGAACGGCTTCCAGGGCGGGGTGCATCTGATCGATTCGCCGGCGCAGGCCGCGGAATTCGCCGGCAAGATGCTCGATGAGACGCTGGTGACCGTGCAGACCGGAGAAGCCGGCCGCCTGGTGCGAAAGGTGATGGTCGCCGAGGCGGTCGACATCACCCACGAATACTACCTTTCCATCCTGATGGACCGCGCGACCTGCCGTCCGGTGATCGTCGCCTCCACCGAAGGCGGGATGAGCATCGAGGATGTCGCCCACGACACGCCGGAGAAGATCATCCGCCAGTTCGTCCACCCGCTGCTCGGCCTGCAGGGCTACGAGATCCGCAAGCTGGCCGCCGCGCTGGGGCTTTCCGGCGACTTCGCCAAGCAGTTCGGCAAGCTGCTCAAGAACCTCTACAAGCTGTTCATCGCCTGCGACTGCTCGATGCTCGAGATCAACCCGCTGGTGACCACGCCCGACGGCCGCGTGCTGGCGCTGGATGCGAAGTTCGGCTTCGACGACAACGCGCTCTACCGCCACCCGGACATCGTGGAGATGCGCGACACCGAGGAGGAGGACCCGCGCGAGGTGGCCGCCTCGGAATACGATCTCAACTACATCGGTCTCGACGGCAACATCGCCTGCCTGGTCAACGGCGCGGGCCTGGCGATGGCGACGATGGACATCATCAAGCACTACGGCGGCGAGCCGGCGAACTTCCTCGACGTCGGCGGCGGCGCCTCGAAGGAGCAGGTCGCGGCGGCCTTCAAGATCATCCTCGGCGATGCCAACGTGAAGGGCATCCTGATCAACATCTTCGGCGGCATCATGGACTGCAACGTGATCGCCGAGGGCGTGGTCGCGGCGGCCAAGGAGACCGGCCTGCCGCTGCCGCTGGTCGTCCGCCTCGAAGGCAACAACGTCGAGGCCGGGAAGGCAACGCTCGCCGAAAGCGGGCTGAACATCGTCACCGCCGACAGCATGGCCGACGGCGCCCAGAAGATCGTCCAGGCCGTTTCCTAAACCTCCATTTTTCCAATCTCCAACCTCTCAAGGCAATGGCCATTCTGATCGACGAAAACACCAAGGTCCTGATCCAAGGCATCACCGGCAGCTTCGGCGGCCGTCATGCGAAGCTCTCCCTCGACTACGGCACCCAGGTCGTGGCGGGCGTGACGCCCGGCAAGGGCGGGCAGACCTTTGAAGACAAGGTGCCGGTGTTCGACACGGTGTCCCAGGCGGTCGCGGAGACCGGTGCGACGGCCTCGGCGATCTTCGTGCCGCCGCCCTTCGCCGCCGATGCGATCCTCGAGGCGGTCGATGCCGGTGTGGATCTCGTGGTCGCGATCACCGAGGGCATTCCGGTGATGGACATGATGCGGGTGAAGGAAGCGATGAAGGGCTCGAAGTCGCGCCTGATCGGTCCGAACTGCCCGGGCGTCGTGACGCCGGGGACCGGTGAGAAAAGCCACGGTGGCTGCCGCATCGGCATCGCCCCGGGATACATCCACCAGCGCGGCAACGTCGGCGTCGTTTCGCGCTCCGGCACGCTCACCTACGAGGCGGTCTATCAGCTTACCACGCTCGGCTACGGCCAGAGCACCTGCGTCGGCATCGGCGGCGACCCCATCAACGGGACCTCGCACCTCGACACGCTGAAGATGTTCAACGACGACCCGGAGACCGAAGCGATCATCATGATCGGCGAGATCGGCGGCAACGCCGAGGCCGAGGCCGCGCGCTGGGCGAAGGACCACTGCAAGAAGCCGATCTGCGGCTTCATCGCCGGCGCGACCGCGCCTCCCGGTCGTCGCATGGGTCACGCCGGTGCGATCGTCGGTGGCGACGAGGACACGGCGGATGCGAAGAAGAAGATCCTCGCCGAGTGCGGCATCGCGGTGGCGGAAACGCCGAGCGACATGGCGACCACCCTGCTCGAGCGCTGGGGAAAGTGAGCCAATGAATCGCAACCCGGCCCCGCCTCAGGTTCTGTGGGTGATCTGGCTTGCCCTGCTTTCGGGCATGGGCTTCATCCTGATGTTTGTCGGCGGCGGATGGCCGTCCGGCGAAGGCGAACCGGTGTCGTTCGCGAGCCCCATCTTCCTCGCGGCGTTCGGCGCGTTTCTGGCGAGCTTCGTGATTCGCTGGGGGGTCGTCCCGAAGATGAGGGGGCAGAAGCTGATCTCGACGGCGATCGTGGGCATGGCGCTGGCCGAGGGCTGCCTGATTCTCGGGATCTTTGCGTTGCCGGAAACCGTGGTGCTTTCGAAGCAGATCCTGATCGTGCTGGCTTTCCTCGGCGTGGCGAGTTTCGCGCCGATCTATGCGCGGGCGTAGGGATGGAGCGCCGATTATGAAATCGGCATCCCCGGCTTGGTGCGGATGTCCCGACACAACGCGGATGCCGATTTCATAATCGGCGCTCCATTGCGCTTATTGCCTCATCTCCCGCCGCAGCGGATCATTTCGGCCTGATCGTGGATGGCCTCCCTGTCGTCGTCGCCGAGTCTCTTGAGGTTGCGGAGCTGCATCGTCATGCGCGGGTTGCCCTGGAGCCGGTCCTCGTTCCGTAGCAGGAAATCCCAGTAGAGCGTGGTGAACGGACAGGCGTCGTCGCCGGTGCGCTTGGCCGGGTTGTAGCGGCAGCCGGCGCAGTAGTTGCTCATGCGCTGGATGTACTTGCCGGAGGCGCAGTAGGGCTTCGAGGCCATCACGCCGCCGTCGCCGAACTGGGACATGCCGAGCGTGTTCGGCAGCTCGACCCACTCGACCGCATCGACGTAGATGCAGAGATACCACTCGTGCACCTCCTGCGGGCGGACCCCCAGCAGCAGTGCGTAGAGGCCGGTGACCATGAGCCGCTGGATGTGGTGGGCGTAGCCGTGCTCGAGCGTCTGGCCGATGGCCTGACGCAGGCAGTTCATCCCGGTCTCGCCGGTCCAGTAGAAATCGGGCAGCGGCTGGTCGGCGCCGAGCGCGTTGCGCTCCAGGTATTCAGGCATGTGGAGCCAGTAGATGCCGCGGACGTATTCCCGCCAGCCGAGGATCTGGCGGATGAAACCCTCGACGGCGGCCAGCGGGGCGTGCCCATCGCGGTAGGACTGCTCGGCGGCCTCGATGACCTCCCGGGGATTGAGCAGCTTGAGGTTGAGGGAGGAGGAGATGAGTGAGTGATAGAGAAAGGGCTCATCGGTCCAGAGGGCGTCCTGATAGTCGCCGAAGTCCGGCAGGCGGTCGTCGATGAAGGATCGGAGGTGAGCGAGGGCGGAGCGGCGGGTGACCGGCCAGCGAAAACTCTCGAGCGCCCCGGGATGGTCGGGGAACTGCTCCTCGACCAACCCGATCACCTCTTGGGTGATCCCGTCGGGCTCGGAGTGGGTGGGTTCGGGCAGCTCGCCGGGCCCGCTTTTGCCGAAGCTTTTGCGGTTCTCCTTGTCATAGTTCCAGTCGCCGCCGACCGGCTCGCCGTCGTCCATGAGGATGCCGTGGCGCTTGCGCATCTCGCGGTAGAAGAACTCCATGCGCAGCGACTTGCGGCCTTCCGCGTGGGCGCGGAAATCCTCGACGGTCGAGAAGAAGTGGGAATCGGTGAGCACATCGATCGGCACCGAGAGACGACGGCACGCGCCTTCGAGCGCCTGACGGACCCGGTGCTCTCCGGGCTCAACCACCCGCACGCGCCCGGGCCGGTGTTTCTCGATGGCCTTGGTGAGCTCGCCGGAAAGCGTGCCGCTGTGGCCATCGGCGTCGAGGGGGGTGTAGTCCACCGGATGGCCCTTCTCGCGCAGCCAGTCGCGGTGATGGCGCATGGCGGAGAGAAACAGGGTGATGCGTTGCTTGTGGGATTTGACGTGGGTGGACTCTTCGGACGCCTCGCACATCCAGATGAGATCCTGGTCCGGATCGATGTCGGCGAGGACCGGGCTCTCGGGATCGAGCTGGTCGCCGAGGATGAGGAGAAGGTGCCGCATGGGCAGGAGTAGTGTCGGTCGGCCCGCTGTCCAACGGGGAATGGAGGGAGCGCCGATTATGAAATCGGCAGGTGAATGAGCTGCTGGTGAGAGAGTCGTAGAGGCGCCCGCTTCGCTGGGCGAGCACGGGGCGAAGGAGAGTAGACGGGGCCGATTTCATAATCGGCGCTCCTCAGGGTTCCACCGCTTGATGGTGTCGGTTCCGCACCCTACTCTCCTCCCCGTGATCTATCTCGATGCCAATGCGACCACCCCGGTGCTGCCGGAGGTGGTCGATGCCATGCTTCCGTGGCTGCGCGACCATTTCCACAATCCGAACTCGGCCTACGGTCCGGCGAAGGAGGCGCGCAGGGCGGTCGAGAACGCCCGCGGGCAGGTGGCGAGGCTGATCGGGGCGGATCCCGAGGAGATCGTCTTCACCGGCGGTGGAACGGAGAGCACCAACATGGCACTGAAATGGCTGTCGCGCTTGGTCGGGCGCAAGGAGGGCCGGGTGATCACTTCGGCCATCGAGCACAGCGCGGTGCTGCGGCCGGTGGAGACCTTCGAGAAGGTGGGCTTCGCCGTGGAACGGGTGGGCGTCGATGCGGGCGGAAGGCTGGAACTCGACGCCTTCCGGCAGGCCTGCGAGGGGGCGAGCGAGGGCGGAGGCTTCGCGTCGCTGATGTGGGCGAACAACGAGAGCGGCGTGATCCAGCCGCTCGCCGAGGCGGCGACGATCGCGAAGGAGTGCGGGCTCGCTTTTCACACCGATGCGATCCAGGCGGTCGGGAAGATCCCGGTGAATGTGAAGGAGGTGCCGGTGGATTTCCTCTCGCTCAGCGCCCACAAGTTCCACGGGCCGAAGGGAGTGGGGGCCCTGTATGTGAAGAAGGGCTGCCGTTTCGAACCGATGATCCGCGGAGGGGGGCAGGAGGGGGATCGACGAAGCGGCACGGAGAACGTCGCCGGGATCGTCGCGATGGGGAAAGCGGCGGAAATGGCGGGGGAGCGTTTGGGTCATGACCGGGACGGTCATCTCATCGGTAGGTTGCGCGACCGCTTGGAAGCGATCGTCGTCGAGCGGCTCGACGGCGTTTCGGTGAACGGCGACCTCATTCACCGGCTGCCGGGGACCAGTCATCTGTCCTTCACGGGCTGCGAGGCGGCGGGTCTGCTCATCCTTCTGGAGGACCGGGGCGTCGCCTGCTCGGCGGGAAGTGCGTGCATGACCGGCAAGCAGAAGCCGAGTCACGTGCAGAAGGCGATGGGCTTCTCCGATGCCAAGGCGCGGAGCAGCCTGCGCTTCGGGATCTCGCACTTGGTGACGATGGAGGAGATCGAGAAGGCGGCCGAGGCGGTGGTGGCGTCGGTCGAGAAGCTTCGTCGCGTGCAGGGAGGCAACACCGGCCCGGTGGCCGTGTATTCGTGAGCGCGGTTGACAGCCCGGTTGGGGGGTGGACG
Source organism: Verrucomicrobiia bacterium (assembly GCA_030431475.1). Taxonomy (GTDB): domain Bacteria; phylum Verrucomicrobiota; class Verrucomicrobiia; order Verrucomicrobiales; family Akkermansiaceae; genus Haloferula. The sequence continues at coordinate 39,310 of JAUIJD010000012.1, read as the reverse complement.
TAAAACCGCCCGCGCGCTGGGCTGCTCGGCCGATCGTCATGACGCTTCCTTCGATGAAAACACTCCTGTTGCTCGCCCTCGTCCCTTCGCTCGCCGCCGCCGATTGGAATCTCGTCTGGAGTGACGAGTTCGACGGCAAGGAGATCGACCGTTCCAAGTGGGGTTTCCAGGTGGGCAATGGCTTCTACAACTACGACGCCAACCAGTGGATCCACGGCTGGGGCAACAACGAACTCCAGTACTACACCGAAGAGAACGCCACGCTGAAGGACGGCAAGCTCGTCATCGAGGCGAAGAAGGAATCGCTGCACGGCTGTGGCTACACTTCGGCGCGGATGCGGACGGTGACCCGGGACGGAAAAGCCCTCTTCGCGCAGCGCTACGGGCGCTTCGAGATCCGGGCGAAGCTGCCGGTGGGGCAGGGCTTGTGGCCGGCGATCTGGATGCTGCCGGAGGGGGAGGAATACGGCGGCTGGGCGGCGTCGGGCGAGATCGACATCATGGAGGCGCGCGGCCAGGAGCCGGGCAAGGTGCTCGGCACCATCCACTACGGCGGCGGCTGGCCGGCCAACGAGCACTCGGGCGGCGAGTTCACCTTTCCGGAGGGGAAGGGCATCGACCACTTCCACACCTATGCCATCGAGTGGGAACCCGGCGCGATCCGCTGGTACGTCGACGACCAGCTTTACTCGACCAAGACCTTCTGGTGGAGCAGCTCGCAGCGCGACGCCCAGGGCGGGGTGAAGCCGGCCTCCGAGGACGACCTGAATCCGTGGCCGGCGCCCTTCGACAAGCCCTTCCACCTGCTGCTCAACCTCGCCGTCGGCGGCCAGTTCCTGGGCAACCCCGACGAGTCCACGAACTTCCCCGCGAAGATGGAAGTCGACTACGTCCGGGTCTACGAAAAGGAGGGTGGGGCCGGCGAAACGTCGGCACGAGGCGAAGGCAAGCTGCCTTTCGCCGAGTAGTCTGCCTGTCGATCATCGGAAGTTTCCGAGTCGGGTCATCGCCGCGGTCGTATCGGCAGGCGTGGAAGGAGCTCGCTGGCGGGTGCCGGGTCCGTGTGGTCGAGTTCGCTCCGCGAGGCGAGAGATCCCCTCGCTCGGCGCCGCGGTGGTGACACATTTGAGGAAATGTCTCGTTCCAGATCGCTGTATGGATCTTCGCCTCATGAAGATTGCGCCGACCATGTCCGGAACGTTCGCGTCCTTGCCTGATGGTCGTGCGGTGACCGCGAGATTCATCGAACCACCCCGAAACTCGAGGCTCCTCTCATGTCCGACCGGATCCAACTGACCATGCGGTCCCTTCGATCACTGGCGCTGAATCTGTCGTTTGGCGCCCTCTTTTGCGGGGCCATCGCGCCCCAGACGGCCCATGCCACCTGGTACGAGGAGGTCATGGAGCCGGGGGCGGACATTCTCATGATGGACCTGCGCTGGCCGTACTGGCCCGTGGGCACCTACTATGCCAACTGGAACACGGGTTTCGGGAACGAGGAGGGCAGCGTCACTTTCTATGGCGGGTTCATTTCGTCGCTCAAAGCCGGGCCGGACCTGATTCCCAATCCGAGCGAGGCCGAGCAGGACGCCTACGTGCCCGGAAACGTCTGGTCCTGGTGGGGCGGTGCGAAGGATGGCGGCGTGCCGCTGTATGTCGATTGCGCCGAGAGCCTGGGCATCGTGAACGAGTCGGCCGGCGAGGGCTGCAGTGCTTCCTTGAAGGCGAGGGGCGGGGCCTGGCCGTTCATGACCCGGAAGCGTTGGTACACCCAGGTCGCGAGGCTTTGGCGCCCTCTCGATCCGGAGGCGGAGCATTCCTACTGCGCGCGCTGGATCAAGGATGTGCATCGCAACGAGTGGCACCTGGTGGCGATTCTCAGGGTGCCCTTCCGGGCCGAGGGGTTCGGGGAAAACAAGGGCTTCATCGAGCCCTTCGGCGCGGGCGACATGCCGCGCCCGCTCGACCGGCGTTTCGGCTACTACCGCAAGGAGGGGGAGTGGCGCCGTTCCAACAAGCTGGTGATCGACCGGCGCAGCCACGTCGTGATGGAGGTGGTGCCCGAGGGCGATCACGAGTATCATGCGATCGAGTACGCCCAGACCCGGAAGCATCTGCCCTGGGGACTGAAGGGGGCCGAGATTCTGCCCGGCAACGAGCGCATTGTGAAGGAGGCGAAACAGCCCGCCGCACCCGTGCTGGGCGAGCCCGGGGTGGAGAAGGTGCGGGCCATCGCCACAAAGGGGCAGGTCGTCGTTTCCTGGGATGTGCCGAGAACCGCCACGCCCTTCTTTGCCTACAAGATCGAGGTCTTCGACAATCCGGAATGCGCCGGGACGCCGGAGGCGGTCGCCCACCAGCGCATGCCGAACGTTCGTCACCTCCTTATCGATGTCGAAGTGAGGCAGCCGACCATCCGCATGACGGCGTGGGACATTTTCGACCAGCAGGCCGAGCCGGTGGTGGTCCGGGCGGAACCGGTCGCGGTTCCCGAGGCGGAGGCGCTTCCGAGTGAGGGACTGTTCTCCGGCGTCAGCTACACGGTCCATGTCCGCGGCCATGGCAAGGATTGCTGGGAGAGTCTCGATGACATCCCGACCGGGAAGCTGGTTCGAAAGGGACTGGCGGCGTATCCGCGGCGGGGGGTCAAGGATGGCGTGGACGGGCAGCACTATGGCCTCGAGTTCGAGGGTTTCATCGATGTCCCGCAGGCTGGGGTCTATCTTTTCCACACCCAGATCGACGGCAACTACCGCCTCGAGATCGACGGCGAGGAGCGGATCGTCCGCGATCGCAACGCGGGAACGAAGCAACACAGCGCGGTGGTCCCCTTGGGCAAGGGGCTCGTCCCTTTCCGGCTGTCCCACCTCGCGGCCCATCCCATCCGCAGCAACTTCGATCTGGAATGGGAGGGACCGGGGATGGAGCGACGGCCCATGCGCTCGAGTGCGTTCAAGGTGCTCGATCGCGACCGGACGCCGCAAGTTGCTCTGGAAGCTCGGATTGCCGAAGACGGCAAAGGGGTGGTGCGGGCCGTCGTCGATCCCCGAGGTCACAAGATCGACGAGGCGACGCTGATCTTGAGCGACAAGAAGCTCACCAGCGGAGAAGAGGCGGTGCTGAGTTATGAGGGTCCCCTGCCCGGGGGCGAGCATGGCCTTGGCGTGCGGATCCGGTATGACGGCGGGAAAACCGTCGATTACGGCGATCTTGAGACCCTCACGGTGAGGGCGAAGCCGGTCGCCGACGAGTGGATGGTGCTCAACCTGGGAGCCGAGGACGTCATGACGGGCTTCTCGCAGACGGGTCCGGGAGATTTCAGTTTCGTCGGCCATGGCATGCACGGCGTCATGAAGCCGGTGGATGGCGACTTCACCGTCACCGGCCGCATCAACGACTACGCCACCTCGGGCGTGCACCGTGATGCCTGGGTGGGGCTGGCCGCCTTCGAGCGGAGCGACGGGCGCAACTGGAATTTCGGCAAGGGCTACTACGTGGTGCAGACCTCCGGCGACGGGCTTCGAGCCTCGGCCGACAGCGCCGATCTCGGGGGCTCCCGCAAGTCGTCCTTCCGTCTTCCCGAGGAGCATTCCTGGCTGCGGATCACCCGGCAGGGTGGCCTGCTCATGGGGTGGACTTCGGAGGACGGCAAGCAGTGGGTTCCCGGCGGAACCTATCAGCAGAACCTCAGTGAGCGGATGCATGCAGGACTCTTCATTCGGACCAAGGGCGAGTCGGACGGCTTCTATCGCTGCAAGGTTTCCGATCTGGTGGTTGAGCAGGGTGTGGCGGATGGCAGCGGCTATCCCGACCCCCCGGTGGCCGAGGGAACCGGAGGCGACCGCCTCACCGGCGTGGTGATGGCGGATTCCGACCCGGATGTCGTGGTCGTCCGGTCATCCGCGATGGGTCTCGGACGCACCACGGATGGAGGAAAAACCTGGCGCGCGATCAATGGTGACCTCAAGGGGCATGCCAATGCGGTGCGTAGCGTGGCGATCCATCGCAAGAATCCCGACATCATGCTCCGTGCCGCGGGGCGGAGCGAGGAGGGCAAGCTGGTGAGCGGTCTGTGGAAGACCGTCGATGGAGGAAAGAGCTGGAAGGCGCTCGATTTCCCGGGGGACTTCGATGGCGACGGGCCCTCGGCCCTGTGCGGGGAGGTGCTGGTCTTCGATCGCGAAGACGATGACCGCATCTTCGCCGGAACCGAGTCCAAGGGCTTCTTCATCAGCGAAGATGGAGGCGAGACCTGGGAACACCGCCGGACCAAGGATGGGGGGCGCTACACCTCGGTGGTTGTCTCGCCTTGGAAGTACAGTGTTTCAGCGACCAACTGCGGCGACTCCTTCATGAAATACCTCGGGCGCGGCGAGCCGGCGCAGTTGACCGGGAGAGAGGGCGGCCGAACCCTGTTCCTCGACAAGCAGCGGGCGCAGATGCATACCTATCACTTCAGTGAGGTCGATGGTTTCTACAATCTCAGCTTCTCGAAGATGATGAACCATGATCGCAACTGGCGCATCGCCACCTCGCACGGGCTGAAGCACAACTACGGCGGCGACTTGTGGGGCGTCCCGATCTACAAGCATGTGGAATGGATGCGCCCGATCACCGCGATCCATGGCTCGAGGGTGCCGCACAAGAAGAACAGCGGGGTCCTGTTCACCCAGGCGCTGGATCCGGAGACGCCGGGCCGCGTGTCGCGAAGCCTCCAGTCCTTCGGCCGCTCCTGGGACTGGATCGACATCGAGGGCGACGTCCCCGGCGGCGGCCTGATCGCGACCACCGGCGAGTTGCAGGAAGGAGAGAAGTGGTGGTTCCTCTACACCGACGGGCTCTACTTTTCCCCCGACCGCGGGGAGACGATGCGGAAGGTGCTTTCGGAAAGTGGTGATCCGGTGGGGAAGTCATCCTTCTGAATCGCCTGGAACCCGGCAGCAGAGGTTCATTGGGTTGACGGAGCGGGCTGCTGGGGAATGAGGGAGCGCAAGAGCGGGCGGATGCCGGTTTCATAACCGGCGCTCCATTTCGGATTTCGGGCGACAGGCCGGGGGCGCGGGTTCAGGGTCGGGGCATGGCGAATGCGCTGGCGAACGAGACCTCTCCCTACCTGCTGCAACACAAGGACAATCCGGTCGAGTGGGTGGCTTGGAGTGACGCCGCCTTCGAAGAGGCGCGTCGGCGGGACGTGCTGGTGTTTCTCTCGGTCGGCTACTCGACCTGCCACTGGTGCCACGTGATGGAGCGCGAGAGCTTCGAGAACGAAGCGGTCGCGAAGGTGATGAACGAGCACTTCGTGTGCGTGAAGGTGGACCGGGAGGAACGGCCCGATCTCGACGGCACCTACATGGCCTTCGTCCAGGCGACGACGGGTCAGGGGGGGTGGCCGATGAGCGTGTGGCTGACCCCCGACGGTGAGCCGGTGGTCGGCGGGACCTACTTTCCGCCGACCGACCGCGGAGGACGCCCGGGATTCACGCGGATCTGCCTTGAGCTGGCCCGCCTGTGGTGCGAGGACCGGGCGAAGATGGAGGAAAGCGCGCGCAAGGTGATGGCGCACCTGCGGCAGGAAAGTACGGCGGAGGCCGTGGTTCAGGGGATGCCGGGTGAAAAGGTGTTCGGCGATTTCATCGACCGCTGCGAGGCGATGTTCGACCCCGAGTGGGGCGGCTGGGGCGGGGCGCCGAAGTTCCCGCGTCCGGTGGTGCCGCGACTGCTGCTCCAGCTGGCCGATCGTCTTGGAAACGAGAGCGACGAGGGCGGGGCGTGCCTGCAGATGATCGAGCGCACGCTGAAACTGATGGCGGCGGGCGGGTTGCACGATCAGCTCGGCGGCGGATTTCACCGCTACTCGGTGGACCGCTACTGGCACGTGCCGCACTACGAGAAGATGCTCTACGATCAGGCGCAGCTCGCGCTGCTTTACCTTGAGGCGTGGCAGGCGACCGGCTCGGACGTATGGCGGGAGGTGGCGGAGGGGATCTTCGGCTATGTGTTGCGCGACCTGAGGGACGCCGCCGGCGCCTTTCACGCGGCGGAGGATGCCGATTCCCTGGAAGAGGCGGGGCAGGACCCGGGCGGTCCGAAGATCGAGGGGGCTTACTGGACGTGGCGCTCGGCGGAGATCTATGAGCGGCTGGAGCCGAAGGAGGCGGCGCTTTTCTGTGCGGCCTACGGGGTCGAGGAGGAGGGGAATGCACGCGACGAGAGCGATCCGCATGGTGAGCTGGCCGGGCGCAACACGCTCTATCGGGCAACGTCGGAGGTGGGCTTGGCGGAGCGTTTCGAGATGGAAGCGGAGGAGGTGAGGGCGTCGCTGAACCGGTCGGGAAAGGTGCTGCTGGACGCGCGGGCGGGGCGCCCGCTGCCGCACCGGGACGACAAGGTCATCGCCGCATGGAACGGCCTGATGATGGCGGCGCTGGCACGGGGGGCGAGGGTGCTGGGCCGGCAGGACCTGCGCGAAGCGGCGTCCGGGGTGGCGGACTTCCTGAAGCGGGAACTGCGGAGTGAGGAGGGAGGCCTTCGCCGTTCCTGGCGGGGGAAGGCGGGGGAGACGGAGGGTTTCGCGATCGACCATGCCTGCGTCATCCGCGGCTTGATCGAGCTGCAAGCGCTGGAGCCGGGCTGGCTGGATTGGGCGCTCGAACTGCAGCGCGGGATGGACGAGCGGTTCTGGGACGGGGAGCGAGCGGGCTACGTCATGCGGGCCGAACTCGCCGGAAAGGAGTTGATGGTGATGCTCGAGGATTATGACGGAGCCGAGCCGGCGGCAACCCATGTGGCCGCGGACAACCTCCTGGATCTCGCGGCGCTGACCGGTGAGGCACGCTTTGCGAAGCGTGCCGAAGCCATCCTGCGGGCGGGCTCCCGGCGGATGGATCGCCAGGGTTTCGCCTGCCCGGTGCTGATCGGTGCCTACGACCGCTGGCTGCGGGGGGTGGTGAAGATGGAAGTGCGCGGCGAGCTGCCGGACGATCTGGCGGAACGGGCACGGCGGAGCTTTTCGCCGCGGGCGGTATGGACGCGGTCGGAGGGACCCGGCGAAGTCGTGGCCTGCGAGGGTGGGGCATGCCGTCCGTGGGAGGGATAGGCCTTTGCGGGCACGGCGGGGGATCAAGGAGGGGCTCCTTCCAGGTGCCCTTCTGCGGTGGGGTGTTTCCACAGAGGCTTGCGAACGGAGCGAAGGGGAGGCGCGAATTGCACCGGCTCGGTCGGGATGCCGGACGGTGGAACGCCGAAGCTCGGTAAGGGGATGGGGTGCCGGGCGATTGAGGCCGGGGCGAACGGCCTGAGCTGGCGATGCGCGACGGCGTCGCGCGTCCCGTCTTGGGGGCGGACGGCTTGAACCGGGCGATGCGCGGCGGGAGCCACGCGGTCCTTTCGAAGGCCGCCTCAGGCCTTCTGGCGGCGCTCGCGGATGAGGCGGACCACGAGGGCGGTCCAGCCGGTCTGGTGCGAGGCGCCGAGACCTTCGCCGGTTTCGGCATGGAAATACTCGTGGAAGAGGAGGAGGTCGCTCCAGTCGGGCTCCTCGGCGTAGCGTTTGGCATCTCCGAAGCACGGGCGGTGGCCGTCGGCCCCGGGCTTGAAGAGGTTCACCAGGCGATCCGAGAGGTCGGCCGCGATCTCCCCGAGGTTCGCCTGCTTTCCGGAACCCTTCGGATACTCGATCGTGAAATCGTCGCCGTAGTAGTAGTGGTAACGGTGGAGGGCCTCGATGATCAGGTAGTTCGTCGGGAACCAGATCGGCCCGCGCCAGTTCGAGTTGCCCCCGAACATGTCGGTGTCGGACTCGCCGGGCGTGTAGCGCACCTCGTTCCGGCGTCCGCCACACTCGAAGACGAAGGGTTCGTCCTCGTGGGCCTTGGAGAGGGAACGCACGCCGAACTCCGAGAGGAACTCGTCGGGATCGACCAGGCGCTCAAGGCACTTGCGGAGGCGCTTCTCCGTGGGAATTGCGAGCAGGCACCGGCCGGGGTTCTTCTCGCCCTCGAGTCGGCGGGCCTTGAGGTAACGGACGAGTTCCGGGCGTTTGCTCAGGAACCAGTCGACCCGGTGCCGGAAGTCCGGGAGCATGTCGAAGTGCTTCTGCTTGAGCACGGTGACCGCGCACAGCGGGAGCAGTCCGACCAGCGACCGCGTCCGCAGCGGGATCGGGTCGCTGCCGTCGTTGAAGATGAGCTGGTCGTGATAGAAGCCGTCTTCCTCGTCCCAGAGGCCGGTCTCGTCGAGGGAGTTGATGGCGTCGGTGATGCTGACGAAGTGCTCGAAGAACTTCGAGGCGATGTCCTCGTAGGCGCGGTTGTGCTCGGCGAGTTCGAGGGCCATCGTGAGCATGGTCAGGCAGTAGACTCCCATCCACGCGGTGCCGTCCGCCTGATAGAGCCGCGAGCCGTCGGGCAGCGCGTGGGACCGGTCGAACACGCCGATGTTGTCGAGGCCGAGGAAGCCCCCCTCGAAGACGTGGTTGCCGTCGCTGTCCTTGCGGTTGACCCACCAGGTGAAGTTCAGCAGCAGCTTCTGGAAGCAGCGTTCGAGGAAGATGATGTCGCGGTGGCCCTTGGGGTCGGCGATCTTGTAGACGCGCCACACCGCCCAGGCGTGGACCGGCGGGTTGACGTCGGAAAAGTTCCACTCGTAGGCGGGCAACTGGCCGTTCGGGTGCATGTACCATTCCCGTAGTAGCAGGAGCAGCTGGGACTTGGCGAAAGACGGATCGATCTTCGCGAAGGGGATCATGTGGAACGCGGTGTCCCAGGCGGCGAACCACGGATATTCCCACTTGTCGGGCATCGAGAGGATGTCGCGGGCGTGGAAGTGCTTCCAGCCGTGGTTGCGGCCGCGGAGGCGCTCCTTCGGCGGTGGCGGCGCGTTCTTGTCACCCTTCAGCCACTCGTCGATGGCGTAGTAGTAGAACTGCTTCGTCCACAGCAGTCCGGCGTAGCCCTGGCGGGAGATCCGGCGTTCCTCTTCACTGGCCGCCTTGGGAATGGTGACGGCGTAGAAATCGTCGGCCTCGGCCGCCCGCTCGGCGAAGGTCTCCTCGAAGTGCTCGAAGCCGTCCACCGGATCCTCGATCGCGTGGAGGCGGCAGCGCACGGTCACCGTGCCTCCGGCGGGGATGGTGAACTGGAAGTGGGGCGCCGTCTTGGTGCCGATCCGGCGCGGGGCGACCGCCTTCTTCTCGCCGTCGATGAGGAACCGGTGGAAGGCGTCCTTGGTGTATTTTCCGAGCGACTCGATCCCGAAGACCTCGGGGTGGTTGGTTTCGTTCTCGGTGAAGAGCCAGCGGGGCTTGCGGGCATCCGGCGAGTCGGCGTGAAACCGGTAGCGGCCGAGTTTCGGGTGGTGCACCAGGATCGCATCGTCGTCGAACTGGAGCGTCGGCTTCGCCACCGGTTCCTCGCGCGTGCCCTTCCACGACCAGACGTTGCGGAACCAGAGCTGCGGGAGGACGTGGAGGTCCGCCTCCTTGGGACCATGGTTGGTGATGGTCAGGCGCCACAGGATGTCCTTGGGCGATCGCTTGGCGACCTCCTGGACGACATCGAAGTAGCGGCCGTTCTGGAAGATGCCGAGGTCGGCGAGTTCGAGTTCGGGCTCGGTGCGCGAGCGGCGCAGCGCCTCCTGCTGGAGCCTGGCGTACGGGAACTCGACCTGAGGGTACTTGTAGAGCGCCTTGGTGTAGGAATGGGTCGGGGTGGAATCGAGGTAGTAGTAGCACTCCTTCACGTCCTCCCCGTGATTGCCCTCGTGTCCGCCGAGTCCGAAAAGGCGCTCCTTGAGGATGGGATCGCGTCCGTTCCAGAGGGCGGGAGAGAAGCACAGCAGGCACTGGTGGTCGCACCAGCCCTGCAGCCCGTCCTCGCCCCAGCGGTAGGCGCGCTTGCGGGCGTGGTCGTGGGGGAAGGCCCCCCAGCTGAATCCGCTGGCCGAGTAGTCCTCCCGCACCGTGCCCCACTGCCGCTCGCTGAGGTACGGGCCCCACTGCCGCCACGGCGAGTCGGCCATGACGGATTCGGCAAGACGTTGGTGCTCCCGGCTCATGCGCGGTGACTGGAGCAGGAATGCGGCCAACTGGCCAGCGTGGGACGGTGCGGATTTTCACGCAGGACGCCGACGCGAAGAACCCCGCGGCCCGGAGGGCGCGCGGGGTGTGTGGATCGGTGCGGGTCGTGGATTACTCCGACGGCGGCAGGATGACCGAGTCGACCACGTGGATCACGCCGTTCTCGGTCTCAAGGTCGGCCTTCACCACCTTGGCGCCGCCGACGTAGAGGCCGTCGTCCTTCTTCTCGATCGAGACGTTCTCACCGTTCAGCGTTTCCGCCTCGGTGAGGGTCATCGCCTTTTCCGCCATCACCTCGCCGCTCACGACGTGGTACTTCAGGATGGCGACGAGCTTCTCCTTGTTTTCCGGCTTCAGCAGCGACTCGAGCGTGCCTTCCGGAAGCTTTTCGAAGGCTTCGTCGGTGGGGGCGAAGACCGTGAACGGTCCGTCGGCCTGCAGGGCCTCCACCAGGCCGCCGGCCTTGAGCGCCGCGGTCAGGGTGGTGAACGAGTCGGACGCAACCGCCGTCTCGACGATGTTCTTCTTCGCTTCCTCAGCATGGGCGGGGAGCGCGAAGGCGGTCAGCGTGATGCCGGTCATGATGGCTTTCAGTGTCGTTTTCATGATGTTGTTCTTCTAGGATTGGAGGGATGTCCGGGTCCCGGTTTTCTGTGGACGCCTCACCTGAGTCGGGCTGTCACGAGGCGCATGCGAAAAACCTTCGAGAGGCGAATTTCGGATGACAGCTCCACCAGCCCGTACAATCTGCCCGTTCGGCTTTCCGGGGAGGGGCGGGGACGGGGAAGTTTTTCGGAGACAAATGGGGGGGTGGACGGCATTGTTCGTGTGAATGGAGAGGGCGAAATCCGCACAATGGAAGCGATGGCTCGGTGACAACGGTCACCGGCTGCTCGCCTACGCCCGCGGATGGGCGCCCGGCCAGGCGGACGCGGAGGACCTCGTCCAGGAGGCGATCATCCGGCTCTGGGAGCTCCAGAAGGAGAAGGGGGGAGGACCGCCCGACCTGCCGCTGGTGTTTTCCACCATCCGCTTCTGCGGCCTCAACCGCCACCGCTCGGACAAGCGCCGGCGTCGACGGGAGGAATCGGTGGTCTACCTCAACGACTTCGAGGATGTGTGGCTGGATCCGGCGCTGGAGGACGACGAGGAGGCGCTGATCCTGCGTCAGGCCGTCGAGGACCTGAGTCCGAAGCTGCGGGAAGTGGTCACGATGAAGGTGTGGGGCGGGCTCACCTTCGCCGAAATTTCAGAGAGCCTCGCGATCTCGCCGAACACGGCGGCGTCGAGGTACCGCTACGCATTGGAACAACTGGCGCGGACGATGCGTCCGCTGAAGGAGGTGCGCGATGGCCGGAGTTGACGAAATCGAACGCCTGCTGGGCGAACGTCTGATCCCGCGCGGGTTCACCGACCGCGGGAGCGAGGCGATGGACGCGCTGATCGATGATCTGGCGGCGGAGGAGGATTCTTCCGGACGCCGGCGTTGGCCCTGGGCGGCGGTCGCCGCCGCGGTGACGGGTGGGATCGCGGCCGTGATTTGCTGGCCGACCGGTGCCCCGTCCGATGCGCCGGCGGTGCTGGCGCAGGCGCCGGACGAGGCGGTGGAGCTGCTGTCGGAGAGCGTCGGCGTGATTTCGGCCGAAGCCGACGACGAGCTGAGGAGCGACGACGAGGGCAACCTGCTGCGGGCGTGGCACCTGCAGGTTGTGAGTGAGGAGCGCTTTCGCGATGCCGAGACCGGGCACGAAGTCCGGGTGGTACAGCCGAGTGACGAACTGGTCCTGGTGCCGGTTTCGACCTTCTGACCCCGGGAACGATGAAACCTGCCGTATATCTCATGATCGGGCTGATGGGGGGGCTGCCGCTGGCGGCGGACTCCCCGGATGAGGCTCCGCAGGCCGGGGATCGTCCGGAGCGGGCCGAGCCTTCGGAGGAACTCCGCCCGTCCCCGCCCGGTCGGGAGGCATCGCCGGCCCCGTGGATCGGGCTTGAGGTGGCGAAGCTGACCGAAGCGATGAGGGCGCATGTTTCCGACGTGCCGGAGGGGGTCGGGTTCGTCGTGACCTCGGTCGAGGAAGGCGGGCCGGCGGAGGCGGCCGGACTGCGTCGATTCGACATTCTCTGGAGGTTCGAGGATCAGCTGCTGGTCAACGAAGCCCAGTTCGGCACCCTGATCCGGATGAAGTCTCCCGGCGATGAGGTCGGCATCACCTTCCACCGGGCGGGGAAACCCGAGAAAGTGACGTTGAAACTCGGAGAGACGCCGAAAGGCCGGAGGCAGGGTGAACTGGACCCGACCGAGATTCCGATCTACCCGAGCGGCGTGCCGGGGATGCCTCGGCAGGTGGTGTATCCGAAGGACCGCACGGCCGAGATCACGCGTCACGACGGCAGCGTCGTCCGCCTGCGCTACGAGAGCGACGAGGCGATGGTGCGGATCGAGGACAGCGAGGGCGTGGTGCTTTTCGACGGACCGCTGAAGAAGGATGGCCGATTCGCCGTTCCGGACGAGTGGCGCTGCACGGTGGGGGCCCTTTTGCGCACCCTGCACCGGTCGAAGCACAAGGACTGGCGGCCGAGGGAGCCGCGCCCGCGGGTGGTCACGCCTCCGAAACCGGAGCGCGACGAGGGCTGAGCCGCGCCATCTCAAAGAAATGGCCGGGATGGGCCTTGCGTTTTCCGGGCGGGATTCGCAACGTCGCGCCGATGCATTCCGATCTGGAGAAACTGGTCGATGCCGGGAAGATCAAGCCGCCGGTCGCCGAGAGGCTTGACCAGCTCTCCCCGGGGAAATTCCTGCTCCATGGCGCATGGGGCGCGGGCAAGGTGATCGACTGGGACCTGCCTTCGAAGAAGCTCACGATCGACTTCGAGAACCGAAGCGGCCAGACGATGGACCTTCAGTTCGCGTTGCAGAAGACCCAGCCGCTCGAGGCCGACGATTTCCGGGCCAAGAAGGTCGAGGAGATCGAGCACCTGCGGGAGCTGGCCAACAACGACCCGGTGGCCCTCGTCGTCTACATGCTGGAGAGCCACGGCGGCACCATGACCGTGGATGCGATGGAGAAGCAGGTTTCGGGCGGCATCATTCCCGAGGAGAAGTTCAAGAAGTGGTGGGAGTCGGCCAAGCGCGCCCTGCGCGACAGCAAGCGCGTGGTGGTCCCGAGCCGCCGGACCGAGGCGCTGACGCTCCGAGCCGGGGACCTCACTCCCGCCGGCGCCCTGCTGGAGGATTTCAACGACGCGCGTGACCTCAAGTCCATGGCGAAGGCCCTGGAGGCGATTGCCGCCGACGTCTCCCTGTTCCGCAAGGAGCCCGAGCCGCTGGGTCCGGTGATCGAAACCGTCCACGAGTCCGCCCTCAAGGGCACCAAGCTGCAGCTCGGGGAATCGCTCGACCTGCTCGTGCTGCGCGATGAGATCGTCGGTTCGATCAAGAGCCTGACGATTCCCGACGAGGCCCCGCGGCTGGCCAACCTGCTGTTCGCCGAGGAATCCCGGCTGGCGGATGTGGTCAACCACCTGCCCGCCGCCCGGCAGCGGGCGCTGTTCGACGTCTTTCCCGACGCCTTCGGCGACCGCTGGGTCGAGGTGCTCACGGGGCTGCTGGACGCCGTCGGCACCCGCGGGGTCGCCGAGATCGCGAAATTGATCGATGACAAGGGCAAGCTCGCGGAGCTTGAGGATCACATCCGGGGACAGCTCACCCAGCGGATGCTCGGCACCGATGCCCTGATCTGGGTGTCGCGGGAACGGAAGGGACTCGCCAAGGGCGTCTTCGGCCCGGAAGTCGGTGCGGCGGTGCTGAACCGTCTCGAGACCGACCACCTCGCCGATGGTCCGCGCACGACCACCCGGCTCCAGAGCCTGCTCAGTGACGACAAGACCCTCCTCGCCGACATCGTCGAGCAGATGAGCGCGACGGAGGCCCGGAACTTCGGCCGCCGCCTGCTCGAATGTCCCGTCTTCGCCGAACTCGACCGGAAATCCCTGATGGCCCGCATCATCAAGGCCCGTCCGGAGACCGGCGAACTGGTCAGCGGTGAGTCGAAGAAGCGGGAGGAAGCCCTGATCGTCTCGTGGGACAGCCTCGAACGGAAGAAGGCGGAGCTGGAGGACCTGATCCGCAACCGGATCCCCCAGAATACCAAGGACATCGCCATCGCGAGGTCCTACGGCGACCTGCGGGAGAACTTCGAGTACAAGTCGGCGAAGGACATGCAGAAGGTCCTGATGCGCCGCAAGGGCGAGCTGCAGCGCGAGGTCGACCTGGCGCGGGGGAGCGATTTCAAGGCCGCCGACACCTCCGCCGTGAACATCGGAACGATCGTGGAGCTCAGCACCGGCGATCGCAAGCTGACCTACACGGTCCTCGGGGCCTGGGACTCGGATCCCGACAAGCAGATCGTTTCCTACCTTTCCGAAACCGGCGCCGCCCTGCTCGGGGCCAAGCCCGGCGAGCACGTCCAGGTGCGCAACCACGACACCGACGAGGTCGAGACCTGGACCGTGGATACCATCTCCGCATTCAATCCCTGATACCCACCATGGAACACACCACGATTGTTGAAGTCCGCGGCCGCGAGGTCATCGATTCCCGGGGCAACCCGACGGTTGAAGTCGACGTCCACCTCGAGTGCGGCGCGATGGGCCGGGCGGCCGTCCCGAGCGGTGCCTCGACCGGCGAGCACGAAGCGCACGAGCTCCGCGACGGCGACAAGAGCCGCTATCTCGGCAAGGGCGTCCTGAAGGCCGTCGACAACGTCAACGGCAAGATCGCGCCGGCCCTCTGCGGCATGGCGGCGACCGACCAGGCCTCGATCGACGCGGCCATGATCGCGATCGACGGCACCAAGAACAAGGGGGAGATCGGCGCCAATGCCGTTCTCGGCGTTTCGATGGCCGTCGCCAAGGCCGCTGCCGAAGCCTGCGGCCTGCCGCTCTACAAGTATCTCGGAGGCCCGAATGCCAAGGTGCTGCCGGTGCCGATGATGAACATCATCAACGGCGGTTCCCACTCCGACGCGCCGATCGCCTTCCAGGAGTTCATGATCCGCCCGGTGGGCGCCCCGACCTTCCGCGAAGGCCTGCGCATGGGTGCCGAGGTCTTCCACTCGCTGAAGAAGGTCCTGCACGACCGCGGCCTGAGCACCGCCGTCGGTGACGAGGGCGGCTTCGCCCCGACCTTCGAGGGCACCGAGGACGCGCTCGACACCATCAGCAAGGCGGTCGAGAACGCCGGCTACAAGGTAGGCGAGGACATCAAGTTCGCGCTCGACTGCGCCTCCTCCGAGTTCTTCGCCGACGGCGTCTACGACTACGCCAAGTTCGAAGGTGACGGGGGTGCCAAGCGCGGCTCCGAGGAGCAGGCGGCCTACCTTGCCGAGCTCTGCGCCAAGTATCCGATCGACTCGATCGAGGACGGCTGCGACGAGAACGACTGGGACGGCTGGAAGGCCCTCACCGACAAGATCGGCGACAAGGTCCAGCTCGTCGGCGACGACCTCTTCGTCACCAATGTCGACTTCCTGCAGAAGGGCATCGACCTCGGCGTGGCCAACTCGATTCTGGTCAAGGTGAACCAGATCGGTTCGCTGACGGAGACCTTTGACGCGGTCGAACTCGCCAAGGAACACAGCTACACGGCCGTGCTCAGCCACCGTTCCGGGGAGACCGAGGACAACACCATCGCCGACCTCGCCGTCGCGACCAACTGCGGCCAGATCAAGACCGGCTCGATGAGCCGCTCGGACCGGATCGCCAAGTACAACCAGCTTCTCCGCATCGAGGAGGAACTGGGCGACGACGCCATCTACGGCACCTGCAAGTTCAAGGCAGGCAAGTAAGGAGGCGACACCCTACCGAATTCAGAAGGAGGCAGGACCCGGGTCCTGCCTCCTCTTTTTTTGCCGGCCTTGCGCCGAGCCGGCGGGCCCGGTTGAATCCGTGCCTCATGAGCGAGATCGCCTGCTCCCTTTGCACCCTGGAAGAAGTCCTCGAGCACGAGGACAAGTTCGAATGCCTGACCTGCGGGCACGAGTGGGAGAAGCCCGAGGAGGAGCGGAGGGTCGAGGACGCCTATGGCAATGTGCTCTCCGACGGGGACGTGGTGGCGATGATCAAGGACATCAAGCTGAAGGGCAGTTCCGACGTGTTGAAGTCCGGCACCAAGTCGAAGCCGATCCGGCTGGTCGACGGCGATCACGAAATCTCCTGCCGGATGAACGGGATCTCGATCGGCCTGAAGGCCTGCTTCGTGAAGAAGGTGAATCCGGCTTAGTCTGGGTGGCCTTTCCTTGAGGGCGGTTTCGATCGGGAGGTCCCTTGGCTCCAGTGCTTTCGCACGGCCCTGGTAGGGTCGGACGCCCCGGCCGGCCTCGGTGCCGGGCGGGAGGCTCGGACGTTCGACCCTGAGACTTTCGGCGGTCGCTTCCTTCAGCTCGTCACCGATCGAAGACACGCGTGAGAAAGGGCCATCCGGAGAGGTCCCGGCAGTCACGGTGCGGCGGACGGCAGGGCGTCCTCCCAATGAAAAGCCGCCGCCCCGGAATGGGGACGGCGGCTGGAGAGAGGGGAGCGGGCAGCACTCAGCCCTTCTTTGCGTCGAGAATCTTGTTCCACTTGTCGAGGTTCGCCTTCTGCGCCTTGAACAGGGCGTCGGTGGAGTCGAGGATCTCAATCTTCTTGATCTTGTCGCCCTTGCCGTCGTGTTTCACGTTGGGCTCGCCGGTGTTGAGCTTGCCGACGATCTGGTTGACCACGTCCTGGCCCTTGGTGACCTCGCCGAAGACCGAGTGGCGGTTGTCGAGGAAGGGGGTGGGGACCATGGTGATGAAGAACTGGGAACCGTTGGTGCCGGGACCGGCATTGGCCATGGAGAAGAGCCCCGGCTTGGTGTGCTTGAGGCTGGGGTGGAACTCGTCGGCGAACTTGTAGCCCGGGCCGCCGCGGCCGCTTTCGGTCGGATCCCCACCCTGGATCATGAACTTGTCGATGACCCGGTGGAAGGCGATGCCGTCGTAATAGCCGCGTTTGGCGAGGTTGAGGAAATTGGCGACCGTCATCGGCGCCTTCGAGGCGAACATGGTCGCCTCAATCGTGCCCTTGGTGGTTTCCATCTTGATCTTGATGTCCTTCACCTCGGCGGGCTTGGCGTCTTCCTTCTTGGTTTCCTCGTCCGCCCCGAAAGCAAGGGGAGCGAAGAGGGCGAGAGCGATGGCGATGCGTCGTTTCATGGTCGTGGATGTTTGGTGGTTGGAATGAACGGGGGTCAGGCACTGCGTCCCTGATCCTCCTGGTCGGGGATCTCCGGCGGTGCGGGGGGGGAGTCGGGAACGATGGGCTCGATCTGTTCGTCCGAAACCCAGCCCCGGGTATCGTTGGTGAAGGCGATGTAGCTCCAGTCGCCCGAGCATTTGAGGACGCGGCAGAGGGATCCGGCCGGGGCCTCGATCACCAGCGGGGCGTTGCGGGCGGCGTCGGTACGCACCGAGGCGCGGTCGGCGACGACCACGCCCTGCTCCTCAAGAGGCGCGAAGCGCGCGTCGTCGGGGTAGTAGTACCAGCCGCAGATTCCCGCCCCGACCATCAGGGGGGAGGAAACCAGGGCGGCCACCGCGACGATGCGCAGCCGGGCGCCGGCATGGGTGGCGGGAAAGACCAGCAGCGCGAGTCCGGCGGTCCAGATGCCGGCCCAGATCAGGTTGGTCCAGGTCGCCAGCGGCAGCTTGGCGATGGTGTACTGGTATTCGGGACGCTCGATGGTGATCGAGCCGAACTTGCGTTCGAAGAAGCGGAGGTTCTGACGAGCTTCGGCATGCGTGGCATCCTGCGCCAGGGCGCGGCGCCAGTAGAGAGCGGCTTCCCCGGGAACCCCGAGCCGGTAGGCGGCGTTGCCGATGTTGTAGAGGGTGTCGGCGGGGAGGCGTTCGAACGGCCCGCTTTCGAGCCAACCCTCCGCGGCCTCGGCGTAGCGACCTTCGTCATACGCGACCTGCGGGTCCGGGAGGGCCGGGCTTTCCTCGACCGCGTGGCTGGTCGGGATGGCGAGCAAGCCGCCGGCGAGCAGGACGATGGGGAGTGCCAGACGCCTCAGCCCACGCAGCACGCGCTGGCGTTCGGAGCGGTTGAGCGGGGGCGATTCCACTTCGTTGGTGAAGCAGGTCTGGTCCCGTTTGGCGAGCACGTCCCGCGTGAGATCGTCGTCCCGGCCGCCGAGCCAGCGTTCGACGAAGTGACCGGCGGCCCGGTAGAAGCCGGCGGTGTCGTTGGGAGCCTTTTCCAGCTGGCGGACGGCCTTGCGCCGGGCGAGTTCTCCCGGATCGCGCCGGAAGCGGGGGCTGATGTGCTGATGGAAGGCAATCGCGAGCAGGAGCACCGCGATCGCCGCCGGGAGGGCATGCCACCAGCGGTGGAGATCGAGACGGTCGGATGCCGGGAGGAGCCCGGCCCCGCGATCGACCAGTCCGAGAATGTCGGTCATCTCCTCGATCGGCATCGACAGCGCGGGGGGGACGGCGGCGATTCCGCGCGTCGGATCGGTGGAGGGAAGCAGGTTCAGCGAGATCGGTTCGCTGACGAGCCGGACGTATTCCTCCTGATCCGGGTCGAAATAGACGAGCTGGAAGGGAGGAATCTGCGGTTGAGGGACCAGTGGCCGCATGAACTGGCGGAACGAGGCGACCCCGGTGATGGAGCGTCGTTCGCTGAGTTCGACGCTGCTTGGCGGGTAGAGTTTCCAGCCCTCCTTGCTGACCGGTTCGGGGCAGTCGAGGGTGTCGAGATTGCCGCTGCCGCTGATCAGGATGTTGAGGCTCACCGGATCCCCCTCGCGGACCTCGGTTTCGGCGGCGGACACGCTGAGCTGAAACGAGCCGACGGCGTCGGCGAAGCCCTCGGGGGCGCCCGGCGGCAGCGCGCGCGCCTCGATTTCCAGCGTCGGGATCGTGAGGTGGGCCGGGGCGTAGAAGGCGCTCCCGAAGTCCCGCACCGAGGTCTGTACGGTGACCAGGCGCAGCTTGGCCGGACCGAGGCGGACGAGACCCTCGCGGGTGGGAGAGAGCGTGCTCGGATAGCTGACCGCCCGGTAGGCGCGGCCGAGCAGGTTGGCGCGACCGAGGGACGGACGCGGCTCGAAGCGCCAGGCGGCGACCCCGTCGCGCTCGAACTCGGGAATTCCCCAGTCCTCGACGCGCTCCTCGTAGGGGATGTAGAGCTTGAGTTCGGTGGGAACCACCTGCTTGAGGAACGGCCGCTCCTCGATGATCCGGAAAGCAGCGGCGTAGCGGAGCGTCTTGCCTCCGACATCGACGGTCTGCCACTCGAGGTCCGTCTCGCGGATCACCTGGATCTCGATCGCATCGGTCCGCTCGCTGCCGCTGCTCGACTCGACCACCGCCGACGGAATCCGGTAGGTGCCGGGCTCGTAGCTGGTGACGGCGTAGCGGAAGACATACTCCGGCCGGCGTCCGTAGCCGCGCCGGGGTTCCGCGCCGATGCCGTTGCGGCGGATGCTCAGGCCCTCGACCTCGGGCAGGGTGAGTCGGGCGCTCGGGTCGATGCGTCCGGAAACCACATATTCCAGGTAGGCGGTTTCTCCCATCACGAGGAACTGCGAGGAGATCTGGACGTCGACGCGGGCGAGGGCGGTGGTCGCGCTCATCAGCAGCACGAGCAGCACCCTCCGGAGCATGGATGTCGGGAAATTCTCGTTCATCACCAGTCTTTTTCAGGTCGTCGATATTCGATGCGGCCGGGGGAAAGGGCGCCCCGCTGCAGGTCCGCGTTCTCCCTCAGGATCCGGCGGGCGGCTTCCTCCGGGGTCTCGCCGGGTTTGGGCTCCTTGCCCTCGTTCTCGCCTTCCGACGATTCATCCGGTTCGTCGCCCTGATTGCCTTCGCCGTCCTCCTGATCTTCGTCGCCGCCCTCGCCGTCCGACTCCTCGTCGCCTTCGCCGTCCTGGTCGCCGCCTTCCTGCGGCTCGCCCTCGCCCTCCTGCTCCTCCCCGTCACCTTCCCCGGGTTGGGGTTCTCCCTCGCCGCTTTCGCCGGGCGCGGGCTGGGGGATGGCCTGGATCTGCTGGGCGTTCTCCTCGAGATCCTCGAAAATCTCCCGCAGCTTCCGCAGGTGGGTGACGGTCAGCTCGCGGTTGTGCTGAGAGTCCGCAAACTCCCCGGCGCCGTCGAAGTGACGGACCGAGTCGATCCAGTCGGTCAGCAGTGAGTTGAAGCGCTGGAATCCACGGCTCTCACCCTCCTCGTCGCCTTCCTCCGTCATCCATTCGGCGAGGCGCTCCTTGGCCATCTTCTCGAAGCGTCCCAGATCGAGTTCGTCGAGGTCCTCGTCCTCCGGCATTTCCAGCAAGGCGTCGGACAGCCGCTCGAAGGCCGCGTTCTCCTCGTCCTCCTCCGCCTCTTCGGATGCAGGCACCTCGGGGTAGGAAAGCCCGTCGGCGAGGCGCTGCCATCCGATCTGGAACAGCGTGTTGCCAAGACCGTGGTGGGCGGCCCGCACCACCTCGGGGCGTGCCGAGCGCAGCGCTTCGCTGAAAGCCCGGCGCGCTTTCGGGTAGTCACCGGAGCGGTAGGCGGCGGTGCCCTCGGCGAGTCGGTAGCCGAAGCCCTTCTCCGCGTCCTTGTGTCGCTCGGCGAGCGAGCCGAAGGCCGCGGCCGCATCGGGGAAGCGCCCCTCCTCGAGCGCCCGGCGTGCATCGCCGTAGGTCGAGGCGGGCAGCCGGCCGGAGAGCGCGAAAAAGACGACCAGCAGGGCGGTGGTCGCGGACGGAGCCGGGCCGAGCCCCCGCCAGCGGGTGGCGGCGACGATCGAGGCGATCAGCAGCAGGATCGCGGGAAGCAGGAACCATTGATAGTAATCGACCACCACCGTGCGCTCGCGTCCTTCCAACTGGACGCGATCGAGATCGGCGACGGCGGACTCCACCATGGCGGGAATATCAGCACCGGATGTGGCGATGGCAAATCGTCCGCCGGTCACCGTGGCGACGCGCTCCAGCGGGCGGGGTTCGAGCCGGCTGATCACTTCACTGCCGTTGCGGTCGCGGAAACGCCCGTCGACCATGTCGGGATCCGGCACGAAGTCTCCCTCGGTCGTGCCGAAGCCGATCGTGATGACCTCGATTCCGGCGGCCTTCGCATCCGCCGCGACCTCGGCGATGCGCCCGACGTGTTCCTCGCCGTCGCTCATGAGGATGAGGGCGTTCTGTCGGGTGCCGGTCTCCTTGAGGGTGTTCACGCCGAGTTCGAGGCCGGCGACCAGATTCGAGCCGCCGGTGGGGATCCAGTCGATCTCCACCTCGTCGATCGTTTCGCGGACGGCGTGATGATCGACGGTCAGGGGCGCGAAGAGGTAGGCGGTGCCGGCGAAGCCGACGAGGCCGATGCGGTCGTTGGGCAACGACTCGAGCAGTTCGTAGCAGGTGGCCTTGGCCTGGGTGAGCCGGTCGGGCTTCACGTCGGGCGTCATCATGCTGCGCGAAAGGTCGAGCGCGATCAGGATGTTCCGGCCCATCATCGACTCGACCCGGGTCCCCCGGTTGCTCTGGGGCCGCGCGAGGGCGATGATGAAGAGCGCCAGCGCGAGCAGCAGGCAGGCGAAGGCGATCCAGCGGGGGATGGGGCTCGTGCGCCGGATCAGCCGCGGCCTCAGGCGTTCGGCGACGAAGGACTGCCAGCGCGCCGAACGCAGGCGCGCGACCACCACCGCACCCGTCGCGAGGAGGGGCAGCAGCAGGAGCAGCAGAAGCCAGCGGGGTTCGGCGAGGGTCATGGGCTCGGCGGCGGGTTGAGGGCGATGACGATGGCGCCGAAAAGGGCCATCAATCCGGCGGCGGCGAGGAACCAGGTGAACAGCTCGGTGTCGTCGATCACCGTGTTCGGCTGGCTCTCGGACTTCTCGAGACGGTCGATCGTCTGGAAGGTGTCGGCCAGTTCGGCGACGTTCTGCGCCCAGTAGTGCTCCGCCCCGGTGAGTGAGGCGATCTTGCGCAGGGTCGGGCGGTCGAACTCCTGGCGGGGGAAGCGCTGGATGCCCCGCGACACCCGGCCCTCCATGGTGCCGATCGCCACGGTGTAGATCTTGATGCCGAGACGCTTGGAAAGCTCGGCGGCCTCGATCGGCGAGAGTTTCCCGGAGTTCGAGGCCCCGTCGGTGATCAGGACGATGATGCGGCTCTTGGCATCGCGAGCGTTGAGCTTGTCGGCGGAGGCGGCGAGCGCCGAGCCGATGGCGGTGCCCTGTTCCTCGAGGATGTCGAGGCGGACTTCGCGCAGCCGCGTGAGCAGCCAGTCGTGGTCGAGGGTGATGGGCCCGGAGATGTACGGCTGGCCCGAGTAGATCACGAGGCCGATCCGGTCGTCCGGTCGTCCCTTGATGAAGTCGCGAACCACCGCCTTGGCGGCATCCATGCGGCGGAGCGGTCGTCCGTCCGGCTGGAAGAAGTCGTCGATGCTCATCGACAGCGACACGTCGAGGGCGACGACGATGTCGATGCCGCTCGCCGTCTTCGCCTGGTACTCGTTCCGCCAGACCGGGCGCGCCATGCCGAGGATGGCGGGGACCAGCGCGAGGAAGAGGAGGGGCACCCCGAGGGAGAACGCGGTGCGGCGCACCTTGGCGCCGAGGCTGACGAGAATGGAGAGCGAGGAAAAGGAGAGGGCGGCCTCGGCACCGCGTCCGCGCCGCAGCAGCAGGAGCAGCACCAGCGGCACGAACAGCAGCAGCCACTGGGGCTGGGCGAAACGGAAGTGCTCGATGAGTTCGCTCATGCCGCGTGTCGCTGTTGGTGAAGTTGGCGGAGAACCGCGAGCGGGCGCTCGGCGAAATCGGCGTGGGCCCCCGGGCTCACCGGGCGGTCGTACTTGAGGGCGGCAAGCTGCGTGAGCAGCATGGATACCTGCTCGCGGGTGGTTTCCGGAAAGCGCTCGAGGGACTGGTGGCGGGCGAGGAATTCCTCATGGGTCTCGTAGAGCGAGGGATCCTCGCAGACCTTCGCGAGATACAGGCGGATCGCTCCGGACGCCCTCATCGCGGCCTCGCGCTGCGGCAGCCCGGCACTTTCCTCGATCACCCCGACGGCCTCGCGGTAGGCGAGGTCGGCATCGACCGGCAGCGGCGGGGGCGATTGCCGCTTCTTCCTCCGGACGAGTCCGACCACGGCGAGGACCAGCAGGGTGGCGCCGGCGCCGATCAGGGCCCACGCCCACCACGGCAGTCCCGGATGGGAGAGCAGGGATTCGGCGGGCACGAGGTCCCGGAGTTGGAGTGCGTCGCCTTCCATCTAACGGGTGCGTTTGCGGGCGCGGCGTTTGAGCATGCGGTGGAGATCCCGAAGCCGGTCGCGGTCGGTCGAAAGCCGGGCGAGATCGATGCCGTGCTTGCGGCAGATCCGCTGCATGCCCTCGTGCTGGCGGCGCATCAGCTTCTCGTAGCCCATGCGCAAGTTCGGGTTGTTGGTGTTGACCGAGACCTCCCAGCCGGTCTCCGGATCGCTGAGGACGACGCGGCCCGCCTTCGGCAGCTTTTCCTCGAGCGGATCGGTCACCTCGAGGGCCAGGGTCTCGTGCTTCCGCGCGAGTTTGCCGAGGGGCTTGTCGAGCGGGTCGGCCAGGAAGTCCGAGATCATGAACACCACCGCGCGGCGGCGGAGCGTGCGGATGAGGAAATCGCAGGCGCCGGCGATGGAGGTGCCGCCGTTCTCGGGTCGGGCGAGGAGGATCTCGCGGACCATGCGGAGCAGGTGCCGGGTGCCCTTGCCGGGCGGGACGAACAGCAGCGGTTCGTCGGCGAAGACCAGCAGGCCGACCTTGTCGCCGTTGCCCAGGGCGCTGAAGCCGAGGATGGCGGCGGCCTCGGCGGCGGCCTCGCGCTTGCTGAAGTGGACCGAGCCGTAGTCGGACGAGCCCGACACATCGACGGCCAGGACGACCGAAAGTTCACGTTCCTCGCGGAACTTGCGGATGAAGGGGGCGTTCATCCGGGCGGTCACGTTCCAGTCGATGAAGCGGATCTCGTCGCCGTGCTGGTACTCGCGGAAGTCGTCGAAATCGAGCCCCTGGCCGCGGAAGGAGGATTGATACTCGCCCGAGAAGGATTCCCGCACGAGACGCTTCGCCTTGAGTTCGAGCTTTCGAACCCGGGCGAGCATTTCCTCGATTTCTTCTTCGGACGGTTGGCTCATGGGAGCTTTGGAGTGCGGAGGCTTGCCTCCGCTTTGGGACGACGGGTGATGAGGACTTTGGGAAGAGGTGAGAGGGGCCGGGCAGTGGTTGGGATGTCTGCGGTGGCCGGAGGTGGTTCGAAAGCGGAGGCAAGCCTCCGCACTCCGAAAGGACGGGCCTTCAGGGCACCGGTACCTTGTTGAGGATGCGGTCGAGGATCTGGTCGGTGGAGATCTCCTCGGCCTCCGCTTCGTAGCTGAGAAGGATACGGTGGCGCAGGACGTCGTGGGCCATGTCCTTGATGTCCTGCGGGGTGACGAAGGCCCTCCCGGCGATGAAGGCGTGGGCGCGGGCCGTGAGGGCGAGGTTGATCGTGCCCCGCGGCGAGGCGCCAGCCCGGATGAGGTGCTTGAGCCCGCCGTCGACCTTCGCCGGCTGGCGCGTGGCGCGGATCAGGTCGACCACATACTCGCGCACGGCGGGGTCGATGTAGATCTGGTTGACCAGGTCGCGCGCTCCGGCGACCTGCTGCGGGCTGGCGACCGTCTGCGTTTCGTAGGTCGGGGCGGAGGTCGCCATCCGGTCGAGCACGGTGAGTTCCTCGTCCTTGGTCGGGTAACCCACGCTGACCTTGAGCAGGAAACGGTCGAGCTGGGCCTCGGGAAGCTGGTAGGTGCCCTCCTGGTCGATGGGGTTCTGGGTGGCGAGTACGAGGAAGGGCTCGGGGAGACGGTGGGTCTTGTCGCCGAGCGTGACCTGGCGCTCCTGCATCGCCTCGAGCAGGGCCGACTGGACCTTGGCCGGCGCGCGGTTGATCTCGTCGGCGAGGATGAGGTTGTTGAAGATCGGACCCAGCTTGGGCGCGAACGAGGCCTCCTGGGGATTGTAGACCATGGTGCCGACGAGGTCGGCGGGCAGGAGGTCCGGGGTGAACTGGAAGCGGGCGAAGGAGGCGTCGAGCGATCCGGAAAGCGCCTTGACGGCCAGGGTTTTGGCGAGACCGGGCACCCCTTCGAGAAGGATGTGGCCGTTGCACAAAAGCCCGACGATCAGGCGATCGACGAGGCTCTCCTGGCCGACGAGGACCTGGGCCATTTCGCTCTTCACGGCATGGATCCAGCCGCTGCTCGCGGCGATCTGATCCTGAAGTTCTTCAGTGGTCATCATGTGGTTGGTGGACAGCTTGACACGCCGATGCCCGAGCGCCAGCGGGAATCCGGACGGCTCGGGGAAAGCGATGCGGGAGCGGGCGGGTGTCTGGGGAAATTCGGAGGGTGGAGGGTGTGGCGCAAAGCTCCGCTTTGCGTGGGATTGTCCCGGTTCCACCGGGACGTGGGGGAGCGGCGGATGGCCGTGACAAGGGCCCCGGAACCGTCGTTCCATCCCTGCTGAGGCGCGGCAGGAGCCACGCGGTCCGCCTGCGGCAACCCGCCCCTCAATCCCGGTCGCAGAGCCAGCGGACGACCTTGTAGTCCTCGTCGCCGGCGGCCCAGACATGGCGCAGGAAATCGGCGGGGTGGACGTCGCCGTGGTCGCGCAGGAACTTGCGGTCGCCGCCGCAGCCGAACATCAGGTCGGGATCGAGTTCGCCACGGAGTTTGGCCCGTGCCTTGGCCAGGATGCGGGGCAGGTAGTGGATGCCGTCGAGCGCGTCGCCGAAGGTCGGGATGTTGTCACGGGTGACCGTCGCCGGACGGAACTCGCCCTCCATGACGACGCGGAAGTAGTCGCGCCGCGCCGAGGCCACGAGCAGGGCATCGGACGGCGACGGCGTGCCGTCGTCGCAGTAGTCCTCGACGAAGTCGAAAAACTCGCGTTTGCGGTAGCCGATCGTCCGCAGCAGCTCGAGATCCTCGTCCTCGTAGTAGCTGTCGAAGTGCTTGTCGCCGCTGCGGTAGCGCTTCACACAGCGCTTGAAGAGGTCGAGAAATTGGTCGTTCCAGGTCATGAGTGGGAATTCCGAGAATTGGATTTCAAATGCCGGCAGGCAGGAGTGTGCGACGTCGTCGCGCCAACCCCGGGCGGCAGAGGGACATCGCCGTCAGGAGCAGCACGCCGAACGGTCCTTGAGCTCGGCGAGGGCCTCGGCCGGTGCGGACGTGGGCTCGGGATATTCGAAGGTCTCGCCCTCGTAGTTCCGCAGCACCGTCTTGTCGTCGTCCCGGGTGAGCACGTAGTCGGGGTTGAGCGGGATCTTTCCGCCGCCGCCCGGCCCGTCGATCACGAACTGTGGAATGGCGTAGCCGGTGGTGTGGCCGCGAAGGTTCTCGATGATCTCGAGCCCCTCGGCGACCGAGGTCCGGAGATGCGACGAGCCGCTGATGAGGTCGCACTGATAGAGGTAATAGGGCCGCACGCGGCACATCAGCAACTTGTGGACGAGCGCCTGTTGGACGGCGGGCGAGTCGTTCACCCCGCGCAGCAGCACCGACTGATTGCCCATCGGCACTCCCGCGTCGGCCAGGCGGCCCAGCGCGTCGCGGACCTCGGTGGTGAGCTCCTTCGGATGGTTGCTGTGGATGGAGATGAAGAGCGGGTGGTACTTGCGCAGCATGTCGCACAGCGCGGGGGTGATGCGCTGCGGCAGGAAGATCGGAATGCGCGAGCCGATGCGGACGAACTGGATGTGCGGGATGGAGCGGAGGCGGGAGAGGATCTTCTCCAGCTTGCCGTCGGAAAGGAGCAAGGGGTCGCCGCCGGACAGGAGCACGTCGCGGACCTGGGGGGTCTTCTCAAGATACTGGAATGCGGCTTCCCACTGGATCTCGAGCTGCTGTTCGCCGACGCCCGAGACGACCCGCGAACGGGTGCAGTAGCGGCAGTAGGACGCGCAGCGATCCGTGACGAGGAACAGCACCCGATCCGGGTAGCGGTGCACCAGCCCGGGCACCGGCATGTGGGAGTCCTCGCCGCAGGGATCGGCCATTTCCTCCGGGGCGGTCCAGCCTTCCTCGAGGCGCGGGATCACCTGGCGCCGGATCGGGCAATCGGGATCATCCCGGTCGATGAGACTGAAGAAGTGCGGCGTGATCGACATCGCCAGCTTGCGGCCGGCGAGCAGGACCCCCGCACGCTCCTCGTCGGTCAGGTCGAGGTGCTGCTCGAGGTCGGCCAGCGAGTTGATGCGGTTCTTGAGCTGCCACTTCGGGTCATGCCAGTGGTCCATCGCCGAGTCGGGCCAGTAGCCGGGGGCGTGGGAGCGGAATTCGAGGAGGTCGTCGGGCATCGAGATGGCGGGAGGTTAGAGAGGGTGGAGGATGTGTCAAATCGCTGGGAGATGGAGCGCCGATGATGAAATCAGCGGGGTCGGCGGGCCGACTCCGTCATCGGCGCTCCAGCCGCGCTCCTACCACCTGCAGGCCGGCATTTCGCTGGCGAGCATGGCGGCGTGGCCCTCGCGCAGTCCGGCGTCCGCGGCGAACTCGGGCCAGCGGCGGACGGCTTCGAGGACCCGGCTGATTTTTTCGTCGGGCTGGCGAATGGACTGTTCTTTGCCGAGTTGCCGGAGGTGATCGGGGGTCAGCCCCGAGAAACGGCCGTCGATTCCGGCGGCGCGGAAACCCGAACCGAGCGGGTAGGAGGTGCGGGTAAGGTCGTAGGCGGGCGAGAGTTTCCAGCCACGGTCGGGCTCCAGCAGGAAGGCATGGTTGCGGGAGTGGTCGTCGTCGTTGGCGATCGCGATGTTGAAGACGGCACGCCGGAACGCTTCTTCGACCTCCGCCTCGTGGAGCGTGAGCTCCCGCGTGAGTCCGAGCAGGTTGCGGTAGTCGAGGGTTTCGCGGACCGGCGTGTGGGTGAGCCCGGCAAAGCTGTGGAGGTGCTTCGGCAGCGTGCCCGGCTGGCGGTCGAAGCGCTTCGTCAGGAAATGTGCGAGGCCGTCGGGCGTGTCGAAAAGCCGCGTCTCGGGCGTGCGAATGCCGGCGGCCGCGGCCATCCGGGTGACGGCGTACTCCTCGCAGCCGACCGGGTCATCGGGATCGAGTTGGAATTTCACCATCCAGGAGGTGAAGCCCTCCGGCACGGGGCCGCCACCGGCCACGGCGTGGGAAAAGTCATCGTCGAAGGCCACCAGCGCCTTCGGCTGGGCACCTCCCGGCGAAAGACCGCCGCGGACGAGGGCGGGTAGGAGTTCCTTCGGGTTGCCTTCGAGGATCTGTCGGGCTGCGTCGACCAGCTCGGTAACCTCGGTGGCCAGCGTCTCGCGGAAGGATGCCGGTGAAAGATCCGGCTCGTAGGCCAGCGCACCGATGCTGAACGCCCCCTGGCAGGCGAGTTTTTCCAGCGGGCGAACCTGATTCCATGGCAGGTTCATTCCGGCGAAGTGGTGGCGCATGATCCGCTGGCCCCACCAGTCCGGCATCGAGTCGTCGAAGAGTCCGAACAGCGGGCTGAACTCCGGCGTGGAGGTCGCGATCGGTCCGGTGATTGAAAGCGGCAGATGAAGCGGCGACAGTTCGATGCCGAGCGTCTGCCATTCGGGATCGTATTGGAAATAGATCCTCCCTTGCGCGTCGTCGGCCAGTCCGCCGATGCGGGGCTGGCCGGGCAGTCCAAGGTATCGGACGTCCAGCTTCATCGTGCGTTGCCGGAGCTGCGGTGGGTCGCCTCGACTTCATCGAGCGAGGCGTAGGCCGGCGTCGCGGCGAAGAGCTCGCGCAGCTCACCGTCGAGATTCAGGATCACCGCCACCTTGGCCAGCCGCTGCAGCGAGCCCTTGCCCTCGCGCTCGAGGAGCTTGAGGGTCGAAAGCGAGATCCCCGAGCGCTCGGCCAGTTCCGCCTGGGTCCAGCCACGCGCCTTCCGGTGCTCGCGGATCCGCTGCCCGATCTGCCGGATCAGGTAGGTTGGATTGCGGAGTTGGAAAGGTGGTATTTTGTCCACAGGAGCTAAAGTAGCCAAGAATAGCTAAAATACCATCTATTTTTGGAGGCGAACGGATGGGGAATAGGACGTATGGGACCTATAGGACCTATTTCTCCGAGCCTGCCTCCATCTGCTGCCGCCAGTAATCCAGCCGCTCCTTGATCCGCTTTTCGAGGCCGTTCGCGGTGGGGGTGTAGTATTTCCGGCCCTCCGGCAGGTAGGCCTGCGGCACGTAGCCGCCCTCGTAGTCGTGGGAGTAGAGGTATTTCAGCTTCTCGTCGTCGGTGCCGCTGCCGGCCGCCAGTTTCTTGCGGGTCTTGGTCCGCAGGTGCTCGGGCACGGCGAGCGTGCGGCCCTTCTCAATGTCCCGCATCGCCTCGCCGAGCGCGGCGTAGGCGCTGTTGGATTTCGGGGCGGTCGCCAGGTAAACGGTGGCGTGGGCCAGCGGGATGCGGCCCTCCGGCATGCCGATGAACTCGAAGGCCTGGTGCGCGTCCATGGCGACGCGGAGCGCGTTGGAGTCCGCCAGCCCGATGTCCTCGCTGGCGGAGATGACCAGCCGCCGGGCGATGAATCGTGGATCCTCTCCGGCGTGGAGCATCTTCGCGAGCCAGTAGAGGGCGGCATCGGGATCGGAGCCGCGGATCGATTTGATGAAGGCGGAGGCGGTGTCGTAGTGCGCGTCGCCATCGGCGTCGTAGGCGATCGCCTTGCGCTGGATCGACTCTTCGGCCACCGACAAGGTGATGGAAACGACGCCTTCGTCGTTCGGCGGTGTCGTCAGTGCCGCCAGCTCAAGAGCGGTCAGCGCCTTGCGGACGTCGCCGTCCGACATCTCGGCAAGGTGGTGCAGGGCCTCGGTCTCGCACTCGACCCGCATCCCGCCCAGCCCTCGTTCCTCGTCTTGAATCGCGCGTTCCAAAACCGGAATCAAACAATCAGTTGAAACACTCTCTAGCTGGAAGATCTGCGACCGAGAAACCAGGGGCGAGTTGACATAAAAGTAGGGATTGTGGGTGGTGGCGCCAATGAAACGGACCGTGGCGCGCTCGATGTGGGGAAGCAGCACGTCCTGCTGCGCCTTGTTGAAACGGTGGATCTCATCGATGAATAAAACGGTCGTTTGCTTTCGGAGGTCGCGGTAGGTGCGGGCCTGGTCGATCTTGGCGCGAATCTCGGCGACGTTGGATTCGACACCGTTGAGGGCCTCGAAGCGGGATCCGGTCGAGCGGGCGATGACGCTGGCGAGCGTGGTTTTCCCGGTGCCGGGCGGGCCGTAGAAAATGAGGGAGGTGAATCGGTCCGACTCGATGGCGCGGCGCAGCAGCTTGCCCTCGCCGAGGATGTGATCCTGGCCGGCGATCTCGTCGAGGGTGCGCGGTCGCATCCGGGCCGCCAGCGGTTCCTCGGCGGAGGGTTCGGTGGGGGATTCGGGGTCCGGGGCGCTGGCGAAGAGGTCGGCCACGGCGGGATTGAAGATTGGGGATTGCCGAAAGACGATTTCGGATTTGGGATTTCCGCCATGGAGAGCCTCAAGGTGCTGCTGGACAACAATCAGAAATGGGCCGCCGACAAGGTGGCCGAGGACCCGGAGTTTTTCGCCCGTCTGGCGAAGCAACAGGCGCCCGAGTATCTTTGGATCGGTTGCTCCGACAGCCGGGTGCCGGCCAACCAGATCACCGGCCTGGCCCCGGGCGAGGTCTTCGTCCACCGCAACATCGCCAACGTGGTGGTGCAGACCGACATGAACATCCTCTCGGTGATGCAGTTCGCGATCGACGTGCTCAAGGTGAAGCACGTGATCGTCTGCGGCCACTACGGCTGCGGTGGTGTGAAGGCGGCGCTGGAGAACCAGCGGCACGGCCTGATCGACAACTGGCTGCGCCACATCCAGAACATCGCGCGGCGGCGCGAGGAAGAGCTGGGCGACCTCGACCCGGCGAAGGCGCTCGACCGCCTGTGCGAGCTCAACGTGGTCGCCAACGCGGAGAATGTGGCCCGGACGACCATCGTCCAGGATGCGTGGGACCGGGGCCAGCCCCTGGACATCCACAGCTGGATCTACGGACTCGGCACCGGCCGGATCTCGCCGGTGGCCAAGGCGATCCGCGGGCCGCGGTAGGGGAGGGGAGGAGCGCCGGTCTTCGGACCGGCTTCTCTCAAGACCTGGTGCCGGACTGGAGTCCGGCGCTCCGCTTTTCCCGGTTGATTCCGGTCGGTTCCGGGGTAGAATCTGAGCTCACCCAGCAAACGGGGGCGTTCTGGTTTCGACGGGATGTTCGACGCGCTGGCTGCACGTGGAGGTTGGTCGGTTGGCCTCCTAAAAAGCCGTCCAAAACAAATAATTGCAGACTCTAACGAGCTCGCACTTGCTGCTTAATTGACAGCAACGCCCGACCCCGGACGCCTGTTAAGGGGAAAGGCGACTACCTAGCAGGCTGGCCATCGGGTCGGGGATCCGGACCCGGTGGTGAGATTCAACAGGATCCTAGGTTGGGGGACGCGGCCGGCGGGCCGATCCCATCCGAAACCACCGAACGCCGGCTAAACGTGTAGATGCCAGCGCTGATAGCGTTTCGGACAGGGGTTCGACTCCCCTCGCCTCCACCAGTCCCGCATCCGCGGGGCTTCGGCTGGCAAGCCAGGGCCTTGACGACAGCTGCCCGCCGAAGCTTCAGCGAAGGAGGGAGGGGTTTCGGCTGCCGCGACCCACCCGAAGCCGACAAGCCTCTCATGGGTGGACGAGGTGCGATCGGGCCTGAACGAGTCGTGTGCTTTCCGTCTGCTGGGAGCGCGTCAACATGGGTCGATAATAGACCGGAAGAATGGATCAGGGAAAGCGTTGAGAAAGAGCGGGCTCCTCGGTCAAGGCCCTACGACAGGTCAACAAGAGCCGCGGTGACACATCGTTTCACCTCGGCCCATGTCGGCCCAGCCGGTGCCACAGGATCGGGTTCGTGCTCGGCATCCTCGAACCACCCCAGACTGCGGATTGCCACGAATCGGTCGGTGTTTGAATACTTTCGCTCGAAGTGTCCCAACGCCTCTTCGAGGCTCACTTCGTCAAGGATCCGGACAAGGTCGAAGAAATCCTTCTTGGATCCACGATTGGCGATGGCGTTGAGCTTCATCGCCGTGACATCCGCAAGGGACAGCAAACGGATGGCGCCGACTCGCTCCACCGACTCCAGCAGCGGGTAGCGATGCTGCAGGAACTCGAATTTGACCCCGCCGCAATCGAGCGTGAGTGATCCCTTCGACCGGCCAAGCACCGTCGGCTCGCACGGAAACCCGGTCTCCCGAAGGAGTTCCTCCGGGTCAAAGTCCTCCCGGGTGAAGAAGTCGAGATCGACCGAGAGCCGGTGGCCGAACCGGAGGGCGAGGGAGGTGCCGCCGCCGAGTGCGAAGGAGTCCAGTGCGGGGTCCGGAGCGAGGGATCGCAGCGCTCGAGCGACAGCTTCGGGAACCGAGTCGAAATGCAGCATCTCAGTGAGGGGCTGCCGTGGACAGATAGGCATGTGCGAAGGCAGCGGCCCTGGGATCGAGCGAGCGGATGCCCGATGCGATCTCCGCGAGGCGCTCGCGTCCGTAGTGCTTCACAAGCACCTGCCAATCCCGCCAGCGGCCGTATTCGAGCACCCGCTTGACCAGCCACGAGGCGTGCCGCTCCGGATCGACCCCGGCCGGATCGGTGTCCCAGAAAAGATGCGGGGAGAGCGGTGGCACGAATCCATGGAACCATGGCCGTGTCCAGAACTCAAGCTGCCTCATCGGCCCGCGAGAGATGCCTCGAATGCTCCGAACCGACGGTTTCAGACCCGCGTATTGCGCGTGGGTTTGCTGCTTGAGAGCTGCGATTCGGTTGATTTGGGAACTCGGACGATGTTTCGCCCCCCTTCGCCTGCAACAGTTTTCCCGAGCTCCTGCCGTGGATGAGCCGGCCCGGGCTTGGCACACTCGGTGCTCTCTGGTGTGCTTGTGAACCCCTCGATGTCCGGGGGAGAACCCCGTGAGCTCATGAAACCCTCCGATGCTGCCGAATTCGTCGTGGAAGGCGAGAAGATCGACCTTCCACTTGTGGTGGGAACCGAAAACGAACGCGCGGTCGATATCCGGAAGCTGCGCTCGGACACGGGGTGGATCACCTATGACGAGGGTTATCGCAACACGGGCTCGGTGAAGTCCTCGATCACCTTCATCAACGGCGAAGAGGGCATCCTGCGCTACCGCGGCATCCCGATCGAGCAGCTGGCCGAGAAATCGACCTTCATCGAAACCGCGCTGCTGTTGATCTACGGCGAGCTTCCGACCGAGGAGCATGTGCTCCACTTCCGGGAGCTTCTCAACCAGCACGAGTCGCTGCACGAGGGGACCCGGAAGTCGTTCCAGGGATTTCCTCCGCACGGTCATCCGATGGCCATCCTGTCGGCGATGATCAACACGCTGGCGTGCTACAACGAGGAGGTGCTGGCGCCGGAGGTGGACGAGGATTTCGAGAATGCAGCGGCGCGGTTGATCT
Organism: Verrucomicrobiia bacterium; assembly: GCA_030431475.1. Classification (GTDB taxonomy): domain Bacteria; phylum Verrucomicrobiota; class Verrucomicrobiia; order Verrucomicrobiales; family Akkermansiaceae; genus Haloferula. Next base: position 5,676 of record JAUIJD010000012.1, on the reverse strand, counting down.
CGAAGATACGGACGGTCGCGGCCTATTCGATGCGGACCGCGATGGGCAAGCCGCTGCTCTACCCGCGGCCGAGCCTGAGCTACTGCCGGAACTTCCTGCACATGATGTTCTCGGATCCGGAGCTCGATGCCGAGTTCGATCCGGATGTGGTCCGGGCGCTGTCGATGTTCTGGATCCTGCACGCCGATCACGAGCAGAACTGCTCGACCTCGACGGTGCGGATGGTGGGGTCGTCGGGGGCGAACCTCTTCGCCTCCTGCGCGGCGGGCGTCTGTGCCCTGTGGGGGCCGCTTCACGGTGGCGCCAATGTCGCGGTGATGGACCAGCTCGAACGCATCCACCGTGAGGGGTTGAAGGTCGACGACCTGATCGAGAAGGTGAAGCGGAAGGAGGAGAAGTTGTTCGGCTTCGGGCACGGGGTTTACAAGAGCTACGACCCGCGGGCCGTGATCCTGCGCGAGCACGCGACCAAGGTGCTGGACAAGCTGGGGGCGCCGGATCCGCTTCTCGAGATCGCCAAGCAACTGGAGGAGCATGCGCTCAACGACGACTATTTCGTCAGCCGCAACCTCTACCCGAACGTGGATTTCTACTCGGGCATCCTGCTGCGGGCGATCGGGATCCCGAAGGACATGTTCACGGTGATGTTCGCCATCGGCCGCATGCCCGGGTGGATCGCGCAGTGGAAGGAGGTGCACGACGGCAAGAGCCGCATCTATCGTCCGCGCCAGATCTACACCGGTCCGGCCAAGCGCGACTACGTGCCGGTGGCCGAGCGCTGAAGGAGTAACGGGGCGCCTCAGCCGTACTTGAGGAGGATGAGCGGAAGCACCGTGATCATCACGACGAGGGCGAGCAGGATGCCGACCCGGACAAAGTCGACGAAGCGGTATCCGCCAGGTCCCATCACGAGCACGTTGGCGGGGTGGGAGATGGGGCTGGTGAAGCTGGCCGAGGCCGCCATCGCGATGGTCATGACCAGCAGCTTGGGATCGATGTCCTGGGCGAGGGAGGCCTCGATCGCGATGGGTCCCATGATCAGCACCAGGGCGGTGGTGGGCACGATGGTGGTGGCGATCGAAGTCAGCAGATAGAGGGCGATCAGGATGCCCCACAGACCGAAGGGGGAGGCCACGGCCGTGACTCCCTCGGCCAGCCACGAGGCGGCCCCGCTGGTCTGCATCGCGGTGCCCAGGGGAATCATGCCCGCGATGAGGAAGACCGACTTCCACTCGATGGCCCGGTAGGCGTCCTCCATCGAGAGGCAACGGAGGGCGACCATGAGGCCCGCCGCGGTGATGGCGGCGACCGGGATGGGAAGGAATCCCATCAGGACCGTGACGGCGAAGGCGACCATCAGTCCGCCCGAGATCCACGCCCGGGCGGGGCCCTGACGGGCGGTTTCCTTGGAGAAGGCCCGGGTGAGGACGATGAAGTCGGAGTCCTCCGCGAGCGCCTCGGCCTTGTCGCGCGGACCGTACACCAGCAGGCAGTCGCCGAGCTCGAGGCGGATCTGCGGGAGGTGGGAGCGGAACGACTGGCCGCGGCGCCAGACGGCGAGCACGACCATCCCGTAGCGGCGGCGGAAGTCGAGGTCCCGAAGCGAGCGGCCGACCAGCTCGCTGGACGGGGAGAGGGTGACTTCGGCGAGCCCGTTGGATCCGTGGTTCGTCTGCTGGCGGGTTTCATGTCCGTCGACGAATGCCAGCCCCTGGATAGTCTGGAGTCGCTCCACGGCTTCGGGCGGGCCGATGGCGAGCAGCTGGTCCCCGCGGCGCAGCACCTCGCCAGCGTCGGGAAAGTAGATCGGACGTTCCTTGCGGGCGATGCCGATGATGCGGAGGTCCATCCGTTCGTGGAAGCCGCTCGAGGCGATCGTCTTGCCGACCCACTGCGAGTCCTCGGGAATGATCAGTTCGACCAGGGCGTCGGACGGCGAGACAAGATCGGGGAGCTCCTCCTCGGCGATCCACTCGAGCGCGTCGAACTCGGGGTGGTCCTTCAGCGCGAGTGCAGCTTCGCGGCGCCCTTGCAGCAGCAGTTGTTCGCCCCCCTTGAGGCGGATGTCGGCGAGCGAGTCCCGGACGATCCGTCCCGCCCGGCGGATTCCCAGGATGTGCAGGTGGAAGCGCCGCCGGAAGTCGCTCTCGCCGATGGTCAGCCCGGCGAGGGAGGACTCCGGGCTGAGGGTGGCATGGACCACCGCGACCTTCTCGCGGGAGAGCACCTCGTAGATTTCGCGGCCACGCGCCATCTCGAAGGCCTGCCAGCGGCGCAGCTCCCGGAAGTCCTCGAGGCTGCCCTGGACATCGAGCAGGTCGCCCGACCGCACCGGCGTTTCACCGTCGATGTGGGTCAGGTATCGACCGTCGCGCTCGATGGTGAGAACGGTGAGGCCGAGCAGGCGTCCCAGTCCGCCGTCCTTCAGCGGCAGCCCGTGCAGCGGCGAATCGGCGGCGACCCGGAGACGGAAGCGGCGTTCCTCCAGATCGTAGCTGAACCGCAGCTTGCCGGAGTGAGTCGGGGCCTTCATCGCCTCGGGCATTTCCGAGGGGAGGAAGTGGCGCCCGACGAGCACCATGAACAGGGCTCCGAAGCAGAGCGCCGGGACCCCGATCGGGGCGAACTCGAAGAGCCGGAACGCCTCGTAGCCGGCCTCGCGCAGGATGCCGGAGGCGACGAGGTTGGGCGGGGTGCCGACCATGGTCGTGAGGCCTCCCAGCAGGGAGGCATAGGCCATGGGCATCAGCAGTCGCGACGGGGCGGTGTCGGTGCGGCGGGCGATGTCCATGACCACCGGCAGCATCAGCGCGGCCACCCCGATGTTGTTCATGAAGGCCGACAGCACGCCGGCGGTGAACATGATCACCAGGATCATCCGCACCTCGCCGGTGCCCGCCAGCGCCAGCACCTTTCGGCCGAGGAAGTCGGCGACGCCGGTGGCGGTGAGCCCGGCGCTGAGGATGAACATCGCCCAGATCGTCACCACCGCCGGGTTGCTGAAGCCGGCGAGCGATTCCTCGAGCGTGACCAGGCCGGTGACGGCGAGCAGCCCGAGCACCAGCAGGGCGACCACGTCCATGGACAGCTTCTCGGTGATGAACAGGACGAGCGAGCCGATGAGGATGGCGAGGACGGCGGCGATCTCGGGAGTCATCGATGCTGCCATATGAAGCACCGGGGCGACGTCTCTTGGCAATCCCGAAGCCCGTCGGCTGCGTGGAGGACGGCAGGAGGGGGATCCCGCGGAGTTCTGGATTTACGCGACGCCCTCGGCCGTTAGTTTGGCGTGGATTTCATGGAGGGACGCGGAGCACGACTGGACACGCTGCAGGCGATCGAACTCGCCGAAGGGGTCGAGGTGCGGCTGCGGGTCGCCGGGCCCCTCCTGCGGGGCGGGGCGCTGGCGCTGGATCTCGTCATCCAGTGGGCGGTGATCCTGCTGGTCGGCTTCGTGCTGATGCTGACCGGGACGGTGGTCGGCGGGCAGACCTCGGTCGGGATGATCAGTCTCCTCTGGTTCTTCGTCTGGTGGTGGTATCCGGTGTTTTTCGAGGCGGGCCGATGGGGCGCGACTCCGGGGAAAAAAATCGTGGGTCTGCGTGTGGTCCAGACCTCCGGGTCGCCCATCACCTTCGGTCAGGCGGTGTTGCGGAACTTCCTCCGCTACGCGGACGGGTTGCCCTTTCTCGGGCTGGGCTTCTTCGGGATTCCGACCTTCGGATTTGCCCTGGCCACGGTGGTGGCGACGCGTCGTTTCCAGCGCCTGGGTGACCTCGCCGCGCGGACCGTGGTCGTCTACGACAAGCTGGTGGCCGAGCCGGAGGTGCCGGCGCCGCCGCCGATCGAATCGACCGCACCCTCGGTGGCGTTGCGACCCGAGGAGGTGAGGGCGCTGGCGGCGTTCCGCGACCGGGCGGGCCTGTGGTCGGAGGGGCGGCGCGAGGAGATCGCGGACCATGCCCGTGAATTGAGTGGAAGCAGCGGCCCGGCGGGGGTATCGCGGCTGATGGCGATGGCGCATTGGCTGCAGGATCGGGACCGACGATGAAGGAGGGAGGATTCGAGGAACGGCGCCGGGAGGCGTGGGATGACTACGAGCGCCTCGTGGCGAGCGTGGAGAAGGGCAAGCCGGAGGCTGGCGTGAACGAGCTGCCGAGGCGCTTCCGCGAACTTTGCTCGGACCTGGCCCTGGCCAGTCACCGGATGTACCGCGGCCAGATGGTGGGGCGGCTCAACGAACTGGTGATCCGCGGTTACAAGCTCCTCTACCGCTCACGCCGGAAGGGGGCCGAATCGTTCGTCCGTTTCCTGGTCGCGGACTTTCCCGCGGCCGTGCGGCGGGAGTGGCGGCTGTTCTGGCTGTGCAGCGCGATGTTCTGGGTGCCGTTCTTCGCCATGATGGCGATGGCGTGGGTCGATCTCGACTGGGTGCAGGCCATCCTCGGTCCGCAGGGAATGGCCGGCCTCGAGGCCATGTACGGGGGAGAGGAAGAGCAGATCGCCCACCTGCGCGAGGAGTTCGGGTCGAACTTCATGATGTTCGGCCACTACATCCAGAACAACGTCAGCATCGACTTCCGCATCTTCGCCGGTGGCATCGTCGCCTGTCTCGGCACCATCTTCTTCCTGGTCTACAACGGCCTGGCGATCGGCGCGTCCGCCGGCTACGTCACCTACGCCTGCAATCCCGAGTCCTTCTGGACCTTCGTCGCCGGGCATTCGTCCTTCGAGTTGATCGGGATGGTCATCGCCGGGGTGGCCGGCATGCGGCTGGGGCTGGCGGTGCTCAAGCCCGGTCGCATGACCCGCGGCAAGGCGATCGGCGCGGCGGCGAAGAAGTCGCTGCCGCTGATTCTGGGGGCGGCGGGGATGACGGTGCTCGCGGCCTTCATCGAGGGGTTCTGGTCGGCCCAGCGCTTGCCGGCGGATCTGAAGTACGGCGTGGGGATCGCGTTCTGGGTGCTGCACGTCGGGTATTTTCTGATGCTGGGAAGGGGGGCGCGTGAGGCTTGAGGGGGTGACGGCTGAACTCCGGCCGAGGAGCGACTGGGAGGCGGTGGATCTCGGGCTGGCGCTGGTGCGGCGCGACTTCTGGCGGCTCTCCGGCGCCTGGTGGCTGGGCATGCTGCCGATGCTGCTCCTGCTTCCGCTGATGTGGCGGCATCCCTTCTGGTATGCCTTCCTGTTCTGGTGGTGGGTGCCGGTCGCGTCGCGGATGGCGCTGTTCCAACTGAGCCGGATGCTGTTCGGCGACCGGCCCGGCTGGCGGGAGCTGTGGCGGGAACTTCCGAGGTCGATCGGGCGACGATTCTTCTATCGCGTCGTGTGGGCCCGGTTCTCGCCGTGGCGACCCCTGACGATGCCCGTCGAGGACCTCGAGGGGCTGCGGGGGAAGGACTACTCCGCCCGGTGCCGGATCCTGATGAGGCGCGGGGATTCGAGCCTGATCATGCTCGCGATGTGGCGGGTGTTCCTCAGCTTCTGGCTGGCGGTCACGCTGTTCTTCACCGGCCTGTTGTTCGTTCCCGGCTCGGCGGCCGGCGAGTGGAGCCAGGTGCTCACGCTGTGGTGGGACGGCGACCTGATCCAGGCTCCCGCCGGGCTGGCGTTCGCGGTGATGGCCGCGTGGTGCCTCTCGATGTGGCTGGTGGATCTGTTCTCAACGGGGTGTGG
>JAUIJD010000011.1 GCA_030431475.1 Verrucomicrobiia bacterium | reverse complement strand
TGGAGGCGGAGGTGGGAATCGAACCCACGAATGGAGGTTTTGCAAACCTCTGCCTTACCACTTGGCTACTCCGCCATCGACGCCGTCGGCGCGGGACGGGTTTGTTACGTGCCGACCCGCGAGCTGTCAATGCCGGGGTTCCGGCCGGGCCGCCAGGTTGATCGAGCCAGGGAGAGATCGGTTGCTTGATGGAGAGGATTCCAAGGATGACCATGATGGGATTTCGATTTTGTCGGTCCGACGGTGCGCGGAGCCTCCTGCGAAATGCCGGAAACCGGAAAAAGGATCCCATTCATCCTGTCCATCAAGTCCATCATGCTCCCCTATTCCTGGCGTTCCGCATGATCCTTTCCCGAGCTTGATCGCCCTGGCCAGGCAAGGGCTCCCCCACTTCGGAGAACGAACCGCGAACGAACCCCCACGAACCCGGATCCCGCACGCAACGAGAGCCCCACACAGAAGACACCCGGAACCGTGGCCGGGGCTTCCAGCCCCGTCGCCACCCGTCGTGGCAAGCAGGACCACGGGCCTGGAAGGCCCGGCCACCTCCGCCGGGCCGCTCTTTTCAAACGCCCCCCTTCCGTCCGGCCGCGAATCGGATTGGCAGCGGGCGGATTGGTGATTTGCTCGGCCCATGGCCGACGCCGTCCGCGACCTCTACTCCCAGCGCCGCTATCCGGCGCTTTCCCATCCGGAAACCCATCCGGGCGTGATCGCCGCGGCGGCCCGCTGCGGAGGCGTGACCGCCCCGGCCCTGCCGGAGTCGTGCAAGCTCCTCGAGGTCGGCTGCGCCTCGGGCCACAACCTGCTGCCGCTCGCCGCCCGCTTTCCCGAAAGCACCTTCGTCGGCATCGATTTCTCCGACACCGCGATCCGCCGGGCCCGCGGCCACGCCGAGGCGCTGGGCCTCGACAACATCACCTTCGAGCACGCGGACCTGCACGAGTGGCGGCCGGCCTCGGAGGACTTCGACTACCTGATCGCCCACGGGATGCTGTCGTGGGTGGCCGATGCGACGAAGGTCGCGTTGCTCGAGCTCGTGCAGGGTTCGCTGGCGCCCGACGGCATCGCCTGCATCGGCTACAACACCCTGCCCGGCTGGTCGCTGCGCCAGGAGGCGGCGGCGATGGTGAAAGCCCTGCCCGACCTCGGCGGCGATCTCGACACGACCCTCGCGACGCTCGCCGAAGCGGCCTCCCACGGCGGCACGCCCTACACCGCCCACCTGGCCGCCATCTACGAGGACATGCGGCGGAAAGGGCCGGACATCCTCCCCTTCGACGAGCTCGGGCCGGTCTGCGATCCGCTCCATTTCGGCCAGGTGATCCAGTGGACCGGCCAGCACGGCCTGCGCTACCTCGGCGAGTCGACGCTTTCCGGCAACCTGCCGCCGGAGATCGCCCCGGAGGCGCTGGAAAAACTCCAACCACTCGCCGGCGACCCGGTCCGCTTCCAGCAGACCGTCGATCTGCTTTCCGGCCGGACCCACCGCACCAGTCTGTTCTGCCGATCGGGGCTGTCGCTCGACACCAAGACGACGAGCTCGGTCACGCTCCACTTCGCCGCCCGACTGCTGGTCCGCCCGCTGCCGGAAAAAGCCGTGCACGGGGAGATCATCGAGCATTTCCACGCCGCGCTGAACGCCGCGTGGCCGTCGTCCCAAGCGGTCGCCGGGCTGATGGAGCAATGCGCCCGCCGGCTCGGGCCGCGCTGGGATCCGGCCCGCGGCGCGAAGACCGTGGCCGACTGGCTCTACCAGGCCGCCCGCCTCGGGTGGGTGGAACTTCGCACCGATCCGATCGAGACCGCCACGCGCCCCTCGTCGCGCCCCACCCTTTCGCCGCTGAATCTCCGCCACGCCCGCGACCGCGAGGCGCTGGTCGACGGCTTCCACCGCAGCTGCGGGTTTCCCGACCGCCACTGGCGGGTGGTCGGGGCCCTCGACGGCGGACACACCATCGACGACCTGCGGGCGCTCGCCGCGACGGAGGCGCCGGAGCTCGATCTCGAGCCCTGGCTCCAGCACCTCGCCGCCCGCGGACTGTTCATCCAGCAGTAAGTCGGGCAGCTTGCTTTTCCCCTCGACTTCACGCGTCGGCACCCGAGCGTGCGGTTGATGAAGATGAAAACCATCCTGACCGCCGCGGCGTTCGCCGCGAGCTTCGGCCCGCTCTTCGCCGGTGGCGAGGGTTGGACCCACGACTACGAGGCCGCGAAGAAGCAGGCTGCCGAAGAGGAGAAGAACCTGCTCCTCGACTTCACCGGATCCGACTGGTGCCCCCCGTGCATGCGCCTCACCGCCAACATCCTGTCGAAGGAGGCCTTCCGCGACGGGGTCGAGGACAAGCTGGTCCTCGTCGAACTCGATTTCCCCCAGAACGAGGCGAAGATTTCCGAAGAGACAAAGGCGCAGAACGCGAAGCTGCAGGAGCAGTACGCGATCCAAGGCTACCCGACGCTCCTGCTGACCGATCCCGAAGGCAAGCCCTTCGCCCAGACCGGCTTCCGCGACAGCACGCCCGAGGAGTACGTCGCCCACCTCGAGGAACTGCTGAAGGCACGCGAGGCACGCGACGAGGGATTCGCGAAGGCGGAGAAGCTCGAAGGGGCCGAAAAGGCCAAGGCCCTGGTGACCGCCCTGAACGCAATGGGGCTCGAGGATGCGATGGTCGCGAACTTCTACGGCGATACCGTGGACGCGATCAAGGCAGCCGATCCCGACGACGAGTCCGGCTACGTCAAGCAGATGGAAATGAAGGCCAAGCTCGCCGAGTTCGAGGCCGAGGTGAACAGCTTCGCCCGAAACCAGGACCACGAAGGCGCACTGGCGCTGGTCGAGAAGACGCTCGAGTCCGGGGATTTCGAAGGGGAGCCGAAGCAGCAGGTTGCCTTCTACAGGGCGATGATCCTCGCCCACCTCAAGAACTTCGACGACGCGATTGCCGCCCTCGACGAGGCGAAGGACATCGCCCCGGAGAGCGAACTCGCGGGCCGGCTCGACGGCTTCAAGATGCAGCTCGAGCAGGCCAAGCAGGAAGAGGAAGCCGGCGGCGAGGAAGGCGCCGGTGAAGAAGAGGAAGCGGCCGAGTAGCCCCGCCTCGATCCATTCTCAAGGCCGCCGGGACATCTTCCCGGCGGCTTTTTACGTACCGGCGCCCGCGATTGCCCGGGGTGAACCCCAATGCCATCAAGGATTGAGAGGATCTCGCTTCTTCGCCCCGGCAGGGGCTTGTGAGCTTAGCCGGTGGCGCAAGCCACCGGAATCCCGCATGCAATGAACCCGTGCCCCGGCAGGGGCACTCGAAACTCGACGCACCTTTCTCTCCATTTCCGCATCGTTTTCTCAAGGAAGCACCGCGAAGCCCGCATCACCACGGAATGGCACGCCGGCCTCCACGCCGATCTCGGTGGCGTGGCCGATCACGTCCACCTTCTCCTCGGGCTCACCGCGACCGCACGCCTCGCCGATGGGGTTCGCGACATGAAGGCGGTTTCCTCAAAGCGGGTGCATCAAGAGCCGGGAGACCGCGCCTTTGCATGGCAGGAAGGCGATGGCGCATTCACCGTCAGCCCGTCCCACCGCGAAAACGTCCGCAACTCCATCGCCTAGCAAGAGGAGCATCACCGGAAACGGACGTTCCAAGAGGAATATCTGGAACTCTTGCATCGTTGCGGCGTCGATTTAGACGAACGCGATTTGTGATGACGCCCCCTTCCGCCGCCCTTCCCGGGCGGGATCATTCTTTCCCGGGATTCCGGTGGCTCGCGCCACCGGCTGATTTCCCCGATCCCTGCCGGGATCAAGAAGCGCTCCGCTGGGATCGAATCCTTGACGGCATTGGGGTTTACCCGGCGCTCCCTTTTCCCCGATCCCGCCGCCTCTCTCGACGGCGCTCACATCGAAAAGGCACTTTTTTGTTCAACCGAACATCTTTTATGGATTGACCGCACCGCCCGGATCTGCGACATCCCGGTTCATGGCCAAGACCGCTGATCCTTCCGACAAACTCGCCGACGCCCGCAAACGCAACCTCGATCTGGCCATCTCCCAGATCCAGAAGGAGTTCGGCGAGGCCGCGATCATGCGGATGGGCGACGACAACCGAATGGATGTGGAGGTCATCCCCACCGGCAACCTCGTCATCGACCGCGCCCTCGGCGTCGGCGGCTTCCCCCGCGGCCGGATCATCGAGGTCTTCGGGCCGGAAAGCTCGGGTAAGACCACCCTCACCCTGACCGCCATCGCCCAGGCCCAGCGCAAGGGCGGATTGGCCGCGTTCATCGACGTCGAGCACGCCCTCGACCCGCAGTATGCGCGCAAGCTCGGCGTCAATCTCGACGACCTGCTCGTGTCCCAGCCGAACTCGGGCGAAGAAGCGCTGCAGATCTGCGAAACGCTGGTGCGCTCGAACGCAATCGACGTGATCGTGCTCGACTCGGTCGCCGCGCTGGTGACCAAGCAGGAGCTCGACGGCGAGATCGGCGATTCCACCGTCGGCACCCAGGCGCGCCTGATGAGCGCGGCGATGCGCAAGCTCACCGCCCTGATTTCGAAGGCCCGCACCGTCTGCATCTTCACCAACCAGATCCGCGAGAAGATCGGCGTGATGTTCGGCAACCCGGAGACCACCCCCGGCGGCCGCGCGCTGAAGTTCTTCTCCTCGGTGCGGGTGGACATCCGCCGCATCGGTCAGATCAAGGCGACCGACGGCACCGTCCAAGGCAACCGCACCAAGATCAAGATCGTGAAGAACAAGGTCGCCCCGCCCTTCACGACCTGCGAGTTCGACATCATGTACAACGAGGGCATCTCCTCGACCGGCTCGCTGCTCGATCTCGCGCTCGAGTTCAATCTGATCCAGAAGCGCGGATCGTGGTTCGCCTACAACGGCGAGCAGCTCGCCCAGGGCCGCGACGCCGCCAAGCAGGCACTCAAGGACAACGACGAGCTCTACGAGGAGCTCGCCGAAAAAGTCCGCGAGAAGCTCGACGAGGCGAAGGGATAAGGGAAGTCGGACCCCCTGTCCAACGGGTCCCGGAAGATTCCTCACGGAACGCCCGGAGCCCCGGAGCCGGACCGCGCGAGCCCACTCGCGCACCGAACCGGTCGAGATGGCTCGATGCGCGAGTGGGCTCGCGCGGTCCCCCCGTGGTCCACTGCTCCATCCACATATTGGGCGAGAGGGAGCGCCAAGGTGATCAAGCCAGGGAGAGATCGGTTGCTTGATGGAGAGGATTCCAAGGATGACCATGATGAGATCTCAATTCTGTCGGTCCGACGGGGCGCGGAATGTCCTGCAAGATGCCGGAAACCGGAAAAAGGATCCCATTCATCCAGTCCATCAGGTCCATCAGGTCCATCAGGTCCATCAGGTCCATCATGCTCCCCCATTCCCGGCGTTCCGCATGATCCTTTCCCTCGCTTGATCGCCCTGGAGGAGACGCCCTTCCTCGTGGCTTGAAACGTCCGCGCGACCGGTGAGGATCGGTAGCGAGCCCACTCGCGCTTCTGCAAATCGTTGATCGAACAGGCTCCCACGGTGGGCGGCTGGCAGGCGTCCGGTTTTCAGCTTTCCCCGCTGCCGTCCGCGGCCTAGAACCCGGATGCTATGAAAACCCAGACCTCGATGGCGGTCCTGCTTGTCGCCGCCAGCACCCTGCCCCTTACCGCCGGCGACGATCTTCCCGGCGCGGAAACCTCGCGCGCCCTCGGCCTGATCTTCGGCGTTTATGATGATCCCGGATTCGGCGCCGTCGCCCCCGCCGTCGAGCCTTCCTATGAGGGTGGGAAAGCCGGCCTGGTCGATGTCAATCCGGCCGGTCCCACCATCATCGTCGATGCCCTCGCCGGCTACCACTCCAACCCGGGGATGGAGATCGACGACTTCGCTCAGGACGCCTGGTTCACGGCGATCGCTCTCCGCGCCGCCCAACGCGGCACGATCGGCATCGTCGATTATTACTGGGGCGTCTCGGCGAAGGAGACCTTCTACGACAACCAGGTGATCCCGCGGGAGCAGGACGACCAGTCGGTGACGGACCTCAATCTCCGCGGCGGCATCGGCGTCAACTTCGCCCCGGGCGCCCGCCTCAGCACCTTCATCAACCACTACTGCTCCGGTCACCTCGACTTCAGCCAGGGCGCCCACCGCTACGGCTTGAGTCAGGATCAGATCAAACGCTTCGAGAACCGCACCGACTTCGACTTCCGCTTCGACGGCCAGGAACTCGGCAGCAGCGGCCTCCAGTTCAAGGTCGGCTTCGACTACCTGCTCTACGAGGGCGAGAAGAACAACGACTGGGACTTCGACCGCCCGACTCTGAGCGCCGCCGGCTACTACTACATCCCCGGCACCGAAACCTGCGTCGGCATCGTCGGCGGCCTCGCCGAAAAAAACTGGGACCGCTGGACGATCTTCGACTCGCAGTCGGTGATCGGCGGCCTCGAAGCCCGCGGGCAGTTCGGCTGCGGCGTGAGCTGGCAGGCGCGCGCCGGCTGGGAGAGCCGCGATTACGACGACCCCTTCATCGACGACCGCTGCGAGCCGTTCTTCTCGAGCTCGATCCGCGGCGAGATCACCGACACGCTCTACATCAGCTGGGGCTTCTACTACGGCATCGGCGATCTCTACAACAACCAGGGCGGCCCGGCCTTCGCCGATGCCACCACGCTCCGCAACTCGCTGATCCTCGTCCAGGCGCTCGGCGATCTCACCCTGCGCGGCGGTTTCACCAGCCAGAACCTCAAGCCCGAGGTCTTCCCCGGCGGCGGTGCCAGCGCCGATCTCAACCAAATCTTCATCGGGGCCGACTTCCGCGTCAATGACACCGTCCGGCTCGGCGCCGACGTCGGCCACGGCTGGGGCGACTACGGCTTCGGCTGGCGCGACGACCTCAGCTACGAATACGCCACCGCGAGGGCGACGTTCAAATTCTGACGCTCGGCTCGATGAAGCTCACGAGTTGTCTCCTTGGGCTGGCCACGCTCGGAGTTGCGGTCGCGCAAGAGCCGCTCGCCGAGGTCCTTGCCAGCGACCCCGACGAGCTGGCGATGAAGCTCGGTGACGGCAGCGAGGCCGGTCAGGACCGCGCCGCGAGGATGTGGGCGGCGGCGAAGCGGCTCGAAACCGAGAACCGCCTGGCGAAAACGGACGTCGGCAAGGTGCTTCGCCTCGACGGATGGCGGCAGGCCCTCGAACGCTGGCAGTCGCTCCAGCTCGAGACCCGCGCCCGCGAAGCCGGCGGCGGGACGATGTGGGGTCACCTCGCGAGCCGGGACGACGTCACGCTCGAGCGCTTTCTCGCCAAACACGCCGAAGCCCTCACGGCCGACGAAGCCGACGAGGTGGAAGCCGCCGGGCTCGATCTGCTGGGTCCCTCCATGAGGCGGCTCGATGCGGCGGAGAAGATGATCAAGGAGCTCGGCATGCCCGGCTTCGACCGGGAGGACCTGGAGCAGCGGCTGACCCGATCGCAGCAGGAGCTGTCGTGGATGACCGGCGCCCTGGCCGACGCGGACGCCCGCCGCGCGGTGACCGAGTGGATCACCTCGCTCGCGGCGGACGAGTGAACGGCTCCGTCAGAACGTCGCGGTGATCCCCGCGTAGGCACCAAGGCCGGAGCCCTCGACGATGCTGCCGGCGAAGTTGGCGAGTTGATACGAGCTGTCGGCCAGGTTCTCGATCCGGCCGTGCAGCGTGAGGAACTCGTTGATACGATAGTTCCCGTAGATCCTCAGCAGCAGGTAGTCGTCGAGTGGACGACCGCCGTAACTTCGTTGATCGACGTAGGTCGCGCCGATCCCGAGCAGGAGCGGTTCGACGGGGCGCCAGTCGAACGAGGCCGTCGCGGTGTGATCCGGCTGGTCCTGCAGCGACTCGTCGAGCCAGGTCCAGGCGAGCCGGTAGCCGTAGCGGCCGTCGCACCACGAGCCCGAAAGTGCCGTTTCCAGCCCGCGGGCCGGGGTGTCCCCCGGGAGGTTCACCGGAGGCGTCGGCGACGACTGGATGCGGTCCTCGATCGAGTTCTCGAACCAGGTGAGTGAGATCGCGTGGTCGCGCCCCAGTGCCTGCTCGACTCCGAAGTCCCAGCCGAGGCTCGTCTGGGGCGAGAGGTTCGGATTTCCCGCACCGAAGGCGGTGCCGTAGAGGTCGAGGAAGGTCGGCGCCCGGAAGGCCCGGCCGATGCCACCGCGAAGGCGCGTTCCGTCGAGCGGCTCCCACGCCGCCCCGACCCGCCAGGTCACCTCGTCGCCGTAGCTTTCGTCGTCCTGCCAGCGGACCACCGCATCGGTGACGAAGCGGTCGAGCGGCTGCCACTGCCATCCGACGTAGGCGCCGAGGCGATCCACCGCGACGTCGGTCCCGATCGTGTTGGCGAAGTCGGTGTGCTCGAAGGACGCGCCGGCCAGCAGCCGATGGCAGTCGCCGATCTCGACGACATGGTCGGTGTTGATCACCCACCGCTCGAGATCGGTGCCGTAGTTGCCGAAGGCCCCGTCGTTGTCGTAGCTCTCGCGGTAGAAGCCCGCGGTCATACGGGCCGACCAGGCCTCGACGGGTTGAGTGACGAGATACACCGTCCCCAGCGTGGCATCGAGGTGGTCGGTGTCCGGCCCGAAGAACCCGGGGTAGTCGAAGCGCGAGTCGAGCGCCCGGAAGGTGACCCCGATCTGGGTCGTCTCCGAGTGCGCCCATTCGAGCCGCAAGGCGGCGCGGGATCGGTCGTAGTTCTGGCCAAGCGCATCATTCCGCGTGCCGCCGTGGCCGAAGCCGGCGAACCACGAAAAGGCGCCGCTTTCGCCGCCGTGCGACAGGTGGGCATCGACGCTGTCGAAGGATCCTCCCTCGAGCCGCAGGCGTCCGCGCGGATCGCCCTGGCCACGGGCCGTTTCCAGCCACACCACCCCGCCGACCGACTCGCCGCCGTGGATGGCGGCCTGCGGACCCCGGAGCACCTCGATGCGGCCGAGGTCGTCGAGTCGGGCCCCGGCGAGGAAGTTGCCGAGCGGGGCGGTCGCATCGCTGAGGCGGATGCCATCGACCACCAGCTGCGAGTCCGCCGTGGTGGTGCCCCGGATGAAGAGCGAGCCGACCGCTCCGGTCTGGCCGGCGGTCGAGGTCGAGATCACGCCGGGCGACTCGTTGAGGGCGTCGCGCAGGTCGATCACGCCCCGCTCTTCCAGTTCCCGCGGATCGAGGCGGGTCAGGGCCGAGGTCACCGTCCCGGGGGCGGACGGGGTCCGCATGGCCGAGACGACCAGGGCGTCGAGTTCCGATTCAACTTCGCCGGAAGCAAGGCCGGCGAAGGGCAAAGCCGCCAGAATCAGGCGGCACGTCGTGGGCGTCCGGAAGCGTCCGGACGAGTCGTTTGGTTGCATTCAGTCGTTGGAGTCCTTGACCTGAAATCCGCAGGTCGTGTGAGACAAGCACCCCAGGCTGGCGATCTGGCTCCCCCACCCGAAGGCGGAGTTACAGTGGCGGGACCGCTCCGGATTCTCACCGGATTCCCCATCAATTTCCTGCCCGTGCGACGGGCTTCCCGAGGACTGCCACCCCGTTGCCGGGGCGACGCCGGGAGCGTGGTGCGAGCGGCTGGCCGGGACAAGCACCGATGCGGATCCTCGGGAAAAGGTCACGCATCGAAACAAAATCCGTCATGAATTGCGAAACACAGACGCGCCGGACGTATTCAACCCGACCATGAAAGCCGCGCTTCTCCTCGCCCTCACCTTGCCGGCCACGGCCGGACTCCCGATGCGCTTCGACAAGCCGGCGGAAGCCTACGGCGCGAAGAGCCCGCTGCGGAGTTGGGAACAGGAGAACCCGAACCGCAGCCACAAGCCCAACCCCGATCAGGCCTGGGAGAAGTACTGCCTTCCGCTCGGCAACGGCTTCCTCGGTGCGATGACCTACGGCGGCACCTCGTACGAGCGCATCCAGTTCAACGTGCAAACGCTGTGGAGCGGCGGACCTGGCTCGCCGGGCTTCCGGGCCGACGCCAACAACCACGGCGCCCACGAGCATCTCGCCGAGATCCGCGCGCTGCTGCTCAAGGGTGACCCCGAGAGCCGGAAGAAGGCCCAGGCATTGAGCACCGAGCACCTGCGGGGTCTCGGCGAGGACGACCGCAACAAGGCGGATGTCAATTTCGGCCGCTACCAGACCTTTGGGGAGATCCTGATCCACACCGGCCACCCGGGCTTCGACCAGGTCACCGACTACCGGCGGCAGCTCGATCTTTCGACCGGGGTCCACACGGTCCGCTACACGCATGGCGACGCCAGCTTCACCCGCACCTCCTTCTGCTCGAACCCCGACCGCGTGCTGGTGTCGCGCTTCGAAGCCGACCAGCCCGGACAACAGAACCTGCGGCTCGAGTTCTTCACGCCCCACAACATCCAACCCACCGCCAAGGACGGCGTGTTCATCGCCTCCGGGAAGCTCGCCAACAACGGCCTCAAGCTCGACGCCCGCATCGCGGTCGTCGCCGAGGGTGGAGAGGTCGCCGTCGATGAAAAGGGCATCCGGATCGAGAAAGCGAACGCCGTGACCTTTCTTCTCGCCGCTGAGACCGACTACGCCCCGAATCCTCCGTCCTACCGCGGCACGGATCCCGGTCCGCTCAACGCCGGATTCCTGAAGCAAGCGGCGGCGAAGGGATTCGCGGCGCTGAAGAAGGATCACATCGCCGATCACTCGGCACTGCACGGCCGGGTCGAGATCGACCTCGGCGAGACCCCCTCAGAGGTCCTCGCGCTGCCGCTCGACGAACGCGTGAAGCGGGTGAAGAACGAGACCGATCACGACCTCGAGGAGCTCTACTTCCAGTTCGGCCGCTACCTGCTGATCGCCTCATCCCGCCCCGGCAGCCTGCCGGCGAACCTGCAGGGCATCTGGTGCAACGAGGTGATCCCCGCGTGGAACTCCGACTACCACCTGAACATCAACCTGCAGATGAACTACTGGCCGAGCGGTCCATGCAACCTGCTCGAATGCCAGGAGCCGCTCATCGACTACGTCGATTCGCTGCGGGCCCCCGGCGCGGTGACCGCAAAGGCCTACAACGACGCCCGCGGATTCGCCGCCCACCTCTCCGGCAACATCTGGGGCTACACCATTCCGCACCCGGGAAAGAACCGGCCGCGCTACTGGTCCTACTTCCCGCTCGGCGGTGCGTGGCTCGCCACCCACGCCTTCGAGCAGTATGCCTTCGGCCGCGACCTCGACTACCTGCGGGAGGAAAGCTGGCCGGTCATCTCGGAGAGCGCGGACTTCGTCGCCGACTTCCTCTTCGAGCTTCCCGACGGCACCCTTTCCAGCACCCCGAGCTGGTCGCCGGAACACGGCCCGATCTCGCTCGGCACCACCACCGACATCGCCATGGCGCGCGAGACGCTGAAGAACGCGCTCCAGGCCGCCGCCGCGCTCGGCGAAAAGGGACCGCGTGTCGAGGCCTGGCAGAGCGCCCACGACCGGCTGGTCCCCTACAAGGTCGGCCGGCACGGTCAGCTGCAGGAGTGGTACGAGGACATCGACAACCCGAAGGACAAGCACCGCCACCTCAACCACCTCTTCGGCCTCCACCCCGGCAGCCAGATCAGCCCGGTGCACACGCCCGAGCTCGCGGAAGCGGCGATGACCACCCTGCGCCAGCGCGGCGACGGCGCCACCGGTTGGTCGATGGGCTGGAAGATCAACTTCTGGGCGCGCATCCACGACGGCGACCACGCCTACTTGATGATCCGCAACCTGCTGAAGAACGGCACCAACCCGAACCTCCTCGACGTCCACCCGCCGTTCCAGATCGACGGCAACTTCGGCGGCTGCGCCGGCATCGCCGAGATGCTCGTGCAAAGCCACTACCGCCCCGACGGCGGCGAGATCGACCTGCTTCCGGCGCTGCCGAAGGCGTGGCCCACCGGTTCCGTGAAGGGCCTGCGCGCCCGCGGCGGTTTCGTCGTCGACCTCGCGTGGGAGGACGGCAAGCCGACCGAGGTCGCGATCCGCGCCACGAAGCCGGCGAAGCTGACGCTTCGCGCCGGGGACTCCACGGCAACCGCGACCCTCGACGCCGGCGAGATCTTCCGTCCCGCGTGGTGATCCGCCGCGGGCCGCCGCGGAAAAAATCCGGCAATCCCGAATCCATCCGGCGAAAAGGTTTTTTCGACCGGGTGCATGACCCCCATCCGATCGATCCCCCTCGGCGCCGCCCTGCTGCTCGGCGCGGCCGTCCCGTCATCCGGTGCCTACGTCCTCGACGGCATCACCGGCGGCACCTTCGGCGCGTCCTCGACCGACATCACCGGCAGCACGGCGTCCGTCACCCTCTTCAACACGCCCATCTCGATCGCCGATCGTGAGTCGGCCGTCCGCTTCCAGACCGGCGCCCATCCCTCGACGCTCGAGGAGCTCGAGTTTCACATCACGGTTCGCGACTTCACGGATCTGGCGCCGATCCACGTCACCCTGAGCACCGGCGTCAGCGCCCCGGGCGGGACCGGCACCGTGAATCTCGGCTCGGTCGTTCCTCCCAGCACCACGAACTTCAACCAGACCCTCGGCCTCAACGGCAACTCGACCCCGCTCGCGCCAAACACCGAGTACTGGCTGCACTTCACGACCAACGGCACCGACGCGAACTACTCGCTGGCGACCAGCAACCTCCTGAACACCACCGGCAACTGGGCGGTGACCGACGTCGCCTACACCCACCCTCCGGCCACGCCCTGGACCAGCATCAACGGCATCCACCCGGCGATCCGCCTCGATGTCGTCGAGACCGTCCCCGAACCCGCTCCGCTGCTGCTCGGCTCCCTCGGACTGATGATGCTGTTCAAGCGCCGTCGCCCGAATCTCCCGACCTCCGCCACCTCCCGATGAAAGCACCCGTTCTTCCGGCCCTCGTCCTGCTGGCCCTCCCCGCGCTCGGGGGCGCCGCGGGGATCGACTTCAACGCCATCGCCCTCAGCGGCTACGAGACCCCCGTCCCGAATCCCCGCATCGAGGACGGGATGAGCCTCCGTTGCACCAACCCCGTCAACGGATCTCCCTCCAGCATGGTGATCCGCACCGCACCGAACTCCAACACCGGCGACAAGTCGGTGAGCGCGAAGTTCTCGCGCGGCCTCTTCAGCCTGACCCGCGACGGGGGCGGGTCGTTCACCATGACCTCGATCCGGCTCTTCCCCCTCTCGACCGGGGGCGGCAACGGCACGGTCACCTTCACCGGCTACCGCAACGGCCTGATCCACAACACCTCCACCTTCAACACCGGAACCAGCCTCAACGGCATCGTCCATTCCTTCAGCGGCTTCGACGACATCGACGAGCTCCGCTGGGAGGTGAACAACAACCTTGCCGGCCGCGCCTACCACCAGTTCGACGACCTCACCGTCGAACTCCCACCGCTCATCACCGTCCCGGCCGACCTCACCCTCAGCGAGGGGGCCCCGTCGGTGAACCTGGTGCTTCAACGCGAGGCCGGTGCCAGCGGAAACCTCGACGTCGGCTGCACCTGGGCACCGGTCACCGCCTCGCCCACCGATCTCACCCTCGGCATCGGCAGTCCCCACACCTTCAGCTTCTCCGGCAGCGAGGAAACGAAGAGCTTCCTCGCGGTCGCCTCCGGCGACACCATCGACGAGTCGCCTGAAACGGTGGTGATCACGTGGACGCCCGACCCGGCGAACTACCGGCTCAGCGCCGCGACGACCACCATCACGATCGGCGACACCAACGCCTCGAACTACTACAACTACGTGAACGGGCACGGGCTCCTCGGAAACGACGCCGACCCGGACGCCGACCCCAACGGCGACGGTGTCACCAACATCGAGGCCTACGCCTTCCGCCTCAATCCCGCCGGACCCTTCCCCGCCGCGTGGCGCCAGCGCCTGCCCCGCTTCGCCACGGTCGGCAACGGCAGCAGTGCCTATCCCGGGATCACCTGGA
This sequence comes from Verrucomicrobiia bacterium, assembly GCA_030431475.1. GTDB lineage: Bacteria > Verrucomicrobiota > Verrucomicrobiia > Verrucomicrobiales > Akkermansiaceae > Haloferula. Next base: position 80,148 of record JAUIJD010000011.1, on the reverse strand, counting down.
CACTCGTCCAGCCCTACCCGGCGGACGTCGAGTTCATCGTCGGGGAAAGCGACGACCTCGTGGAGTGGACCGAGATCGCTCGGCGCAAGGGCTACGGGGTCGGCTCGCTGTGGACCGGGCTGGTGGCCTCCAGCGTCACGGAAAGCGGCGGCCTCGGGAACGTCGTGACCGTCCGCGGACGGGAGAAGATCAGCGTCCACGACCAGGACTTCCTCCAGCTCGAGCTGCGCTACTCCCCTCCCGGCGGCGCCGAGTGATGCCGGCTCGACACGCGGCGGCGGGAGACGTTTCAATGGGGCAATGGTTTCCCTCCCCGCGCTGCTTCTCCTCCCCCTGCTGGCCGTCGGGTTCACACCGCCCGACGAGGCCACCCGCAAGGCCGCGGCCGGCTCGCTCGATGACCTCGGCCCGGCGCAGCGGCGGGCCTTCACCGACGGCGGGGAGTTCAAGCCGAAGCGGAAGCCCGGAGCGATCGACTGGCTCGCCGCCCACGAGGAGAAGGGTCAGACCTTCGACCAGTATGCGCGTTCCGGGCCGAACCTTCCGCGCGGCCGGCGCACCCGGCTCTACGTGCTCCCGCTCGGCCGCTTCGAAAGCGAACGCGCGCCGTCACTCAAGAAGCTCCGCGACTACGCGGCGGCGCATTTCCATCCGCTCGAGGTGCGCATGCTCCCGCCCGTGCCGGAGGCCCGGGTCCGCACCCGTCCGCGCATCCACGGCGGCCACAAGCAGTGGAACTCGCGCGACATCCTGCGCTGGATGGAGTCGCAGCTGCCCGCCGACGCCTACGCGATGATCGCGGTGACCATGACCGACCTCTACCCGGAGGACTCGTGGAACTTCGTCTTCGGTCAGGCCTCCACGCGCCAGCGCGTCGGGGTCTTCAGCTTCGCCCGCTACCACCCCGCCTTCACCGGGGGCGACGCGGGTCCGGACACCGGGACCCTCGTCCTCCGCCGTGCGGCGAAAGTCCTTACCCACGAGATGGGCCACATGTTCGGGATCCGGCACTGCATCCACTACGAATGCCTGATGAACGGCGCCAACCACCTCGCCGAGGCGGACCGGACCCCGATGCACCTGTGCCCGGTCTGCCTGCGCAAGCTCGCGCATGCCTGCCGCTTCGACGCGGCCGAGCGCTACGGGAAACTCGAGCGCTTCTACGACGACCACGGCTTCACCCGCGAGGCCGGATGGACCCGCCGGCGCCTGAAGGCCCTCGAGGCGGCCGCCCGGTGATCAATCCCGGTCCGGACGGATCCGCGCGACGAGATAGTCCGGATCATCCTCCGCCACCTCGATCTCGATCAGCTTGTCGGCCCGCTCGAGCATGCGCTGGCAGTCCTTCGACAGGTGCCGCAGCCGCAGCCGTTTGCCGGCCTTGCGGTAGCGGTCGGTGAGCGCGTTGATCGCCTCGATTCCGGAGAGGTCGCAGACCCGCGCCCGGGCGAAGTCGATCACGATGCTCGGCACGTCCGAGCGCGCCTGGAAGTGGTCGGTGAAGTCGCGCACCGAGCCGAAGTAGAGCAGCCCCTCGAGTGAGTAGATGCGCTCCCGCTCGCCGTCGCTGACGAGCTCGACGTGCACGTGGCGCGAGCTTTCCCAGGCGAAGACCAGCGCCGAGACGATGATGCCGACGAACACCGCCGTCGCCAGGTCGTGCAGGAACACGGTCACCAGCGTCACGGTGAGGATCACGATCCAGTCGGACAGCGGCACCTTGCCGAAGGTCCGCAGCGACGACCACTCGAAGGTGCCGATGACCACCATGAACATCACGCCGACCAGGGCCGCGATCGGGATCTGCTCGATCACCGGCCCGCCGACCATGATGAAGAACGCCAGCGCCGCGGCCGCGACGACCCCCGAGGTCCGGCCCCGGCCGCCCGAGTTGATGTTGATCAGCGACTGTCCGATCATCGCGCAACCGCCCATGCCGCCGAAGAGGCCGGAGAGGAAGTTCGCCGACCCCTGGGCCGCGCACTCGCGGTTGCCCTGACCCCGGGTTTCGGTGATCTCGTCGATGAGCTGCATCGTCATCAGCGATTCGATGATGCCGACCATCGCCACGATGAAGGCGATCTTGAGGATGAACTTCCACTCGCCCGCCCAATCGATGCCGCTCGGCCACGCCGGCAGCGGGAACGTGCCCGCCAGCTTGCCCTCCGGGTTGCCCTCGGCCTGCGCCAGCACGTTGGAAACGGTCGGCGTGTCCTTGAAGAAGAGGAACGCCAGCAGGCCGACCCCGACGATCGCGACCAGCGACGACGGCACCGCCTTGGTCAGACGGGGGAAGAAGTGGATGACCGCCATCGTCAGCAGCACGAGGCTGACCATGATCGCCAAGGCGCCGCCTTGCAGCCACTCGCCGGTGGCCGGGTCCCGGAAGGACGGGAACTGGGCCATCAGGATCACGATCGCGAGGCCGTTGACGAAGCCGATCATCACCGGATGCGGCACCAGGCGGATGAAACGGCCGAGTTTCAGCGCGCCGAAGACGATCTGGATGACGCCTGCCAGCATCACCGTCGCGAAGAGATACTGCATGCCGAGACCTGGCTCGATGGCGTCGCCGTGCTGGACCGCCTTGCCGACCACCACCGCGATGGCGCCGGTCGCGCCGGAGATCATCCCCGGACGCCCACCAAAGGCCGCGGTGATGAAGCCCATGAACACCGCCGCCCACAAACCGACGAGCGGATCGACCCCGGCCGCGAAGGAGAAGGCGATCGCCTCGGGCACCAGAGCGAGGGCAACGGTCAGGCCGGAAAGCGTGTCGTCTTTCCAGTTTCCGTTCTTTTTGCGAAAGAGGTCGGCGAACATGGGACGGCGCGAATAGGGGCCATCACGCCAAAGCGCAAGGCCGGAAGCAGCCGGGCGCCCGGCTCCGCCCCGACCACCACCGCCCCCAACTCCCTCACGCCAAATCACTTCCCAGCAGGGAGACCTCGGCTCCGGCATGGAATCCCCTTTCCCCCGACCGGCGGATCCGGCAGGATGGGAATCCTTCATTCTCGTCCTCCTCCGTCATGCATCTCCCTGCCACCTCCCTCCTGCTTTTGGGGTTTCTCACGCTGCCCGCCCTCCCCGCGATGATCGCCCTGTCCGCCACCGACAGCGGTTTTTTCAATGAGGCCGGGCGTTCCTCGAAGAACGACGGCATTCTCCTCGGCGCGCCTCCGGCCACCTTCAACTACTCCACCGGTACGATCGCCGAGGTTCCGCCCTTGAGCGGCACCGACGTCCCCCGGCGGAACTACTTCACCTTCGATCTCTCCGGCATCGCGCCCGGCACGATCAGCTCGGCGGCACTCTCGATCTACCTGCCGGCCGACGGCTTCAGCTCGCCGGACGCCTCCGAGCTCTACACCCTGCTCGGGATTCCGGCTCCGGACTCCGAGGCCATGGCGGGCTTCGCCGACAGCCTCCTCGCCATCTACGACATCGGCCTGGCGCCAACCCTCACCGCCGCGATGTCCATCTACGACACCCTGGGCGGCTTCCCCGGTCTGGGCGAAGTGAGCGTGAGCGAGGGCGACGAGGACTCGATGCTCACGATTCCCCTGACGCCCGCCGGCGTGGACTACCTCAACCTGTTTGCCGGCGATCTCACGGTGATCGCCGGGGAAGTGGCCACTCTCGACCTCACCGACGGCGTGGACGAGGTCGTGTTCGGCGAAACCGCGCCTCTCATTTCCGGCGTCGTCAGTCCGGATCCCCTCATCCCGGTCGTCACGCCGACCCCGGTGCTGATGCTTGAAACCGTGCCCGAACCGTCGCTGGCGATGCTGGTGCTGCTCGGCACGTTTCCACTGCTCGGACGTCGGAGCATCCCGTCCCGCCCCCGTTGGAACGTCGCTCGCCGGGGGGAAAAGACCGGGCCCGTTTTGCAATGTCGATCGGGGGCGGTGGCCGTCATGATCGAAGGCATGGAACCCCTCCTTCTCATTCCTCTCCTGATCGTCGTCGCGATCGTTGTCCGACTCGCCGCCGGGTCGTTCGACGGCGAGCGGGTCGAGCGCTATCTGCAGGAGCAAGGCTACGAACTGATCGACCGCAGCTGGGACCCCTTCGGACCCGGGTGGTTCGGCGAGAAGGACTCGCGCATCTATCAGGTCGTCTACCGCGACCGCGAGGGGCGCACCCATCAGGCTCACGTCAAAACCTCGATGATGAGCGGCGTCTACCTGACGAACGACCGGATCGTCGACGAGGCGCCGACCCATCCCGACCTCACCGGGCCCGATCTCGATGCGGAGAAGGCCCGACTCCGCCAGCGACTGGCCGAGATCGAGCGGGAACAGCAGCGGCGGTCCGGCTGACATCCCCCCTTGCACCACGTGGAATCCGGTGCGAACCGCTCCCTGCCAACCCCGGCGACCCATGGAAAACTCCGATCACTCGAACGACTACTCCGAAGACTCGCTCTGGACGAAGTTGCGCGACTTCGCCCGCAGGGCCGGGACGGAAGTCGTTGAGAAAGTCCTCACACTCTACGAAACCCTGAAGGACGACGACACGCCGAAGTGGGCGAAGGGCACCATCATCTCGGCGCTCGGCTACTTCATCGCCCCGGTCGATGCCATCCCCGACCTGGTTCCGGTCGTCGGCTTTTCGGACGATCTCGGAGCCCTCGCCGTGGCGATCGGCATTGTCGCCGCCCACGTGAAGCGGGAGCATGTCGAGCGGGCCCGGGAGACCATGCAGCAGTGGTTTCCCGGTTCCCGGGACGAATCCCCATGAACTGGCTCGGAAACCCCTATCGTCACACGGCGCGAGAAATGGAGGATCTCTCGCACCCGCCCTCCGGCGGCCGGGTGAAGCTCGTGCTGCTCGGCATCCTGCTTCCCGCCACCATCGTCTGGTACGGCGTCGATGCCTGGATCACCGGGCAGACGGTTTGGTTCGGCGAGCGAAACACGGACCTCGAGGTCAAGGGACCGACCGCGAGGTTCCTCGGCGTCGCCTACGCCAGCGTCGGGCTGTTCTGCCATTTCCGTTGGTGCTGGGGATTGCTCCCGGTCTACCGCGTCTTCGAGATCGGCACCGTGCTCTCCCTGCTCGGCTTCCTCGGTGGCTTCGGCTGCGCCCTCTTCCACGCGTTCCGCTGAGGCGGGCGTTCCGGAATTGCTTTCACTCGAGTCCCGCGCCCTCCATGCTGGACTGGTGAAAACCTTGCTCCTCCCGCTCGGTCTGCTCGCCTTGCTTCCCCTTCATGCCGCCGAGTACCGCTCGGTGCCCTTGTCCGAACTCGGCCTCCAGGTGCCCGACGAGACCCTGGAACTCGTGCTCAAGCACCCGGTCTCCCCGTGGCTGAAAGCGTTCCCCGACATCCGGGCGAATGCCGAAGCGTATTTCCAGATCGACTTCCCCGAGGACCGGATGCCGGTTCCCCAGAGTGAGGGTCACATCGTCTTCGAGGTCCCCGACGGCGACGGGTTTGCCGGGGTAATCGATCTCGGTCCGGCCGAAGGACCCGCCCGGGTGCGAACGCTGGCGTTCCGGATCGACGGCACCACGGGAGATTCCTGCGACGAAGCAAGCTTCGTCGCGGCACGGCAACAGCACGCGGCGCTCCTCTCCCGCGGCCATGCCCCGGGAACCGCCTGGTTCCAGCATCTCGCCGGGGACCTCGAGGACGAGAACCCGATGCGGCGCGCCGCCCGCGGTCTCGACGGCTCCTTCGAGGTCTTCAGCGGCGGGCGGGCGGTCTCGGAGAACCTCGCGCTCGACCGCGACCTGATCCTCGCCACCCCGGAGGAGGGTGAAGCCGCCGACAAGACCGTGGCCGTGGCCGACATCCCGGGCATCACGGTCCCCTCGATCGACTGGTCGGAGCGACTGCCCGACGGGGACGTCGCGGTGGACCCGCTGGCCCAGTGCATCCCGAGCGACCAGCATGCGGTGTTTTCTCCCTCGCTCACCACCCTGCTCGACCTGCTCGATCGCCTCGAGCGCGAGCCGATGCCCGCCTTCGGCAGCTTCACCGCCCGCAATCCCTACCGCAACCTGGTCGGACGCTATCGCCGCCAGATGGGCCTGGATCTGCCGGACGTCACGACCCGGCTGCTGCCGGTCGGCTCGGTCGCGCTCACCGGCGGCGACCCGTTTTTCCCCACTGGCACGGACGTCGCGCTGCTGTTCGAAACCGACAAACCCGAGCGGCTCTTCGACCTGCTGGCCAAGGCGATCCGCCTGCGGGCGGGATTCGATGGCGTGGAAACCCGCGACGACACTGCGGTCCGGTTGGCCTTCGTCCATGCCGACCGCTCGATGTCCAGCCACCTAGTTCGGATCGGAGGGCTGGTGGCGGTGACCAACTCCCCGGCGCAGGTCGAACGCCTGATCGCGGTCGCGGCCGGCGAGGCGGTGGCCCTCGGCACCACCGACGAGTTTCGCTTCTTCCGCCATCGCTACCCGCTCGACGACCCGGGGTCGGCCTTCATCTTCCTGTCCGACGAAACGATCCGCCGCTGGGCGGGCCCCGAGACACGAATCGCCACATCGCGTCGCAACCGCGCGCTCGCCGCCCTCAACGAGCTCACCTCGCGCGGCATCTCCGGACAAAATGATGGCGAGGGCTACGAGGCGCTGCTGGGTGAGGTGAGGCTCGAGGACGGCCGGGCACGGAGCACGCGCTTCGGCCATAGCGGCTTCCTGACACCGGTATCGGAACTCGGGATCACCGAAGCGGGCGTGGCGGAGAAGAATGCCTACGTCCGCTGGCGGACCGGATACGAGCGGGGTTGGAGTCAGGTTTTCGACCCGATCGCGCTGCGGATCTCGCTGGACGACGACGTCTACGCCGCCGACCTCACCGTGCTGCCGCTCACGGTGGGCAGCGACTATCGCGAACTGATGGCCTTCGCCGGCAAGTCGGAACTCTCGGAGGCAGCCCGCACGCGCCCGCCGACCTCCCAGATGCATCTCGCCATGGCCCTCGACTCGAGCGGCCCCGGCTTCGACGAGTTCAACCGGGAGCTCTCCCCGATGCTTCCGAGCCTGCGCATCAAGCCGCTTTCGTGGGTCGGTGACTCGATCTCCATCGACCTGCACCAGAGCCTGTTCTGGGAGGCGCTCTCGAAGGGTGGGGCCGACTCCTTCGACATCCTCGGCAAGGTGCCGGTCACGCTGCGGGTGGCGTCGAGGAGTTCATTGAAGCTGGGTCTGTTCATCACCGCCCTGCGCGGCCTGGCCGAGAGCTCGGCACCCGACGCGATGAAGTGGGAAACCCGCAAGCACGGCGATCGCTCCTACGTGATCGTCTCTTCCGGTGAGGGCGAGATGGGCGAGGACCTGAGAATCTACTACGCCATCCTCCCCGATGCGTTGCTGGTGAGCCTCGACGAGCGGCTGCTGCTCGCCGCGATCGACCGGGAGCTGGCCGGAACGAATGATCCGGCGGCGGTGAATGTCGGGCGCAGTCTCCTGCTCGACGTCCGCCCCGACCTCGTGGTCGGGCTTCCGGGTGAACTCTTCGACCGGAATCTCGACAGCATGCGCCAATCCCTGAGCTGGGACGCATTGCCGATCCTCAACGAATGGAAACGCCGCTTCCCCGACCAGGATCCGGCCGACTTCCATGAAGCCCACTACGGCGTCCGGATCGACTGTCCCGGCGGCAAGGGCTTCCGTTGGAATGAGCAAGACCGGACCTTCGAATCGGTCGCCTACGGCCATCCGGGTTCCCCGCGGCAGGCGGGGGAAGCGATCGGTTTCCTCGAGAACCACCGGCGTTTCCAATCGGGCATCGAGTTCGAGAATGACGGGCTTCGCGCCCGGTTAAGATTGGGACCGGATGAGCGCCGGGAGACCACCGCGGTCGAGCGGCCCGGGGGTCGGAAGCTGGCGGAGGCGAAGGACCTCGTCCCGCTGACGGTCGGACGGGTGATGCACTACGAGGGAACGGACGCGGAGGGCGACCGGCACGTCCTGTGGTCGAAGGTGGCCGAAGCGGAGGAGACCGAAGACGGCGTCCGCCTGGTCACCGAGGAGTTCTACACGGTCGGGGATGAGTCACGACGATCCTTCATGACCTCCCTGCTCGGGGACGGCCATCGGCTGCAATCCTGGCGGGCGGACAGCGACAGCGGCACCTACTCCGAGCCCGCGCTGACCGTGCCGGCGGAGATTCGCGAGGGAGCGCTTCTTCAGCTCACCTACGCCTGGAAGTCGCGCTACGAGGAAGAGGGGGAAACGACCGAGTCGGAAGGCAAGGCGACCGAGGAGATGCGCGTGGTGGGGCTCGAGGATGTCGAAGTGCCGGCGGGAACCTTCAAGGACTGCGTGCTCATCGAGTCCCGTGAGGAACAGATGGAGGGAGGCTGGTTCGACCTGAGCTACAGCAGGCTTTGGTATCATCCCGGAACCGGGCTGGTGAAGACCGAGGAGTCCGGCGGAGGGCCGGTCCTGCGCCTGACGAAGATCGAAGAGGCGAAGAAGTAGCGGAACGGTCATCGCCCCGGCTCCCGAAAAAAGCCCGGGGCCAGCGGCCCCGGGCTTGGTTCGGACGCTCCTTCGGACCGCCCGCGGAAGAGGCGGCCGGAAGCCGCCGCTCCTTGTCAGAAGTGGATGGCGTGGCCTTCGGAGGCGAGGGTCGCCTCGTGGATCACCTCGCTCATCGTCGGGTGGGCGTGGATGGTCGCGTGGATCTCCTCGGAGGTCAGCTCCTGGTCGAGCGCGAGGCCCATCTCGGCGATGAGCTCGGTGGCGTTGTCGCCGATGATGTGGGCTCCGAGCAGCTCGCCGTGCTTCTTGCCGTAGAGCAGCTTCGCGAAGCCGTCCGGCTCGCCGGCCGCGATCGCCTTGCCGATCGCCATGAAGGGGATCTTGCCGACCGTGTACTCGATGCCTTCCTCCTTGAGCGCGCGCTCGGTCTTGCCGACCGAGGCCACCTGCGGATGGCAGTAGGTGCAGCCGGGGAAGTTGGTCACGCGACGCGGCGTGTGACCGTCAACGTAGAGGCCCTCGACGCACTGGATCGCCTCGAAGGAGGCGGTGTGGGCGAGCCACGGCGGCCCGATGATGTCGCCGATGGCATGGACGCCGTCGATCGAGGTCTCGTAGCGGTCGCCGACCTCGATGTAGCCGCGCTCGGAAAGCTTCGGCTGCTCGCCGCCGGGAAGCACCGGCTGGACGCCGATCGCGACCAGGCAGACGTCGGCGGAGATCGTCCCGTTCTCCTTGGCCCCCTCGACGGTCACCTCGACGCGGTCGCCGAGATCCTTGGTGGCGGTGACCTTGTGGCCCGAGAGGCAGCGGATGCCCTGCTTGGTGAACGACTTCTCGAGCGCGTCGCCGATCTCGTCGTCCTCGACCGGCACCAGGCGGTCCATCATTTCGACGACCGTCACCTTGGTGCCGAAGGCGTTGTAGATGTAGGCGAACTCGACCCCGATCGCGCCGGCACCGATGATGATCATCTCCTTCGGCTGCTTCTCGAGGACCATGGCTTCCTTCGAGCCGATCACCGAGGTGCCGTTGAAGGGCAGGCCGGGAAGGTCGCGGGTCTTGCAGCCGGTGGCGACGATGATGTGCTTGGCCTCGGCGGTCGACTTCGAGCCGTCCTTGGCCGTCACCTCGACCTTGCCCGGGGCGACGATGGCCCCGTGGCCCTTCACGTACTCGACGCCGTTCTTCTTGAAGAGGAACTCGATGCCGCCGGCAAGGCGGTCCGAAACCTTGCGCGAGCGACCGATCACGGCGGACCAGTCGTAGCTCAGATTGTCGAACGACACCCCGAACTCCTTCGCCCGGTGCGAGAGCGTGTGGAACAGCTCGGCGTTCTTGAGCAGGGCCTTGGTCGGGATGCAGCCCCAGTTGAGGCAGGTGCCTCCGGCGCGGTCCGCCTCGACACAGGCGACTTTCTTTCCGAGCTGAGCGGCGCGGATGGCGGCGACGTAGCCGGCCGGTCCGCCCCCGATGACGATGAGATCGTAGGCCATGGGATGCAGTGGTTTCGCGGTTCGCGCGGAGCGTGGTCGCGCCCGGGCCCGATGTCAAAGGGTTAGGGAAAGCTTGCCCGATTCGCAGCGAATCGCTCAGATTCATCCGCTACCACAGCAATCCCCCAAGATCATGATCAAGGAATTCAAGGAGTTCGCCTTCAAGGGCAACGTGATGGACATGGCCGTCGGCATCATCATCGGCGGCGCCTTCGGCACCGTCGTGAAGTCGCTGGTCGACAACGTGCTGATGCCGCCGCTCGGCAAGCTGATCGCCGGCATCGACTTCACCAAGCTGAAGTGGGTGCTCGAGCCCGCCGTGGCCGAGGTCAAGGACGGCGACACGGTGACGACCGCCGCCAAGCCCGAGGTCGCCATCGCCTACGGCCAGTTCATCACCGACTTCATCTCCTTCGTCCTGCTCGCCTTCGCCGTCTTCCTGGTGGTCAAGAAGGTGATGGCCGCCTTCGAGAAGAAAAAGGAGGAGGAGAAGGCCGCTCCGCCGGAGCCGAGCGCGGAAGAGAAGCTGCTCGGGGAGATCCGCGACCTCCTGAAGGAGAAGGCCTGACGGCCGTCAGCGGCGGTCGAGGCCGGGCAGCTTGAATCGGTCGCTCGGCACCCGGGCGGCATCGAGGCGCCCGACCATGTCGCGAACCTTGTCGGGATGCTTCCCGGCAAGGTTGTTCTCCTCCCCGATGTCCTCCGACAGGTCGTAGAGCTCGGGCTTGCCGAACTTCCCGGGCTTGAGGCCGTACTGGACGAGCTTCCAGTCCCCCATGCGCAGCGCGCGCCGCCCGCCCTGCTCGTGGAACTCCCAGTAGAGCTGCTCGTGGGTCGCCTGCTCGCCGCGGCCGGTCAGCGTCGGGGCGTAGGAGAGCCCTTCGATGTCGTCGGGCGTCTCGACTCCCGCCAGCTCGCAGACGGTCGGCAGGAAATCCCAGAAGGCCGACGGATGGTCGGAGTCGCCGGTCTTCGCGATGCCCTCCGGCCAGTGGGCGATCAGGGGCACGCGGATGCCCCCTTCGTAGAGGTCGCGCTTGCCCCCGCGAAGGGGCGCGTTCGAGCTCAGCATCGGGGCCTTGTAGCCGCCCTCGAAGTGTGACCCGTTGTCGCTGGTGAAGAGCACCAGCGTGTCGTCGGCCACCCCCTTCGACTCGAGCGCTTCCATGATGCGGCCGACGTAGGCATCGATCGCCATCACCATGCCGGCGTAGTTCGACTTCACCCCTTCGACCTGGGAGTAGTGGTGCTTCGCGGGCTTGTAATCGACGTCGTCGTCGATGTCCGCCTGCTCCGCGAGATCGTCCGGCGCGAGCACCGAGGCGTGGGGAATCGGATACGAGAGCAGCAGGAAGAAGGGCGATTCGCCGGCGGAGTCGCCGATGAACTTCTCGGCGCGGCGGGTGTAGAGCTCGGCATCGTAGTGCGGACCCTCGTGCAGCGTGTTGCCTTCGAGCATCACCTTCTCGGTCTGGTCGTAGACGAACTTCGGGTAGCGGAAGTGGCCGTCCTTGTGGTCGGTCGTGCCGTAGAACACGTCGAAGCCCTTCGCGAGCACGGTTCCGGGAGTCTGCGTGTTGCCGGTGACGCAGGATTTTCCGACCATCGCCGTGCGGTAGCCGGCGTTCTTCAGCAGGCGGGCGACGGTGAGATCCTGCGGGTCCGGCCGCAGCGCGAACGGCCCGTTGCCGCGGATCGACGCATGGCCGGCATCGCGCCCCGTCATCAAAGAACAGCGGGACGGCGCGCACACCGTCGCTCCCGAGTAGTGGTCGGTGAAACGGATGCCACCGGCGGCGAGCCTGTCGAGCACCGGCGTTTCGAAGTGCTTCTGCCCGTAGCAGCCGAGGTCGCCGTAGCCGAGGTCATCGGTGATGATGAAGACGATGTTGGGCTTGGCGGCGGCGAGAACGGCGGTGAGCAGGAGGAGGAAGAGGGCTTTCATGTCCGCCCTCATACGAACGAAAACCGCCGCAGGTAACAAGCAAAGGGGTGCGGGCGGGCGCCGCCTCTCCTTCCGGGCCACCGGACGAGACTTCCTCCCTGCGACGCAAAACGGCCGCGGGATCCCCCGCGGCCGTCGAAAATCGTGGGGAAAGACCTACTTCTTTTCGTCCTTGGCCGGCTTCTCCTCGGGCTTTGCCTCCGGGGCCGCCGCCGGCTCGGAGTCGGCGAGGTACTCGATCAGCTTCTTGCCGGCATCGGGCAGGGCGGCACCGCCGCCGAGCGTGAGCTTGTAGAGGGAGGCGAGCGAGGCGCCCTCCTGCAGCCGCAGCGCGCCGGCCGACTCCGGGTCGTCGTCGGGCGTGCCGTGCAGCTTCATCGCGAGCTGGACGCTCTCATCGGCGAGATAGAGACCCATCGCGTTGGTCGCCGATTCCGCGGTGATGCGCTCCGAGGCTCCGGTGTCGGCGGTCATGCCGATGTTGTAGGCGTTGATCGCCTCGATCGGCCGCTCGAGCGCCTCCAGGGCGAGCCCGAGGCAGTAGCCGACCTGCGTCCGCTGGTAGCCGGGGATGCTCTTCTCGAGCCACTCGTTGCCGAGAAGCTCGAGCCGCTTCCAGTCCTTCAGGCGCACCGCCTCCCACAGGGTGTAGAGCTCGAGCTGGTCGAGCTGGTGCTTGCGGGTCAGGCTCTCCCGGTCGTCCGGCAGGAACTTCTCCTGGGCGGCCTTGAGGCCGTCGAGGTCGCCGAGCTTGCGCAGGCACTCCATCTCGTAGAAGGCCGACAGCGACGAGTGGTTGTCCGGCAGCTCGCGGAGCTTGATGAACTTCTCGCGGACTTCGGCGAACTTCTGGCGGGCCTCCGAATACTTGCGGCCCTGGAAGAGCTCCATCGCCTCGGTGAACTCCGGCGGCTCGATGAGCCAGATCGACTGCGGCTTGCTGGTCGCCATCGTCACGGAATCGACACCGCGCTCGGTCTCGAAGTAGGCGATCTTGGTCTTGGTTGCATCGCCGATCCAGACGCGGGAGAAGTCCTGATCGTTGAAGATCAGCACCGCCTCCTGCTGGAAACGCTGGGCGAGGGCGGTCGGCACCGCGCAGACGGCGGCGGCGAGGGCGGAGAAAAGAACGGCTTTCATGATCGAAAAACGGGTCTGGGTTAGCGGGCGGCTTCTTCGGCGAGCTGCTCCTTGGACTTCACGCTCGGGTCGGCGACATACTGCTCGACGAGGCGCTCGACCTCCTTCCACGCGGCGACCTCCTCGTCGGTGGCCTTGGCGTCCTCTCCCGTCACGATGCGACGGGTCAGGTCGATGTAGGAACGGCCGATGTTGTAGGCGCCCTGGCGGTCCGGCAGACCGTTCGGCCCGGTCTGGTTGCGGTTCCAGAAGAGCTCCATCGCGCGCCGGGTCGCGGGGGCCGAGATGCGGATCGCCCCCTTGTACGAGTTGGCGACGTTGATGTAGGCCGCCATCGCGTCCTCGGTCATGCCGAGCTTGTCGTAGGCGTCGGCCAGCATCAGCCCGACCTCCGGCTTCTTCGAGTTGTAGCCCTTCTCGCGGTCGAGGTAGAGGCGGGCGTTGTCCTTCGCCTCCTGGTGGGCACCGATGTCCATCTGGGTGACGATCATCTGGAACAGCGCGCGGTCCTTGTCGCCGCGGTCGTCGGAGTCCTTGAGGACCCGCTTGAAGTCCTGGATGGCTTCCTTCTTCTCGGCATCCGATCCCTGCGCCAGCACGGCCGCGCGGCCGAAGAGCGCCGGGAAGCGGTAGTCCTTGCCGTCGCGGTTGAGCGCCTCGTTGTAGTAGTCGAGGGCCTCGCGCGGCGTGTTCGTCTCGCGGATGTAGTCGCCGACGCGGACCAGGATGAACTTCGACAGGTCCTTCAGGTCGAAGTCGTTCTTGAGGTCGCGGAAGATGACGTTGATGCCGGCCTCGGCGTTGATCTTGGCCTGCTGCGTCTTGGCCGACTTCAGCTGGTCCTCATACACGCCGATGATCGCGATGCGGAGCAGCGCGCGGGCCGCCTTGTTCGATGCCCGGATCTTGGGAAACGCGTAGTAGTGCTCCTTGAGCTCCTCGGGGCTGTGGTCCTCGAGGTAGGCCTCGGTGTAGGAACCGATCGCCTCTTCCAGCCCCACCGCTCCGGGAGAGGTGGCGAGGTCGGCGATCACGTCGCGGAGGCGGTTCAGCGCCTCTTCGCCACGGCCGACCGACTGCATCGCGTGAATCTGCGCGACGGCGACCTGGGCCTTGTAGGGCGAATCGGGGTACTCCTCCCAGAACTTGTCGGCGTAAGGAATCGCCTCGTCCATGCGGCTCGGGTCGTCCTTCTTCTTCGGCTTCTCGCCGAGCATCGCGATCAGGTAGTTGAGGGCCTCGCCGGCGACGATGCGGTTCTCGCGACGCTCCGCGAGCTCGAGGGCCTTGATGTAGTACTGTTCCGCCTCGTCGCGCTTGTTGACGTTCTGCAGCACGTTGCCCTTCAGGTTGAAGGCCATGTCGATGACCTCGGAGTTGGGGAACTCCGTCTCGAGGCGGTCGAGCTTCTCCAGCGCCGCTTCGAACTCGTCCATCGCGTAGTGGCAGTTCGCCCGGTCATACAGCGCGAAGGGGAAGTAGAGGTTCTCCGCGGGATTCGGGAACTTCTCGAAGAAGGCATCGAGCAGCTTCGCCGACTTCGACCAGAACTGCAGGCGCGAGAGGTTCGAGGCCTGGAAGTAGAGGGACGCCTGATCGAACTTGCTCTCCGGGTAGAGCTCGACGTGCTGGTCGAGGAACGGCTGCGCCTCCTTGTACTGGCCGGTGTAGTAGTAGCTGCCGCCGAGGACGTGCACGCAGATGTCGTGCTGCTCGGTGCCCTCCTTGAGGCGGGGGAGCATCTCGGTGGCGACCTCGATGCACTTCTCGTATTCACCCCCGTAGAACATCGAGGTCAGCATCAGGCGGCGCACCGCCGGCACGTGCTTCGAGTCCGGAAAGGTCTCGAGGAAGAGCGAACCGTAGCGCTCGGTCTCCAGCACCTCGCCGATCACCGAGGCGGTGCGGACGAGGTTGTAGAGGTGGTTCTCGCGCTTCTTGCTCTTCGAGTGGAAGAGCTCGAGCTGCTTGTAGCAGGCGTAGGCCCCGCGAACGTTGCCGTGGTTCTCGTGGATGAAGGCGGTCGCGGCGAGCTGGACCACCTCGTTCGGGTCGCCGCTGTTGATCCGGGCCTCGAGCATCTGCTGCGAGTCCAGCAGCGCGCTGCGGCGGATCGTGCGGGTGCCGTCGACCACCCCGGGGCGGTCGCCGAGACGCTGGAGCCGGCTTTCGACGTCCTGAAGCATCACCAGGGTCGAGGGAATGAGCTGGTAGAGCACGAAGGCGCTCGACTCCATGTCTGCCTTGTAGGCCTTGCCGGCGAGGCTCAGGAAGAGCGTCGAGTAGGCCGGCATGTCGTAGGGCTCGATCACGATGTCGGCCCGGTTCTCGTTGACGAAGGAAAGCAGCGCCTCCTCGTCGCGCTTCTCGATCACGGCATCGACCAGGGCCTGGAAGGCGGCGACGATGCCGGCTTCCGGCGTGCGGTACTTGACCTTGTTCTTGAGGGCCGTCTCGAAGTGCTCCACGCCGTCCTCGATCTTGTTGAGCTTGAGGTGGCAGATCGCCATGTTGATGAAGAAGGAGCCGGGCTGGAAGCTGTCCCGCGTCTTGTCCCGCTCATCGAGGAACTTCTTGAACATCCGGATCGCGGTGTCCCATTCCTCGCCACCCATCGCCGCCTCGCCCCAGCGGAGCAGCGCGCGCTTCTCGAAGATGTTGCCGCCCCCTTCCTGGTTCTTGTTCGCGTAGCGACGGTAGCAGGTCTCGAAGGACTTCTGCGCGTCGTCCCACATCTTGAGCTTCAGCTCGCAGATCCCCTTGCGGTACCAGGTCACGCCGAACTGGGGGCCGTAGAGGGTCGGGGCCGTCTTGTCGAAGCGGTCGGTGCAGGTCTTGAGGAGCTGGAGGGCTTCGGCCCACTTCTCCTCCTTCATCTTGTTGGTCGCTTCGGCGTTGAGCGTCTGCGGGGTCTCGAGCTGGGCCTGCGCCGGGGCGACGAAGCCGGCGGCGAGGGTGGCGGCCAGCATCGGCACGAGGAAACGTCGGAAGGGATTCATGGAATCGTGGCTTGGTTTTCGGAGTTTTGTAAAAGGGAAGCGCCGACTCACGCATCCCGCAAGGGACAACGGGTCGGCGCCATCGAATCTTGGGGTTTTCGCGGCGCCGGAAGCGTCGCCGCAGCGGTCACGGGTCGACCAGATCGGTGAAGGTGACCTTCGAGATCTCGACACCGGCGAGGGCGTTGAGGACGTCGATCACCCGTTGCTGCTTGGCACCGCCGTCGACGTAGATCTGCACCAGCGGCTCGGCGCTGGCCGACTTGGCACTGGCGGCGTAGGCCTTGAGATCCTCGAACAGCATCGGCACGTCGCGCGAGTCGGCGTTGGCGTCCATCGGGATCTGTCCGGCACCGGAGCCGACATAGATCGCGCCGGCGGCGTCGATGCGGATCAGCTTCGGCTCGATCTCGGGCGGCGTCTCGCTCGGCGCGGCGGCCGGGAGCTGCATCTGCACGTCGCTTTCCCGGGGCACGATGGTGGTGGTGACCAGAAAGTAGATGAGGAGCAGGAAGGTGGCGTCGATGAGCGAGGAGATGTCCAGCTTCGGCTGGTCCTCCTCCATCGCTTCGTCTCTCTTGTGGCGGGCCATATCGGGTTTGGCGGGCTTAGTTCGGCTCGAAGGCGTAGGTGGCGAAGATCACCTGATCCACGCCGGCCTTGGCGGCCAGGCGGATCACGCGACGGCACTCCTTGAAGACCGCCTCCTTGTCCCCACGGAGGTGGAGTCGCGGCTCGAAGCCCTGCAGATCGACCTCCTCCTTCGCCTTCTTGACGTAGTCGAAGATGTCCTCGTCCTCGTTGAGCTTGACGCCGTTCTTGAGGCCGCCGGCATCGAAGACGGACCCGTCGTCGTAGATGTTGATGACGACGCGGCCCTTGCCGTTCTCCGCCTCCTTGGCGTGACTGGCGACGGGCGGCTTCACGTTGGGGTCCTGCTCGACGATGATCATCGTCGCGTTGACGAGGAAGAAGATCAGGAGCAGGAACACCATGTCGATCATCGGCGACATGTCGATCGCGAGATCGTCGCCTTCGTTCGCCTTGGCGTTGCGGAGTCGGGTGGAAGCCATGATTCGGGTTTGGTCGGGTTGATGCGGAGGCGGGACGACCCCGCCTCCCCGGGATCAAACGGCGACGCCTTCCGGAATCTTGGCAAGATACGCGTCCTGATTGACGGTTTGCACCGAGGCGTTGATCAGGTCCTCGGCCGCGTGGTGGCACTCGGCGACGAGGTTGTTCAGGCGGTTCTTGAAGAAGAAGTAGGCGAGCAGCGAGGGAATCGCGGTGATCAGGCCCCACATGGTGGTGAGGAGGGCGACCGAGATGGATCCCGCAAGCTGGGTCGGGTTGGCGTTGCCGGTCTCCGCCAGGATGCCGAAGGCCTGGACCATACCGATGACGGTACCGAGAAGGCCGAGCATCGGGGCCGCCTGCGCGACGAGCGAGACGTAGTTGACCCAGGTCATCGACTTGCGGTTCTCGTTGATCGAGAAGTCGGCGATCGCGTCCTCGATCTGGTCGCGGCCGAGGTCTTCCGGGCGGGTCGCGTCGATGTTCGGCAGCGAGTAGGCCATCATGCGGCCGAGATAGGAGGGATGCGAGGCGGCGAGTTCGATGGCGGAGCGCACGCGGCAGTTCGTCATGTGATCCATCAGCGCCATCTTGAGGTCCTCGGGGCAGAACTTCGACTTGGTGAGGTTGATGAAGTTGAAGACGCAGAGCGCGATGAGCGCCAGCACCGCGAGGCCGATGAAGATCATCGTCGGTCCACCATCGAGGACATACTTCTGGAGGGCGTTCTTCTCAGCCGGAGCATCCTGCGCGAAAAGCGCCGGCGCCGTGAGGAGTGCCGTGGTGACGATGGCTGCCGGCATCCGGCGGGAACGGGAGACGATTTGATCGATCATGATTGAACTCAGGTTTTACAAGATGATGTGTAGGCACGGCATTCTCAGAATCCCGTCATCGCCCGCAAGGATAGATTTCAAAAAGAAACTTCGGCTTCCCGAGGAATCTTTGGGGGAATCCTCCAAAAGCTCATTTTCGTGTCCTCACCGCACGGCGCCGGCGCGGAAACAGCTCGCGACAAAGAGGGCAGACCGTGCCGTCGCACCCCCGGGCCGTGCAGTGTTCCCGGCCGTAGAAGATGATCTGCAGATGCAGGGCGTTCCAGCGGTCGCGGGGGAAGAGTTTTTTGAGGTCGCGCTCGGTCTGTTCGACGGATCGCCCGTCGGTCAGCTTCCACCGTTGCGCGAGCCGATGGATGTGGGTGTCCACCGGAAAGGCCGGCACCCCGAAGGCCTGGGCCATGACCACCGAGGCGGTCTTGTGGCCGACACCCGGCAGCGCCTCGAGCGCGTCGAAGTCCGCCGGCACCTCACCCCCGTGCTGCTCGATCAGGATGCGCGAAAGTTCGGAGATCGCCTTCGATTTGCGGGGCGACAATCCGCAGGGACGGATGATCTCGCGGATCTCCTCGACGGGCACCTTCGCCATCGCCTGCGGCGTGGCGGCGCGTGAAAAAAGCTCCGGGGTGACGAGATTGACGCGGGCGTCGGTGCACTGCGCCGAGAGCAGCACCGCGACAAGCAGCGTGAAGGCATCGACATGGTCCAGCGGCACCGGGGTTTCCGGATACAGCTCGGCAAGACGTCGATCGACGTGCGCGGCGCGCTCGGCCTTGATCATGAGGCCAGCTTCGGGGTCCGCGCGGTCCGGTTCAAGACAGGCTTTGCCGGGCCCGGAGAACGAGCGCCGGATTCAGCCGTCGGCATCGATCGAAGGGCGGCACTCGTGCAGGCGCCACGGCTCGGACTCCGGCCGGTAATCCCGGCGCTCCCGACCCGACGACGGAGCCACGAGGCACTCAGCGCATCGCGGTGGCGCGACCTCCGAGCTTGCGCTGGATGGCCGCGTACATCTGGCGGCAATGGGAGTAGCCGGTGCGCTTCGAAAGCAGGGCCGCGCTGCGCTCATAGGAACCCCAGCGGACGATGGCGACCTCGACGTTGCGCCGTCCCCACGAGTTCATGTGGGCCTTGCTCGGCTTGTAGAGATCGATGGTGCCGGTGCCGGTCAGCGCCGAACCGTAGTCGTCGACCACGTAGAGATGCGGCATGCCCTTGATCTTGAAGGTGGTGCCGACGGGATAGACGGACCAGTCGGCGGCCGCGCTGCGGACCCGGTTCGAGTAGCGGAGCGGCGTGCCGGCGGCATTCATCGATCCATACTCGAGGTGATCGGCCTCGGAGCAGGTGTAGGCGGTCGTGCGCACGTGGCGGACGCGGTCGCCGTTGTAGAGCGGCATGCCGTGCTTGTCCTTCGGCTTGGACTGCCCCTTGGCCACCACCGAGGCACTGGGCGCCGACGAGTGGTAGGTCATGCTGTGGCTACCGGCGCTGCGGAAGAAGCCGCCACCACTGGCGGCACGCTCTTTGGAAACGATCGAGAGATCATTTCCGCAGCTGGCGAAGAGGAAGACGACGGGCAGGGCGAGGAGGGAAAAAAGCGGGCGCATGTGGTCGTTGAGAGGCGTTGAATATCAGCGAGTTTGTATCTCAGCGGCGTGGGGTTTGTAAGCGGACCGCGAGGGATCCGCAATGGAATTCTGCCACGGTTAGATCACCCCTGACGGGGAGCCCGCCGGAGATCCGGAAGCCACTGTTGGATTGCCGAAGCGGCTTTCCGGGCTACGGTTTCCCCGATTCTCGCGATGAAAAACCCCGCCGCGCTGCTACTCCCGATGGCCTTTTTCGCGGCGATGTTCGCCGCGAAACGGATGGCGCCGTCGACGAGTCCGGGCCCCTCGGATGGCCTGACGGCGCCGCGGGTCGTGCGCAGCGAGTCCGCGCGGGTGCCGGAATGGGTGGAGATTCCGCGGCGAAGCGACCGGGGGACGCCCGGCCGTCCGACCGCAACCCGGCCCGGCCCGGCCGAGACCTGGATCGATGCCTCCGAGATCGAGGCGCTGGCCCGGGCCCAGGCCCATCACGACGCCCTGCACCGCCGCCCGGAGCCCCGCCTCGCGGCGATGTCCACCGACGAACTGATCGATTCACTCCCACCGGAGTACCGCGAGCGCGCCCGTCGCTACCGCCGCGAGCTGGGCACCTTCGAAGATCGCTTCCGCCGCTACATCTGCTGGGCGCCCGGGACCCCGCGGGCGGTCGTCGAGGCCTACCGCCGCATCGAGATCGAGGGCGGCCTGGCGCCTGGCGAGGCCCGCATCCAGGCCACCCAGTTCGACCTCGGCGACCACTGGTCGCGCACCGCCACCAACAGCACCGGCAATTCCGTCCAGGGTCTGCCGGTCACCCTGACCTGGAGCATCGCACCCGACGGCACCCAGGCGCCGGACCACAACAACAACGACGGCCCGTCCAACCTGCGCGCCTGGCTCGTCGGCATTTTCGGCGGCGGCACCACCGGCGACCTGACGCAGCAGCCGTGGTTCACGCCGCTGCAGGAGGCGATCGACCGCATCGGTGCGCAGAACGGCATCACCTTCGTTTACGAGCCCAACGACGACGGCGCCGACTTCGGCGGGTCCGCCAGCCGGGGGATTCTCGGCACCCGCGGCGACATCCGCCTGATGGCGCGCCCGATGGACGGCGACTACGGCACCCTCGCCTTCGCCTACTTCCCCGACTGGGGCGACATGGTGATCGACTCGAGCGACGGCTACTTCGACAACGCCGACAACAATCCCGAGGGCCTGCTCAACGTCATCACCCACGAGCTCGGCCATTCGCTCGGGCTCGACCACGTCTGCCCGATCAACCAGACGAAACTGATGGAGCCCTACGTGACCACGTCGTTCTCCGGCCCGCAGTTCGACGACATCTACTCGCTCCAGCGACTCTACGGCGACGAGCTCGAGACCCATTCCCCGGCCCGCAACAACGACAGCGCCGCCGACGCCACCCCCCTCGTCCTGGTGCCCGGCACCCAGACGATCGGCTGGCTCAGCATCGACGACGACAGCGACGTCGACTACCTGCGCTTCACGGTGCCGACCGGCCGCCAGATCACCCTGCGGGCCATCCCTTCCGACCCGGTGGGCGGCACCTACCTCGAGGGCGAGCAGTTGTCGAACGGCAGCTGCTCGTCGGGTTCCGCCTTCGACCCGCGCAACCGCCAGGACCTCACCCTC
Organism: Verrucomicrobiia bacterium; assembly: GCA_030431475.1. Classification (GTDB taxonomy): domain Bacteria; phylum Verrucomicrobiota; class Verrucomicrobiia; order Verrucomicrobiales; family Akkermansiaceae; genus Haloferula. The sequence continues at coordinate 58,965 of JAUIJD010000011.1, read as the reverse complement.
GAGCTGCTCGACGCCACCGGCAGCACCGTGCTGGCCCAGTCGGTCTCCGGCGGACCGGCCCAGAGCGAGGAGATCCTCGACTACGTGCTTCCTTCGGCCGGGGATTTCCTGATCCGCATCGACGGCGGCAGCAACGACAGCGCCCAACTCTACGAGCTCGAGGCCGAACTGGAAACCGCGCCGAACGCCCCCTACCTCACCGTCACCAGCCAGACCCTCGTCGATGAATCGAACCTGCCGAACAACGGCCTCGCCGATCCCGGCGAAACGATCCGCCTCGAGGTCGTCGTCGACAACGTCGGAGCGCTCGCCGCCGATTCGGTCGATGCCTCCCTCTCCGGCCCCGCGGGGTTCACCGGGTTCGAGGTGTCGGAAAGCGTCGCGTCGATCGCCTCGTCCGGCTCGCACACCTTCAGCTTCGTCTTTGCCCAGGACGGCCTCTGCACGGACGAGGTCACCCTCGACCTCACGCTGACCGCGTCCGGCGGCCACGACTTCTCCACCACTCTCGAGCTGGAGCTCGGAAGGATCGTCTCGGTCGCCGCCCTTCTCGAGGGATTCGAGGGCTCGTCGACCCTCCCGGCCGGATGGAGCGGCACCACCAGCGGCAGCGGCACCGGGTGGGGTGTCTCCTTCGGCAATGCCGACGACGGCGACCGGGCCGCCACCGCCGACAGCGTCGCGAGCATTGGCGAAAGCCTCCTGAGCTCACCGGTCGCCACGCTCGGGTCCGACGCCACGCTGAGCTTCCGGCACCAGTTCGACTTTGAAGCCGGCTACGACGGCGCCGTGCTCGAGTACTCCCGCAACGGCGGCGCCTGGGCCGACCTGCTCGACCCGCTCCCCGCGGGCGTGGTGGTTCTGGAAGGCGGCTACAACGACGACATCTCGAACAACTACAACTCACCGATCGCCGGGCGCGACGCCTGGTCGGGCTCGTCGAGCGGCTACGACACCGTCCGCGTCCAGTTCCCCGCGGCCTGGGACGGCGACGACCTCCAGCTCCGCTGGATCCTCGCGACCGACGAAAGCGTGGCGGAGAACGACTGGCGGATCGACTCCATCCTGCTCGCCAGCGAGCAACCCGGCTGCACCGACTTCCGCCCCGCGCTGTCGCTCGCCACGACGGCGTCCGAAGTCGGCGAGGCCGGTTCCATCACCGCCACCCTCTCGACGCCCCTGCCTCTGGCCGAGGCGGTGGCCTGCACGCTGGAGACCGGCGGCGATGCCGGGGCCTCCGACCTCGGCTCCCCGCTGTCCCTGGTCCTGCCCGCCGGCGCCACCTCGCTCGATTTCCCGGTCGCGGCCCTCGACGACGGCCTTTCCGAAGGCACCGAAAGCCTGATCCTCTCCGTGCCGGCGAGCGCCCCGGGCTATGCCGCGGTGGCGCCCGCCTCCATCACGCTCGACATCACCGAGTCGCTCAGCGGCTACGCGCTGTGGAGCAGCGGCTACCCGGGCCTCGACCCCGACCCGGCGGTCGACAACGACGGCGACGGCTGGTCCGCGCTCGCCGAGTATCTGTTCGACACCTCGCCCGACGATCCCGCGAGCCGGCCCCAGATCACCACCCTGCTCGAGGCGACCAAGCTGCGCCTCGTCCTGCCGGCCCTCCCCTCGCGGCCCGACGCGACCGTCACCGGCGAGACCTCCACCGACCTCTCCGGGTGGACCCCCACCGGGGTGACGACCGAGCCCGACGGCTTCAGCGTGCCCCGCAGCGACCCGAAGCGATTCCTGCGGCTCCGCTTCTCGCTGCAGGCGCCTTGAGAGAAGGGGGGCGCCCCCGGTGACATGGGCAGCGACGTTCGGCTGGCACACGCTTCGTGCCACGGGCATCCGAAAAACGTCCGCCCGCGGGAATCCTTTCGATGGCGACGGTGTAGGAATCGGGCAAGTCCGGCGAATCCGGGCTTTCAGACCCAGCCCCCGACCCGATCATGAACACCCGACCTTCCCTCTGGTTCTCCGGCGCCGCGCTTGCGGCCACCGGTCTCGCCCTGTTCCTCAAGCCCTCCGACGAGGCGCCGACCACGGGCCACCCGGCCCGGCCCGACGCCCTGGCCGGCGACCCGCCGGCCCGCCAGCGCCTCGAGGCCGCGGCCGTCCGCAGCGCCCCGCTCGACGAGCTGCTCGCGCCGCAAGGGCACCTGTGGGAGCCCCACGCCAACTCCCCCCAGGAAGCCCGCCGCACGTCCGTGCCACTGCGCCGCCGGGCCTTCGCCGCCCTGCGCGACACCCGGCCCGGCGCCCGCCTTCGGCTCGACCTCTCCGATCGCATCCCGGCGCTCGACGCGACCGTGTCGAACGACGCGGTGCAGGCCGACGGCACCCGCGTCACCCACCTGCAGATCGACGGCGATCCGGCCGGTGAGCTGATCGTCCAGCAGAACGAGGCCGCCGGTTTCTTTCTCGCCCAGCTCTACTACGAAAACGACCCGGTCGCCTACGAGTTCCGGCGATCCGGCGACGGGCTCGTCGCCCGGCGCCATCCGGTCAGCGACCTGATTTGCTCGATGGTCGGAAACGACGGCGACCTGGTCGCCATGGGACTCCCGGGACCCGAGGTCGCCGAAGGCCGTGGCGGCAATGGCAATGGCAATGGCAATGGCAATGGCGGCGGCGGCAATGGAGGGGGGGGAGGCGGAAACGGCGGCGGAGGCGGAGGAGGGCGCACGGTCTCCATCTCCGATGCCTCGGTCACCGAAGGCACCGGCGGTTCGAACGCCATCACCTTCACGCTCACGCTCAGCTCGTCGGACAAGAAGAACGCGATCCGCGTCGACTACGCGACCGCCGACGGCTCGGCCATCGCGCCCGACGACTACACCGCCACCAGCGGCACCGTGGTCTTTCCCAAGCGGACGACCCAGCAGACGGTCTCTATCCCCATCGTCCCCGACACCGCGGCGGAGAGCGACGAGACCTTCACCGTGACCCTGAGCAATCCCGCCGGCGCCACGCTCGGCACCGCCAGCGCCACCGGCACCGTGATCGACGACGACCTCGGCCCGGCGATCACCACCGCCAACACGGTCGTCAACGAAGGCGACAGCGGCCTCACCACCGCCACCTTCCACGTCGGCCTCACCGTCGCCACGGCAGGTCCGGTGAGCGTCGACTACGCCACCGCCGACGGCAGCGCGCTCGACGGCTCCGACTACCTCGGCACCACCGGCACGCTCACCTTCCTGCCGGGCGAGACCGACAAGACCGTCGACGTCCAGGTGATCGGTGACACCGACTACGAGCCCGCCGAGGTCTTCTCACTGGTGCTTTCCAACGCGTCCGGCGCGCCCATCGACGTCACCTCGGCCGGCTGCCTGATCGTCAACGACGACAGCGCGCCGACCAACGTCCCGGCACACGAGAGCCTGCCCGGCGCCACCGCCGTGGCCTACCTCGACATGGACGGCGAAACGGTCAGCGGCACCCCATGGAACGGCGGAAACCCCATCGTCGCCGGCGGCATTGCGGGCACCTTCAGCAGCGCGGCCATGAGCGACATCTGGAAGCGCGTCGCCGAGGACTTCCTTCCCTTCGAGATCAACGTCACCACCGACGAGTCGGCCTACCTCGCCGCCCCGGCCGACCGCCGCATCCGCTGCATCATCACGCCGGACAGCGCCTGGTACGGCACCGCCGGCGGGGTCGCCTACCTCGACTCCTTCACCTGGACCGGCGACACACCCTGCTGGGTGTTCTCCAACATGCTGTCCAACAGCGGCAGCTACATCGCCGAGGCCTGCTCGCACGAGATCGGCCACACGCTCGGCCTGCGCCACGACGGCCGCACCAACCCGAGCGAGGCCTACTACCAGGGCCACGGCAGCGGCGAGACCGGCTGGGCGCCGATCATGGGCGTCGGCTACTACCGCTACCTCACCCAGTGGTCGAAGGGCGAATACCTCAACGCCGACAATCCCGAGGACGACCTCGCCATCATCACCGGCCAGAATGGCTTCGGCTACCGCGCCGACGACCACGCCGACAGCTCCGGCGCGGCCACCGCGCTCGACCGCAACGGCCTGATCGTCAGCGGCAGCGGCATCATCGGCCAGGCCGGCGACGTCGATGTCTTCAGCTTCACCGTCACCGGCGGCGGCCAGGTCGGGATCCTCGTCCTGCCCGGCTACCCGAGCTGGAACGTCGACCTCGAGGCCGAGATCCGCGACGCGAACGGCAACCTGCTGGCCAGCGACAACCACCCCGACATCGTCCGCGCCAACCCGGTCGCGACGCTGCCTTCGGCCGGCACCTACTACCTCCACGTGAAAGGCACCGGCAAGGGCGACCCGCAGAACGGCGGCTACACCGACTACGGTTCGCTCGGCGCCTACACCATCGAAGGCCAGACGCCCTGAAGCTCCTCCCCCGAAGAAAAGGCTGACGGCTTTCAGCCATGGCCGGCCCCTGCGGAGCAATCCGCAGGGGCTTTTCCGTGCGCTGCCCAGCGATGCGTGGGAAATCCGGCAAAGGAGCGCCGCGATCGTGACAGACGGACCGCGACCTGCTTGAACCGCCCGATCGCCCCCACGGCGATCCGATCTCCATGAACCTGCTCCGCACCAAGACCGGCCGCCTCACCGCCTTCGGCGGACTCTACCTCAGCGAAGGCCTGCCACAGGGTTTCGCCGGCGTCGCCCTGGCCCTCGAGTTCAAGCGGCGCGGCATGGATGCCGCCGCCCTCGGGACCTTCGCCGCCACCATCCTGCTGCCGTGGTCGTGGAAGTTCGTCATGGGGCCGCTGGTCGACAACCTCCACCTGCGCCGCTTCGGCGCCCGCAAGCAGTGGATCGTCTTCGCCCAGACCGGCATGCTCGCCTGCCTCGCGCTGGCGCTGCTGCGGATGCCGGAATTCACAGAGGCCGGGGTCGTCGGGCTCGGTGTCTTCACCGCCCTGATGCTGCTCCACAACGTCTTCGCCGCGACGCAGGACGTCGCCATCGACGCCCTCGCCTGCTCGGTGCTCAAGAAGGACGAACGGGGCCTGGCGAACGGCATCATGTTCGGCGCGGCCCAGGCCGGGCAGGCCATCGGCGGCGCCGGCGTGCTCAAGCTCAAGGAGGCGACCGGCAGCTTCGGCACGGCCAGCCTGCTCGTCCCCTTCCTGCTGCTCGCGATCCTGACCTGCGTGATCACCCTGATCTGCGAGAAGTCCGCCGCCCGGGAAATGGCCGAGGGCGAGATCCCCGCGCCCGATCCCGGCGACACCGGCCTGACCTCGGCCGGCGACCAGATCGTCGACTACCTTCTCACGGTGCTCCGCACGGTGTTTCTCACCCTCCGCGGCTTCCTCGGCTTCATCCTCGCCCTGCTTCCCTTCGGCGGCATGGCGCTGAGCATGACCGTCTCCACTGTCATCGCCCCCAGCCTCGGCATGGGCGACGGCGAACTGGCCAACCTCAATCTCATCTGCACCGCCTTCTGGGTGCCCGCCTGCCTTTCCGGCGGCTGGCTCTCCGACCGGCTCGGGCGCCGCGTCACGCTCGCCACCTTCTCGGTGCTCTCCATCCTCCCGGGCCTGTGGATGGGCTGGCAGCTCAAGCAGGCCGGATGGGACCACCCGCCGGAGGCCGTCGACGGCCAATGGCCGCGCGAGGAACAGCTCATCCACTACTGGTGGATCGCCGGGATCGTCTTCTCGGTCTTCAACGGACTCATGTACGGCGTGCGCACCGCCTTCTTCATGGACATCGTCAATCCGAAGATCGCCGGCACCCATTTCACCGCGCTCATGGCCATGCTCAACCTGGTCATCTCCTACACCTACTTCTGGCAGGGCATGGCGCTGGACACCGAAAAGTGGAACTGGTCGCTGTGGAGGATCTTCCTCGTCGACTCCGGCCTCGGCCTGCTGTTCCTCCTCATCATCCCCTTCGTCAAACCGAAGCAGATCCACCTCGACGAGGACACGGCCTGACCGGGCCGCACCCCCCAAAGGACCGCCCGCGGCACCCCGCGGACGGCCCCCTGTGGCTGCCTCCCTTACACACACTCTGACAAGGCACTCAGCGTCGCCTCCCCGGGACGCGCCGCCGGGGCGCGGCCGCACCGGGGACTTCGATCAAGAACACGTCGTCCTGCAGCTCGTCCCCGATCCGCGTGTTGCGGCGGATCACGTCGGACAGCCGCTGGCGGCGGACCATTTCCAGGACCTCCGGCGGCAGCGCCTGCTCATACCAGAAGCGGTCGCCGTCGCGCAGGCGGGTGAACTGGTCCACCAGGATGCGGTGGAACACCGGCCCGACCATCGCGCCGGGGACATGCGGCTCACACAGGCCGCCGACCCACAGGTCGATCTCTTCGACCGACCGGTAGACCGACGCCAGACGCGCGCGCACCTCCGGATCCGGATTCACGTCTCGCCAGCCGCGCGCCGGAGGAAGCCCGAGGCCCCGCCGGGTCGCGTTGTAGGACGGCAGGCCGTGGTCACGACCGCGCTGGATGTTCAACGCCGCCAGATCGAAGCCTCCCGCCCCCGGCGGGCCGAAGAGGAAATTGCGCACGCCGTCCACCAGCATCCCGTCGAGCTCCGAGCAGCGCTGCGATGCCAGCCCGCGCAGGATGGAATCGATGCCGTGGTCCTCGATCAACGACGGGTCGAAGAAGGCCTCGGCCAGCGGCAGATCGCCGGCGTCGATGGTCTCTCCGTCCGGACCGACGCGGCGCACGATCTCCGGCAGCAGGCTGTGACCCAGCCGATAGGCGCCGGTCGCGAACTCGTTGGCAATGGTCGGGTCGACCTCGTCGCGGAAACCCCGATACGGTCGGATCGCCTCCGGACCGAGCAGCAGCGGCAGGAACTCCGTGTAGGTGATGTGCTGCATCTCGGCGCCCACGATCATCCGGGCGAACTGATAGAGATCGTCCTCGGACAGCTCCGGGTTCGCCCGTCCCATCACCCGCACCCAGTGGTTGTGCTCGCGCACGAAGAGCGTGTGCATCGCCGTCAGCCCGGCCTGCTCGTTGGCCCGCACGTCCCCCGCCAGGAACCAGTCCGCCGAACTGCCTGGTGCGTTGGCGAAGCCGCCGTCGTTGTAGGGAAGCAGCGGGCCGTGCACGCTGTCGGTCGTCTTCAGGCCGCCACTGCCGTCGAGCCGCCGCAAGGCGTAGGCCCGTTCCTCGTCGGATCCGTAGACGTTCGAGGCGTCGATGAAGGCGGTGATCTCGTTGATCTGCTGCCGCACTCCGTCGACCGGCTCGCCATGCGAGCGGTTCATGGCGATGACGATCCGGCCGCTGCCGTCGGGATCGAACCACGGGTCGCCCGCCGGCACCCCGATGTCGAGGGGCTCGGCCGGATCGGCCACCGGCGTCTCGTCGAGGTCGTGATCGACGAACTGTCCCCACTGCCACAGGAAGTCGGTGGCCCCCCGGGCGTTCTCGACCGTGACCTCCTGGGAGGCGACCGCATTGCTGATCGCCCGGGCGGAGGGACGGTCGCCGCCGGACGGCTCGCCGAGCCCATCCGCATAGTCGTTCGGCAGCAGTCTCCGCATCGGGTGCCCCGGTGTGCCGACGTCGGGGAAATCGAGGTGGTTGCCGTAGCCGTCGATGCGGCGGAACTCGGCGGGGAATTCGATCGAGCCGGCCGGCGCGGCGGCCTGCTCGGAAGTGGGCGGCGGTCGGTCCGCCTCGAGGCGGTGCCGCGGCGGCAGCGGCACCATCGGCGGACGCCGTTCGCCGCGCTCCTGCGCGGGCAGGGGCAGCGCCGTCGCGGCGATGAGGATGAGGATGGGTGCTTGTTGTTTCATGTTCGGCTCCTTTCTGGATCTCACGACTCGGGAAACCGGATCCTTCGTCGTGCCCCATCAAGGGACCACCGCGTTAAGCCCCCATGCCCTTCAGGTTAAGCTCGGGTAAAAGTCGGCGACATCCTCCGCCGTCATCCTTTCAGACGATCCAGCCTCCCATGCCGACTTGGCGACCTTGGCGCCTTGGCGGTTCCATCCCCTTTCAGCCCGCCTTCCACGCCGCCTCGGCCGCATCCAGCACGTCGGCGATCCGCCACCGCGCCTCCTTGCGCGGCACGCCGGCCATCAGGAGATCATCGTAATTCGTCGCCGTGTGCCGCAAGTGCGCCCGCACCGCCAGGGTGATGGTTTTCGGGTCGAGGCCCTTGGCCGCCGCACTGCGCCCGACCCGTCCACTGTGCTTCTGGCACGCGTGCAGCGCGATTTCGGCGGCCCGCGGCGGCGGCGCTCCCGGGTAGGCCTTGAGGATCTCGTGGGTGAAATCGATCACATACTCGCGGTCCGCCACCGCGTCCCGCTCCCGACGCCGCTCCGCCGTCCTCGCCCGCACGTCCGCATCCGCCAGGCATTCCTCCTCCGCCTGCCGCAGCGCCTCCTCCTCGACCAACGTCCCCTGCCGTTCGTAGCGCTTCCGCCGGCGGTTCCACTCCACCACCACCGCCCGCAGCGTCGAGTGCTTCCCCGCCCGACGCGTCAGCGCGGCATCCCCACGCGGCAGGAACACCAGGTGATCCAGATCCGAGCACGACAGGCAGAACGCCTCCGCCACCCCGCCGTCACCCTCGACCAGTGTGATCCACTCGCCGCCGTCCAGTTTCATCCCGCACTCCGCGCACGCCCCCTCGCGATGCGCGATGAATACCGTCGGATCCTCCGTCCTGCCCATCCCGCACCCATTCCACCGCCATCCGATTCCCGGCGGAAGTCCGGAATCACGGCACACCCGCCGCCGTTCGTTCCAATCCGCCCCCCGCTTTCCCATTCCCATCGAAGCCCCCGCCGCCCAGTTTCGAATCCATGCTCCTGATCCCCTACGAGATCGAAACCCTCATCCAGGAACGACCGTGGGCGAACTGGCTCATCGTCGCCTCCTGTTCTCTGGTGTCGCTGGCCGCGCTGTTCGGCGGCGAGGCGGCGTGGGTCGATCCGCTGGTCCTCGACGGGTTCTCAATGCCGGGGCTGCTCGGCCACGTCCTGCTGCATGCCGACCTGATCCACCTCGCCGGCAACATGATCTTCCTCTGGGTCTTCGGAAACGCCGTCTGCGCCAACATCGGCAACCTCAAGTACCTCGCGGTGTTCCTCGCCGCCACCCTGCTTTCCGCCACCGTCCACAACCTCATGGACGGCAGCCTCGCCATCGGCGCGAGCGGCGCGATCAACGGCATCGTCGGAGTCGTGCTCGCGATGTATCCGCTCAACCGGATCTACGTCTTCTGGTTCTTCCTCATCCGCGGCGGCACCTTTTCCTGCAAGGCCTTCTGGATCATCCTCGCCTGGTTCGGCTTCGACCTGTTCGGCGTGGTCACCGGTGGCGGCCTGGTCGCCTACTGGGCCCACATCGGCGGGCTGCTCGGCGGCCTCGTCGTCGGGCTGCTCGGGTTGCAACTCGGCTGGATCCGCATGACCGACTGCGACAACCGCTGCCTGCTGGAGATCCTCAAGCGTGAGGAATGGGAGTAGATCCATCGCTCCGGGAGTCGAGCCGTACGAGAACCTTTCCCACGACCGGTCACCGGCCGACGCAGTAGAGCGTCGAAAGCGACCTCGAAAAGATCCGGCCCCGGATCGGCGCCAGTGTCGCGCGGAACACCTCGTCCACCTCGGCACCGAGTTCGTTGATCCCGACAATTTCCAGCTTCGGTCCGGGTTTGATGACCACCGTGGCGCCCCCGTACACATTCTGGATCATCACGTGGCCGTCGATCACCAGGGGCGAGGCGGCGAACTGGCCTTTCACGCCCAGCTTCTCCTCCCACAGGCGCTCGCCGGTCTCCGCCTCGTAGCACGCCGCCCGGCCGTTCATGGAAACGACGATCACGTAGCCGTCGACCACCGCCGGCGACGGCAGGTCGCGGCCGACCCGACGCGGCGTGTGCCAGAGCCGGTGGGATGCCGTCACGTCGCCGCGCCCACCGGGTCGAACCGCATAGGTGTCGCCGCGCTTGCCGTTGACCACGTGCAGCCGCCCGTCGGCGAAGTCCGGAACCGGCGTCCCACGCCCGTTGAAGCCTTGGCAGAACCACAACTCCTTCCCCGCTTCGAGCTCGTAGCCGCGCACGCCGAACTCGCCGTTGAGCACCAGCTCCCGCTTGCCCGCCACCTCGATCACGATCGGCGTGCTCCATCCGCCGCGCGGCTTCGGCTCGCGTTCGGTTTCCCACACCGTCTCGCCGGTCGTCAGATCCAGCGCCACCAGCGACGAGGCCCCCTCCCGGTCACAGTTCTGGATCACCGTCCCGTCGACGATCACCGGCGAAGCTCCCACGCCCCACGGACCCGGAAACGACCCGAGATCGCGCGACCACAGCTTCTCCCCCTCCAGATCGAAGGCGTGGATTCCCGCCGGCCCGAAAAAGGCCACCACCCGCTCGCCATCGGTGGCGCAGGTCGGCGTCGCGAAGCCATTCATGGCGTGCGGCGTCTCCGGCTCTCCGCAGGGAACCGTCCGCTCCCACAAAATCGTGCCGTCGGTCCGGCTCAGGCAGATAACGTGCCGCTCCCCTCCGTCGTCCGAAGCGCCGGTGAGGAACAGCCGGTCGCCCCAGCTCACCGGCGACGACTGGCCCTCGCCCTTGAGCGGGGTTTTCCAAAGCACCGACTCCCCATTCCACTGCAGCGGCACCTCCGTCGCCGTCGAGTGGCCCCGCCCCGTCGGTCCACGAAACTGAGGCCAATGATCCTCGGCGCGGGCGACGAACCCCATCGACACCGAAAGGACGCCCGCCAGCCAGGGAGCCGGCCGGGATCGTGAATTCTGGAATGGGAACGACACGGCAATCTCCCTCAAACGCACGCGACGGCCCCTTCCTTACCAGAAGCTGCATGCCCCCGTGGCGGGGCGGGCCGCTCCCTCTTGCCGAAGCTGGATTCCCGACTCGCGATCCGGGGCGGCTCCGGTCGAGGATGACCCCGCCATGAAGAACCAATCGCAGCGGGTCGTGATCGCCGGAGCCAGCGACAAGCCGGACCGCTACGCCCACCAGGCGATGAAGGCGCTCCAACGGGCCGGGCATGAGGTCGTGCTCGTCAACCCGCGGCTCGAGGCGATCGAGGGGCAGCCGGTCGTGGCCGATCTCGGCGAGGTGGCGCAACCGATCGACACGGTCACCCTCTACGTCGGTCCCGCGATTTCCCGGGATATGGGCGAGGCCCTGACCGCTCTCGCGCCGGATCGCGTCCTCGTCAACCCGGGCGCCGAGAACCCGGAGCTGGAGGCCGAACTCGCCGCCGCCGGGATCGCGGTGCAGCGGGCCTGCACACTCGTCCTGCTGGCGACCGGGAGGTTCTGAACCGACGGCCCCCTAGACCTCGCCGCGGATGTGGGGGGCGACCTCGTCGGTGAAGAACCGGCCCAACCGTTCATGCAGTTCCGCCGACAGCGGATCGAGGGACGAGACGCGGGCGTTGGCGGCGGCCTGCTCCGGGCGGGAGGCGCCGGTGATGACGGTGGTCACCGCCTCGTGGTCGAGGATCCAACGCTGCGCCAGGTCCGCCATGCTCAGACCCTCGGGCACCATCCCGCGGAGCGAGTCGGCCAGCTCGACGCCCTTCTCGAAGGGCAGGCCGGCGAAGGTCTCGCCGACGTTGAAGGCCTGGCCGTCGCGGTTGTAGTGGCGGTGGTCGGTCTCGGCGAAGCGCTGGTCCCGGGTCATCTTGCCCGCCAGCAGCCCGCTGGCCAGGGGCAGGCGGACGATCACCGACACCTGCTTTTCGCGGCACGTGTCGAAGATGGCCGCGGGGTTCTGGCGAAACACGTTGAAGATGATCTGCAGCGAGGCCAGGCCGTCCTGCGCCAGGCAGGTGCGCGCCTCGGCCATCGACTCGACGCTGGCGCCGAAACTCCGGATCTTGCCCTCGTCGCGCAGCTTCCGCAGCCAGTCGAAGATCTCGCCGCGCTCGAGCACGGCGGGTGGCACGCAGTGGAGCTGGGTGAGGTCGAGCGCCTCGACCCCGAGGCGCTGCAGCGAGGCCTCGGTGGCCGCACGCACGCCGGCCTCGGTGTAGCGGTCGGGATAGAGGTCAGGCATGCGCCCGAGCTTGGTGGCGACGAAGAACCCGCCGTCCCGCTCCCGCAGGAAGGACCCGATCAGCGACTCACTACGACCCGCACCGTAGACGTCGGCGGTGTCGAGGAAGGTGACCCCGGCATCGGCCGCCGCGTGGAGGATCCCGGAGGCACGCTCGTCGTCGAGGTCGCCCCAGTCGGCGCCGCCGAGCTGCCAGCAGCCGAGCCCGATTTCCGAAACGACCCGCGACGAGCGGGAGAAGGTGCGGGAGTTCATGGCCGGGAGCGTAGGAAGCCGGGGCGGGTCAGGTCGAGCGTCCACCTCCGTCTCTCGTCGTCCCCTCGCGGAAACCGACGCCCGGACCGCATCAGGGCCCGCCGCGGGCCGCGCGGATCACCTCGTGCACGAAGCCAAGCTTCGCCACCACCGTTTGGGAAAGCACGAACGGGTAGGCGTCGTTCAGGCCGATGCTGCGATTGAGCGAGTTCAGCGCACACGTGACGGCATGCCAGGCGTCGGCCAGTTGGCGGATGTCCCCCCGGCCGATCTCATCCGGCAGGTCGTCGGTATCGACGGCGGGCTGGCGATGATGATCGGGGTCGAGCGAAAGGCCACAGCTGGCAGCGGTATCGAGCACCGCGGTCATGTGCAGGTAGTGGGCCCAGGTCTCGGCCCAGTCCTCCCACGGGTGGGAGGCGGCGTAGCGACTGATGTGGCGTTGCTGCCAATCGGCCGGCGCACCGCCGTCATAATGGCGCTGGAGCGCGGTGGCATAGTCCTCCCGCTCGTCGCCGAAATGCTGGCGGAATTCGTCGAGCCGCCCCCCGTCCCGGATCAGGCCATCCCAGTAGTAGTGCCCGACCTCGTGGCGGAAATGCCCGAGCAGCGTGCGGTAGCGCTCGCCCATCTTCTCGCGCCGATCCTCGCGCTCGGGATCGTCGGCTTCGGCGATGTTGAGCGTGACGACACCGTCGCGATGACCGGTGAGCACCGGCTCGGTGGCGTCGGCCAGGAAGCGGAACCCGAGTCCGGCGTCCGGATCGTCCTTCCGGTTGCGCAGCGGGAGCCCGAGCCGCGTCAGCGAGTAGAGAAGCCGCCGCTGGGCGGCGTGCAGCTTCCGCCAGCGATCCCGGTTCTCCGGCAGGGACAAGTCCGGGATGATCTCGGTGAAAAGACACCAGCGGCAGAGCACCGAGTCGCTGTCCGCGGGAACAACCTCGTTGCAAAGCTGGAATTCAACCCCGTTGCCGCATGGCCGGTAGCCGGCCTCGCACGCCCCGGTCCGGGACGAGCGCCACAAGCCGTCACCGGCGGGCCGCAGCGCACCGACCGCCATGACTTCCGGAAGAAAGGCAAGGCGGGCCCCACAGGTCAGGCAGTGGTCGTTCTCGAAGAACACGACCGCCGAGCACTCGTCACAGTGGAAGGTCTGCATGCGCCGTCGAACCTACACGGCTTCCTGCTGAATGAAAGCAGGCGACCCGGCTTTCCGGTCTCCGCGGCGAGCCGCCGCTTGCAAAGCCCTCCAATCTCCGGAGCTTGGGACATGAGCGAATCCCGCCCCTCTTCCATCCCCGCCTTTACGCTGAGCAACGGCACCGAGATCCCCGCCGTCGGCTTCGGCTGCGCCTTCGGCAACTGGACCGGCGGCGACGTCATGCAGGGCTTCCAGCCGGAAGAGGCGTGGCGCCCCCTGACGCTCGCGCTCGAGGCCGGCTACCGTCACTTCGACGGCGCCTACTGCTACGGCACCGAGCGCCACCTCGGCGAGGTCGTCGGGCGGGCCCTGGCGGAAGGCGACATGGAACGCCGCGACCTCTTCATCACGACCAAGCTCGCCCATCCGCCGACCCCGCCCCACGTCGCCATCTCGCCGCGGCTGACCTTCGACTGGCGCCAGGTCGGGGATCTTGCGGGACGGGTTGCCGACGACTTCGACCGCTCGAAGGAGAAGCTCGGCATGGGCCACGTGGACCTGCTGCTGATGCACTGGCCCGGCAACTTCGACAACGAGGACGCCGGCTTCGCCCGGGAGGCGCGGCTCGCGATCTGGGAAAGCTTCGAAGGCTTCCTCGAAAGGGGCGACGCCAAGGCCATCGGCGTGTGCAACTTCACCGCGAACCACATCGGCGACCTGATCGATGCCGGGCGGACCCTGCCCATGGTCAACCAGATCGAGTATCACCCCTACTGTCAGGATCCCGAGCTGATGGAGTTCTGCCGGGACCACGGCATCCTCGTCGAGGCCTACGCTCCCTTCGCCTCCGGAGCCTTCGGCTTGCTCAAGGACCCGGCCATCGTCGAGGTGGCGAAGCAGGTCGGCTGCTCGACCGGACAGGCCATCCTGAAGTGGCACCTCCAGGAAGGCCGCGTGGTGCTGCCGAAGAGCGGCAACGCGAAGCGCATCGACGAGAATCTCGACCTGTTTTCCTTCGAACTCGACGAGGACCAGATGGCGAAGATCCGCGGTGTGCGGCCGGATGAGGCCCGACGCAGCACCGCCGACCCGGCGACCATCCTCTGACCAACCCCGCCCGTCGCCCTCAGGGCTCCCGTTTCTCGACGCGCACCCGCAGGAACTGCCGCGCGGGTCCGGAAATCGCCGCACTCCCGCGGTGCACCCACAGGCTGCCGTTCTGGTCGTGCAGCATCACCGGGGCATCATCCCAGGCGTCGCTCACGCCGAGGTCGTACGAGTGCTCGACGATGAACCTCACGAATTCCGCGACTCCCGAACCGCGCTTGTAGGTGAGGCCCGGGTAGGCGGTGCCGCCGCTCTCGACCTCGGTCCACCAGACGACCGAGCCGCTGCCGTTCGGCACGTTCGGGTCGGTGCCGTGGGCGAACTCGGAGAGCGCGGTCAGGCCGTCGTGGTCGTCGTCCGAGGCCGGGTCCAGCGACGTGAAGGAGTTGGGGCTGGTGTGGAGGAACTCCCAGTTGTTCGGCAGACCGTCGTTGTCGAGGTCGGGGTCGGTGGACGTGCCCTCGTAGGCGCCCAGGTCGATCGTTCCGCCCTGGATGCGGCTTTCGCCGTCGAGGTCGTCGGACGCCCCGGCCGCCGCATTGTTCCCCTGGTTGGCGATCGGCGAGCCGGTGGAGAGATGGAAGTCGCCATCCAGATGGGCGTCGCCGGTGGGGGTCGCGTTGATGTGGAACAGGGGGTCGTTTGCGGTGAGGACGCCGTTGAAGTTGCCCACGCCGATCCCGCTGAGGTTCCGGCCCTGGATCAGGCAGTGGTCGTAGGTCTGCGTCGGGCTGGCGCTGATGTTGAAGTTGGTCGTGTAGGACGAGGACTGGTTGGTCGTCGAGCCGCCGGCCCGGTTGTTCCACATCACCGTGTTGGTGAAGTCGATGTGGGTGTCGACGTTGTAAACCGCCCCGCCCCCGCCGGGATCGCCCGCGGCATTCGCGGAAAAGGTGCATCCGGTGATGTCGGTCCCCGTCGGCTGGAAGGCGAAGACCGCCCCTCCGTAGACGCCCGCTCGATTGCCGGCGAAAAGGCAGTTCTCGAGGGTGACCGTTCCGCCATCCAGCCCCAGCGCTCCCCCGTGGTCCTCGGACGAGTTGCCACGGAACTCACAGCGCCGGAACGTCCCGCCGGCGCCCGCGACGACCGACACCGCCCCGCCGCGCGTCGCGGCCGAGGCTCCGTCCACCCCGTTCCCGAAGAAACGGCAGTCCTCGTAGGTCGGCTGGCTCGCCGCGCCGCTCTGATACACCCCACCCCCGTACTGCCGCGCGAAGTTGCCGATGAAGCGACACGACCGGATCGTCGGACTCGCCGCGTCGATCCACATCCCCGCACCGCGGTCGTTCGATCCGCTGGCGAGGGTCGCGCGGCCGGCGTTGATGATGAAGCCGTCGAGCACCGCGGACGAACCGACACCCTGCGCCGTCACCACGTGGATCGCATTGATGCCGTTCAGCTCCGAGAAGGCGTTCGTCAGGCCGTCGCCGTCCGGATCGTCGTCATCCTGCTGCAGGTCGCCCGAGATCACGGTGGGATGGAAGGCGGGATTGCGGGTTCCGCCCCCGTTCGGATAGCCACCGAGCAGGGCGACGTTGTTGATCAGCTCGAAGGTCGATGAGTTGTCGTTGTTGGTCTGCCCCGGCCCTTCGTCCGGGTAGTAGTCGCCTCGCGCGACGCGGATGGTCCAGCCGCTCTGAACCGCCGCCAGCGCTGCCTGCAGGTGGGTGAAGGCGTTCTCCCACGAGCCTCCGTGGCCGAGACCCGACGCGGTGTCGTCGACGTAGAGCACCTCCTGGAACTCGTAGGCGCCGAGATCGATCAGCCCGACGATCCGCGGCTCGGCCGCCAGGTCCGTCGGTTCGCCGTTCAATCCGTTCACCCCCTTGTCGATGCCCACGCTTTCCGGCAGCAGCCGGAGATCTCCGTCCGAAGTCGGCGCGGCGGCCGGGTTGGCCGGCTGATGGAAATCGGGGGCGTTCGAAGCACTCGTGCCGTCGAAGCCCTGGGGAAGCCCGCCGAGATCGTAACCCTGCAGCAGGCAGGAGCTGAAGCTCGCGGAGGAGCCGCCCGCCAGCGTGAGGGACGACGGCGGGTCCCCCACATCGCCATCCTCCATGTTGTTCCAGGCGATGGTGTTCTCCAGCGTCAGCACCGCCCCGTTGTCGGCGAAGATCGCGCCGCCGCCGCTGTTGGCGGCGTTGCCGGAAAAGGTGACGTTGGTCAGGGTCAGCGGCTGGTCGTCGACCGCGATGCCCCCGCCGGTCGAGGCCGTGTTTCCGAGCAGCACCACGTTCACCAGATCGGCGTCGCCGACGTCGATGGCCATCCCGCCCCCGAGGGCGTCGGCATGGTTGCCCGAGAAGCGACTGTTCACGAACTCGAGGACCCCTTTCGACGCCCACACGCCTCCTCCCGAACCGTCGGCCCGGCAGCCCGTCACGACGCAGCGCTCCATCGTCAACTCTCCCGTGCCGCCGACCAGGACACCCCCGCCGTTGTCGTCGGATCCCCCGCCTCCGGCATGACCCGCGGTCACCGTTCCCCCGTAGAGAAACACCTGGGCGCCGTCGGCGATCCGCACGACATGATGGGCATTCTGTCCGTTGATGTCCGCGGCCGAGGTGATGATGCCGTCGCCATCCGGATCGTCGTCGTCCTGATCGAGGTCGCCGGACAGCACCACCGGATGGAGCAGCGGGTTGGGGCTGACGGAGCCTCCCGATTCGTAGCCGCCCACCACCGTGACGCCGTCCGGGATCTCGAAGACCGAGGAGGGATCCCCGTCACTCTGGCCGGGGCCCTCGTCCGGAAAGTAGGCCCCCTGGGCGATGCGGATCTCGTCACCGCTGCCGGCCACCGCCAGCGCGGCCTGCAGCGTGGTGAAGGCGTCCTCCCAGGAACTGCCATCCTTGGCACCTTCGGCCTTGGAATCGACGTGGATGGAGCTGGCCGCGAAGAGGGAAATCGGGGCGAGAAACAGCGCGGAGAGGGGGAGCGTCCGGAACATGATGGGGAATCTCATACGGTCGGCCCCCATCGGTGGCGAGCCACAAACCCTGCATCGTCCAAGGACGGAGCCCCCCTGGCGGCCACGAACGATCCGGCGCCCCGCACGGGAGGCGGGACCGCTCACTGCTCAAACGCCCGGCGGGCGACTTCCCGGCGGGCGGACCGTGATGCGAAGCCTATCAGGACTTCGGCATCGCCTTCAGCGCATCCTTGACCGCGTCCTCGAACTCATCCGCCGCGGGATGGCCGTGCCACACCAGCTTGCCGGTGTGGTCGAAAACACAGGCGTGCGGGATGCCACCGGTGGAAACCGGCGCGCGCCCGCCTTTGGTCACCGGATACTTCACCCGGGGCTTCTTGATCAGGTCGAGGATCTTGTCCTTGTCGCCCCCCTGCACCTCGAGGCCGATCACCTCCAGGCCCTTCCGCTTGTTGCGGCGGTGGAGCTTGGCCATCTCCGGCAGGCTGGCGATGCACGGGCCGCAGTTGACGCCCCATTCCTCGACCACCACCACCTTGCCCTCGAGATCCTTCGGGTCGAACTCGACCTCGTTGACGACCTCGCCCCAGCGCACCTGGCTGAGCTTGGCGTCGGGCACCGGTTTCTCCTCGTCCTTGGCGGTGGCGAGCAGCGGAAAGGCGAACAGGGCGGTGAGCAGGAGCGTCTTCATGGCCAAAGGAAAACGTCGAGCGCTGCGGGAATCGTGCATCCGGGTGGAAAAAAAGCCTGCGGGGCCCGGGCCGCCCTCCCTAGCCTCGACCCATGCGCATCCTCCTCGGAATCCTCGTTTTCTTCGGCGCCGTGGCCACGGCCGACACCCGCCCGCTCTACATCGGCACCACCGGACGCGGGGAGGCCAAGGGGATCTACCGCGCCGAGTTCGACCTGTCATCGGGCGAGCTCTCCGCCCCCGAACTCGCGGCCGAGGCGCCGAATCCCGGCTTTCTGACCCTGGCGGAGGACGGGCGCTTTCTCTACGCCACCAGCTCCATCCCCCCGGCCCGCCAGGAGCGACCGGTCGGAGCGGTGGCCGCCTTCGCGGTGGAAGAGGACGGCGATCTGCGCGAACTCGGCCGCCGCGAATGCGGCAAGGGACCCTGCTTCGTCGCGCTCGATGCCACCGGCCGGACGCTGCTCGCCGCCAACTACGGCGGCGGCTCGGTCGCGTCGTTTCCGGTCGAGGACGACGGTTCCCTCGCCCCCCGCGCGTCGTATTTCCGCCACGAGGGCTCGAGCGTGAACGAACAACGCCAGAAGGGCCCGCACGCGCACTCCTTCTACGCCGGACCCGACAACCGCTTCGCCTACGCCCCCGACCTCGGGATCGACGAGGTGGTGATCTATGCCCTCGACCCCGCCGTCGGAAAGGTCACCCGCGCCGGCACCGCGAAGACGCCGCCGGGATCGGGTCCGCGCCACATGAAGTTCGGCCGCGACGGGAAACAGGCCTACGTGCTCGGCGAACTCAGCCTTGAGGTCATCGTCTACGACCGGGACGCGGAAAGCGGCGGCCTCGCGCAAACGCAGGTCGTGAGCGTGCTGCCCGACGATGCCGACGGCGACGGGATGACCTGCTCGGAGATCCTCGTCAGCCCGGACGGCCGGCACGTCTACACCGCCAACCGCGACACCGCCGGCAAGGGCCGGGATTCCCTGACGATGCTTGCCGTCGGTGAGGACGGGAAGCTCAAGCGGGTGCAGACCGTCCCCGCCGAGGTCTCCATCCCGCGCAACATCCAGCTCGCGCCCGACGGCCGCTGGCTGCTGGTCGCCGGCCAGCAGGGCGGCGGCGTGCCGGTCTTCCGCGTCGCCGACGACGGCAAGCTGGCCTTCTCCGGCCACCGCGCCGACGTCCCTGGCGCGATGTGCCTGGTCTTCGCCCCGTGAGGTGGAAGGCGCGACGAAACGCGCAGGCTTTCCGAACGAGGGCGTATCGACAAGGGATCGCCCGCGCTTGATTGGGGGACGATGAATCCCGAGCCCCGCGACGCGCAACGCCGCCGGGTCGCGCTCGACTACGGCGCGGCCGTCCGCCGTCCCCTTGCCAAGAGCGGCTGCTGCTCCTCGCCCGCCCCCAAGGGCGTGGTGGCGAAGCTGGCCGACTACGACTCCGACGACATCGCCGCGCTGCCGGGCGACGCGGTGGTGAACTCCTTCGGCTGCGGCAACCCGCTCGCCTTCTCCGCGGTGCAACCGGGCGACGTGGTGCTCGACCTCGGCTCCGGCGCCGGCATCGACCTGCTGCTCGCGGCGAAGAAGGTCGGCGCCGCCGGACGCGTGATCGGGGTCGACATGACCGAGGCGATGCTCGCCCGGGCCCGCGAGAACATCGCCGCCGCCGGGCTGGACAACGTCGAGGTCCGCCAGGGCGTCATCGAGGAACTGCCGGTCGAGGACGCCAGCGTCGACTGGGTGATCTCGAACTGCGTGATCAACCTCTCGCCGGAAAAGCCACGGGTCTTCGCCGAGATCGCGCGGGTGCTGAAACCCGGAGGCCGGATGCTTGTCTCGGACATCGTCGCCGAGGGCCTGCCACCGGAACTCGCCGGCAATCCGCGTCTTCACTCGTGCTGCCTGACCGGTGCGATCCCGGAACACGACTACCTCGAGAGTCTGCGGGCCGCCGGCCTCGAGGAGGTCCGGGTGGTCGACCGTCTGGTCTACGACGCCGCCCAGATCGAGGCCTTCATCGGCCACGAGCTGGTCGATCCGGAGGCCCGCTGCCAGGCCGAGACCGAACTGGCGAAGACCTGGGCGCCGAAGCTCGTCGGCAAGGTCGCCAGCGCCCGCATCTCCGCCCGCAAACCCCTCTAACCGGTCCACCCCATGCCCTCCGCGTTCTGGATCGCCGTCGGCGTCACCGCCGTCGTGATCCTTGCCCACGTCGCGCTCTTCGTCCTCTTCCTGCGCGACCCGAAGAAGCGCAAGAAGGACAAGGACGGGTGACGGCCACGGGCTTCCCCCGCGGGGTCTCCGCCCAACATCGAAACCCTCCAGCCTCCACCGCCGGCGTCATTCGTCCTTCACCCGAAGGAAGTCCCTGCCGCTGCCGAGGGCGATCCCGGTCACGCGATGGCTCCACTCGGTGACCGATGACCCGCTGATCGGCGTGACGAAGTAGTTCGGTGCGACAAAGTCGAGCTCGGCGTCGTACTCGATCGTATGGTCGACGCCGGGCGTCGAGCAGAAGGTCAGGTCGAAGACCTTGGTGGTGGGATTCACCGAAAAATCGAGGATGCGCAGCGAGGTGTCCTCGGGAATCCCGATCAACTCGACCTCGCCGATCTGGACGGTATCGAAGGAGTTCGGCTCGTCGATGACACTGGTGAACAGCAACCGGAAGTGGCGGTAGGCGGGAGGCTGGGGATCGAAGTAGTAGATCCATCCTCCACCGGGGCTGAAGAATGCCGGGACGGAGTCGCTGGCGATGGGCTCGAAGCGCACGCCGTCCATCGATCCCAGCAGCACGAAGGACGCGGGGTCGAAGGCGTTGGAGTCGTCGAGGTCGTTGCGGTTCCTCAGCACCATCGCGTAGAGCGTCGAGGCACCGAGCCGCGGCGACACGGTGAGCCCGCCACGGCGTGGCGCGTACACCGCGAGATGCCCGCCGGCGTTGTTGATCACCTGCGCGGCGGAGGTGAAACCATCGACCAGATCCTCCGACGGATACGCCACCGCCGCATCCCGGGGGCCGGTGATGTCGGTCGCCGAGGCGTAGCCGGCCGGCGGGCTGAAGACGATTCCCTCGTCCCAGGTCGTCTCGACCGCGCCGACGTCGTTGCCGGTCGGGGGATCCTCGACGACGACCGTCACCTCCCAGGGCTTGGAGGCGATCGCGAAGTTGACGACAACATTCACGTTGTAGGAGCCGGCGGTCAGCGGTGGATCGAAGGTTTCGGTGACCGCTCCTCCCGAAGTCGAGACCGTGCTGCCCTCGAAATCCACGAAGCCGGTCGTACCGCCGCTCACATCGAGCTCCAGCGTGACGGAGCTGATCTTCAACCCCGTTCCGAGGTTCAGAGCGAACTGATCCTGGGCTTCGCCGGTTCCCGTGGGGCCCACCGTTCCCCGGATCACGTTGGTCCCGGGGCCGAGGTCGAAGCTCGTTCCGATCGTCCCGGGAAGGTCGCCCTCGACCGCCTCGTCGTGATCCAACAACGGGACGTCGTAGCCGGGAAAGTAGGCGGCGGGCCGGTCGGTGCCCCGCTGGTCGGAGGCCGGGGTTTCGGCCGAAAGCTCGGCAACATCGATCACCGGCGAACCCGGCAGGGGCATCAGGGTCCGGGTCGGCCCGCCGAAGGTCGCAGCGTCGGAAAGCACGGGGTCGCCGAGGAACCAGTTGGCGCCTCCCCCCATCCCGGCGAGCGGCGACACGTTGTCGTCGCCGACGTTGCCGGCCAGGATGCAGTGGCGCGCGGTGAGCGATCCGCTCCAGTAAATCCCGCCGCCGGCGTTCGGTCCGGGGCCCGCGGCATTCTTGCTCACGGTGCAGTGGAAAAGGTTCACGGTCCCCCAGCTCTTGATCGCCCCGCCTTCGCCGTCGCAGGTGTTGTGGGCGAAGGTGCAGTTCGTTCCGGTGAAGCTCCCGCCGGGACTCACGACCAGCGCCCCGCCGTCGGCGTTGCCGCCGCTCGAGGTGGCGCTGTTGCCGATGAACGAACTGCGCACGGCCGTGCAACTCCCGCTTCCCAGGAAGACCGCGCCGCTGTCACCCGAGCCGCTGCGGGTCGAAACGTTGTCGCGGATCTCGCACTCCTCGAGCGTGAGGTCGATCGCGGCGAAGCTGCTGATCGCCGCGCCTCCGACCTCGGCACCGTCGCGCAGGGTGAGCCGCTTGAGAACGACGGGACTGACGGTCGTCACCGCGAAAATCCGGGTGGAGCCGCCTCCGGAAAGAATTACCCCGCCGGGGAGATCGCTCGCGTCGATGGTCACCGCCCGGGTGAGGACGAGGTTCGACTCCAGCGTGATCGTCCCGCCATTCAGTCCCGGAGCGAACTCGATCGCCTCGCCCGCCGAAGCGCTGTCGATCGCCTCGCGCAGGCTGCCGGGCCCGTCATCGGCAAGGGTGGTCACGGTTTCCACCGCCAAGGCGGCGCCGAGAGAGAAGGCGAAGGCGAGGAGGATGCGGGGGGCGGGAGACATGGCGACAGTGGGGAAACTCGGCGGGACACTCGACCCGAGCATTCATACAGGAGCGCCTTCCCGACCGGACCGGGCAAGAAGATTCCATTCACGGACCTGCTATCCCCGCTCCCGCTTCCCGCTCGCATGGGAACGTCCTTCGGCCCACCATGACCTCATGGATCTCGACCACGACAAGATCGACGACACCGTGCTCGCGCTGCTCCAGCTCACCCTTCACGAAGGCTGCCGGGCCTGGAAAGGTCACGACTGGGATGTCCTCGACCGCCTCCATGGGAAGGGCCTCATCCACAATCCGGTGGGCAAGGCCAAATCCGTGGTCCTCACCGACGACGGCCTGCTCCGCTCACGACAGCTCTTCGAGAAACTCTTCGCCCGCTAGCCCTTCGAACCATCTCCCGGGGGGCCACCTTCACCGCCAGCTCCCTACCGTGCCTGCCGGCCGCCGGGCCGACGCCGCCGAAGCGCGAGCGGCACGGCGAACGCGGCCATCAGCAGGCCGGACGGCTCGGGAGTGACGGCCAGGAAGATCTCGTTGATCGCGATGTCGTCGCCCCCGGCGCCTTCATCGAAGACCACGCGCCCGACGGGCTCGGTCGAGATGAAGCCAATGAAGTCCGACAAGCCGCTGGCGGGAATGGCCTCCAGCGTGGCGATCAGTTCGTCGGCGGCGTTGTAGACCATGAACGACTCATTGTTCGAGTTCCCGTTGTCGCCGAGATACCAGCCGAAGGCCGAGACCGTCGCGGGACTGAAGGTCGCCTGCCAGTTGTCGTTCTGGTAGTCGTTGATATCGCCCACTGAAAGTCCGGCCCACTCCGGACCCGTGCCTTCGTTGTCGTCGAAGGTGAATCCCGCTCCCTGCTGCAGGGCACGGAGTTGGATATCGGTTCCGAACCCGGTGTTGGCCGCGGAGAAGGTCAGGGTCTTGCCCAGCCCGGTGTTCGGCCCGGGTACGCTGTCGACTTCATCGGCCAGAGCGATATTGCCCGGCGTGGCGAGGTTGAAACGCACCTCACCCTCGACCGCGTTCCTCCACTCGAAGGCATCCGAATAAAAGACGACGGCGGCCGGGGACGGATCAATGGCAAGAACCAGAACCAGCGACAGGAACCAGCGGGGGGAGGGGGGACGCATGACCGAAGTCCTAGCAAAACATCAATCGATCTGGCAAGGGATCGGAGCGGCACGAGTTGGCTCGAAACAGCCGGCGGAACTCCGCTACCGGTTCACGCAATGCGTTGGTGCCGCAAGGCACCTGTCGCTCCATCATCCCGACCGGCCAGGCGACGCGGGGAAGCCGCGGCTCAATGAACTTGCCAGCCATGGGCTGAAAGCTAGCGTCCCGCCATGCTGAAGCCCGTTTTGGTCCTGGTATTTGCCTCCGCTGCCGCGCCTCTGACGGCTGTCACGACCGTCTTCTCGGATGGTGACTTCGAGACGACCTGGAACACGGTCATGCCGACCAACGGCCTGACGACCAATCCGGATTCGGGCGGTGGCGGAAGCCAGACCACGACCGTCAGTGCCACCGGCGGCAATCCCGACGCCTTCCTCGACATCCGGCTGGACATCGGCGGCAACAACCGGATCGTCGGCACCTTTTCCTGGCGCGAGGACTTCACCATCGCCCCCGCCCTGGTCGGAGGCATCACGAACATCAGCTACAGCTTCGATGCCAAGCGCGGCGCCTCGAACAACTCCGGCAACGCCCAGGCATTCGGCATCGCTCTCCGCCAGAACGGCATCCATTACTACACCTACAACGCCAACAACCTGACGAGCTGGAACACCTATTCCGACAGCAGTCTGACCACGGCGGAGCTGGGGGTGTACGGCGGCGAGAGCGACGAAGCGGCCGCCGGCGGTTTCGAGACGCCGGACTTCTCCGCCTCCGGGGCGCCCATCACCTTCGGCTACATGCGGCTCAACTCAACCGTGGGATCCTCGGCCTTCGTCCACGGCTTCATGGACAACTACTCCGTCACCGTGGAGCACAACCTCGTTCCCGAACCCTCGGCCGCCGTCCTTCTCGGCGTGGCGGGACTCGGTCTCGTCGTCCGCCGCCGTCCGGTTCGTTCCTGAAAGGAAAGTTCCTCGATTCCCCCGCTTCCTCTCCCACCGCGCCGGCCAATCCCGTCCACCAACCCGCCGGGTCGGCAGCTCAGGCGGCCCTCCGGCGAACCAGGGATGCCGAAAGAAGCAGCCCCGTGAACAGCAGGGGCACGGAGGACTCGGGTACGGAAGTCACTCCACCGCTCCCATCGTCATAGAGCGTCAGCGGGCTGCTGCCGTCGGTGACCTTCGAGCCGTAGGCATCGGTGTCGGAAAGATTGCCCGCGTTGAAGACACCGCCGGGAGACACCACCACACCGCCGCCCGGATTGCTGCCGCTCACGAAGATCCCGTTGTGGGCGACGCTGCCGTCGGTGAGGTTCAAGGTCCCGTCGGAAACATCCAGCGTGGTCACGATCCCGCCGGCACCGTCGCCGAAATCGCCGAGCGAAAGGAACCGCGTGTTCAACGTGCCGCCTCCGGTGATCTCTCCGGTGTTCCCGGTGCGGATCTTGAGTTCGCCGCTGCCGGTGTGATTGAAGGTTCCGCCGTCGATGACGAGGTTCGCGCCATCGGTCGCGTTGAGGCCGAACTCGATGTTGGAGGCATTGGTCGTCACGGTGCCCTCCACGGTGAGCGTGCCGGTGCCGTTGAAACGCCACCAGTTGGTCGCCGTCTGGGTGAGCCCGCCGTCGGACAGGATGGTGAGATTGGTTGAACCCCAATCGTAGCCGATGTCTCCGCCCGGAACGTAGGTCACCGTACCCCCGGTGATGGTGATGTCGTCGTTGTTGGTGAGCTGGTCTGGCATGCTCTGCCCCACCACGCCATCGACGATCCAGTTGGAAGCGCTCCAAAGCGCGTCACCCCCTCCCCACACCACCGTCGCGGCGTGCGCGGAAAGCAGCGGCATCACCACGCAGGAGATCGCCATGGCTCGAAGCATTGTCTGTCGGGAGCGCGCCAACACGACGAGGCGGGTAGCCCAATCCATACCAGACGCCAATCAAATTGTCTTGGAACCCATGGAGTCGCTGCCGATCCCGCTCTCGCGTCGGTGGCCCGATCCTCACCTTGTCCCACGGGGTCTCCAAGGGGGGGAGTCCGAGCTTCTCAACAAAAGGGCTCTCCCGGCTTCTTCACCCGAGCCGCCGGGCCCCCGGGCCTTCCGTCTAAGGGGTCTCTAAGGAGTCGGTCCGCGAAATGCGGCGTTCGGACAACGAGACCGTTTCCCTGCGCCCCTCCGGGGCTCGGGTCTCTTGGAGCAAGCGACCCCGGGGTGAACCCCGGGGCTATTGCCCGGCGTCCCTTCGGGACTGAAGAGGCTGGGGCGGGCGGCCCCGTGGGAGGGGAGTCACGCACGCTCACGCCGGGTCCTCGGCGACCAGCCAATCCAGCGCATCCCGGAGCTGTTCCTGATTGAGGCCGTGCCCCCCGTCGTGGAGAAGGGAATGGACCTCGCGGATGCCGCTGCCGTCGATTTGATCGAGGACCTGCTCGCGCTGGGCTTCGGAGACCAGGTTGTCCTTGGTTCCGGTGCTGAGCACGACCTTCAACTCGCGGATGGTCTTCCGGCCCACCTTCAGATCGCCCTTCGCGTAGTCGAAGAAGTGAGCCTCGTTGCAAGCCGACAGAAAAAGGCCGCGGACGTCGGTCTCGGGAAGCTCGGAGATCAACGGACCCATCCAGGTCGAGAACTTCGCGCCGCCGGACGAACCGCCGACCACGATCGGCCAGGTCTTCGACTCCGGCCAGGCGGCATGCAATTCCTCGAAGGCCTGCTTGGCGCAAGCCATCATCACCGGGGTCGAGCAGAGCTTCTTGGCATCGGGCTTCGGATCGAAGGCCAGCAGCACCCAGCCCTTCTCCCGGCAGGCATTCCAGTAGATCCCCGAGCCCGGGCAGTGGCCGCCGGCCGCCTGGACATTCGAGAAGGACACGAAGATCGGCCATTCCTTGCCCGAGGCGGGATCGAAACCGGGAGGCAGGCCGACGGTCAGGTTCATGCGGGCGACCTCGTGCCCGTCGTTGATCGTATTGAACCACCCCCCGGAGCCCGCGTAGTTCTCCTTGTAGCTGTCCCGCCAACCCCGCAGGCCCTCCCGGGCGATCTCTTGATTCTCCGCCGAAAGCTCGACGTCGAGCTGCTGGGTCTTGCCGGCCTCGACGGCCTGGTCGGCCAGCTTCAGCCCTTCCGCGGGGGCGACCTCCTCCTTGGCCCCTCCCTCCTCCGCCGCGCTCCGGGCAAACTCCCGGTCGTCCTCCGTCAGGGAATCGAGCGCCACCTTGTAGGTCTTGCCGTTCATCTCGAGCACGACCTTGTCACCCTCGATCTCGACGAACTCCGCTTCGATCGTACGCCCCTCCGAATTCGTCCATTCCCGGGCCGTGGCCGATTCCCAGAGCAAGAACACCACCAGACACCGCATCACTTTCACGCCCACATCATGCATGATGGAGCCAACGAACAAACCCAAAAGCGTCCCCATCCCCCTCAGGGTGATCAAGCTAGGGAGAGATCGGTTGCTTGATGGTGAGGATTCCAAGGATGACCATGATGAGATTTCAAATTTGCCGGTCCGACGGTGCGCGGAAGGTCCTGCGAGATGCCGGAAAAGGGATCCCATTCATCCTATCCATCAAGTCCATCAGGCTCCCCATTCCCAGCACTCCGCATGATCGTTTCCCTAGCTTGATCGCCCTGCCATCCCCTTCTTGCCGGCCGCCAGAGAACTCAGTCCATCCTCGGATAGACGGCCATCTCGTGATTGGATTGGATCCAGGGGAGAATGACCATGGTGGTGCCGGTGACCGAGCCCTTCTCCTCGACCAGCAGGGATCGGTCGGCATTCAGCCCGAGGGCGAAGCGCTGGTGGGTGACCGCGACCCCCGGGTTGTAGGGCCCGGGACCATGGCCGGTGGTCTCCTCCTTGATCACAATCCATCCATCCTTGAGGCGGTAGTCCCCGGCGCGGATGAGGCCGCGACCGATCTCGGTGCCGTCCTTCAGCCGATTCCGGAAACTCAGGTCGCCGTTCGCTTCGATGCCGAGGGTGATCCGGGAATCCGGCCGCCTGGTGATGAGGAAGCGGACCCTGTCATTCGCCGGGTTCCCATAGCGATCGCGGGGTGGATTCCAGACCATTTTCTGGCTCCATCGCCCCGAGGCGCCGGACCCGAGGTAGGACCAAAGGGTGACGTTGTCTTCCTGGGCCGCCCCGTTCCGGTAACTGCCCGCAAAGTCCCGGAGGGAGGCGCCCTTGTTCACCCGTCGTTGCTCGGCGGGAGGGAGCTGGCTGGAGGAGCAGCTGGCAAGCAAGGCCGCGGTGCCCAGCAACAGAAGGGGATGGAACAATCGGATCAGGCGACGCATGGGAACTGATATCCAAGTCGAGCGGCCTTCCCATTTCAATCCGCGTTTCACTTTCGCCGATCAGGCAGCCGGCAGCCCGGATCAGCCGGACGCCCGCGATCTTCACGCTTGGGGCCTCCGAGAATCGGAACCGACCTTCAACCCCATCTTCAGTCCCAACGGGACGTCGGGACATAGCCCCGGGGTTCACCCCAGGGTCGCTTGCCTCCCAGGAACCCGAGCCCTGAAGGGGCGCAGGGAAACGGTCTCGTTGTCCCAACGCCGCATTTCAAGGACCGACCCCTCTGACAGAAACGCGGCTCAAGTGAGCGCCATTCGGGACTGACCCTTACGTTCCTGTAGGTTAACGGCGGATTTCGCCTCGAAGCTTGCCAACCAACCGAATTCTTCGCTATTCCGATCTTAAAATTTCTAGCGCAGCGATGAAATCCTCCCCTTCCCAAGCTTCTAACAAAGGCGTCGGCCAGCGCGTCTCCCCTCCCCCCAATTCATGAAAGCTTGCACCTTCCTCTGCATGCTGGCCTCGGCGACTGCCGTGTCCGCCCAGGTGACCACCACGGCCGACTCCGGTCCCGGCTCCCTTCGTCAGGCCCTCGCGGATGCCACTCCGGGCGACATCATCACCTTCGACGGAAGTCTCGACGGCCAGGTCATCCAGCTCCTCGGCACGGCCCTCACGGTGGACCGGTCCCTCACCATCGACGCCTCCGCCCTCCCGGCCGGGATCACGATCGACGGGGGCGGCAACGGCGACTTCGTGTCGGACCCCGGCGAGTCGCAATGCCTCTTCATCGCAAACTTCTCCGAACGGATCAGCGTCGCGCTTCACAACCTCACCCTTCAGAACGGAACCGCCCCGTTCGACGGCGGAGGCAACATCTATGTCTACCGCGAGGACCTCGTCATGACGGACTGCCGCATCCTCGGGGGCCGCACCCACGACGTCAGCGGCGGCGGGGGCGGCATCCACTGCGCATCCGCGGTCCGCCTCACCCTCGACTCCTGTGTCATTTCCGGCAACGCCACCTCCGGCTCGAGTGCCACCGGGGGCGGCATCTATGCCAACTCGTGCGACCTCGTCTTCACGAACTGCACGATCTCCGACAACTTCACCACCGGCGGGAGTGCGCACGGCGGCGGCCTCCACTTCTTCAGCTCCTTCGGCGGCCCCCTCACCTTCGACTCGTGCACCTTCTCGGGGAACGAGGTGTCGGGCAGCTTCACGGATGGAGGGGGCGTGAACCGCTCCACCAACATCGCGGCACAGGTCGCGACCTTCACGCGCTGCACGATCGCCGGCAACACCAACAACTCCGCGTTCTCCCGCGGCGGAGGATTCTCGAACGACCGCGGCGTCACCGAGTTCGTCCACTGCACCATCACCGACAACACCGCCTTCTCGGGCGGAGGAGTGGCTTCCATCCGGGATTCCAACGCGAGCGTCCGCTTCTTCGCCACCATCGTGGCGGGAAACACGAGCGACGACATCGGCCAGTTCGGCGGAATCAACAACACCTTCCTGAGCCAGGGCGACAACCTCGTCGGAACCGCCTACGCCGTCTCCAGCCCGATCGGTGCCTTCAACCAGACCGGCGACCAGACCGGCGTCACCGACCCCCAGCTCAGCCCCCTCGGAGACTACGGCGGAGAAACGGCCACCGCCCCTCCCGTCAACGGCTCTCCCGCTGTGGACGCCGCCCCGCAGTCCTCCGCCACCGTCGACCAACGCGGCCTTCCCGTCAGCGGAATTCCCGACATCGGGGCGGCCGAACTCTTCGACCTCGCCTCCCTCTTTCCCACCGACACCGACCACGATGGCGTTCCCTATGGCGTGGAAGTCTTCCTCGGCACCGACCCCGGGCAGGCCGACCGCATCAACCCGCGCCACCTGAGCATCCATCTCACCGGCTCCACACCCACCCTCCGGTTCGGTCTCGACGCCGGCGCCCCGGTCGGCTCGATCCTCCGGATCCTGCGCTCCACCACCTTGGACGCCGGCACTTTCACCGAGATCTTCCTGCTCCATCCGGACGGCTCCTTCACCGACACGGAGGGGGGAAATTCATTCTCCCTCCTCGAGGACGATTTCACCGAGGCGGTCTTCACCGACCAGGACTCCCCTTCACCCCACGCCTTCTACCGCCTCGAAGTGACCGCGCCGTGAAACGGCTGGCTACTCCGCCCCGGCCGGCTGGTTGCGCTCCTTTTCCGCTTCAGCCGCAGGCTCATTGAAGGGGTCGGTATGAACCGAGCACAAGGGTTACACCTTGACCATCATGGGGGCCATGGAGCTCCTGAAGTTCTCATGGTGGCTGCGCCATCGCGAGGAACCGGCACCCGCGGGGTGAACAATGGCGGCCAGGCTCACTCCTGCATCTCCTCGATCCTGAGGAAGTAGTTCGGCCCGAGTCCGGTGAGGTCGATGCTCGCGGTCTTGCGGTTGAAGGGGCTCGGCTCGTACGGCGCGGGAATGATCGTGCTCACCGCCGAGAGATCATCCGGAAAGCTCTCCGGGCTCGTTCCACCCATCACCCGCAGGTTCTGGCTTCCCGACGGCACGACGAAGTCGATCTTCAGTTCGTCCCCGTCCCTGACCATGCCCAGCACGGTCGGCTCGACCACGGCCGGGACGGTCTCGAAGTTTCCGATCTCCGTGATCGATTCGAAGCCCGCCACGGGATCAAAGCGCAGGTCGAAGTGATCGTTGCCATCGAGGTCCGCCAATTCGGTCAGCGAGCCATCGAGAACCGACCGGTTCTTCGCCGCCACCGTCAGCACCGCGAACGGGGTCTTCCCGCCGGGAGTGACATCGTTGGGTGCCTGCAACAGGTCTCCAACCTGAAACACCCTCGCCACCGTGGCATTGGAATCGGAAACGGGCGGCGGCTGCACCAGCGGTGCCACGCTGAAGGACAGCTCCTGGTAATTGTCGCGTTCGGGGTCGACGACATAGCCGCCAAGGAGCGACACCCGGAAATCCGGCTCCCGGCTGCTGTCAACCCGCCGCATTGCCCGGCATTCGACGGCAACCGTGTCGGTCAATTTGATCGCCACCCAGTTGCCCGAGTAGTTGTTGGCCAACTCGAAGTCATAACGGGTCGAGGCCGGCCGGTTGAAGGAAAGACTCAGGCCGTCGGTCTGGAAGCCCGACCGGTATTCGAGGCCCGGGACGGCCTCCACCCCCATCAAGTTGTTGGTGCGGTTGTCGACGTTGGTGAAATCTTCGAGGGCACTCCAATCGAAGAAGCTCCGTGGCGAGTAGCCACCTCCCGTCTCCAGCGCCCAGGTCCATTGGGGCTCCGTCCAGGCAGAGAAGACCCTCGACTCTCCGGGTTGCAGCGTAACCGGGTCCCCTGGCATCCCGTTGGCGCTTGTCTCCCGCAACAACAGGGTGAAGGACTTGCGGGCGCTCGGGTTGAGCTCGTTGGCGATCTGAAGCTGCGCCAGGCCATCGAAATCCCCCACGGTCCAGTGGCTCCTCAGGTAATGTTCGTTCTTCTTGAATCGGAAGCCCACCGGCGGATCCCAGATCCTGACCCTCACCTGCGGCAGGACGAGCGGATCGGGGTAGGGATTGTAGAGGGTAATGAGCGGCTCGTAGACCAGATGCGGCACCGCGTAGTTGCTGTTTCCCTCGGGGATCCCCCGGGTATTGTAGAAATTCACCCGATCGCCGATGTGGTTGTAGTGGCTCACCATCGAGAAGACGATCTGCACCTTCTCGATCACCGGCGGCCGGTAGCCGGACGGAGGACGACCGCGCACCGCCTCGACCGACTCGACGGAAAGGACGACCGCAAACAGGGTCAGGAGCCGGATAGGGAAGGGCATGGTTCGATCTTAGCCTCCGGAGGCTCACGAATGTCCAGCGGCTTTCAGCGACTGTCACGGAATGGTATCTACCCCGTACCGTCGAAGGGGTCAGTGCTCGACAAACGGGACTGCCCCTTTGAGAGGCCTCCGAGAATCGGAACCAACCTTCAACCCCATCTTCAGTCCCAACGGGACGTCGGGACATAGCCCCGGGGTTCACCCCGGGGTCGCTTGCCTCCCAGGAACCCGAGCCCTGAAGGGGCGCAGGGAAACGGGCTCGTTGTCCCAACGCCGCATTTCAAGGACCGATTCCTCTGACACTTTTGCCGATCAGGCAGCCGGCAGCCCGGATCAGCCGGACGCCCGCGATCTTCACGCTTGGGGCCTCCGAGAATCGGAACCGACCTTCAACCCCATCTTCAGTCCCAACGGGACGTCGGGACATAGCCCCGGGGTTCACCCCGGGGTCGCTTGCCTCCCAGGAACCCGAGCCCTGAAGGGGCGCAGGGAAACGGTCTCGGTGTCCCAACGCCGCATTTCAAGGACCGATTCCTCTGACGGACCAGCAGGACGCCCGCGATCTTCACGCTGAGGCCTCCGAGAATCGGAACCGACCTTCAACCCCATCTTCAGTCCCAACGGGACGTCGGGACATAGCCCCGGGGTTTACCCCGGGGTCGCTTGCCTCCCAGGAACCCGTCGAAAGGGGGTATGAACCGAGCACAAGGGTTACACGTTGACCGGGGACATGGGTGACAGGCCAGGGTGATGAATGCCCTGGGAAACGGAGTCACCAATGGAACAGAGAATACGATTTGCGAGCCTCGCGGAGAGCGGGCAGTTCGAAGTGAAGGAGTTGTGCGCGAGCTTCGGGATCTCGCGAAAGACGGGCCACAAATGGCTGGCGAGGTATCGTGCGGAGGGTGCCAAGGGTCTGGCGGACCGTAGCCGGGCGCCGAAGTGCGTGGCGAACCGGACGGAGGCGGAGGTGGAGCGCCTGATCGTCAGCGAGAAACGGCTGCATCCGACCTGGGGTCCGAAGAAGCTGAGATGGGTTCTGGAAACGAAGCATGGAATGGAGAGGCCGCCTGCGGTGAGCACGTTGGGCGAGGTGCTCAAGCGTCATGGTTTGGTGAAGGCGCGGAAGCGGCGGGGCGGGTTGTTCACCGTGGAGCGTGGCACGCTGACACCGCCGGAACGCTGCAACCATGTGCTGGGCGTGGATTTCAAGGGCAACTTCGCGCTGGGCGACGGCGAGAGATGCGATCCTCTGACGGTGAGCGATCTGCACAGCCGTTTCCTGCTCAAGGCGGAGGCGATGCCCGACATGACGGTTCGCTGGACGCAGGGGGCGTTCAAGACGCTTTTCCGGAAGAACGGGATTCCCGAGATCATCCGGGTGGACAACGGTTCGCCATTCGCCTCGGGCGGTCCTGGAGGCCTGAGCAAGCTGAGCGTGTGGTGGATCGGGCTGGGGATCGAGGTGCAGTTCAGCCGCCCCGGATGCCCTCAGGACAACGGTTGCCATGAGCGGATGCATCGGACGATGAAGAATGAGTGCTGCAAGCCTGCGAGCGTGAATCGCTACGCCCAGCAGCAGCGCTTTGATCGATGGCGCAAGGAGTTCAATGAGGAGCGTCCGCACGAGTCGTTGGGGATGAGAGTGCCGGCCGATGTCTATCAGCCTTCCGCGCGGCGGCTCGACGGGCGCATCAAACCGAGGCTCTACGATCCGGAGACCGAGACGCGACGGGTGAGTAGCGGAGGCTTTATCGCGCTGAATGGAAACACCTGCTATGTCGGGGAATCGTTTGTCGGGGCGGAGGTGGCGATCGAGCGCTCGGAGGAGACTGGATTACTCGCAGTGCGCTACGCCAACGTGAAGCTGGGGTGGATGGAGCAAAGTCCCAACGCTCGGCTCCGGCCTCCGGCCTACGCCGAGCGTTGGGAGAAGAAGCTTGCGGCCCGGACCGATGAAACCTAACCACCAAGTGTCACCCATGTGGTCGGTTTCTGTGTAACCCATGTGCCAGCTCATACCGGGGTCCGCGAAAGGGGTCCGAAAGGGGTCAGTCCCGTTTTTCGAGCATTTGCTCGCACTTCTTCCGTTTTCTGATCAATGCCTGCTCCTCACGAACCCGACGCAGAGCCCGCGTGACGTTTCCCTCGGTTCCCATCGCCAGGCGCTCTGCCACCCAGGCATTGCGCACTCCCGTCCGCGCCCGAACTAGGCTCGCCAAGATCGCCTTCTCATCCAACCAACGCCCTCTCCCCGCCAGATCCTTCGGCTTCGCTGGCAGGCCCATCCACTCCAGTCCGGCCCGTACCAACCGTTCGGCCTCCGCGACGTCATGCGCCCGCGCCGCCGCGCCGCGCAGACTTCCCTTGCGGCGTCTCTTCGTCACGTCGGGTTTCAGCATCACCAGCAGTCGATCCCCAAAGTCGGCATCTCCGAGATACCATCCCCGGCGCAGGGCCTTCAGCGAATCATCGCTCAGCGCTCCATCGCGATCCTTCGCCCGTGCCTCCAGATAGCGCGCATAGGCCCGCCGGCCTCGCCGGCCCTCCGCAAGCTCGAAGGCCTCAAGCACCCGCCCTGTGACCAACCACTCCGGCGCCTTCCTTCCCGCATAGGTCGGGAAACTGCTCCAACGCCAATCAATGAGGCGCTTGCCGGTCGCTCCTCCCACCCAACCGGAACGCACTGGATTGAGATGAATGTAGTCCGCCACAATCCGGAAATACACCCCGCTGCCCTCACCATTGACCACCACCGCCTTGTAGCGGCCCTGGAACACGTGTCCGCGGCGCTTTCGCCGTCGATTCCACCCTTGGGCGTAAACGCCCATGAACCACTTCATTCCAGCCACAAGATTCGGTTCGGGCGTTTCGAGCAACAGGTGGAAATGGTTTCCCATCATCACCCACGCATGAATCCGCCAGCCATAGCTGCCGCACACCTCGCCCAGGCGCTCCAACCAGACGGTCCGATCGGTGTCATCCTCGAACACGTCCTTGCCTCCCTCACCACGCGCCATCACGTGGTAAACCGCTCCAGCGGCTTCGTAGCGGACGGGACGAGCCATGGCCGGAAAGCTAGTCAGTCCGAGAACAAAGCGTCAATGCTTGAAAAACGGGACTGACCCCTTCGAGACCGACCCCTTCGAGACCCCTTCGACGGCGATGTCGAACCCGTCCGCACCAGAAAGGGATTGTATGGGAGCCGGCTTCCGCTAGGAATATCACCCAATGGCGGGTGGTTTGTGCCGTGGTCCGCCCCGCCAAGCATCCAAGCCCGACCTTCATGAAATCCGTGCACGCCGCTGCCGCCTTGCTCCTTGGTCCCGCACTCACCGGCGGCCCGTGCCTTGCCGAGAGCCCTTCGCTTCAGGACATCGTCCGGATGAACACCCCGCTGCCCCCGGCGACGATCTATGCCGCCAAGGAAGTCATCACCCTCGATCCCGACCGGCCATCGGTCGAAGCGGTGGCCGTGGTCGGTGACCGGATCCTTGCCACCGGCACGCTCGAGCAATTGAAGGCGGCCGCCGGCGACCAGCCCTTCACGGTCGATGAGACCTTCGCCGACAAGGTCGTGGTGCCCGGATTCATCGCGCAACACGACCACCCGCTGCTCTCGGCCCTGACGATGACTTCGGAAATCATCGCCATCGAGGACTGGGTGCTGCCTTCCGGCACGGTGCCGGCGGCGAAGGATGGCGAAGATTACCTCCAGCGGCTGACCCAAGCGGAGGCCAGGCTCAAGGACCCCGACGAGTTGCTGCTGACGTGGGGCTACCACCACACGTTCCATGGCAAGGTGACCCGCGCCGAACTCGACAAGATCAGCGCGACCCGGCCGATCGTCGTCTGGCACCGGTCCGCCCACGAGTTCATCCTCAACACCAAGGCGCTTGAAATGGCCGGGATCGACGAGGAGTTGGTCGCCGGGATGAGCGAGGTGGCCCGCAGCCAGTCGAACCTCGGGGAAGGCCACTTCTTCGAGGCCGGGCTTTTTGCCATCACGCCCAAGCTCCTTCCCTTCCTGGCCAGTCCCGAGCGCTTCCGGCAGGGGCTCGAGTTCACCGAGCGGTATTTCCACACCAACGGGGTGACCGCCGGCTGCGAGCCGGGCGGCCTCTACTCCAAGGAGCTGCAGGCCGCCCAAAACGCGGTTTTCTCCGATCCGGCGACGCCGTTCCGCTACTATTTCATCCCGGACGGCAAGTCGATCCACGCGTTGTTCCCCGACACCACCATCACCGAGACGGAGAAGGTTCTCGATTGGGGGCAGGGCATGACGAGCATGGTGCCGGGCCAGATCAAGCTGTTCGCCGACGGCGCGATCTACTCACTGGCAATGCAGATGCGCGAACCCTACCTCGGCGACTTCCACGGAGCCTGGATCATGCCGCCCGACGAGTTCGCGAGCGCATTCCGGATCTACTGGAACGCCGGCTACCAGATCCACATCCACGTCACCGGCGATGCCGGGGTGGACATGGTGCTCGACAATGTCGAGGCGAACATGCGCCGCCACCCGCGCCACGATCACCGCACCGTGCTGGTCCATTTCTCGTGCTCGCAGAAGGACCAGATCGAGCGCATCAAGCGCCTCGGCGTGATCGTCAGCGGCAACCCCTACTATGTGCGGATGCTGGCCGACAAATACAGCGAGATCGGACTCGGGCCGGAGCGTGCCGACCAGATGGTGCGCATGGGTGACATCGAGCGTGCCGGCATATCCTATTCGTACCACTCCGACATGCCGATGGCGCCCGGGCAGCCGTTGTTCCTGATGGATTGTGCGGTGAACCGGACGACGGTCTCCGGTCGGGTGGCCGGGGCGGACCAGCGCAACAGCCGCGAGGGGGCGCTGCGGGCGGTCACCCTCGAGGCCGCCTATTCGCTGCAGCTTGAAAAGGAGATCGGGAGCATCGTCCCGGGCAAGCTGGCGAACTTCACCATTCTCGACGAAAGCCCGCTGACCTGTGCCGCCAGGAAAATCAAGGACATCGGCATCTGGGGCACGGTGCACGAAGGACGCAAGCTGCCGGTCGAGCGCAAGGCCGCCGGCAACGCGGCGGTCGGCCCGAAGCCCAACGCCGCCACCTTCAAGGCCATGGACATGGCGGCGCTGGAGCACGGGGATCACGGGCATTCCGGGTGCGACGTCTGCACCCTCAACCACATCTTCGGCGCGGCAATCGCCGCCGGCCGGTAAGTCACGGGCGTACTCCCCGGTCTGGAAGAAGCCAAGCAACCCACAGCAATCCCCATGAAACCCGTCCTCATCCTCCTGGGCCTCCTCGGCGGCGGCCTGTCCACCCTGTCAGGCGACACCGCCGACATCATTTATCGAAACGGCCCCATCCTGACGATGGACGATGCCCGGCCCCGGGCCGAGGCGGTCGCCGTGAAGGATGGCAAGATCCTCTCCGTCGGCGCGGAGGACGAGGTTCTGAAGAGCAAGGGTGCCGACACCCGGATGATCGACCTCGCCGGAAAGACGATGCTGCCCGGTTTCGTCGATGCCCACGGGCACGTCATGGGAGGCGGCCTGCAGGCGCTCTCCGCGAACCTGCTCGCACCGCCGGATGGCGAGGTCACCGACGTCGCCTCACTGCAACAGACGCTGCGGGACTGGATGGCGGGCAACCGCAAGGCGGTGGACAAGATCCAGCTGGTCGTCGGATTCGGATACGACAATGCCCAGCTCGCCGAGTTGAGGCATCCGCTGCGGGAAGAACTGGACGAGGTCTCGAAGGAGCTGCCGATCGTCCTCGTTCACCAGTCCGGGCATATCGTGGCCGCCAATTCCAAGGCCCTTGAGCTGGGTGGCATCACGGCCGACACGCCGAACCCCCAGGGTGGCGTCATCCAGCGGCGGCCGGGAGGCAGCGAACCGAACGGCGTGCTCGAGGAAACGGCGGCTTTTCCGCTCCTGATCAAGCTGCTCGGCCGGGTCGGCCCCGAGGGGGGCGAGACCTTCGTGCGGGCCGGCACCGAGTTGTGGGCGCGGTTCGGCTACACCACCGCGCAGGATGGACGAACCATGCCCGGCGGGGTGAAAACGCTCAAGGAAGTCGCGGCCGCCGACGGGCTGAAGATCGACGTGGTGAGCTATCCGGACGTGCTGGTGGACCGCAACCTGATCAAGCAGGAAGCCAGTCCGAACTATCACAACCGCTTCCGGGTGGCGGGGGCCAAGCTGACCATCGACGGCTCGCCGCAGGGATTCACCGCGTGGCGCGACCGTCCCTACTACAAGCCGGTGGGTGACTATCCGCCGGGCTACGTGGGATATGCCGCCGCCACTCCCGAGCAGGTCGGTGGCGCGATCGACTGGGCCTATGAGAACAACATCCAGATCATCACCCATTCCAACGGTGAAGCCGCTTCGGACCAGTTGATCGCCTTCATCCGCGAGGCGACCGGAAAACACGGCAGGGCCGACCGCCGGCCGGTCCTCATCCACGGGCAGTTCCTGCGCGAGGACCAGATGGATGCCTTCCATGAGCTGGATGTCATCCCCTCCCTGTTCCCGATGCACACGTTCTACTGGGGCGACTGGCACCGCGAGCACACCGTCGGTCCGGTCCTCTCGAACAACATTTCGCCCACCGGCTGGTGCATGAAGCGGGGCATGCGCTTCACCTCCCATCACGACGCGCCGGTGGCGTTTCCCAATTCGATGCGGGTGCTCGACGCCACGGTCACCCGCCGCTCCCGGTCAGGCGACATCATCGGGCCCGAGCACCGGGTGGATGTGATGACCGCGCTCAAGGCGATGACCCTTTGGGCCGCATGGCAGCATTTTGAAGAAGGAACCAAGGGCTCGATCGAGACGGGCAAGCTGGCCGACCTCGTCGTCCTCGACAAGGACCCCACCGCCGTGAACCCGGAGACGCTCGATCAGATCAAGGTGCTCGAAACGATCAAGGAAGGACTCACGGTCTTCGACGCCGCAGCGATGGAGACGTCGGGCGTGGATCTCGACTCTGGAAAAGCGACCGAACTGGTCTTCCATCGCACGATCCGGAAGCTGGGTGGACATCTCGACCCCCACGGCGGCGGTCACGCCCCCTGCGGCGGCTGCATGTGTGGCACCATGAGCCGGCTCTCCGCCATCATCTGCGGCGACCGGGCACCGTAAGACGAGGAAGCCGATTCGGCATGCCTCCCTGCGGCTCTCCTTCGAACTCTCCACACTCACTCCGGCCGGGTGCCCTTCTCCGCCGGCACCGGTCCGATTGTCCCACCCCGGAAGAACTTGGCCTCGATGTGTGCCTGACGTGTGTCCTTCTGGCCTCGGTCAATCTTGCGGGTCCAGCGCAAGATTCGCCTCACGATGAACTGATAGTCCCAATGAAGATGGGAGATGGCAGGAAAGGTCAGGGCCAAGCTTGGCGAGAACTCGCAGCAAACGAGGGAGAGGTTCTCGGGAATGCGGATTCCCCGGTGGTTGCAGAACTGCAATGCGGCGATCGCGTGTCTCGATTCCTCGATCACCAGGGCGCTGGGTGGCGTGATCCCGAAGAGTGAATCGAGAAATCGGCGAAAGCCTTCCCGCGTGTTGTCCCAAGAGGGACGGTTGTATTGGCCCGTGACAAGCCCGTGGGTCTCGAGTTCTTCGATCGTCGAGGGATGGTTCGGAACCGGTCCGGGCGCGGGCAATGCCGGGTTGACCGCCGTGGCGCGTCTTGAAAACCAACTCATCTTTGAGCATCCGGTGGCCGAGCCCGCCCTCAGCGACGTGACCGGTTCCTACCAATGGTCGCTCGACCTCTCCTCGAAGGGGTCAGTCCCGTTTTTCGAGCGTTGGGTGGGCTGCCTTCATTGGCTCGGCGGAGTGGTTCGGCGAGTTCATGATCACGGTCTAGCAGGTTCCCGGATCGAAGGGAAGCTGGGGAACGAGGTCAGGGCGGGAAGTTGAGGAGGACCGGAGGAAGCGGTTGATGCCGGACCAGGATGGTCCGGAGACGGCCCCGCAGTTGCGGGGCAGGATGCCGCAGCCACGGGTGCGGGATGCCATCCCGCGCTCCTGACGGGGTGTCAGTCGGTGATTCGTTGCGTTCCGGCTCATTTGAAGAGGTTGAGGTAGGGTTCGAAGAGGTAGAGTCGGCCGCGTTGGGCGCCGGTGATCTCGCGGAGGAGGCCGGCTTGGGTGAAGGTTTCGATGATCTTGTAGGCGGTTGGAGTCGAGACACCGGTGACTTCGGCGACGCCGGCGGCGTTGACCCAGAGTTTTGAGAAGAGGTGGGGGAGCAGGATCGCACCGGCCTTCGAGTGTCGCGGCCAGCGGGCGATCTCGGTTTCCCAGTGTTGGCGGAACTTGAGGATCTGATCGAAGGTGGTGACGCCCTGGGCGGCGGTTTCTGCGACTCCATCGAGGAAGAAGTGGAGCCAGCCGGCGATGTCGTTCTTTTCCCGGACAAGGGTAAGGCGCTCGTAGTACTCCGCCCGGTGGCGCTCGAGGTAATCGGAGAGGTAGAGGACGGGGGCCTTGAGAATGCCGCTGGAGATGAGGAACAGGGGTATCAGAAGGCGCCCGATCCGGCCGTTGCCGTCGAGGAAGGGGTGGATGGTCTCGAACTGATAGTGGAGGATCGCGGCGCGGATCAGTGGCGGGAGATGGAGCTCGTCGTTGTGGGCGAAGTTCTCGAGATCGCCCATCAGTTCCGGAACGTTGTCATGGATGGGCGGAACGAAGCGGGCGTTCCCGGGGTTCGAGCCGCCGATCCAGTTCTGGCTGCGGCGGAACTCGCCGGGGAGTTTGCTTTGGCCGCGGACGCCGGTCATTAGCGTGGCGTGGGCCTGAGAGAGCATGCGGAGAGACAGGGGGAGATCGGCGAGCGAGGCCCGGGCGTCGTTGAGGGCATCGATGTAATTGTTGACCTCTTTCCAGTCGTCGCGGCGTTCCGGATCGATCTCCTCTTCCGGGAGGATCGCCTCCTCAATCTCGGTGCGGGTGTCCTCGATGCGGGAGGACTTGGTCGCCTCCTTGGCGACGTGCATCCGAATGAACAGATCAAGGTTCGGCACGTACTCGGAAAACATGTCGAGGCGCCCGAGCTGGCGGTCGGCACGGCTGAGACTTTCGAGGATTCGCGGATCATCGATCTTCCAAGTTCGGTTGATCGGGCTGGGTTCGAAGCTGCGGTAGCCCGCTCGCTTGACCCAGTAACCGGCGTGAAATCCCTCCATGGCTGGAGTAAGAAATAGGGGCCCGAATTTGAATTGGCGAGATCTTTATTTAAGAAATACCACAAATATTTAAATAAGCAGGGTGACTATTTAAGTGAAGGCGAGGCGCGACGGGCGGTGTGAGCGGAGGCGGGGTAGAACCGGACCAAGATGGTCCGGAAACGGCCTGCGGCAGGATGCCGCAGCGACCCTCGCTAATCAAAAAGATCGAGTTGAGGCGGGTTCGGTTCCGGGAGATCACGGGGTCTGGTATTCTTCGCCTTGGGGCCGCGCTTCTTGGCGTCGGGCTTGGCGGAGTGCATCTCGAGGTGGCTGAGGATGTCCTTGGCGCGGTCGATGATGGGCTTGGGGAGGCCGGCGAGGCGGGCGACCTGGATGCCGTAGGACTTGTCGGCGGCGCCTTCGACGATCTTCCTTAGGAAGATGATCTCGTCGTTCCACTCGCGGACGGCGACGTTGAAGTTGGCGACGGCGGGGCGGGTCTCGGCGAGGTCGGTGAGCTCGTGGTAGTGGGTGGCGAAGAGGGTGCGGCAGCGGATCTCGTCGTGGAGGTGCTCGGCGACGGCCCAGGCGATGGAGAGGCCGTCGAAGGTCGCGGTGCCGCGGCCGATCTCGTCGAGGATGACGAGGCTGCGGTCGGTGGCGTGGTTGAGGATGAGCGCGGTCTCGTTCATCTCGACCATGAAGGTGGACTGGCCGCGCGAGAGGTCGTCGCTGGCGCCGACGCGGCAGAAGATGCGGTCGCACAGGCCGATGGTGGCGGATTCGGCGGGGACGTACGCGCCGATCTGGGCCATGAGGGTGATCAGGGCGACCTGGCGGATGTAGGTGGATTTGCCCGCCATGTTGGGGCCGGTGAGGATTTGGACGAGCGATGCCGCCTCCGGCGGAGTGCCGAGTGCCGAGTAAAAAGTAGAAAGTGAAGACTCTGGCTCCGTGGCTGGGGTTGTGCTCTCGGGCTCCGTGGTGCCGGCTGAAGCCGGCGCTCCATCCGGGGGCGGGACGAAAGTGGTGTCGTTGGGGACAAACTTTTCGTCGATGAGGGTCTGCTCGAGGACGGGGTGGCGGCCGTTGGTGATTTCGAGGTAGCGGGTTTCTTCGAGGACGGGGCGGCAGTGGCGGTGGGTCTGGGCGGTGTCGGCGAGGCCGGCGAGGACGTCGATTTCGGCGATGGCGGCGGCGGTCTGCTGGAGGGCGTCGAGGTGCTGGCAGACTTCCTGGCGCAGTGAGAGGAAGAGTTCGTACTCGAGCTTCTTGGCGCGCTCTTCGGCACCGAGGACCTTGCTCTCCATCTCCTTGAGCGCGGGGGTGATGAAGCGCTCGGCATTGGCCATGGTCTGCTTGCGCGTGTAGTCGTCGGGCAGGGTGGCGGTGGCGAGCTTGGCGGCGGAGATCTCGATGAAGTAGCCGAAGACGTTGTTGAACTTGACCTTGAGGCTGTCGACGCCGGTGCGCTTGCGCTCGTCCTCCTGGAGCTTGGCGATCCACTGCTTGCCGTCGCGGCTGGCGGAGCGGAGTTCGTCGAGCTCGGCGCTGTGGCCGTCGGCGATGAGGCCGCCGTCCTTCAATGTGGCGGGGGGTTCTTCAGAAAGCGACGTCGTCAGGTGGTGGGTGAGTTCCGTGAAGTCGTGCAATCGATCGCGGATTGCGGATTGCGGATTGCGGAATGGGGACTGGGGTTGATCGGCTGGGGCTCCGGGGCGAGCTGAAGCTCGCGGTCCATCTGGAGAGCTACTGGCCCCTGACCCCTGACCCCTGACCCCTTCTCCCATCGGTAGGCTCGCGAGGTCCTCCTTGAGAGCGGGGATGTGGTCGAGGGAGGTGGCGAGGGCCTGGAGGTCGCGGGCGTTGCCGGCGCCCTGGCTCAGGCGGGCGGTGGTGCGTTCGACGTCGCGGATGCCCTGGAGGGACTCCCGGATTTTGGTGAGGAGGAAGGGCTCGGCGAGGAGGGCGGCGATGAATTCCTGGCGGGCGACGAGGGGGTCGAGGTCGCGCAGGGGGTGGAGGATCCAGTCGCGCAGGAGCCGGGCGCCCATGGGGGTGCGGGTGCGGTCGAGGACGCCGAGCAGCGTGTGCTTTCGCCCGGAGCGGGAGTCGACGAGGTCGAGGTTGGCCTGCGAGGCGGCGTCGATGAGGACGATGCCTTCGTCCTCGCGGACCTTGAGCGAGCGGAGGTGCTCGCAGGGGCGGCGGAGCTGGTGGATGAGGTAGTGGAGGACGGCCCCGGCGGCGCCGACGGCGGCGTCCATGTCGGCGCAGCCGTAGCCGTCGAGCGAGTGGACGCCGAAGTGATCCTTGAGCAGCTGGCCGGCGGGATCGGGGAGGAAGGCGAAGGCGTCGTAGGCCTGCGACGCGGGCAGCGCGCCGAAGGCCTCGAGTTGTTCGTCGGAGATGAGCAGCTCGCTGGGAGTGAGGCGGGCGAGTTCGTCGTCGAGCGAGCCGCGGGCGCCGAACTCGGCGACGGTGAATTCGCCGGTGGTGTGGTCGACGCAGGCGAGGCCGAAGCGTTTCCCGAGCTGGAAGACGGCGGCGAGGAAGTTCGGGCGGGCGTCGTCGAGCAGCGCGTGCTCGATGACCGAACCGGCGGAAATGATGCGCGTGATCTCACGCTCGACGATTTTCCCGGGCTGCGGCTCGGTGGTCTGCTCGGCGATGGCGACGCGCTTGCCGGCCTTGACGAGCTTGGCGATGTAGGCGTCGGCGGCGTGGTAGGGGACGCCGCACATGGGGATGGAGTTGCGGCGGGTGAGGGCGACGTTGAGCAGCGGGGCGGCGACGTTGGCATCCTCGAAGAACATCTCGTAGAAGTCGCCGAGTCGGAACAGGAGCAGGACGTCGTCGGGCAGCGAGCGGCGCATCTGCTGGTATTGCGCCATCATCGGGGTGAGCTTCTTGCCGCCGGCCATTGCGCTTACGCTGAACATTCAACATCGAACGTCCAACATCGAACTTTGAACGGGGGGAGATTGGCCGCTTTGCGGCCGTGCCGAGGTGGTGGGGGCTGGGGCTGGATTTTTACAGAAGGACGCGAAGGAAACGAAGGGGACGGACGGCGAGGCGGGGCCGGGGGCTGGTTCGGGCTTTTGGGGCTGGGGTCGAGCGAGCTGAGGTGGCTGCTGGTCCGGACGGGTGCGGGGCGCGGCGGGAGCCACGCGGTCCTTTGGAAGGGTCGCCGGATGGCCGCACCTCGCCTGGCCCCCGGCCCCTCAGCCCCCGACCCCACAGGGCCCGACCCGCTCTCCCACTCCGCCACCTGCTCGACCGGACGACGCCCCGCCGTGCTACGGATTGACAGGTCGGCACGGGATCGGCTGTAACGGCGTGCGTATGAAGACACTTCTCATTC
The DNA here is from genome assembly GCA_030431475.1 of Verrucomicrobiia bacterium. Classification (GTDB taxonomy): domain Bacteria; phylum Verrucomicrobiota; class Verrucomicrobiia; order Verrucomicrobiales; family Akkermansiaceae; genus Haloferula. The sequence goes on along the minus strand of JAUIJD010000011.1, from coordinate 14,560 downwards.
CGGCAATGGCTCTCGGTCTCGTGGCGCTCACCCCCACCCCGGTGCGGGCCGACGACACGCCGCTGGCCGAGCAGATGGAGATCCTGAACGACGCCTACAAGGCCTTCCGTCGGACCGACGACGCGGCCGAGGGCGCGAAGCTGGCCCGCGAGGCGCAGGCGGCGGTGGTGAAGGCCTTCGCGATGACGCCGGAGTTCGTCGAAAAGGGCGGCCACCCGGGCGGCAAGGAGAAGGCGATGGCGGGCTACCGCAAGATGACCGCCCAACTGCTGGTGACGCTGTGCGAGGTCGAGGAAGCCTTCCTGGCTGAGGATTTCGACAAGGTGAAGGAACTCGTGACCCCGATCCGCGACTCGAAGAAAAAGGGCCACGACGAGTTCATGGAGGAAGAGTGATCCGCTTTCGCCAAGGCTTCGGCGGACAAGTTCCGCTGTGATTTTGAGAGCCCGGGCCGTGGGAGCGGTCCGGGCTTTTTTGCGGGCGGACTTCGGAGCCCCAAGAGGGCGATGGGTGACAGCCGGAGGCGCAAGCCTTCGGGATCGGGTGGTTTCTGGATCGCAGAGCCCCGTGGGGGCGATGAGAGGTGGGTGTCGCCGGATCCCCCATCGCCCCTTCAGGGCTCCCGGGTCTAGGCGGGGCTGAAATCCCAAGGCTGGCGCCTCCGGCTGTCGAACCTCGCCCCGTTGGGGCTCCGAGGGGCGGACCGCTCCGGCAAGGCGTTGCGCGACAGCGTCGCGCGTCCCGGGAAGGGGCGGCGCGACGGCGGCGCTTTCGCGGCTCAGGGTCATGCCGATTTCATAATCGGCGCTCCTTCCCAGCTCCTAGAAGAGGTCGAGCTGCTGCTTTTCCTCGGGGTCGCGGAAGCGGACGCCGACGCCGAGCAGGCGGACCGGGCGGTTGCGGCCCCGCTTCCAGGCCTCGGCGAGGAGCTCCTCGAAGATGGAGGGCTCGAGCGAGGGATGGGCACGCTCGGCGGTGGTGCGGGTGAAGTCGGCGAACTTGAGCTTCACCACCAGCGAGCGGATGGCGCGGTCGGAATGCCGGCGGACGAGGTCCTCCCGGATCCCTTCGAGCTGGCCGAGCATGAGTGGCTTGAGCGCGGCGAGCGTCTCGACGTTTTCGGAAAAGGTGTTCTCGTTGGAGACCGACTTGCGGATGCGCTCGGTGCGGACCTCTCGGGGGTCGATGCCGCGGCAGAGGTCGTGGAGCTCGAGCCCCCACGAGCCGAAGCGGCGGGAGAGCTGGATCTTGTCGAGCTCGCGCAGCTCGCCGCAGGTGTGGATGCCGAGCTGGGCGAGACGGGCCTTCATTTTCGGGCCGATCCCCCACAGCTTGCCGACGGGGAGTTCTTGGAGAAAGGCGTCGATCTCGTCGGGCCGGACCTCCTTCTGGCCGTCGGGCTTGTTCCAGTCGCTGGCGATCTTGGCGAGCAGCTTGTTCGGCGCGATGCCGGCCGAGGCGGTGAGGCCGGTTTCCTCGCGGATCTGGGCGCGGATCTCGCGGGCAACCGCCGCGCCCGAGGTCCGCAGGTGGGAAACGTCGAGGTAGGCCTCGTCGAGCGAGAGCGGCTCGATGAGCTCGGTGAAGCGTCCGAAGATCGCGCGGATGCGGGCCGACTCGGCGCGGTAAAGGTCGAAGCGGACCGGAACGATGATGAGGTGCGGGCACTTCTCGCGGGCCTTGAAGACGGGCATGGCGCTGTGGCAGCCGTACTGGCGCGCCTCGTAGTTGGCGGTGGTCAGCACGCCGCGCCGCGAACTCCCTCCGACCCCGACCGGCTTGCCGCGCAGCTCGGGGTTCTCGCGTTCCTCGATGGCCGCGTAGAAGCAGTCCATGTCGATGTGGAGGATCTTCCGCATGCCGGCCTTCGACCGGAGACAGAAGACGTTGAGACGGAAGACGCAAGACTGGAGCGGAACGGTTCTCGCGCCGGCGTCTCGGGAGCTGGTCCGTTGAAGGGGCGCGCGACGCTGTCGCGCAAAGGCAGTTCTGGCGGAGGTGGGTCCCCAGTGGGTGACGCGGCGGGAGGGGTTCGCTCGGAGAGAACCTGTCGGCGTGGCGGGCGCGACGGCGTCGCGCGTCCCGTCCGAGCCCCCTGGCCGGCCCGCCGGTTCGGACTCTTGATCCTCGACTTACCGACCTTCCGACTCCTTCCCGGCGCTAGTCGAACTCGGTCGGGAGCGTGGGGTCGGCGTGGTGGCGGAAGGCGAGGGCGACGTAGTCGGGCGAGGCGCGGTGGGGGCACATCTCGGGCAGGGCGTCGGGGGCGAACCAGCCGACCTCGCTGATCTCGTGGTCCGGGTCCGGCTCGCCGCCGAGCAGCTTGCAGACGAAGACCATCTTGTAGGTGTACTCGGGCTCGGCCGGGTGGTCGTGGCGGGCCTTGTCCCAGATGCCGGCGAGCTTGACCGCCTCGACCCGGTAGCCGCTCTCCTCCTCGACTTCACGAACCGCATTTTCGGCCGGCGTGTGGCCGGCATCGGTCCAGCCGCCGGGGAGCGTCCAGAGGCCGTTGCAGGCCTCGCGGACGAGCAGGACGCGGCCGTCGTCGATCACCGCGGCGCGGGTGTCGAGCTTGGGCGTCGGGTAGCCGAGCTCCATCGGCCAGCGGAAGTCGGGAAGGTGGCTGGCGACAAGCTCGCTGGCGATCTGGTGGAGGCGCTGGTAGCGGTCGCGATCGAAGGCGTTGTCACCATAGCGCAGGCCGGTTTCGGCGATGCCCTTGATTTCGCGGCTGAGGGCGAGCAGGTCGTTCGGCATGCCGGACTCTGGACCCCCGAAGGGGCCGGGGAAAGGGCGGGAATTTCCGATTCCATTCGGCCGTTGATGCCTTAGGAAAGGCCCCATGAATCCATTTCTCGCCCCCGATTTCGAGGTCAAGTGGTCGACCCTGACGGCCGACGCCATCCGCGACGACATCGGGCACGCCCTCGACGTGGCGAAGGAAGGCATCCAGAAGATCTGCGACCAGGACCCCGCGCAGGCCGACTACGAGTCCACCTTCGGCGCGCTGGAGGAGGCGACCGAGCTGCTCGACCGCGGCTGGGGCCGGCTGCAGCACCTCGACTCGGTATGCGACGAGCCGGCGCAGCGCGAGGCGCTCAACGAGATGCTGCCGGCCGTTTCGGAGTTCCATTCCTCCATCCCGCTCAATGCCGAGCTGTGGTCGATGCTGCACGCCTTCGGCGACTCGGGCGCCTCGGACGGCCTCGACCCGGTGCGCAAGCGCTTCGTCGAGGAGACCATGCTCGACTTCATCCAGGCCGGCGCCGAGCTGCCGCCGTCGAAGAAGAACCGCCTGGCCTCGGTGCAGGCCGAGCTGTCGAAGCTGACCAAGAAGTTCGCCGAGAACGTGCTCGACTCGACCAACGACTGGGAGCTGGTGATCGACGACGAATCGCGGCTGGCCGGGCTGCCGGAGTCGGCCAAGGCCGGCGCGCTGGCCAACGCCAAGGCCAAGGGCGTGGCGACCGACGACCAGCCGAAATGGCGCTTCACGCTGCAGTTTCCCTCGATGTTCCCGGTCATGCAGCACGCCGACGACGACGAGCTGCGGCGCCAGGTGTGGGAGGCGTCGGCCGCGGTCGGCGCGAAGGGCGACTGGGACAACACCGCACTGATCGGCAAGATCCTCGAGCTGCGCCAGGAGAAGGCCGAGATCCTCGGTCACGAGAATTTTCCCGACCTCACGCTGCAGCGCCGCATGGCCGGCGACGGCGAGAAGGCGCTGGGCTTCGTCGAGGACCTGCACGACCGGATCGAGGATCGCTTCCGGGAGGAATACCGCGAGCTGTGCGAGTACAAGGCGACCAAGACCGGCGGCGAGGCCGAGCCGATGCAGCCGTGGGAAACCGCCTACTGGGCCGAAAAGCGGCGCCACGAGCAGTACGAGCTCGATGACGAGGTGCTGCGCCCCTACTTCCCGGTCGACCGGGTGATGGCGGGTCTGTTCGAGCTGTGTTCGAAGCTTTTCGGCATCCGCATCGAGGAGCGCGAGTCGGTGTACTACGAGCGCGGCAAGCGCCCGGCCGACGCCGACGACCGCCCGGAAGTGTGGGCCGAGGACGTGAAATTCTACGACCTGCGCGACGCCAAGAGCGGCGAGCATCTCGGGTCGTTCTACGCCGACTGGCATCCGCGCGAGGAGAAACGCGGCGGCGCGTGGATGAACTGCCTCGAGACCGGCCTGCCGCCGGTCGATGGCGCGGCGCGCAAGCCGCACCTCGGGCTGATCACCGGCAACATGAGCCCGCCGGTCGATGGCAAGCCGGCGCTGCTGACCCACAACGAGGTCGAGACCATCTTCCACGAGTTCGGGCACCTGCTGCACGGGCTGCTGAGCGACGTGCCGGTGCGCTCGCTGGCCGGCACCAACGTCCCGTGGGACTTCGTCGAGCTGCCGTCGCAGATCATGGAGAACTTCTGCTGGGACCGCGAGTCGCTGAACCTCTTCGCCCGCCACCACGAGACCGGCGAGACCATCCCCGACGAGCTGTTCGAGCGCATGCTGGCGGCCCGCAACTACATGAGCGCGACCGCCTTCATGCGGCAGCTTGCCTTCGGCAAGCTCGACCTCGAGCTGCACCTGCACTTCGAGCGCTACAAGGGCCGCGACCTCGACGAGGTCGACGACCAGATCCTCGACGGCTACAAGGTCGCGCTGAAGACGAAGACGCCGAGCATGGCGCGCCGCTTCAACCACCTGTTCAGCTCGCCGACCGGCTACGCCGCCGGCTACTACTCCTACAAGTGGGCCGAGGTGCTCGACGCCGACGCCTTCACGAAGTTCCACGACGACGGGGTGATCTCCGGCGAGGTCGGCCGCCAGTTCCGCGAGCACGTCCTCTCGAAGGGCAACTCGCGGCCGGTGGACGAGCTGTTCCGCAATTTCATGGGCCGCGACCCCAGGCTCGAGCCGCTGCTCGAGCGCTCGGGCCTGCTGGACGAGATGGTGGCGTAGGCCCGTGCTCCGGGTCGCGCGACGCGGTCGCGCCGGGAGCGATCGCAGGTGACATGGCGCGACGCCCTTGCATCGGGACGCGCGACGCTGTCGCGCAACGCCTGGCCGGAGCGGACCGCACGGGATTTGTCGCCATGCCTGCTCTCCCCACATCTCGGCGCGACAGCGTCGCGCGTCCCGTTGGTGGCACCCATCCCGATTCCGCGGTGCTGGCGAGCTTCACGACCGGTGAGGCGCGACAACGTCGCGCGTCCCTCCTGTCCGACCTTTCGCTTGCCCCCGGGGCGCGTGACCCCGACCCTGCCGGGGACATGCGCAGCGGCATTCTTTTCCTCGTTTCGGGTCCGTCGGGTTCGGGAAAATCGACCTTGTGCCGTCGTCTCCGGGCCGAGGGCGAGGCCGAGTTTTCCGTTTCCTGCACCACCCGCCCCCCGCGTGAGGGTGAAGTCGACGGCCGGGACTACCATTTCCTCACCCGCGACGAGTTCGAGCGACGGATCGCCGCGGGCGAGTTCCTCGAGCACGCCGAGGTCCACAGCAACTTCTACGGCACGCTGCGCAGCGAGGTCGTGCAGCGCCTCGCCGCCGGCATCGACGTGGTGATGGACCTCGACGTCCAGGGCGCGGCGCAGGTCCGGGCGATCGAGGACCCGGCGATCCGCCTCGCCTTCGTCGACCTCTTCGTGATGCCCCCGGACGAACAGGAACTCGAGGACCGCCTGCGCGGGCGCGGCACCGACAGTGAGGAGGTGATCCAGCTCCGCCTGCGCAACGCGATCGACGAGATGTCGCACTGGCCGGACTACCAGTATCGTCTCGTCTCGGCCACCCGCGAGGAGGACTACTCGAAATTCAAATCGCTTCTCGTCGCGGAACGGATGAGGGTTTCCCGTCTCAACGAGTCATGAACATCGTCCTCGGCATCAGTGGATCCATCGCCGCCTACAAGGCGGCCGAGCTGGCCTCGCAACTCGTCAAGGCCGGCCACGAGGTGCACGTCGTGATGACCGCCGCGGCGACCGAGTTCATCTCGCCGCTGACGCTGCAGACGCTGACCCGCCGCCCGGTGCTGCTCGGGCTCGAGGACGAGAAGAGCTCGTGGAAGCCGGGGCACATCGACCTGGCCGACAACGCCGACCGGCTGCTCGTCGCCCCGGCAACCGCGAACACCCTGGCGAACTTCGCCTGCGGACTCGCGCCGGATTCCCTCTCGTCGGTCTACCTCGCCCTGCCCCGTACGACGCCTGTCGTACTCGCTCCCGCGATGAACGGGAAGATGTGGGACCACCCGGCGACGCGGCGCAACGTCGAGCAACTCGAGGCCGACGGCGCCCGCTTCGTCGGTCCGGCGGAAGGCCAGCTGGCCTGCGGCTACGAAGGCGTCGGACGCATGGCGGAGGTCGCCGACATCCTCGCCGCGCTCGAAGCCTGAAGGCGGAAGATGTAAGCGTCGCAGGTCGAAGGTCCTCTCCATCGGGGCTGCCGATCCGGGCTTCCAATCCGGCAATTCGGACTTTCGACTTTTTCACCTTCCGACCTTCGACCGCGCGGAGCAGCGCGTTCAGGACGGGATCTCGGCGGCGAGCAGGCAGACGTCGTCGTCGAAGTGATCGCCGTCGGCGAAGTCGAGGACGGTGGCGATGATGCCGTCGAGCATCTCCTCAAGTGGCTCGGCGTCCCGTTTCTCGACGACCTCCATCAACCGCTTCTCGAAGAAGGCCTCCCCGGAGTCGTTCTCGGCCTCGAGGATGCCGTCGGTGAAGAGCAGCAGGCGCCGGATCTCGGCCAGGGGGATCTCGCTCTCGGGGAACTCGGCCTTGGCGACGATCCCGAGGCCCGGGCCGCGCATGTCGCGATCGCACGCGATCTGGTGCACCCCGTCCGACCCGGAGACGATCGCCCCCGGGTGCCCGGCGCAGGCATAGCGGAGCACCTTCTTCTCGAGGTCGATGAGGACGTAGAAGGCCGTCGCGAACACCGTCGAATCGGCCCGCTGGAGAATCGCGCTCAGCCCCTGGTTCAGGCCCTTGAGGAAGGCGCCCGGATGACGGGCGTCGTGACGCTGCTTCTCGAGCAGGCCGCGCAGCATGGCGACCACCAGGGCCGCGCGAACGCCGTGCCCCATCACGTCGCAGATGAGCAGTCCGACCGAGGAATCACCGACCCGGACGACCTCGAAGAAGTCCCCCGCGAGCCCCGAAATCGGCAGGTAGCGGGAGCCGAACTGGAGCGCATGGCGGCCGGCGGTGATCTTGGGGAACGCGCTCGACGCCAGCGCCTGCTGGATCTCGCGGGCGAGCTGGACCTCCTCCTCGTAGGCGCGGTTGCGCAAGGCCAGCTCACCGGCCAGGTCGGCCGCCTGCTGCTGGGCCTCGACCAGTTCGGTGACGTCGCTCGACACGCCGAAGGTCCCCCTGATCTTCCCGGCGCGATCGATCCACGGAAACTTCGAGGTCAGCACCCAGGTGTCGGCCTCCTTGTCGCGGATCTCGTGCTCGAGCTTGCCGGTGATCGCCTCGCCGGTCTCGATGATCTTCTTCTCGTCCTCGAAGGCCTCCTTCCAGTGGGCCTCGGCGAAGAGGTCGCGGTCGTGCTTGCCGATCATCGCCGCGGGACTGGCCTGGTGACTCCAGGCCGCCATCTTCTGGTTCACCACCACGAAGCGCGAATCGAGGTCCTTGAAATAGACCATCAGCGGCACGTGATCGATGAGCATGCGGAGGCGGTGCCGCTCCTCCTCGATCTGCTCCTCGGCCGCCTTGCGGCGGGAAATGTCGATCATCGACCCGGCGATGCGGGTCGCCTTGCCGGCGCGGTCGCGGACCACGCTGCCGCGGATGCGCAGCCAGATCCAGCCGTCGCTGCCGGTGTGGACGCGGCAGTCGATCGCGAGGAACTCAGGCCCCCCGGCATCCAGGGCGTTCGCCAGGGCCGCGGTGAAGTTTCCGCGGTCCTCCTCGTGGACGGACTCGTGGGGAGCGAGGAAGAAGTTCGGCGCGCGGCGGTCGCCGCACTCGAGAAACTCGAGAATACGGCGGGAATAGTAGATTTCCCGCTGGTCGGTCCACCAGTCCCAGAGACCCTCGTTGGAGGCACGCAGGGCGAGCTCGAGCCGGCCATCGTCGTGGTCGGCCCGATCGCTGCCTTCGGCGGGCTGGGTCATTGCCACCAATGAATCAGCCCCGTGCGGCCGGGGCAAATCGTTTCCCGCGCTAGTCGCCCTCCTTTTTCAGCCAGCGCCGGGTGAGCGGACCGAAGTATGCCTTCTCGGAGATATCGGTGAGCAGCATGCCGCCGGGACCGAAGAACTTCCACTCGTGGCAGCCGTAGCAGAGCTGCAGCACCCGCCGCGTGCCGCCATCGGTCCAGACGATCGCGTAGTCCGGGTGGAAGCCGGCGCACTTCGTCTTCGGCCCCCATGCCTGGTGCGAGTCCGACTCGGCGTAGAGGGCGAGCACCTTGTCGATGTCCTCACGCGGGACGTCGACGGGCTCCTCGAAGAACTTGAAGTCCTCGATCTCGACCCAGCCGCCGGCATCGACCTGCTTCTGGTAGCGGGACGTCTGGGCCTCCGGGTGGGCGAGGCCGCGGTAGACGACCGCGCCCGAGGTATCGCCGAAATCGGAAACCGCCTTGGCCCGGGCGCGTTCCTCGATGTCGCGCAGCGGAATGCCGCCGGACCAGCACGTCGTCTTCAGGGCGCAGGACGGCAGCAGGGCCAGCGGAGCAAGGAGGAGCAGAAGTCGCTTCATGGTCCGACCTTGAGTGCTTCTTCCCCCGAAGACAAGAAAGGGCGCCTGCCGGAAATCCGGCGGCGCCCTGGGAATTGGAGCCTCGAGGCCTACGGCGCGGGGGCGACGCCGGCGCGCATGAAGCCCTTGTCCGGCAGTCCGTCGGAGCCTTCGAGGTTGAAGCTGCGGTATTCCCAGCCGCTGCTCGGAGCGGGGGCTCCGGCCGGCGGGATCGCGGCGGACTCGAGGTTCACCGGCGTCGCGAAGGTCGCGAGATCCAGACTGCCCTCGACGCTGTAGACGATGCCGTCGATGGCGGCCGAGGTCAGCGGCGAACCGCTCGCCCCGAACGAGGCGCCGGTGCGAACCGCCATGGTGAGGATCAGCTCGTCGTCGGTGTCCGGATTGTCGTCGCCGTCGGCGATCACCAGATAGACCTTGCCGCTGTTCGAGCCGTCGGTCGGGTCCCCGTCGAGGCCGAACTCGGTGAGGTTGTCGACGCCGTCCCCATCGGGATCGTCGGTCGGATCCTGATCGGCGGGATCGAGGGTGCCGTTGGCGAAGCTGCCGCCGACCCAGAGATCGAACTCGGTGGCGGCGCCGGTGACGACGAGCTCGATGTCGTTGCCATTCAACTGCAGCGTGGCGCTGGCCGGCCCGATCGAACCGGAGAGGTCGGCGCCGTCGAGCGTGCCGCTCAGGGTGCCGGAGGTGATGAGCACGTAGGTGCCGTCCTCCAGGCCGCCGAGATTGGAGAAGGCAAAGTCGGAGAACCCGAGCAGGCCGCTGCCGATCCCGGTCGTGCCGGAAACGACGACCTGGTCGCTGGCGCCGATGGCATCGAGCTCGAAGTCGAGGGTTCCCGCACCGCCGGCCATGGCCGAAAGGTCGAGATCACCGGTGATGGTGAACGTTCCCACCGAGGCGCCGGGCGCGAGTCCGCCGGTTGCAGCGACGGTCACGTTCGAAGCCACCAATCCAGTGCCACCGAGGAGGCCGTCGTTGACGATCGTGTCGCCACCATAGGTGTTGGCACCGTTGAGGAACCAGGTGCCGGTGCCATTCTTCGTCAGGGTGGTCGTCGACCAGTCGGCGCCGTAGGCGCCGAGATCATCCTCGATGACCCCGGTGCCCTCGCCGGTCAGCGTCAGGTCGCCCGCATTGTCGTTGTAGATGATGTTCTGGCTCGGCACGTCGCCGGCGATCTTGCGGTAGAACCCGCCGGCCGCGACTTCGAGCGTCGCCCCGCCGGCGCCGATGCTGAAGGCGCGGGGGGTTTCGTTGGCCACGTCGGTCCCGATCAGACGCAGCGTGCCGCCGTCGATCAGGATGGAGTAGTAGTTGTTGCGCAGCTCGCTGAACCCGCGAGTGGGCCCGTAGCCGAAGCGGTCGGTTTCCAGCACGCCCCCCTCGATGAAGACATAGGTGGTGTCGTTATTTCCGAAAAACCCGCCGGTCGAGTAGAGCTGCGAGGAGCCGTTGACCGTGACCACGCCGTCCTTGACCCGCGTCTGACCGGTGTAGGTGTTGACGAAGTCAAACTCGAGCGTCCCGGCACCGGTCTTGTCGATGCCACCGGCGCCGCCGCCGTTCTCGGCCTCGGCGGAGAGGATCAGGTCGGAGGCGTCGTCGCCGGTGACGTCCGTGACCTCGAAGACCCGGAGACCCTGCAGCGCCATGCCGAAGGTCATCGGTCCGATGGTCGAGGGCGAAGTGCCATCGACGGTCACGTTGCCGACGAGCAGCGTGTTCTCGTCGTTGAAGGAACCGGGGCTGGTGGCGGTCCAGGTCGCTCCGTTGCGGAGCGTGATGTCGTCGATGTGCGAGTGGTTGCCGCCGCTGTGGAGCAGCGTGCCGCCGTCGATCAGGGTGCCGCCGTCGGTCCCGCCGCCGCTGGCCGGGGCGTCCCGGCGGTAGGCGTTGGTCGAGGCGATGTCGAGCGTGGCGCCGGCTTCGACGGTCACCGGAGCCTCGTCGTTGATCGTATCACTTTGCTCGGCATTCACCACGAGGGTCGAGCCGTTGGTGACCGTGACCGAGCCGGACAGATCGTGGGTGGACTGAAGCTCGACGACACCTCCGCCGTTGACGATGAGGTCACCGGTGATGTCGGTGCCGGAGCCGTCGAGGACGTAGTTGTTGCCGACGGTGTTCGAGAAGGTGATGCCGCCCGAGACGACCGGGTCGCCATCGAGGTCGGAGATCGTCACCGTGCCCGCCCCCGTGTCGCCGAAGGTCACCGGGTCGAGGTTGTAGAAGAAGTTGTCGGGGCCGGTCCAGTTGGCGTCGGGGCCGCCGACTTCCCAGAACGTGCTGGTCGCTCCGGTCCAGGTGATGGCGACCGGATTGAGCGTCACCTCGAGGGTGCCCGCATTGTCGTTCCAGGTGCCCGCGCGGTACTGCAACGGGTCCAGAACCAGGTTGGTGCCCGGAGTGCCGTTCAGCGCGGAGGTGTAGCTCAGCACCGGGTGCGGGCCCGGTCCGGCGAGGGCGCCCGGAAGGCGGACGAGGTTGTCCGTGCCCGTCAGGTCGAGCGTGTCGACGGTCAGCGCGGTGGTGGCGGGATCGATGCTCAGGAGCGGCGTGCCGGAGGTCGAGTCCATCGCGAGGGTATCGAGGGCTTCGGTGTTCCCCGGCAGATCGAAGGTGCCGCCGGTCATGGTGACGGTGGCCGTCGCCGGGAGGTTCTCGATGGGCGAGGCCGAATCATCCTGAAGCCTCAGCGTGCCCCCGCTGACGTTCCACGTTTCGGAGAGCGCCGAGTTGTCTCCGCCGAACAGGATCAGGCCGTCGTTCAGCGTCGTCGTGCCGGTATGGGTCAGGCTGTCGCCACTGAAGAAGGTGCAATCGAGGGTGCCGCTCCCATCCTTGATCAGGTTGCCGGCCCCTTCGACGGGGTTGGTGTAGCTGTAGAGAATCCCGGTGCCGGTGAGGGTGTTGTCCGTTCCGGTGTCGAGCGTCAGCGTCGATGACTCGGGGAAGAGGAAGACGTTGTCGTTCATCTCCAGGGTTCCGCCGGAGAGCAGGATCGCGGGCAGGTTGTCCTGCCCGGCGTTGCCGTTCGCCACGAGGAAGGTGGCCCCGGAATTCACCGCGATGCCGGCGGAGTTGCGCAGGGCCTGGCTGTCACCGGCGAGTTCGAGGGTGCCGTCGTTGACCGCGATCGACCCGGTGTAGGGCATGTTGTCGTCGGGAGCGAGCAGGGTCAGGACGCCGCTGCCGGTCTTGGTCAGGTCGCCCGCGATGCCGCCGAGCTCCCCATCGAAAACGTAGTCGACCAGCGAGTTGTCGACGGTGATCGCGGCGGGATTCGGCGTGCCGGTGATGGCGACCGTTCCGGCAAAGGCGAGGTCGACGGTATCGTCGAAGGTCACGGAGTCGCCGTTGTAGTAGCGGTCGACCCCGTTGTTCCAGTTGAAGGAGGTGTTGATGTCCCAATCGGGCGTGGTGCCGTCGAAGACCAGGCTCTTGCGGTCGAGTTCGACCTCCAGCGACATCGCGTTGTCGGTGAAGACCGGCGGGCTGCGGAAGTCGCCGATGTTGGCGACCGCGAAGTTGTCCGTGACGTCCGCCGGCGTGCCGTCGTCGGTCAGCGTCCCGGTGTAGTCGAGGAAGCTGATCGGTCCCGTGCCCGCGGGGAACCCGGTGAAGCTCACGGTGGTGACCCCGTTGAGGACGAGGTCGCCGGTGGTCAGTCCGCCGGCCGCATCGGCATTGAGGATCGCCCCGCCGGTGGTGCCGAGCGTGAGGGTGCCGGCGACGCTCCCGTTTCCTCCGACCTCGGAGCCGTCGTCGATGAAGAGGTCGCCACCGAGACTGCCGAGCAGCTCAAGGCCGCCGTCGGAAACCAGCACCTCGCCGGTGTAACCGCTGCCATCGCCGGTGTAGCGGATCACGCTGTCGCGCGTCACGCCGGGCGCGTTGATCTCGAGCGGATCGCTGCCGATCAGGCTTCCGGAGAGGGTGGCGGTGATGCCGGTGGGCGCGCCGATGCGGACGCCGAGCGGATCGCTGATGGTGATGTCGCCGGAGATCTCGGCATTGTTGAAGAAGCGGAGGGCGCCGAACGGGGTGCCCTCAGGCCAGCCGATTCCGGTGAGGGTGAAATCGTTGGCCAGGGTGGTGTTCGCCGCCAGCCAGACCTGTCCCCCTTCCAGCACGTCCACCGCTCCGGTGCCGAAGGCATCGGGGTCACTGGCGTAGAGCCGGATATCGTCGAGGGTGGTGCCCCCGGTGTAGGTGTTGGCCTGGGTGAAGTGGAACTCCTGGTAGGAGGCGTCGCTGAATCCGGTGACGCTGACCGCCAGCGGGGTCGAACCATCGAAATCGGCGAGCAGGACGTTGGCCCGCTGGTTGCCACCGACATCCTCGAGGTAGTCGAGGCTCAGACTGCCGGTGGACGAGGTCAGCGTGCCGAGATCGCCCGTTTCCGTGGAGATCCAGCCACCGGTGCCCGTCTGGCTGAGGGTTCCGGAGAGTACGTCGAGCACGGTGCCGTTGTCGATGCGGAGGCCGGTGCTCATGGTGACGGTGTCGACCGAAACCACTCCGCCCGTGTCGAAATGGATCAAGCCGCCGACGGTGTTGAAGGTCGCCGATCCCCAGTCGGGCGAGTTGACGAAGATCCTGCCTCCGGAGGTCGTCAGCGACCCCGAGAAACCCGAGCCGTCGCCGTCGAGGTAGAGCCAACCACTGTCCCGCTTGTCGACGTCGGCACTGCCCGCCAGAGGGGCGGAAATGGTGGCAATGTAGCGGTTCGAGATCGCTTCGGAAATCGTCAGCGTATCCGCAGGCGTCGCGCTGTCGAAGAGGTAACCGAGGGTGTCGGCACGGAGGATGTCGACACTGATCGGCTCGGTGAGCGTGACCGTCTCGGCGGTTCCGGCAAAGAACGCGCTGTTGGTTCCGTCGTTGGGGGACCAGTTGGTGTTGGGTGTTTCTCCCGGGAGGTTGTGCCAGGAGTTGGAGGTCGTGTCCCAGTCGCCGGCGCCGCCGGCATCGTCGTCGGCCGGATCCCATTCGAGGGTGGGATTCAGGTCGGGGCCCTCGGCGAGCAGGGTGTTCAGGTCGACGGTGTTGTCATCATAGACCTGGATGTTGGCCATATCCATCTCCGGGAAGCTGTCCCGGTTGCGGTTGGCGCCGAGCCGGATGGCCTGGATGCCGCCGAGATTGGACGTGCCGGTGAGAAGCGGGGCGCCCAGCGGCTGGCCCAGCTCGGTGACATAGAGTTCGCAACTCGAGCTGCTGTTCTTGCGGATCACGATGTGATGCCACGTATCGACCGCAAGCCCGGCCGCCGAGGTGGAGGCGTTCACTCCGGAGTCGGAAAGCAGGCGGATATTTCCGCCATCGATGTCGAGCTGGTAATCGAAAGAGCCCGGTTCGACGTTGGTGTAGAGGCCTTGGAAGCCCCCCTGGCTCCACGCGGGGAGGCGCGCCCAGAACGAGACGGTGAACGAGCCGGCACCACCGCCGCCGGTCCAATCCACCCATGCCCGGTCAGCGCCCTCGTTTCCGGGAAACCGGAAAAACCCGGCCGGGTGATAGCTGACAATGCCGTCGCCGTTGAACTTCTCCGCAAGATTGCGGCCGTTGCCGGACTCGTCGGTGAGGAAGTCACCGTCCTTGCCGTGATACTTCGCAAACAGTCCCGCGTGGGCCGGAGTCGCTGCAAAGGCGAGCAGGGCGGACACGCCAAGCGCCACCCGCCATGGGGTTTCCAGGGTTTTTCTCATGGGTCTAGCAGCCTGTCGGACTTAGGACAGCGACAAATCCGTTTCGCGCTGGCATGATCCGCGCATGGCCGCCCGGTTCGTCAACGTTGACCACGACACCCCGCTTCTTCTTCCGCCCGACCTTCGCGACT
>JAUIJD010000106.1 GCA_030431475.1 Verrucomicrobiia bacterium | reverse complement strand
CTCTACAAGGCCGAGCTCAAGCGCATCCAGAAGGCGCTGCTGGGCCTCGACTCGGACGAAGCGGTGAAGAAGAACTCCTTCGCCATTCTCCAGGGCCTGATGCGCCTGCGGCAGATCTGCTGTCACCCGGGCCTGATTGATCCGAAATACCTCAAGGAGGAGAGCGCCAAGATGGAGTCGCTCTTCTACCTCCTCGACCAGCTCTACGAAGAGGGGCACAAGGTGCTCGTCTTCTCGCAGTTCGTTTCGATGCTCGACCTGATCAAGGCGCGTCTCGAGCTCGAGGCCCGCCCCTTCCACTACCTCACGGGGCAGACCAAGGACCGGAAGGGGGAGATCGAGAGCTTCCAGACCACCAAGGACGCGTCGGTGTTCATGCTCTCGCTGAAGGCCGGGGGTGCCGGCCTCAACCTGACCTCGGCCTCCTACGTGATCCTCTATGATCCGTGGTGGAACCCGGCGGTGGAGAACCAGGCCATCGACCGCACGCACCGGATCGGCCAGAAGAACAAGGTCATTGCCTACCGCCTGCTGACCCGCGACACGGTGGAGGAGAAGATCCGGATTCTCCAGCACCAGAAGACCCAGCTCGTGACCAACGTTCTCGGGGACGAGGGCTTCGCGTCGAATCTTGGACTCGAGGATCTCCAGTTCATCCTGAGTCACGGCGGTGATGACGAGGAGGACATGCCCGGTCCGCGCAAGGGTGGCCGCAAGGCTGGCCAGAAGAAGCGCGATGCCGCGGAGGTGCTCGCCGACAAGGCGGCCGAGGAGGCCGAGTCGAAGACGGCCAAGAAGATGCCGAAGAAGCTCCCGAAGAAACTGCCCAAGAAGGCCGCGAAAAAGGCCGCCAAGAAGGCGGCGAAGTCCAAGAAGTAGGGGGCGGCTCAAGCGCGCCTGATTGATTCCCGCCCGCTTTCGTGTAGACTCGGGTGTGAAGAAACCGCTGGCGCTCTTTTTTGCCGTTCTCTCGGGGATCTACCTCATCGTGATGGGGGTGACGCCCGATCCCTTGCCGTTCATCGACGAGGCCACCGCTCTGCTGGTGCTGGTGCAGTCGCTCTCGGTTCTCGGGATCGACATCCGCCGCTACCTGCCGTTCTTCGGAAAGAAGGCCCCAAAGGAGCCGGGCAAGAAGAAGGATGGTCCCGTGGTCGACGTTTGATTTCGCTGGAAATACCGGGCGTCGGCGCACGTAGTTTCCAGCGCTGATGAACCCTGATCGCCCCGAAACCGAATCGCCGCGCTCCAAGGTGGGAGCCGGCTTCCTCACCGTCGCCGGCCTCGCCACGATCGCGGGCTTGGTCGCAATGCCGCTGATCGCGCAAGTGCCCGAGGGTGGCGACGCCGCGTTGTCCCAGTGGGAGCGCTTCCTCGGACGGTTCCACCCGCTGGTGCTCCATCTCCCGATCGGGATGCTGACGCTGGTCCTGTTGCTCGAGTTTGGAAAGCTGTTCCGGCGTGACAAGGGCGCCTCGACCATCGTGCCGGCGTTCTTCACGGCGGCTTCCGCCGTGGTCGCCGTCATCTTCGGATACCTGCTGTACCAAAGCAATCCGGATGACTATCCCGAGGAGCTGATTTCCAGCCACCTCTGGTGGGGCACCGGGTTCGCCGCGCTCACCGTGGCCGCGTTCGTGGTCAAGCGCTGGGTCGATCTCGCCGGCGGCAAGGGCAACTGGATCTATTTTGCCATCCTGCTCGTCAGCGGTGGCGTGATGGGAGTGGCGAGTCACGACGGCGGCTCGATCACCCACGGCAAGAGCTACCTCACCGACGAGGCCCCCAATGAAGTTCGCGAGATCTACAACCGGGTGGTCCCCGAGGAAGAACGCCTGCCGCTGCTCGAGGAAGGTGAAACCGGCGGCGAGCCGGCGCCCCCCGTCGTGCCGGTCGAGGAGCAGGTGGTCTACACCGACATCGTCCAGCCGATCTTCGATCAGAAGTGCGTCTCCTGCCACGGCGAGGAGAAGCAGAAGGGCCGTCTGCGCATGGACACCTACGAGGCGCTGCTGGCCGGCGGCAAGGAGGGGGATCTGTTCGAGCCCGGCGACGGGGAGGGCAGCAACCTGCTCTTCCGCGTCCACCTGCCGCTCGACGACGAGGAACACATGCCCCCCGAGGGAAAGAAGCAGCTGGAGCCGCACGAGATCGAGATCATCACCTGGTGGATCGACAGCGGCGCGTCGCCCGACGTCAAGTTGGTCGACTCAGAGATGCCGGAACCGATCAAGGCCGCGGTGGCGAAGCTGGTGCCCGCCGAAGTGCTGGAGGCGCAGGCCAAGGCCGCCGAGGCGCAGGCCGACGCGGAGGCCGAGGAGCGAAGGAAGCTCGCCGAGACGGTCTCGAAGCTCCGCGAGGAGTTCGACGGGGCCCTGAATTTCGAGTCCAGGGAGTCGAGCGGGCTGACCTTCACCGCCGTCAGTCGTCGGGACCGGTTTGATGATGCCGCCCTCGGCAAGCTCGCACCGGTCATGCCGGCGATGGTGTCGCTCGATGCCTCCGGGACGCCGGTAACCGACGCCGGAATGGTCCATCTGGAAGGAGCGGCCAAGCTGAAGATGCTGCGTCTCTCCGAAACCGGACTGACCGATGCCGGGCTCGTCCATCTCAAGGGGATGGCTTCGCTCGAGTCGCTCAACCTCTACGGCACGGCAGTCACCACCGACGGAGTGAAGTCGCTTGCCGAGCTGCCTTCGTTGAAGCGCCTCTACCTGTGGAATACCGCGGTCGATTCTGCGGGGGCTGATGCTCTTCGGGAGCTGATGCCGGAGGTCGACATCGTCCTCGGCGCCCGTGCCGA
>JAUIJD010000105.1 GCA_030431475.1 Verrucomicrobiia bacterium | reverse complement strand
CGCCTCACCTTCTTCGACCTCCAGAAGCGCCTCGGCCGCCTCAACACCGCCCAGACCGATCTCTTCTCCGAGAGCGGCCTTCCCCCCATCCACTTCATCGCCTTCGACATCCTCCTCCACAACGAGCACACCCTCCTCGACTCCCCCCTGACAGAACGCCGCCAGCATCTTGAGGCGCTTCTCGACCCAAAAGCCCCGGAGGGGGGGCGGGACCCAAAAGCCCCGGAGGGGCGCCGGCAAGTAGCCCGGGGTGCAACCCCGGGTATCGGCACCCACGCAGATCCCGAAGCCCCGGAGGGGCGCAGGCAGAGCCGCATCACCCCCATCCCCGTCCACACCGCCCACTCCATCGACGCGCTCGAAAACCTCTTCAAATCGGCCCTCGCCGACGGCCACGAAGGACTCATCTCCAAACAGGCCGACTCCCCCTACCTCCCCGGTCGCCGCGGCATGGCCTGGCTCAAGCTCAAGGGTGTCATGCCCACGCTCGACTGCGTCGTCGTCGCCGCCGAGCAGGGCCACGGCAAGCGCGCCGAGCTCCTCAGCGACTACACCTTCGCCGTCCGCGACGAGGAAAGCGGCGCCCTGCGGGTCCTCGGCAAGGCCTACAGCGGCCTCACCGACCTCGAGATCGAGGAACTCACCGACCATTTCCAGAAACACACGCTGGAGAAGCAACGCCGGAAGCACCTCGTCGAACCCAACCTCGTCCTCGAGATCGCCTTCGACACCATCCGCCCCTCCAAGCGCCACGACTCCGGCCTCGCGCTGCGTTTCCCCCGGATCAAGGCCATCCGCCGCGACAAGACCATCGACGACATCGACACCCTCCGCGCCGCCCGCGCCCTGCTCCCAGGCGCGTGACCCCGAGCGGACCGCGCGAGCCCACTCGCGCTGAACCGGTCGGGCAAATGCGCGAGTGGGCTCGCGCGGTCCGGCCCCACCCACCGACCATCAAGCCCTCGGCGGGCGGATCGCCCGCCACGTCTCGGGCTTCAACAACCGCTCCCGGGTTTCTTCCATCGTCAGTCCCCGCTCCCTCGCCGTCGTCGCCAGACCGCCGAGAAAGCGCTCATAGACGCGCCGCTCCTCATCCGTCGGCTCGAAGCCGTGACGAGTCGGCACCCCGAGCCCGACGAGCTGCGCATAGAAGCCCTCCAGTCCGAAGGGGGAACCCCTCGGCACCAGCTCCTCCCCCAGTCGCGACGGACCGTTCTCCTGATAGAACGCCACCAGATCCTCCGCTCCCTTCAAGGGGGTGTCGTTGACGCAGCGACGCCAGAACGGCGTGTCCAGCCGGTCGTTGAACCGGTAATGCACCGCAAGGAAATCCCGGATGCCATCCCAGAGGTTGCCCGCCAGCCGGTTGTAGAGATCCCGCATGCTCGTCGTCGGGCGCTTGAGCGAATCGAGCAACCCATCCGCCAACCAGCGCGACTGCAGGCAGGCGCTCAGGATGGCGGTCGCCTCCAGCGGCTCGACGAAGCCGGCCGCATTGCCGATCGCCAGCACGTTGCCCACCCACACCCGCCGACGCCGACCGGATCGGAACCGCACCTCACGGAGGTCTCCCAGCTTGGGATTCGCCGCCCGGAACTCTTCGGCCGCCTCGTCGGCCGTCAGGTGGTCCGAACTGAACACATAGCCGCGGTTCACGCGTTCGGGATGGTCGATCTGCCATGCCCAGCCGGCCTTCATCGTGTCCGAGACCGTGTACGGAAGGATCGCCTCGCCCTCCCCGCGATCCCAGCCGCCGACCACCGCCCGGTCGCAGAACAGCGACCCCGCGAACGATTCGAAAGGCTCCTTGAGCACCCCGCCGATCAGCTCCGCCCGGAAGCCACTGGCATCGACGAAAAGATCCGCCTCGAAGCGCTCGCCCGCCTTGCTGGTCAGGGCCACGACCTCTCCCTCCGTCGAGACCTCCGCCCCCGCCATCTCTCCGTCGATGAACTCCACCCCGCGGGCCTCACAGGCTCCCGTCAGCCACTCGATCAACCGCTGGTTTTCCAGGTGCCACGCGACCCATTGCCCCGGCTGCGGCACATCGGGCAGCCCGTCCGGTCGCGACATCATCGCCCGACCGTTCTCCATCAGCGCGCTGGCGATGTCGAAGCCGCCGCACGGATCGCCGACGTAGTATCCGGTGGTGCGCCGGAGACCCCGCATCCGCTCAAGATGTTGAGTCGCCGAAAAGCTGTAGTCGTAGTGCTGGAATCGACCCCACCGGAACCGGACCCCCAGCTTGTACACCGGATCGAGGTGGCGGTAGGTCTCCGCCTCGTCGAGCCCGAGGTAGCGATGCACGAACTCGGGCACGTAGGGCACCGTGCCCTCACCAACCCCGATCGTCCCGATGCGCCGGCTGGCAAGCACCCGGACACGAATGGACGGGCAGCGTCGCCGCACCGCCAGCGCTGCCAGCAATCCCGCCGATCCCGCTCCGAGCACCACCACTTGATTGATCTCCCGCCGCATCATCCCAGCCATTCTCTCTCAATGTTCTGCTTGGCTTTCCACCGACATCCAGACCCCGGCGAGAAGATCCCGCGGTGGATCGGAGGGGACTCGATGGACGGAGCCTCGCAACTCTCGAAATCACACGGATTCTGCAATTTCATCCATACCCCGTTTAAGGAAGTCGCGTGCATAAATTCCAATAACACCTGCTTAAAAATACATCCACTCCATGCAGCAGAGTCATAAATGCGGATTACCAGGCGCTTTGATGGGGCACTGGCCCGAAAACTGCGGAGCATTTAAGACACTCAAACCAAGGAAAGGCAATTGTTACTGCGTAAAAATACGATGAAATGCATGTGGCCGCCGCCTGAAAAACTGGCCCGTTTTGAGTGAGAGGATTTGGTAACAACCAAACCTCAAACGATGAAACAGAAGAGACACAAGCCCGAGGAGGTGATTCGCCTCCTGCGGGAACACGACGCG
>JAUIJD010000104.1 GCA_030431475.1 Verrucomicrobiia bacterium | reverse complement strand
GGATGCCACCCCCGCGAACTCCCTAGCCCCGGAGGGGCGCAGGCGAAGTCCGCACCTCCTTCAACTCATGCACTCCATCGACCCCGGCCACTCCTTCGCCACCTGGCGCGACGCCGCCCGGCGGCTGCTTGCCGAGGGCGTGCCCCCGGCGGACATTCTCTGGGAAAAACCCGGCGGCCTCTTCTCCGGACTCGCCGAAGCACCCGCCAACTACCACGTCTCCCGTAGCTCGACTCCCGCCGTCCCGAAATCCTTCCTCGATCTCGCCAGGAACGCCGCCTGCCACCGCGACCCGACCCGCTGGGCGCTGCTCTACCGGATCCTCTGGCGCATCACCCGCGGCGGCGAACGCCACCTCGTCGCCCTCTCCACCGACCCCGACATCGCCCGTGCCCGCGGGATGGAAAAGAACGTCCGCCGCGAGATCCACAAGATGCACGCCTTCGTCCGCTTTCGCAAAGTCGGCGAGCGCGACGACGGCCGCGAGCGCTTCGTCGCCTGGTTCGAGCCCGACCACTTCATCGTCGAAGCCGCCTCGCCCTTCTTCCGCAAGCGCTTCGCGAACATGGACTGGTCCATCTTCACCCCCAAGGGCTGCGCCCACTGGAACGGCGAGAAGCTGGCCTTCAGCGAGGGCGTCGATCGCGACCCCTGCGGCGACCCCGACGCGCTCGAGGACGCCTGGCGCACCTACTACCGCAGCATCTTCAACCCCGCCCGGATCAAGACCAAGGCGATGCAGGCCGAAATGCCGAAGCGCTACTGGAAGAACCTCCCCGAGGCCGGGCTCATCGAGGAACTCGTCCGCCACGGCCGCACCCGCGCCGGCGGCATGATCGCCACCGCGCCCAGCCCCGCACGCCCGACCCCGAAGCTCCCCTACCTCGACGAACTACGGCAACTCTCGGAGATCCCCGGCTGCGCGCCGACTCCACCCGGCACGCCGCCGCCGGAGATCGCGCGCCTGCTCGCCGGCTGCCGCCTTTGCCCGCTGTGGGAGCGCGCCACCCAGGCCGTCCCCGGCGAGGGCCCGACCGATGCCGGGATCATGATCGTCGGTGAGCAGCCCGGCGACCGCGAGGACCTTGAGGGACGACCCTTTGTCGGCCCCGCCGGTCAGCTCCTCGACCGCGCCCTCGCCGAGGCCGGCATCGACCGCGAACGCGCCTACCTGACCAACGCCGTGAAGCACTTCAAATGGACCGCCCGCGGCCAACAACGGCTCCACCAGAAGCCCGAGGCCGGCGAGATCGACGCCTGCAAGCCGTGGCTGCTCAGCGAGCTCTCCAGCATCGCTCCGAAGGTCCTCATCCTCCTCGGCGCCACCGCCGCCCGCTCGCTGCTCGGCCCCGGCATCAAGATCACCCGCGACCGCGGCGAGATCGACGCCCCCCATCTCGCCCCCCGCGTCATCCTCACCGTCCACCCCTCCTACCTGCTCCGCCTCCCCGACCGCCACGAGGCCGACGCCGAGTACCAGCGCTTCGTAGCCGACCTTCGGAGTGGCGCGTCCCAGGCACCACCGTAACCGGGCGGGCGGGCTTCCGGTCGTCGCGTCGCCACGGCCGCCGCCGGCACCTGCAAGGAGCCGCTCCTTGAGGCGTATCCGCTGCATGCGTTCCCCCTTGCTCCTCGCTTTGTTGGCCGCCCCGCTCCTCGCGGCCGACCAGCCCAACGTGCTCTTCCTCATCGCCGACGACCTGAACACGGCCCTCAGCGGCTACGGTCATCCCCAGTGCCGCACGCCCCACCTCGACCGGCTCGCGAAGCGCGGCGTCACCTTCACCCGCGCTTACTGCCAATACTCCGTCTGCGGACCGTCGCGGGCCTCCATCATGTCGGGCCAGTATCCGATCACCAACGGCATCACCCGGAACGGCCCGGCGCTCGCCGACGAGGTCGTCACGCTCCCCGCGCTCTTCCGCCAGGCCGGCTACTGGACCGGACGGGTCAGCAAGATCTACCACATGGGTGTCCCCGGCCACATCTTCACCGGCGACCCCGGCTCGGATCACGCGCCCTCGTGGGACCAAACCTACAACGTCAGCGCCATGGAAAGCCTCGCCCCGGGGAAGGCCGAGGATCTCATGCTCGACGACGTCACCCCCCACATCCCCGCCCAGCGCGAGCGCTGGAAGAAGGTCGAGGGCAAGGGCGGCCGCTTCCTCATCCCCGGAAACCACCAGGGCAGCGACTTTCTCGCCGTCGAGGCCGAAGAGGGAGCCGAGCTCGCCGATGAACTGGCCGCCACCGAAGGCATCCGGCTCCTGCGCGAACGCGCCAGGTCCGACCAGCCCTTCTTCCTCGCCGTCGGCTTCGTCCGTCCGCACGTCCCGCTCGTCGCGCCCGAGCACTGCTTCGAAGGCTACGAGGCCGACGACATGAAACTGCCCGAAGTACCGCTCGGCGACCTCGCCGACCTCCCCCGCCCGGCCCGCCAGCACACCAACCGCCAGCGCTACCAACTCACCGAGGAAAACCAACGCAAGGTGCTGCGTGCCTACTACGCGAGCGTCACCCACATGGACGAGCAGGTCGGCCTCCTGCTCGACGAGCTCGACGCCCTCGGCCTCGCCGACGACACCATCGTCGTCTTCCTTTCCGACCACGGCTACCACCTCGGCGAGCACACCATGTGGCAGAAGATGAGCCTGATGGAGGAGGGCAGCCGGGTGCCGCTCATCATCGCCGACCCGACAAAGGACCCGGCGGGCAAGCGTTGCAGCCGGGTGGTGGAACTCCTCGATCTCTATCCCACCCTCGCCCGCCGCGCCGGACTCGACGCCCCGCCCGGCATCCAGGGCCGGAGCCTTCTCCCCTTGTTGGAAAACCCGGACGCCCCCGCCGTGCGCGACGATGCCCTCATTCAAGTCGGCCCCCATTTCGCCCTGCGCACTGAAAAGTGGGCCTTCATGCGCTACTTCGACCGCGCCGGAAAGCCCCTCGCCACCATGCTCTACGACATGGAGAAGGATTCGACGCAGCTCACCAACCTCGCAGGGAAAGCGGAAGTTGCCGAGGTCGAGGAGCAGTTCGTCGAGCGCCTTGACCGGCG
>JAUIJD010000010.1 GCA_030431475.1 Verrucomicrobiia bacterium | reverse complement strand
CTCATCATGGGCCTGCCCGGCAGCAAAGCATCGATCGCCAAAAGCCTAACGCCAGCTGCCAGCCATCGGTCCGGACCGCTGCCAGAAAGACAACCTCAGGCTCGGGTCAAGTCCGACAAGCTGCTAGTAATGAGCCATATCTTTTCAAAGGGCACAATCCCCCAAACACCCCCCAAATGGGTTAGGATGGCTCCGGGCACCGCAGGAGGTGTTGAAGGCGTCCGAGCACCGTCCCTCGTGCTCGCCGAGCACCCCGTCACTCCCGTCCATTTCGGCATCAACCCGCAAAAAAGCCCCGGCCGCCCAAACGGCCGGGGCTGGGATTCGAGAATCGGGATTGCTTACGGCGTTTCCGTCAGCTCCGCGCGGAGGAAACCGACGTCCGTCAGGCCGTTCGAGCCGTCCAGACTGAAGGTCCGGTACTCGTAGCCGCTCGGCACGCCCGGCAGGTCCGTCGTCACCGCCGTCGTCGTCGGGTTCACCGTCGTCAGGAAGTCCACCAGGTCGAGCGAACCCTCCACGCTGTAGTCCACGCCGTCGTGCGACGCCGTCGAATTCGGGCCACCTGCCGAGAACGCCGGCGTGCCGGCGCGCACCGCGATGGTCATCAGCAGCTCGGCGTCCACCGCCTCCACATCCGCGTCGCTGTCTTCCGTCAGCACGTAGATCCTGGCGTTGTCCGCGGCGTCGTCCGGATTGCCGCCGAGACCGAATTCCACGAGGTTCGACTGACCGTCGGAATCCGGGTCGGCATCCTTGCCGATGATCAGCGGATCGACCTCACCCGGGAAGTAGGTGTCGATCCAGGTGTTGTAGGGATCGGAATTGGGATTGGTCAGCGTGATCTGCGAGTTGCTGCCGGTGCCGTAGTCGATCGACCAGCCGGCCGGCAGGCCGACCACCGAGGTGAAGGGATTGCCGGTAAGCGTTCCGGTGTAGGTGGCCACCACATAGGTCGCCGCCGTGCCGGGCGCCAGCTCGGTGATCGCCAGCGTGCCGCCGGTCAGGTCGAGGTTGCCGTTCACCACCAGGCTGTCGCCGGTGGCGCCGTCGATTTCGTAGAGGTAGGTGCCTCCGAGGGTGGTGTCGCCCGCCGTGAAGGTGCCGGCCGAGGCGCCGGGTGCCAGCGTGGCGGCCGCATCGACGACCAGCGGTCCGGCCACCGAGCCGGTGCCGCCGAGTTCGCCGGCGGTGACGCTGGTCGTGCCGGTGTAGGTGTTGGTGCCGTTGAGCTGGAGGAAGCCGGCCCCCGACTTGGTCAGGCCGCCGCCGCCACCGCCGTCGAGCAGGTCCTGGCTGACCGCGATGGTCTGGCCGTTGCTGTCGATCAGCGCGCCGCCGGCCAGGACGTTGGCCTGGTCGAGGTTGGCGATGAACGCAAGCGCGGCGCCGGCACGGGCCTGGATCAGGCCGCCGTTCAGATTGAGCGTGCTGGTGCCGGTGAGGTCGTCGCGCTCGGTGATGCGCTTGGCGCTCACCGTTCCGCCGTTCAGGTTGGCCTCGGCGACCCCCGTGGCGGTGTTCTCGGTGGTGAGGTAGAGACCGCCGCCATCGATGTTCAGCGTGCCGCCGTTGACGTTGAGCGTGCCGTTGCCCTGCTCGCCGACGGCGATGCCGGCGTTGACGTCGGTCTGGTTCACGACGCCGCCGTTCAGGTTGAACGTGCCGGTCGCGCCACCCTGGCGGCCGATGGTGATGTAGGTGTTCGTGTTGAAGGTGCCGCCGTCCATGTTGACGATACCAGTGGTGCCGCCGTTCTTGCCGACGAAGACGACGCTGTCGGCGGTCACTACCGCGTTGTCCTGGATGTTCAGGGTGCCGTCCGAGGTGCCGACGTCGCCGATGTTGATGCTGCCGCCGGTTTTGGTCAGAACCGCATTGTCGCGAACGGTCGCGACCCCGGTGCCGTCATTGCCGATCGAGAACCACTCGCCGGTCAGCGTCATGACCGCATCATCCTCAAGCACGAGTTCCGCCGAGGCGGTCGCGTTGAGCGCCATCTGGAAGCGGAAGGCCGAGGTGTAGGTCGAGTCGCCGGACAGCGTGATCGTGGTGCTGTTGTTCTGGCGCTCCGAGATGACCGCGATGCCGTTGTTGGTGAAGTCGGTATCGATCAGCGTGATCGTCTGGTCGGCGTCGTTGTATCCCAGGTCGGCATCGAAGCCCGCGCTGAGGTTGGTGCACTCGATGGTGGAACCGGTGGCGGTTAGCGTGCTCAGCACCCCGGTGTCGCCCGTCCCACGACCGATCGTCAGCCAACTGCCGACGGTCAGGTCGGTATTGGTGAGTGCGAGATTTCCGGAGGCATCCGGGATCGATCCGATCCAGAGCTGGCCGGGGCTCGAAACCGTCTGCGCCACCGTGCCGGGGAAGGTCAGGGTGCCGCCGCGGATCTCACTGATCTGGTTGGCGCCCAGCGTGAGGTTCGCCTGCGGCAGGGTCAGATTGCCGGAGCCGAGCTTGTGGAAGCTGCCGCCGGTGGAGACGACATCGCCGGTGAGGGTCAGGTCGTTGGCCGTGTCGATGCCACTGGCCGTGCCGGCGATCGTGAAGCCGCGGTCCGAGGTGGTGGTGGCTCCGGTGTATCCCAGGGTCCCTCCGTCGAGCACGAGGTTGGCCGCGTCCGAGGTCGAGGCACCGATCGGCCCGGCCACCCCGCCGTTCGGCAGGGTCGCCACCGAGAGGAGGCCGCCCTCGACACGGGTCGCTCCGGTGTAGGTGTTGGCGGTGCTGATGGTGGTGGTGCCGGTGTTGCGCTTGATCAGCTCACCCGTTCCCGCGATGTCGCCGGTGCCGCCGAGCGTGTAGTCGGTGCCGTCCGGGTTGTTGAACAGGGTGGCATAGGGGGTGACCGTGGTGTCCAGGGTGACGTTGGTCGTCCCGAAGGCGAAGTCGTCGAAGAGCACCCAGCGACCATCGGTGTAGGTCAGGTCGATTTCGGGAGCGACCTCCTCCGCCCAGTTGGCGTCGGTGAAATCCCAGACGCCCGATACGTCGCCGTCCCACACCAACGGCGTTCCGAAGGTGACGTCGAGCGAGATCAGGCTGCCATCGTCCTGGAGCGTCGCCACCACGCCCTCGGGGAGCGAGCCAAGCACCGGGGCGCCGACCCCGGCTCCGGCCGCGTAGGCGATGAGCGGCACGGTCGAGCCGTTCTCCGCCTCGACGTCGGTGACGTTGATGGTGAGGTCACCGTTGAGGGTGAGCGTTCCCGGCACATTGAGCAGGGCGTTCGTGCGCGCGGCCTGGGTGGCATCGGTGAGGTTGAAGGTCGCCGTCGTCACCCCGTCGAAGGTGGCGTTGCCCGGGCTGTACTGGGAATCGACCGTGTCCTCGGTGAGACCGAGTGCGGCCCCGTCGGCGACGGTCAGGTCCCCGGTGCCGGTGTGGATGTTTCCAAGCGTCAGGCTCCCGGCGCTGACGCTGGTGGGCCCGCTGTAGCCGTGGGCACCGGTGAGTGCCACGGAGCCCGCACCGACCTTGGTGAGGCCGCCGGTGCCGTCGAGCACCTGGGTGCCGGTGAGCGAGAAGCCGGCACTGTCGATGGTGAGCCCGCCGGCCTGGATGTCGGTGGTCTGGAGCCCGGAGAGGAAGTCGCCTTCATCGGCGAAACCGACCAGGTTGGCGCCGTCGAAATTCGCCGTGCTGGTGCCCGCACCGCCGCGCAGCCAGCGGGTGGTGAAGGTGCCGCCGTCGAGGTTCAGCGTGCCGGTGGTGGCGCCGTCGCGGGCGACGATGAAGCCGTCGTTGGCGGTGAAGATGCCGGTCCCGCTGAGGGTGAGCGTGCCGACGCTCGAATCGTTCTCCGCGAGCCAGACCGGGTTGTTGGCGATGGTCGTTTCGCCACCGCTCTGGATCCACTCGCCGGTGCCGTTGGAGGTGCCGATGATGAAGTGAGTTCCGCCGTTGTCCTCGAGGAAGGTCCCCCCGGTCATGTTCACGGTGCCGCTGCCGCCGCCGCGGCCGATCGCGACCCAGCTGCCGGTCTGGATGGCGCCGCTGCCGCTGAGATTCAGCGTGCCGTCACCCGTGCCGCCTTGTCCGACCCAGAACTCGTTGTTCGCGTCGATCAACCCGTCACTGACGTTGGCAACCCCGGTTGCGCCGTCGCCGACGATGAAATTGCCGCCGCCGGTGTTGGCGTTCCACTGGCCGCCGGTCATGTTGAGTTCACCGCTGCCCCCGGCCCGACCGATCGAACACCAGCTGCCGTTGTTGACGGTGCAGCCGGGACCGATTTCAAAGAGGCCGTTGCTGCCGCCGCCATTGCCGACCCAGAGTTCGTTGTTGGCGGTGATCTCGCCGCCGGTCATGTAGAACTCACCGGTGCCACCGTTGATCCCGATGGCGAAGTTTTCGGCACCCTGCTTGTTGATCGTGCCGCCGGCCATGTTGACGGTGCCGTCACCCCCTGCCCCGCCACCGACGCGGAACCAGTTTCCGGCGAGCACGCTCCCGGTCTCAAGGTTCAGGACGCCGGTGCTTCCGTTGGACCCCACATTGAACTCTCCGCGAGCCTCGAGCGTGCCCGTCGTGTTGACGTTCGCGGTGCCGTTCGAGCCAGAGGCCCCGAATCCCCCGACATAGAAGTTTCCGGCTTCCAGCGAACCCGAGCCCTGGGCGTAGGTGGCGACGCCTCCGGGAGCGGAGCTGACGTCGGCCAGATTGTAGAGACCCGTGCCGCCGTCGGTGCCGACATAGCCCCAGCCGTTGCCGATGGCCACGCCCGCGGTGTGGTCAAGGCGTCCGTTGCTGCCGCCGCCGCGACCGACGATGAAGTCGCGTGGATTGAAGAGGATGTTCTGCGAAATGGTCGCGATGTTCGCCGGAGTGATGTTGATCACCGCGTCGTCGAAGTTTTCGGCCTGGCCGTTGGGCACCTGCGGGACGCGGTTCTCGGACCAGTTGGTGGCCTCGTTCCAGGCGGTGCTGGTCGCGCCCGTCCACTCGTTGTTGATCGCGAACGCGGAGGGCGCCCCCACCGCGAGACCAGCGGCAAGGCCGGCGACGTAGCGGGTCGAGAACGCGGACTGGAGGAGGTGCTGCCGGATGGAACCGGCGCTGGGGATTGTGAACATGGGTTTCATAGATCGACAATCGGCAGCACACCAAACCGCCCGACGCGCGGCAACGGGAGTCCGTCCCCCCAACCGGGGGGGAGTCGGACGGCATGCCGTATGAGTGACCCGATGAACCGTCCGGGTCACTGCCGCCGAGCGCGTCGCACGCCGGCCCTCAGCCCTCCTGCCTCAGATGCTCGATCACCATTCCCAGGGCCTCGGCCGCACGCTCGGGAGGAAGCCGGTGCTCCAGAGGCAGGTGCACGAACAAGGCCGGCACCCCGGCATTCCGCAGGGCCGCGTGGTAAAGCCGGTTGCAGAGATAGCGCCCGGGGTCGGACGAGCACTCGACCTCGTGCGACCCCGCCCCCAGTCGCGCCGCCAACGCCTTCGTATCGACTGAAGTGCCGAGGTGGGCGGGACCCTGCCGGTCGATCGGGCGGGCCCGCGGCTGACGCCCGGAGATGTCCGGGATGGTGAAGTCGAGCTCGTTCCATGCCCGGGTCTCGAGCCGCAGTCGGGAAGCGTTCGCCGCCTCACCCAGCATCAGGATGGCCTCCGGAGCGACCCGACGGATGGCCTCATGCAGCCGCCGGGGTGCTTCGACAAGATCCACCGGGAGGATGCGGAAGCGAAGGGAACGATCGGCCGCCACCAGCTGCTCCAAGGCGAGGGACGAGGCATTGATCTCGCGCCCACCGAAGGGCCCGAAAGCAGTCACGAGGATGGAGGGTCGAACGGACATGGGGAGGAAGCCGGCACCTTACCCGAGGTCGGCGAAATGCCCGGCATCAGATTCAGGTTCGGGAACGGCCAGCGGTTCGGAAAGCGGAATGGATCGGGCCGGAGCCTCCGGGGTGGACGTCCCGCGAGGCGACTCGACCCGTCGGACCTGCGTCCCGTGCTCCCATTCCAAGCCCCATTCGCGAATCGCGACAAGCACGGGCCGCAAGGCTTCCCCTTTGGCCGTCAACCGGTAGGCAAGCCGTTTCGATCCGGCCGCCGCAGGAACCTTCTCCGCCACGCCCGCATCGACCAACCGGGCCAGCCGGTCGCTGAGCAGGTTGGTCGGGATGCCCTCGGGCGACGCCGCGAAATCCTTGAAACGGGAGCGGCCGAGCATCAGGTCGCGGATCACCAGCAGGGTCCAGCGGTCGCCGAAAAGATCCAGCGCGCAGGAAACCGGACAGGGTGAACGCCGATCGGGCATGACGAGCACTCTCGCCTTTTACTTTTATTTTGCAATCTTATTTACTTGCACTTCACAAGCTTACAGATTGGGTAGCCAGCATGCCGGATGATCCGAAACTGGCCGCTCCGGGGGCGGGCCTGCCCTGGTGGGAGCTCCGCCTCGGGAGGTTCTTGTTCGCCCGACGACTCCAGCGAGCCCGGCGTGAGGACTTCGACCGGGTGTTCGACGCCGAGCGCCAGCGCATCCGCCCCCTGGTCGAGGCGTGCCCGGAGCCCTGCCGGGCCGAGCGGGTGCTGATCCGGCGCCTGCCGGGGCTGGAGGACAGCAGCCGCCACTGGTCGGTCTGGATGACCCTCGATCACCTGCGCATCTGCCACGAGATCTTCACCGGCGTGGTGGCGGGGCTGGTCGAGGGCCGGGTGCCGGAGGGCAAAGCCGACACCGCCGCGGTGAAACCCTCGCCCGAGGTCACGGCAACGGCGGAAGGCGCCTACGAAGGCTCCTGCGACCGGTTCCGGGACGTCACCGGGACCTGCCCCGACCTGCGCTCGGAGGCGCGCTACGCGCATCCGTGGTTCGGCCCGCTCGATGCCGCCGGCTGGCACGCGCTGGCGGCGATCCACATGGAAGTTCACCGCAAGCAACTCGAGCGGATCGTCGCGGGGTTGAGCTGAAGAAGCGCGGCTGGAAGCCGCTGGAACGGACTGCGGCAGGATGCCGCAGCTACCCCTTCACCGGCGCCTCGATGATCCCCTCTTCGGTCTCCTGCTTGAGCCGGAGCTGGCCGCAGGCGGCGTCGATGTCGTGGCCTTTTTCGAGGCGCAGGGTGGCGGAGACGCCGGCGTGTTTCAGGACGTCGCGGAAGGCCTTGCAGCGGGTTTCGCTGGGGCGGACCCAGTCGAGGCCGTCGACGGTGTTGTAGGGGATCAGATTGACCTTGGCCTTCAGACGCCGCGCGTGACCGGCGAGGATGCGCGCCTGCTCGAGGGCGTCGTTGACGTCCTGGATGAGGATGTACTCCAGCGTCAGGTGCTGCTTCTTGCGCTCGTTCCAGTAGTCCAGCGCCTCGAAGAGGGCGGCGGTGTTCCATTTCCGGTTCACCGGCATGATCTGGTCCCGGACCTCGTCGGTGGCGCCGTGGAGCGAGATCGCGAGGCGGATCTGCTGCGGGTGGTCGGCGAGCTTGCGGATCTGCGGAACCAGGCCGGAGGTGGAAATCGTGAGATGCCGCGCGCCGAGGTGCAGGCCCCATTCGGCGGTGATGATCCCAACCGCCGCCATCAGCTTGTTGAAATTCGCGAAGGGCTCGCCCATGCCCATGAAGACGAGGTTGTCGACGCGTTCGCCGGAGAGGCGCTCGGCAGCGAGGACCTGGCCGGCGATCTCGGACGGCTCGAGGTTGCGGGAAAACCCGGCCAGCCCGGAGGCGCAGAACTTGCAGCCGTAGGCGCAGCCGACCTGCGACGAAACGCAGAGCGTGCGGCGATCGGAGCGCTCGCCGTAGAGTGCCGGGTTGGCGGGGATGAGGACGCTTTCCACGTAGCGCCCGTCGTGGAGCTTGAAGAGGAACTTGCGGGTGGTGTCGGCGCTGCCCTGGGTATGGCTGTGCTCGAGCGCGTGGAGCCGGTGGCCGGCGGCGAGCTGATCGCGCAGGGCGGCCGGCAGGTTGGTCATCTCGTCGATGGAGCCGACCTGCTTCTTCCACACCCAGTCGAGAATCTGCCCGGCGCGGAACGCCGGCTGGCCCCAGTCCGCCATCAGGGCGGTGAGGTCGTCCTTGGAAAGTCCGGTGAGGGCGGGCAGCACGGGAGGAGCTTCGAATATCGAAGCTCGAAGGTCGAACATTGAAGTTCGGTCGGAAGTCGGCGCTCCGGCGCCGACTTCCGAAAAACTCGCCATCCCGCGCCGCAGCGGTCAGCCTGTCCGGGCGATGGCCATGATTTCCCGCCGGAAGGAACGCTACCCGGGCTCGCCGGCGCTCGTCCAATACCTCTTCCGCTTCGACCGGCTGCGGGACATCCCCTCGGTCTACGACGACCTCACGCGATTCGCCGGGTCGATGCCGTACGAGAATCCGATGGGCGAGGAAACGCTGTGGCTGACGGTCTACTACGACCCCGAGCACATGCGCGAGCTGCGCCCGAAGCTGACCAAGATCTACTCGGAGCTGAAGGTCGGCGGCGACGCCGACCACCACGAGCACCTGATGGTCGACCGCGTCGACTTCGGCGAGTTCGGCAATTCGCGGCCGTTCCGCATCCGCATCACCAACGTCTACAACGACAACTCCGACTACTTCTACGTCAAGCACGTCGATGCGTCGCGGATCTACGGGCTCGAGCTCGAGCACATCCTTTCACCCAACCGGATCAACTACCTGGTCCAGGGCAACACCCTGATCGAGGAGCACATCGCCGGGGTGCCGGGCGATGTCTTCCTGCGCGACTACCTCCCCGACCCCGCGCTGAACCAGGTCCGCATCGCCAAGGAGTTCACCAAGTTCAACGAACGCTGCTTCATCCGCCTGCTGGGCGACATGCGCAGCGTGAACTACGTCGTCGACATCACGCCGGACTTCGAGGAGGTGCAGTACCGGGTCCGGCCGATCGACTTCGACCAGCAGAGCTACGAATCCCGGGGGAAGACCTACCTCGCCTACCGCTTCGACTCGAACCGCTCGGTCACCCGGCTCGCCTTCAAGTCGCTGGACCGCAAATCGATCAATCAGTACGTCGCCGAGGAGCACGCCCAGATGACCCAGCGGGCGAAGGTCGAGGCGGCGCGCCTGAAGGCGCTGCTCGGCGTGATGCGGCGCGAGGAGCTCGCCCCGCGGGAGCACGTGCGCCAGCTCGCCCGCGACCTGTCGAAGTACCACCACACCGACATCTTCCGCAACTGCGAGACCATGGGCGAGCTGACCGCGACCCACATTTCGCACATGCTGGAGATGTAGCCGGCAGTGCCTGAAATCGGCGCCAGGCCCGTATCATACCGGATCAAAATATGAATCGGACGATACGATGATAAAGACAGAGAACCACGGAACTCACTGAATCCACGGAATGAACTCCGAGTTTCCGTGTTCTCCGTGGCTTCCGTGGTTTTCCCCGGTCGAGACGGAATTGGGCGACGGTATCATTCAGTCCATCGCGAGGACGTGGACCGTGAGTGCGTTGATCAAACCAGGGAAGACACTGAACCCACGGGAAGTTCCCGGACGATTCGGTGCCTTTCGTCTTTCAGCCCGTTCCTGACCGAAGCGCCACGAAATGGTCGGCGGCCCGTATCACCACCACGGCCCGGAGCAGGGGCTCCGGACCGTGGCCGGGTGATGGATGGGATCAGGGCTTCAGCCCTTGAAGGCGACCGAACAGCTTGCCGTTGACCGCATTGGTCTTCGGAACGGTGACCTCGATCAGGTCGTAGTCCGCGGTGCTGCCGCCATCCTCGGTGACGTCCACCGAGATGCCGTTGGCATCGGGGCCGGAGCTCGTCGCGCCGATGGCGATCGTGTGGCCCACATCACCCCAGTCGGCGAGGGTCGTGCCCCACTGGAAGTCCAGGGTGGTGTCGATCTCCGAGTCGTCGTAGCGATCGAAGGTGAAGACCAGGTCGGTCGCGGTCTCGTTGACGTCCACCAGGTTGTCCGCCGCCAGCGGGTCGCCGCCGAGAATGTACTCAAGGACGTTGGCGTAGGTGTCGAAGTCGGGGTTGTCCTCGGCTCCGTCGTTGACGCCGGTGGTGAGGGCGGAACCTCCGCCGGTGGAGAGCCAGGTGTCGTAGCCGGGAGCCGCCCCGGTGACCGCCAGCGAGAGGACGCCGGTGGTTTCGCTGTAGGTCCAGGTGTTGTTGCCGTCGACGCCGATGTGGGTGACTCCGTCGCCCTGCGCGGTGAGGTCGAGCACGCCCGCGATCGCGACGCCGAAGGAGGAGTCGTAGGTCGGGGTCGCGACGTCCACCACGGTCCAGGAATTGCCGTCGGTGATGTCGGTGTTGGTCGCATCGACCCGCAGCTTGCCCTGGAAGGTGATGGCACCGGTGCCGGTGATCTTGGTCGATACCCCGTCGGTGGTCGGGGCCACGGAGACCTCGGCACCCAAGGGCACCAGCACGGTGGTGCCGGCATCGATGGTGGTGTTGCCGGTGTAGCGGTTGACCTCCGTCAGGGTCGTGGTGGCCGCGCCGGTGAAGGTCATGCCGCCGCTGACGTTCGCCACCAGCGTCGCCGCGCCACCGATCGCTCCGGTGTTGCCCGCGCCACCGCCGACGAGGGCGAAGGTCGGGGCGGAGGTGTAGTTGACGCCCGGGTTGGTGATGGTGATGCCGGTGAGATCCCCGTTGGCATCGATCTCGGCCACGGCCGTGGCACCGGTGCCGCCGCCACCAGTGATGGTGACGATCGGGG
Organism: Verrucomicrobiia bacterium; assembly: GCA_030431475.1. GTDB lineage: Bacteria > Verrucomicrobiota > Verrucomicrobiia > Verrucomicrobiales > Akkermansiaceae > Haloferula. The sequence continues at coordinate 93,445 of JAUIJD010000010.1, read as the reverse complement.
TTTCGATGAAGCCGCCACCGCTGACGGTCAGGCCGGTCGCGGAGACCCCGTTGCCGGCGGGCGCCTGCAGTTCCTGACCGATCGTGATGGCGTTGCCGCCGTTGTCGATCGTGCCGCCGCCCGCGTGGACGTAGGTATTGTCGATGCCGGTCAGGAAGGTGGCGCTGGCCGAGTTGGCCGCCAGTGTGCCGCCGTTGAAGTTCAGCAGGCCGGCACCCGCGCCCTGGTTGATGCCGCCACCGGTGACCGTGCCACCGAGCAGGTTCACGGTGCCCGTGGACGTGGCATTGTTGCCCAGGATCAGGACGGTATCGGTGCTGCCGGTAAAGTCCATGGTGGCGCTGTCGGAGACGTTGAGGGTGGCCGTTCCATTCTCACCGACCCAGAGCCCCAAGGTCTTGTCGTGGGTGTTGTTGTAGTCGGCGGTGCCACCGATGTTCACGACCCCGATGACGTTCTCGCTGGCTCCCCAGGTGATGGGTCCGCTGTGGTTGAACACCCCGCCTTCGAGGTTGATCACACCCGGAGCGGCATCGATGCCGGCGATGAGGAATCCACCCACCGTCGCCGTGCCGCCGGTCTGAGTGAAACCACCGAAGGCTCCTCCGAACCAACCCGCCGACATTTGTCGATAAACGTCGAGCGTGCCGTCCACCAGCTCGACCGTGGCGTGGCCACCGTTGATGCCGATGTTCAGCGACTGGTGGTAAGGCTCGGTCCCGTCGCCATCGGCGACATTGTAGTCAACCGACGCGCCGTCGATCACCAGCGTGCTGTCGCCGGCGTTCCCGAGCGACGCCGCGAAGGCGTTGAGGGTCGTCCCGTCATCGGCCGCACGTCCATACGACCCCGCTTCGAGAATCAAGGTGCCTTGATCCACGTTGAGGATGGCTCCGATATCGTTGGCGGGGTTGGTCAGGGTCAGGGTGCCGGCCGCCTGCTTCACGAGCCCGAGCTGGAAATCGTGGGATCCGTCGTTGCCGCGGATGAGCAGGTCGGAGGTGACGTCGCCGGTGACGTTCCAGCGGGTCCATTTGGTGCCGACGCCTCCGGCATTCTCCAGGATGCCGGTCCCGGTCGTGCTGATCGGAGACGCACCGGTGAAGTCCTGGTTGAGGCCGACGATGCCCGCCTGCACGTCCAGATCACCGGCGATGTTGCCGCCGTTGAGGACGAGGGTTCCGGGGCCGGTCTTGATCAGGTCGTAGCCGGCTCCGCCATCGACCGTGGCACCCATGCCCAGGGTGCCGGCCTGGACGTCGATGGTGCGCGAGGCATTGAGCGTCACGGCCCCGTTGCTCAGGAACAGGTCGTTGCTGCCGATGAAGGTCAGGTCCGCCTCGAGGCTCACCGGCTTGTCCGGGGCCAGGTTGACGATGCCGCCGCTGGTGTTGTCGAGAACACCGCCCTGGAAGATGAACGCGTCGAAGGCGTCGTCCGTCGTGCCGAGCGCGCCGGCGCTGTTGAGGTTGAGCTGGCCATCGGTCATCACGATGTCCCCGGCGAGGGTGTTGGCCCCCGAGAGGGTCAGCGTTCCGCTCCCGAGCTTCGTGAGGAACCCGGTGCCACCGATCGGATTGGCGTAGGTGGCGCTGGTGGGCGGGTTCAGCTGCAGCTCGCCATCGGCGCCGATGGTGATCATGGAACTGCTCTCGATGGAGCCATCTCCGGACACCACCAAGATGCCGTCGCTGATGGTGGTGGAGCCGGTGTAGTCGTTTTCGGTCGTGAAGGTCACCGACCCTCCCGAATCGACCGCGACCGAAGCGGAGCCATTGATGCCGAATCCGCCGCTGCTCGAGATCGTGTAGTCGTCGAAAAGGTTGCTGAACTGCACGAGACCGGGTTCGACGTCCTCGGCGAGGTTGACGTTGAAGACGGTCGCCCCGTCCTCGAACAGCACCGACTGGCTGCCGGAGAACGAAGTGGCCCCTCCGGAGTTCGACCAGTTGTTGTCGGCCGTGTTCCAGTCGGCGCTGATGTTGCCGGTCCAGGAAAGCGGATCGCCGGTGATGACGAGCGCGATCTCAACACCGTTGTCGACGATTTCCGCGGTCTGACCGGGAGCCAGTGCGGGCGTCAGGGTGCCGATCGCGAAGTCGTCGCCGACCGTGCCGACGTAGGTGCCGTCGTGGTCGATCAGGGGGTAGGACCAGCCACCGGGATCCCCGGTCCACGAACCGGCCGTGTTGGTGACATCAACGGTGATGACATTGGGCGGCGTGGTGGTGAGCGAATCGGTGATGATGGCCTGATCCGTGTCGTCGCCCGTCGCCTGGAACACGAGCTGGGCGTCGCCGCTGAAGGTCAGCGCCGGCGGGTAGGGATCGACCGTGGCGGCGGAGACGTCGAGCGTGGTGCTATCCGCGAGAGTCAGGCCGGTGGTGAAGTCGATCGCCCCTCCCCCACTGAAGGCGAGGGTGCCGGCGGAGACCACCGTCGGGCCGGTGTAGGTGTTGTTACCCGAGAGGATCAGGGTTCCCGCTCCCTGCTTGGTCAGGCCGCCGTCGATGGCGGCGTCGCCACCGATGTCGCTGTGGGCGAGCCCTTGGGAGACGGTGACGCTGAAGGTGTCGGTGTCGATGACCGCGCCGCCATCGCGGACGTTGGCGCGGGTCAGCCCGCCCATGAACGTGCCGGCGGTCAACGCGGACTCGTCGGCATTTACAAGCAGCGTGCCGCCGTTGAAGTTGAAGGTGCCGGTCCCGCCGCCCTGGCTGACCTGTGGAGTGGAAATGGTGCCACCGTCGAGGTTGACGGTGCCGACGCCGGTGGCGTTTTGGCCGAGCCTGACGCCACCCTCGTTGGTGTCGGTGTTTTGAACCAGACCGTCGCCGGTGACGTTCAGGATCCCGGTCCCGTCTTCACCGATGTAGAGACGACGATTGGAATCGACGTAGAACTCGCCGGTGCCGCCCACGTTGAGGGTGCCCGAAGAGCCGCCGAAAGAGCCGACCACGGCGAAGGAACCGACGGTGCTGGTCGCGGCGTTCACCGTGCCCCCGGTCATGGTGTATTCGGAATTCGTTCCATCGCGGCCGATCACAAACCAAGCTCCTGAGGAAACCGTGCCACCCGTTTGAAGGAAGGTCGTGCTGTCGCCATCGCCACCAACCCAGAACTCGTAGCCGGCGTCGATCGAGCCACTGTCGATGCCGCTGGACGAGGTGCCGTGCATCTGGATGTTGCCGGTCGAGGCCACCGAACCGTTGTTGGTGACATTGATCGCGGAAGTGGCACCGCCATCGGTGATGATTCCTGACACGCCCGAGATGGTGCCGCCATCGACATTGAGGGTCCCGTTGCCCCCGGTTCGGCCAAGTCGGATGTTGTTGTCGCCGGTGATGGCGCCACCGCTGTTGACGTTGATGGTTCCAGTGCCGCCGTTCTCCCCGACGAACAGCCAGTTGCCCTGTACGTTGAGCGATCCGCCGTTGTCGATGTTCAACTCCCCGGTGCCGGAACCACCGACCCACATGTCGCCACCCGGGCCATCCGGATCGAGAGTGTAGGCGGTGGTGAGCGACGGCGTGAAGGTCGTCGCGTCGCTGATGTTGTTGACGAGGACGGTGTCCGTGCCGTCGGGAGGGTTGCCGTTGCTCCAGTTGGTGCCGTCCGCCCAGTCGGTGCTGGTTCCGCCGGTCCAGGTGTCGATGCCCTGCGCGGTCGCGGCGAGACCGAGGAGAAAGGCGGTTTGGAGAATGCTGTTTCTAGTCATCTTGATGTTCAGGTTGGGTCTTGACGCGAGAATACGAGGGAGAATCAAAGGCGGTCGCCAATGGTGATTTCGATGACATCCACCGCGATGCGACGGCGCGAGGCCGTCTTGGCGATCGTGCGGCCGATCGGAGCGGCGGCTGAAATCGAATTCATGGGTTTTGCTACGGATTTGGGGTGGCTTGGCCAGCACTTGCCCCGTCTGAAATCGGGCGAGCCTTCTAAAAAAGGCCTAGGGAAAGCCGGTTTTCAAAGGGTTTCGTCTACCCATTTAAGGGTAGAAGCACCGGAACCGATCTTCATCGCCGATCCCGCACCATGCGCAAACGAACCGTTGGGAAGCTTCGAAAATCCGCCACCTCTGGCCCCAACGCCCTGAATCACCCTCCTGCCGAGGGGGAGAAGCCGGAATCCGTTGAAAGGCGATTCAGGCAAGTGGCTCGCCCTTGTCGGGACGATCCGCCGCAGAAACGGTGGATGCCCGGATGTCTTCCGGCAGATCGTCGCGTTTCCACGGTGGACCGTCGCGATTGCAGGCGTGCTTTCGAGCCGGCCCGAGCCCCGCAGCTTTCCCGCCTCGACGCACGGGATGCGGCAACCGATGCTCCACGGCATGGAATTTCTCACCGTGGCCGCCCTCAAACAGCAGGCCGGCGAGTCGCCTCAGCGCTTCGCCGTCGATGCCGAACTGCAGAGCCGCAGCGAGCGCCAGACCAAGACCGGCAAGCCCTATCTGGTGCTGACCTTCGCCGACGCCACCGGCGGCTTCGGCCTCAACGCCTGGTCGGACGCGCCGCTGTTCGAGGCGGCACAGGGTTTTGCCGACGGCACGGTGCTGCGGCTCGACGCCGAGTGGACGCAGAACCAGTTCGGTCTCAACGCCGCCACCCTGTCCTGGGAGAAACTCGACGGCGACGCGCTCGAGGCCTTCTACGCCGGCGACGCCGAAACCGCCGCCGTTCAGCGCGAGGCGTGGAAGGCGATCACCGGCTTCTGCGGGAGCATCGCCGACCCCCGGTTGTCGGCCTTGGTCGACCGCTTCCTCGACGAGTTCGGCGACCGCTTCCGGCGGGCCGCCGCGGCGCGGAAAAACCACCACGCCCGGCGCGGCGGCCTGAGCGAGCACGTCGCGCAGATGATGCGCTCGGCGGATGCCGTCTGCGGCGTTTATCCCCAGCTCAACCGTGACCTGATGCTCGCCGGCGTGCTTTTCCATGACTGCGGCAAGCTCTGGGAGAACCAGTATCCCGAGCGCGGCTTCGCGCAGAACCACTCGGTCTACGGCGAGATGCTCGGCCATATCCCGCTGGGCATCGAGCTGGTCAACAAGCTCTGGCACGAGGTCGCCGACTCGCCGGCGGCGAAGGACTGGCTCGCGCTCGACCCGCCGAGCGAAACGGTGCGCCTGCACCTGCTGCACCTCATCGCCGCCCACCACGGCGAGTACGAGTTCGGGTCGCCGACGCTGCCGCGCACACCCGAGGCTTTCGCGCTGCACTACATCGACAACCTCGATGCCAAGCTTGAGATGGTGAAGGACGCCTACGCCGAGTCGAATGAGATCGCCGGCGACATCTACGAGAAGCGCTTCCCGCTGCCGGCCAACCTGGTCACCCCGCTGCCCGCCTTCGAGGGCGAGCCGCCCGCGGCGGCGGCGGCGTCCTCCCCGGCGTCCCCTCCGGACACCCTGCTCTGAACCGCCCATGGAACGCTCCGACGCCATCCTCGTGCGGCTGACCAAGCTCACCGACACCAGCCTGATCGTCCACTGGTTCACCGCGGACGCCGGGCTGATCAAGACCGTCGCCAAGGGTGCCCGACGTCCGAAGAGCCCGTTCGCCGGAAAGCTCGATCTGTTCTTTTCCTCGGAGGTCCACTGGGCACCGGCCCGCCGCGGCGAGCTGCACGCCCTGCGCGAGGCCGAGCCCCGGTGCCTGCGGGAACGCATCCGCCGCGACTACCGGTCGACCCTGCTCGCCAGCTACTTCTGCCGGCTGCTGGAGACAGCGGTCGAGCACGAGCATCCCGAACCGGCGCTGCACGACCTCCTGCGTCGCGGGCTCGATCACATCGATGAAGCCGGCGCGAGTTCGCGGGCACTCCGGCACTTCGAGAGCGAGCTCGCCCGCCTCCTCGGGCTCGGCGGCGATCGGGCCCGGGCCGGACAGGCCCTGCGCGAGGCGCTCGGGGGGCTCCCGGGCCAACGGGATCAGGCCCTCGAGGCCCTCGATGATTCCCGCAAAAACCCCTTTGCTGATCGTTCAAAAGGATCTTAACTGTATATACAAAGTCATGGACTCTCCTACCGCCACCCTCATTCAGATCCTCCGCGAGCGCGTCGACTCCCTGCTCGCCGACGGCAACTACGATGAAGCCGTCCACGCCGCCACCGCCGCGGTTGAGAAGGCGCAGCAGGCCCTCAGCGAGGACCTCGAAAGCATCGATGAATTCGCCTGCACGCTGGAGGTGCGCGGTGAACTGTATCGCAATCTCGGACGCCTCGAAGAAGCGCGCGAGGATTTCAAGCAGGCCCTCGAGCAACTCGAGAACCGACCCGACCGGCAGCTCCAAATCGCCCGCATCACCGCGTCGCAGGGCGCGGTCCACGACGGGCTGGGGAACACCCAGCGAGCCGCCGAGCTGTGGGAGGAAGCGAAGCGGCTGTTCGAAGAGAATGATCCGCCGGCGCTGATCGACGTGGCGGTGATGGCCAACAACCTGGCCTATCTGAAGAAAGCCGACGGCGACATCGACGGCGCCGAGAACGACTTCCTGCGGGCCTTGGAGATCCTCCACAAGGAACTCGGTCCCGACCACGAGGAAACCGCCACGCTTTCCAACAACCTCGGCGCCCTCTATCAGGCCGCCGGCTATTACGAGCAGGCGCGCGAGATGCACATGATGGCGCTTGAGGCACGCCGCAAGCACTTCGGCGACGAGCACCCCGACACCGCGCAATCCCACAACAACCTCGCCCTCGCGCTTCTCGAAACCGGCGACCGGGCCTGGGCGCGGCGTCACTTCGAAAAGGCGCTCCACGGCTTCGAGGCCCTCGGTGAGGAATTCCGTGACGACCTCGAGGCCGTGGTGTCGAACTACGCCGACTTTCTCCGCAAGGAGGGCGAGAACGCCAGCGCCGACCGGCTCGAGGAACGCTTCGGCGACGCCGTCGGGGCCTGACCACCCGGCCTCTTCGGCCGCGAGCCCCTTGTCGGAGGTCGTCGCGGGGGACGTTCGAGTCTAGCGTCCCACCACCCGGAACTGCTCGCCCAGAAGCCACTTGCGCACCAACTCGCGATGAGTCGTGAGATTGCCGTGCACCCGGTAGTTCGAGCGGCGTAGTACTTCGGCGTCGGCCTCCGCCTCGTCGACCACGCACCAGGGCGACGATCCGGAAGAGTGGACGAAGCGGAACTCGCCGGGTCGGCCGACGATGAAGCCGACGTGGGTGTCGAGCCCGACGATGCGCACGCCCGGCGTCATCTGCCGCAGTTCGTTCGCGAAATCCTCGTACGGCACGCCGACCCGCAGCGACATCTCACCTTTCGGCAGGAAGGTGCGGAGGATGTTCTGGGACGGCTGCCGGGCCAGGCGGTAGCGGTCGACGCGGAAGCCCGCGTCGCGCAGGACGGTGGCGACGAAGTAGCCGCAGGCGATCTTGCCGCTGCCGGGAGTCTCACAGTGGCCGTTGAAATCCCATGGCGTCCCCAGCCAGCAGTTCATCAGGTCCGGGAGCGCGGTCTCGAGGAAAACCGCGGCCTCCTCGATCACCGCATCGCGTCCCCGGTCGCTGCCGGCCTCGCGATAGCGCTGCCCGAGGTTGCGGCGCCAGCGTTCGATCTCCTCCTTGAGCAGCTCGTAGCGCTCCGGGTCGGGCTCCGGAGGTCGCTTGCCGACCACCAGCACCGGCTCCCCGTGGCACTTCCACAGGGTCTTCAGCTCCGCCCGGAAGAACCACCCGGCCGCACCCGCCACCAGGGCGAAGACCAGCAGGGTGCCGAAGCAGGAGCGCCTCATGGTTTCAAAGCTCCGGCCGCACCGGAATCCCGCGCTCAGCGAAGTGCCGCTTGGCCTCGCCCACGGTGTGCGTGCCGAAGTGGAAGATGCTCGCCGCCAGCACGGCGTCCGCCCGGCCCTTGTCGAGGACCTCGACCATGTGCTCGAGATTGCCGGCACCTCCACTCGCGATGACCGGGATGCCCACCGCGTCGGAAACGGTGGCCGTCAGCTCGCAGTCGTAACCCGCCTGGGTGCCGTCGGCATCCATGCTGGTGAGAAGGATCTCTCCGGCACCGCGGCGCCAGACCTCCTTCGCCCACTCGACCGCGTCGAGGCCCACGGGGGTCCGGCCGCCGTGGGTGTAGACGCCCCACTTGCCGGGACCCTCGCGCTTGGCATCGATCGCCACCACGATGCACTGCGCACCGAAGGCCTTGGCACCGGCGTCGACCAGCTCGGGGGTCTTCACCGCGGCGGTGTTCACCCCCACCTTGTCGGCGCCCGCGAGGAGCATCTCGCGCATGTTCTCCACCGTGCGGATCCCACCGCCGACCGTCAGGGGAATGAAGCAATGCTCGGCCGTCCGGCGGACCACGTCGACCATCGTCTCGCGGGCGTCGGAGGAGGCGGTGATGTCGAGAAAAACGAGCTCGTCCGCCTGCTGCTCGTTGTAGGCCATGGCGCACTCGACCGGGTCGCCGGCATCGATGAGATCGACGAAATTGACGCCCTTGACCACGCGGCCGTCGGTCACGTCCAGGCACGGGATGATTCGCTTCGCGAGCACCGGGAAAGCAAAGCCCGCCGACTCCGGCTTGTCCACCCCCCGCCGCCCCGTCGCCCGTGAAATCGGCGTGAAGGGCGCTACCCGCCCGCCTTCAGCGTCGCGTCCTTGAGCTCGTGATCCTCACCGAGCAGGTGCTTCCCGAGGAAACTGGAGACGGCCTTCTCCACGTCCGGACCGAATCCCTGTCCATGCCCGGCGCCGTCGACGGTGATGAAGGTGGTGTCGACGTCCTTCGCCCTCAGCGCCTTCACGAAGTCGACCGACTGGGCGTAGGGCACGATGCGGTCGCGGTCGCCGTGGACGACGAGAAAGGGTGGCTCGTCGCCGTCGATGTGGTGCTGCGGCGAGGCATTGCGTGCCACCGCGGGCACGTCCTGCGGCGCGCCGCCGAGCAGCTTGCCCTCGGGAGAGGTCGCGGTGTCGTGGGGCACCCGGCTTTCCTGCGAACTCATGGTGACGAAGTTGGCCGGGCCGAAGAAGTCGATCACCGCCGATACCGCGCTGCTTTCCCCGAGGTGCGGACCGATTTCGCCCTCGAGCTTCTTGTCGCCGCCCGACACCCCGAGCATCGCGACCAGATGGCCGCCGGCCGAGGGACCGAAGGCGACCATCCGACCCGGGTCGAGCCCGTGCTTTTCGGCGTGGGCGCGGATCCAGCGGATGCCCGCCTTGCAGTCGTGGATCTGGGCCGGCCAGCTCGCCTCGTCGGTGAGGCGGTAGCCGATCGACACCGCGGCGAACTTTCCACTCCGGACGTAGGGCACCAGCCGGCGGGCCCGCCCCTTGTCGCCATTCTGCCAGCCGCCGCCGTGAATGAAGACGATCACCGGCAACGGCTCCTCGTCGGCCCGCTTCTCCGGCAGGTAGAGGTCGAGCTTCTGCCGCGGGTTGACGTTGCCGGCGTAGTCGAGGTCGCGGGTGAGCGTGACGCCGCCGATGGAACGCTCGGCCGCGTGGGCCAGCCCGAGGACGACGAAGGCGGTCAGGAGGATGCGCATGGGGGATCCAACCCGGCCGTCCGCCCGAGGTTGCGACCGAAGCCGGCTCAGGCCGTGCTTTCCTCGCCGCTCAACTGCCGCTCGTGACTCCAGAAGCCCCAGACGATGGCGCCCAGGCCGCCGGTCAGGAGCACCAGGTTGGCGTTCTTGAACAAGGCGAGCAGGGTGGGATCGAACTGGTCCTGGTTGAAGGGATTGACGATCTGCATCAGGACCAGGATCCCGACACGACCGGCGATCAACGAGAGCGCCCCCCAGGTCATCAGCGTGGCGCTGCGACCCGGCATCCGCTGGGCGAGCCGGACCGCCGCGAAGGCGACCAGACCGAGGCCGAGGACGCCGATGAGATCGAGCAGGAACCCCTGCTGAATGACGATTTCAAAAAGGAGGTTCATGAGAGGGAGGGAACGGATTTGACCGGACGGGCGGACTCGAAGAGACCGGCGTGAAGGGCGAGGCCGAGGCCGAAGAGGAACCAGCCGCCGTTCATCGACAGCAGCTTGACCACGTGCCAGCCGAGGGCGATCGCCGGATCCGCGTCGGGGTAGAAGATCAGGTGGGTCAGCGGCGTCAGCACCCGGGCATCGTACAAGGGAAGGATCACCGAGTAGCCGATGGCGAGGAGGATGGCGCCACTCATCAGCACCCGCCCGGACCAGCCGGTCCGATGGCGGACGAGGCGCCACGCCACAAGCAGCAGCACCAGACCCATCAGGATCAGAAACACCGGCCGCATTGCCTCACTCGGCTGCAGACCGGCCAATAGCGTCGGGGGGAAAGCGATTGGCACGCTGATAGAGAAGCATCCTCACAACTCGTTGAGCAAGAGTTGTTAACAACGGATGTTCAAACTACCAATTAGCCGGTAATTTTCAGGTTGCCTAAATTTCTAGCCAATCGGTCGTGCTCAGCAAAGGCGGACCATGTCCTTCACGAACTGTCCCCAGAGGAAGAACAAGCCACGCACCGAGTACTTGAACTGACGGGCGTTGTCGTCGGGTTCGATGATGCCGGCATCGAGATTGTGGCGGACCTGCTCCTGCATTTCCGTCTCGATCGCCTCCTCGACCCCGTCGGGGTCGGGCACCCGGAGCGTGTCCCGCTCGATCCCGATGCGGCGCAGGAACTCGTGATGGTCCTGGAGAATCTGGTGGAAGCAGTTGCGCTCGCACGGAACGTGGTTCCATCGGACGTTCGGCGGGCACTTGAGCGTCGGCGAAAACGGGAAGTTCGTCGTCCTCAGGATGCGGCCGCCGGCATCGCGCGAGGTGATGGACATGAAGGAGAAGGCCACCTCGCCCTGCTCGCACAGGCACACCGCCGCCTCGGCCCGTTCCTCCGGGTGCCAGTAGAGCTGGAAATGCTGCTGCATGCCGGCCCATTCCCAACCGCAGTCGTCGACATGCTCGAAGCCCGCCTCCTCCATCGCCATCGCCGCTTCGGGGGCGTTGGGGAAGAACGCGGGGTCCGGCACGTGACGATGGCGCAGGCGGTTCTCCATCGGCAGGCGCATGCGGCGGATGCGCGTCAGCAGCTCGATCCACGGGAGCAGGAACCACGGCACCACCCCGAGAAAGCCGAGCCACCACTTGCCGGTGATGAAGTAGAAGCAGGCGAAGCCGGCGATCAGAAAGGTCAGCGCGCCCAGCTTCCTCGGCACCGCCACCCTCGACGAGCGCAGGCCGAGGGCCAGCGCCACCAGTCCGATGACGACGAGGGATTCACGCATGCTGATTCAGCTTCTCATTCCGCGGGGCGCCGCAGGCAAGGTGCGGAACCCGGTTTCGTCAAGCAGCCGTTCCCCCCTTTTCCCCGACAGAAAAGGTGTCGCTCCGCATCCCGGCGATGTCCAGCGATACCTACTCTGGCGAAATGCGCGTTGCCATGGCAGGCTGACGCCGATGGCCATCGAGACCTACGAGTCCTTCCGCCCGGAGATCGACCCCAGCGCGTTCGTCGCCGACAGTGCCGACGTGATCGGCCGCGTGACGCTGCACGAGGAGTCGAGCGTCTGGTACCACACCACCCTGCGCGGCGACATCAACGAAATCGTCATCGGGCCCCGCTCGAACATCCAGGACAATGCCGTGGTGCACCTCGCCGACGACTACGGCTGCTACGTCGGCGAGCTGGTCACGGTCGGCCACTCGGCGGTGATCCATGCGTGCACGATCAAGGACGAAGCGCTGATCGGCATGGGCGCCATCGTGCTCGACGGCGCGGTGATCGGCGAGCGTTCGATCGTCGGTGCCGGCGCGCTGGTCACCGGTGGCACCGAGATCCCTCCCGGCTCGCTGGTCCTCGGCAGTCCGGCCAAGGTCGTGCGCACCCTTTCCCCCGACGAGCAGCAGGGCGTGAAGCACTGGGCCGAGAAATACGTCGTCCAGTCGCGCAAGTTCATGATGCGCTGAGGAGCGCCGGTGATGAAACCGGCATCCGGGACGTTCCGGCGGGAAAAGCAACCCGCGACCGGACCGCGTGGCCCCCGCCGCGCCCGCGATCCATCCCGTCTTCCGTCTTCCAGTCTTCCAGTCTTCCAGTCTTCCAGTCTTGCGCCTCCCGCGCGACGGGGTCACACCCCCGACTCCTCGAGGTGCTTCTCGATGCAGGCGAGGATGGTCTCGAAATCGGAGGTCTTGCTGACGAAGGGCAGGCCGCCGGTCATGGTTTCGCCGTCGATGCTCTCCGGGTTCTCCTCGACCAGCGCGGTCAGCATCATCACCGGCATCTGCGACAGCACCGGATCCTCACGGAACTTGGCGACGATGTCGCCGCCATCCATGCCGGGCATCACGACATCGACGATGCACAGGTGAGGTCGGAACTCGCGCGCCGCCTTCAGCGCGGTGGCGGAATCATTGACCGTCCGGACCAGGAAATCCCCCGCCTCCTCGAGGTTCGCCTTGAGCAGCTCGGTGAAGTCCGGCTCGTCGTCGATGATCAGGATTCGGGTTGATCTCATGATGAACAACCTAACGCCGCCGCGTCATCCGCGGCAAGGCAAACGCGCGTCAAACGCCCAGGCGCAAGCGCGCCGAAGTTGAAGTCATCTCAGAGCGTCGGTTGCTCGCAGCGCCCAGTAGAAATACGCCTCGGGTCCGATCGACTTCAGTTTCTCCAGAATCGCCAGCTCAGGGTCGAGCCGCACGTTTTTCAATCGTGGCAGCACGGCTCTTTCGAAACGAGGCAAGGCGGCCGGCATTTCTGCCCTGCCAAGGATCGCCGCCAGAACCGCGGCCTTCGACGCCGCCACCTTCGCCTGCGGGATGAGAAAGCGCGTTCCCATCAGGTAGTTCGGCATCTGCCCCACGCCGCGCCGAAGCAGCCGCGTCTGATCCGTCTCTTCAAACCCGCGGAGATCCAGGGAGCTGATCCGCAGGCAGGTGCCGGTGACATCCGCCAGGTAGTCCTCGTAGGAGGCATTCAGGTTCCGATAGCGGCACTCGGCCTCGAAGGACGCGCGGTTGGCCGCGGCCAGGGACTTGAGATCATCCGCCCGGTCGTAGAGCTGGCCGATGTCGAAGAGCTGCTTGATGACCTGCAGGCTGTAGTTCTCGTTGAGCGGCACGCCGATGGTGCCCGGGGCGAAGGCAGTCATCTTGTCGCCGAGCAGCGCGCTGGCGGTCGGCATCGTGACCGGCGCCGGATCGCGGGTCTCGATGAAGGAGGCCGTCACCGGCACGGCTTCGAGATGCTCGATCGTGCTCCGTTCCGTCACCACATCGAGCAGCACCGGTCGCTCCTCGCCACCCCGGACCGGAGAGGGATAGAACAGTTTGAAATGAAGACGACGCGGCAGGCGGTCGGCACCCCGGTCCTGCTCCTCCCAGCGCTCGAAGGGCGTCTCCGCCACGATCCGGTCGAGAATGCTGCCCAACTCCCCACGATCGGTCTCGCAGATGATGTCGATGTCGATCGACAGCCGAAGTGGCTGCGGCAGGTGGAGCAGCAGGGCGGTGCCGCCCTTGAAGACGAAATCCAGCCCGGTTCGCGACAGCGCGTCGAGCAGGGTCAGGGCGAAGATCGCCCGCTCGAGAATCTCGGCATCGGCCGCTCCGAGGCGCTGGCGCTGTGCCTCGATCCATTCCAGCGAGTGGCAGTGCGGCTCGATCATCGCGGCGGCTCAGAGGAAGGCGTCGAGAATGTCGGCGGGCTCGATCTTGCGGCGGGCGGCGTAGCGCTTGAGCGCGGGGATCTGCAGCCGCCGGGAGGTGGCGAGGTTGCGCACGACCTCGCGATACTCCGCGCCTTCGAGGATGCCGAGCTTGCGGGTCTCGTGGAGGAGGTCGACGAGCGTGTGCTCGATCGACGAGCGCCGGCCGTCCTGTTCGGAGGCGAGCCGCGGGCGCAGGATCACGGTGTCCTCACCCTCCAGCGTGAACTTCTTCGCCATCTCGCCGAGCGGATGCACGACCACCCGGTGCCCGGCCTGGCGCAGGGCGTCGGCCACGGGCTCGAAGGCGTCGCGGTCGATCCGCAGGAAGGTGGCGTGGCGCGTGGGGAGGTGGTGGAACCATGCGGTCAGCTCCTTGGTGCTCCAGATCGTGTGTTCGAGAAAGGGGAAGTCCTCGGCCAGCAGCCTCTCGACCGCGTCGATGCTGGCGATGCCCTCGGCCGGCTCGAAGGGAACCGGCAAGTCGGAAAACCAGCCGCGCCCGGCCCCGTGAATCCGGCCCTCACCCTCCCACTGGTGCAGGTAGCGGCGCACGGTCTCGGGCTCGTAGTGGATCGCCTCGGCCTCGATGGTGCGCTGGATGGTCTCCAGATCGACGTAGTGCCGACCCGGGCCGAAGAGCTTGGGCAGCAGTTCGTCGGCGACGTAGTGCTTGCCGTCGAGATAGGCCATCGCCGTCTCCTCGTCCTCCTCGATCGCGATCTCCACCGCGCGCTTGGCCCGTTCGAGGAGGGATTTGGAGTGACGGCGTTTCTCGCGGGCCTCGCGAACCAGCTCGACGATCTCCCGCTCCGCCTCCTCGCCCGGGTGCTTGAAGGGAAGGTTCAGGATGTCCGGTACCGAGATCGCCGGATACATGCTGGCGCTGGTGTGCAGGTCCATCAGCTCGCAGATCACCGGCAGCTTGAGGTAACAGAGAAGGAGTTCGGGCGAGACCTTTCGAGGTTCGAGGACTGCAAAACCCGAGGAGGCCACCGCGTTCTCCTGGTGTTCCTCGATCATGGCGGTGAGGCCGCGGATCGGACGCACCGTGCTCGTCACGACGTCTCCGGCATGCACCCGCCAGGTCGCACGGCTCGGTGCCTCGTCGCCGTCGATGATGGAGTCGCCGACCAACCCGTCGCCGGACACCGCGCCGATCTCCAGATAGTTGAAGGCTGAGCGGGTTCCGCCAAAACGTTGCTTTCTCAGCCGGGCAACATCCGCGATCGTCTGCCTGCGGTTTCCGAGGTGATCAAAAAGGTCATCAATGCGCGGGTGGAAGAACTCCGCGTCGAAGCGACTTGCGTCAATGACCTCCGAAGCTCGTTTCACATACGTCTTCGAATCCGGAGGGGACCACTCTAGTAAATCCAAATGGATAAGCAGCTGTCGTTGAGCCTGATGCTGGAGACTCTGCGACTTCTCAAGGCAAGTATGAGAAGAAGATACCAGAGAAGACACGCCGGTCCGAAACTTGAGCGAGGGTAAGGGAATCGGCAAACTGCTGAGATAGCTAGTAGGCAGAGTGAGCTGCCCCGTTCCCCCAGTTACGCCTCGGTCAATGAGCTCCTGGCCAGGTTTCGACGCCAAGAATGCAAAAAGAAACTCAGGAGAGATCTTAGATCCTTGTTTGAGTCTAACCAAACCAACGTTGCGGCTGAATATGCCTGCGAATGGCGAGCTCAAAATGGCTACCTTCCCGGTCGATCCCGCACCCTTTAGTGTGACAAATAGGTCCCCCTTCTTGATCCGGAATCTCGACAGCTTGGCAAACTCGGCTTCAGAAACTTGGTCGGCCCCTTCTTGAGATACAAAGCCGCGTGCAATGTTGCGCCCTGTTAGCGAAGACATCCCCTCGTCTGCGATGAAATCGGGATTGGGCCCCTGAGTGATCCACTCAGCCTCTTGACTCAGCACTTCAAACCCAAATTCAACAATATCCAAAAGAACCTTCTTCGATAGATAGAATCCTGGATCAAAGCGACGGCCATTAGACAGCCTATCGACCTCAGAAAGCCTTTCTTCTTCAATCTTTAGCCCCTCCAACAGCGCCCGATACCGGGCTTCGTTGAAGGGGCTCACCCTTTTCCCGGCGCGAAGGAGAGTTTCTCGCGCTTGGCGAATTCGAGGAAGGCCTCGGCGATGCCGTCGCGGGTGTGGCCGTCGTGGTTGAAGAGGTCGTGCTTGACGATCAGGTGCCCGTGGTCGTCGAGGTGGAAGGGGTCGAGGCTGGTGCCGGTGGCCTCGTAGTGCGAGGTGGGGTCCTTGGGGTGGCTGGCGCCGTCATCCTCGTCCCGCCGCCACGCCTCCAGGTCCTTTTTCGTGAGGTAGATCTTCTCGCCCGAGTTGTCCTTGCTCGGCTCCTGCATGGTGGCGAAGAAGATCGGGTAGTCGTCCTGCTTCGGGCACCGCTTGTCGTCCCATTTCTGGACGAAGAGCACCGAGGTCTTGGTGCCGGTGTGGGGCTTGAAGACGTTGCCGTGGAGGCCGACCACGGCGAGGATGCGGCAGCGCTCGGCGATGTAGTCGCGCAGCGGCTTGTCGGACGAGTTGTTGAAGCGGCCCTGCGGCAGCACCACGGCCATGCGGCCGCCGGGTTTGAGGAAGTCGAGGTTGCGCTCGATGAAAAGCAGGTCGCGGCCGACCTTGGTATGAGATTTTCCGTTCGGCTTCTTGCCGAGTTCGTACTTGGCCAGAATGCGCGATTCCTTGATGTCGCCGGCGAAGGGCGGATTGGCCAGCAGGATGTCGAAGCCGAATTGCTGGTCGCTGCCGCGGGCCGAGCGCAACTTCTTGAGCCGCTTCCAGCCGTTGAAGTAGGTGTCCTGCCAGTCCTCGTCCTCGGTCTTCTCACTCCAGCGCTCCCAGTCGAGGGTGTTGAGGTGGAGCACGTTGGTCTGGCCGTCGCCAGCGATCAGGTTGAGCGTTCGGGCCACCCGCACGGAGCGCTCGTCGAAGTCGATGGCGAAGACCTTCTCATTGACGTAGTCGATGCAGCGCGGCGGCTTCTTTTCGGAGGTGAAGAGATGGCTTTTCGGCAGGCCCTCGTCGGCGAGGATCTGGTGCCAGACGTGGAAGATGGCGTGGACCGGGAAGCCGCAGCTGCCGGCGGCGGTGTCGATCAGCGTCTCGTCCTCCTTCGGGTCGAGCATCTTCACGCACATGTCGATCACGTAGCGCGGCGTGAAGTACTGGCCCTTCTCGCCCTTGCTCGACTTGTTGATGAGGTATTCGAAGGCCTCATCGACGACGTCGAGGTTGGAGTTGAAGAGCTTCACATCCTGCAGCGAGGAGACGCAGACCGAGAGGTGGCTGGCGGTGAGCTGGATCCTGGCGTCGCCGGAGAACACGCCGTCCCATTTCCCCTTCGCCTGGTCGAAGAGCTTCTGGATCTTCTCCTTCAGCTCGGTCTCGGTGTCGCCGTAGTTGCGGAACTGGAGGTGGCGGGACCGGTCGCGGCCGGAGGCCATCTCGTCGAAGAGCTTGGTGAAGATCAGCTTGAATAGTTCCTCGAAGACATCGACGCCGGCATTGGCCAGCACCTCGTCCTCCATCTCGAGGATCAGGTCCTTCAGCGACTTGCGCTCGGTGATGAGCTTGTCGCGGCCGATCAGATCGTCGATGGTCCAGCGCTCGGTGAGAATGTCGGAGAGCTTCTCGCTGGCGGAGGGGATGCCCGGGATGTCCTCGAAGAAATTCGGGTCCTTGCGGTGGTAGTAGGAGATCGACTCGCCGTTGGTCCACACGCCGATGGGCGCGCCGGTGGCGTTGCAGTAGGACTTGAGCTGGTCCTTGCCGTCCTTGAGCTTGGGTTTCTTGAGTTCGACGATCAAGTACACCGAACGGGTGTCCTGCTTGTCGAAGATCACGATGTCGGCGCGCTTCTTCTCGCGGCCGAAGCTGACCGAGTATTCGACCTCCATCCGGTCGAGCGGGTAGCCGAGGTCGTGGTGGAGGACGCGCAGGTAGAGCTGGCGGACGGCCTCCTCAGGCGTCAGGCGGATGTCCTTGTCGCGGGCGAGGCAGCGGACGTAGGGAGATTCCTTGCCCCGGACTTCCTTGAGGAAGATCCCTTGTTCGAGGGCCTCGATGTGGCGTTCGTCGAACTGGCCGAGGCTGTAGTTGGAGTCTCTGAGCAGCTCAGCGAGGGAGAATGCGATGGCGGTGGAGGTCATGTTGCGGCGGTCTCGAACACCAGCTGAGCAGCTTGACGGATTCAGCACAATCCCGTTTCGGCACATTTTGAAAAAAAGTGACGAAGCGGGATCTTGGAATCTCTTGTTGAGAGAGATTCTAATATATTTAGGAACATTAGATACCTTTAATCCGGCTCAAACTAGATTATAACCGGTTTAACGTTGATTAATTTTGAAAACACCTCCAAAACTCTAAAAACAACCAGCCTACTAGATGGCCCGAAAAGAGAACTTGGTCCCAACCACTCCTCTGCAGGTGGCGCTCAATGATGCGCTCATCGAGCAGCTGAAGTTGCTTGTCCTTACGGGCAAGTGGGGTCGGACCCCATCGGAGGCGGTCGAGAGAATCGTCTCGTCGAAAATCGCGGAACTCATTCAAGAGGCCAAGGATGGCGTTGGCGCGATCGATGAGTTTCAGCGAATGCTCCGCGGCTCGGGTCTGTACGAGTCGACTCTGCATTTCGAAGACCTCAAGGCGCCTGTGGCGATGAATCCCGAAAAGGACGAATCCGATGCGAAGCCGTAGAAGACCCCTGATCCAAGCAAGCGATGTCCATCCCCCTTCGCCCTCCGCACAAGCCCCATGCGTCCCTCAGGATTGGTGGACTGCTGGTCCTCTCCTGGTGTCTCGTGGGCGGAGAGAGGAACCTCGATCGGCTTGAGTCCTCCATCTTGCTCACCGCCGTGGTGGCGAGCGTGTGGGTATGCGTGAGGCACTTGCGCTTCAAGGGCACGCGAAACGGTCACTTGGACCAACAGACGGCTCTTCAGGGGACCAACTCCGGAAAACAGTTGTCCGCCGTGACATCTCACGGCGCCGCTCCGGAGAATACGGCAAAGAGCGACCTCGCAACCAAGGAGCGCGTCCCCGTTGGCTTCTATCTGGTGATGATTCCGCTTCTTGTGGTCGCAGCTGTGGCCGTGATGGTCCTCAGCATCCTCAAGCTCGAACCAAAAAGCGCAACGGTCATCGTTGGAGCCTCTGCTGGTTCATTGGTTTATTTGGCGCTTCGACTTCTCGAGCAATGGTCGATCCAGGATTTCACCTCCCGGGCGACCCATGCGGATGACGAGGAAACCCGTCGCTCGATCTTCGCTCTGGTCAGGGAAAGGCTGAGGCGGCGGCGCATGGACAGACGAGAGCGTATGCCCAAATCCCGGGTTCCCCGGTCCGGCAGCAACGGTGATCCGGATTCGGACCTGGATTGAGAGAAGAGCGGGCCCGATTTTCCAGTGTCTTACCCACCCGGCGGACACTTCAGGGTGATCCGGGCCCTCGCGCCGCCCTCGTCGCGGTTGTAGAGCTCGAGCGTGCCGTGATGCAGGGCGATGATCTTGCTGGAAACCGACAGCCCGAGGCCGGTCCCCACCCCGGTCGGCTTGGTGGTGAAGAAGGGATCGAAGAGCTTCGTCTCCGCCTCCGGAGGAATGCCCGGGCCGGTGTCGTCGATCTCGATCCGGATGACCTCGTCCCCTTCGCGAAGGTGACGGGCGGTGCGGGCCCCCTCGTCGCGACGCACGCCGTCGAGGGTCGTGCGGTAGGTGCGCACCGTCAGCGAGCCCCCGTCCCCCATCGCCTGCATGGCATTGATCATGAGGTTCACCAGCACCTGCTCGATCTTGGTCGCATCCATCTCGACCTCCGGCAGGTCGCCGGCGAGCTCGTCCTTCAGGTCGACGCCCCCCTTGCGGAGCTGATAGTCGACCAGCGCGATCGACTCGGTGACGACCCGGTTCACGTCGTTCTTCTCCAGCGCGAGCTGCCGCGCCGATGAGAAATCGACAAGGCCCTTGACGATCCGTTTCGCCCGCTCGATGCCCCGCTTCATGCGGTCGAGTGCCTCGCGTCCCTGCTTGTCCTCCTCCGGGATGCGGCGCGCCAGCAGTTCGAGACCCATTCCGATCATTGCCAGCGGGTTCTTGACCTCGTGCGCGACCCCCGACGCGAGGCGGCCGATCGACTCCATCTTCTCCGCCTGGATGAGCTGCTCGTGGGCGCGCTGCAGGTCGCTGTTGGCGCGCTGCAGGTCGTCGTTGAGCTGGCGCATCGCATCCTCGGCCTCCTTGCGGTCGGTGATGTCGGTGGAAATCCCGGCCAATGCGTGGATCTTCCCGTCCGGGTCTCGGAGCGGAAACTTCACGGCGACATACCAGCGCGGCTCGCCGTCGACGAAGAGCCGTTGATCGATCTGCACCGGCTCACCGGTCTTCAGCACCCGCTCGTCGTGCTCGCGGAACTCCGCGGCCGCGGCCTTGTCGGCGATGAAGTCCTCGTCACGGCGACCGAGCACGTCCTCCCGCGCAAGGCCGAAGAGCTCCTCGAACCCGCGGTTGACCATTCGGTAGCGGCCTTCCCGGTTCTTGAGGTAGATGACCGCCGGGCTGTTGTCCATCAGCTCCTGGAGCTGCTGCTGGACCTGGCGCAGCTTCTCGCGGGCGCGCTTCTGCTCGGTCACGTCGCGGTCCATGCCGACGATTCCCCAGCAACGGCCGTCCGGATCGACCAGCGGCACCTTGGTCGTCACCAGGTGCCGCACGTCGCCGCGTCCGCGGTCGAGCGTCCACTCCCGGTTGAGCACCGGCTTGCCGCTGGCCAGCAGGTTGAGGTCCTCCCGGGCGCCGTTGCGGGCGACGGTTTCCGGGTAGTAGTCGTCCGGCGTCCGGCCGAGCATCTCCTCGGGCGACTCGGCGCCGACCCAGTCGGCCATCGCCTTGTTGACCACCAGGTAGTGCCGGCCCGGGTCGCGGACGAAGATCTTGTCCGGAAAGCTGTCGATCAGGGAGCGCAGCATGTTGCGCTCGCGCTCGAGCGTGTTGCGGGTGCTGATGAGCTCGGTGACGTCGCTCGAGATGCCGAAGGTGCCGATGATGCGTCCATTGCGGTCACGGAAGGGCATCTTGGTGGTCAGCGCCCAGCTCTCCTTGCCGGCGAAAAAGGTCTCGTGCTCGATCTTTCCGCTGATCCCCCGGCCGCTGTCGATGATCTCCTGCTCGTCGGCCAGCGCCTGATCGGCGTGCTCGGCTTCGAAGAAATCGTGGTCGGTCTTGCCCAGCATGTCGCTCGGGTGTCCGCAGCCGAACTTCTCCGCCATGCTCTGGTTGACCTTCAGGAAATGGGAGTCGTGGTCCTTGAAGTAGATGTTCGCCGGCACGTGCTCCATCAGCGTCTCGAAGTAGTGCTCGAGCGTGCGGTGCTGTTCTTCGATGTGATGGAGCTGCTTCTCGAGTCCCCGGTTGTCCTCGACCAGGCGCCGGGCCAGCAGTTCCGCCTCGCGGCTGCTCTCGCCGACCTGGCGCCGGTGCATCCAGGCGAGGGTGACGATGGAAAGCGCACCGATCCCCCCCGCGGCCGCCCGCGCCACCGGAGGCCCCACCCCCGTCGCCAGCCACAACACCGCCAGCAGGCCGCAGAACGCGAGCGCCACCCGCGGCGCGCGATAATCCGGGCCCGACGGGGCTCCCTGAGCTGCCTCCTCGTTGTCCATCCCTCCGTGCTCTATCAGAAAAGCACGGTCCGCTCCCCCGTGTAAAGCCGGAGCGGCGGGGATGTCACTCGACGGTCACCGGCGTGCCGAGCTTCACCTTGCGGTAGATGGTCGGGATCACCGAGCGCGGGCCGCGGATGCAACCGTGCGAGGCGGGATAGCGCGGCACCCGGCCGATGTGGTGGCCGACGCCGTCGTTGGTCAGCCGCATCCAGTACGGCATGGGGGCGCCGACGAAGTTGCCGCCCTCGGGCACATCGCTCGGCTTCTCCTTGCCGTAGACGCGATTGCCCTCGGCGTCGAAGACCTTGCCGTAGGCATTCGAGGCCTTGTCGACGGTCTTCTCGAGGATGGTGTAGCTGCCGGCCGGCGTGCGGAAGCCGCTCTTGCCGCTGGAAATCGGGTAGTCCATCGCCACCTCGTCCCCGTTCATGAGGAAGCCCCGTTGCTTCTCCAGCGAGATCACCAGCCGCGAGTTGGCGGGGGTGGTGAGCGACAGCAGCTGCTCGTTCTTCCAGACCTTCGAGGTCTTCGGATAGGACTTCTCCGCCTTGAAATGCTCGTAGGTCCCCGGCTCGAAGGGGTTCACCGCGTTGCCATCGTTGTCGTAGTACTTCCCGTCCTCGGCGAGATTGTATCCCGGGCCGGAGGTGGCACAGCTGGCGAGAAGCAGGGCGATGACGCCGGCGACGAGGCTGCCGAAGAATGCTTTCATGTTCAATGCGTTGGGGTTGGGGGCGCGAGTCCTTACCCGAAAAGCACAATTCGTGCAACCCCCCGCAAATCAATCACTTTTCGGGGTCTAAAGCGTCCGCCCGGCGCAGCAGGGACCGGGCCGCCGCCTCGTTTCTGCCTTCTTCCTGCCAGATCGAGGCCAGCCGGCGCAGCGCCCGGGCCATCTCCACCTCGTCCTCCCGTCCGTAGGCCTTGATCGCCGTCTGCAGGCGCTTCTCGGCCGCCGGGGTGTCGCCGCTTTCCAGCAGGCACTCGGCGAACTCGAGCTGGAAGGCCGGCTCGGTGGCCGGTCCGTCGGTGCCGGACAGTGCCTCCGCCTCGCGGAAGCGCCAGGCCGCCCCGCTGCGGGCCGTTTCGTCGCGCCGCGTGGCGATCGCCAGCTTCACCGCGATCGCCGGGTCCTCCGGATGGTCGAAAAGCCCCTTCTCCAGCAACAGGCGGGCCTCGCGGGGACGGTCGTCATCGAGCAACTCGTCGGACAGCTTCACGAACTGATCGGCGTCGCCGCCCCGGATCTTGAGCACCGCCACCGCATGCGGGCGCGCCCGTTCGGGATCCTCCTGCAGCCGGTAGTACTTCGCCAGCGCCTGGTGGGCACGGGCGCGGCGCGGATCGATCTCCAGCACCTCCCGCAGCACCCGCTCGCCCTCTTCACCGCGATCGGCGGCGAAGAAAAGGACCCCGAGCCGGACCCGCAGCTCGAGCGAGGTCGGATCCGCCGCGACGTGGGCCTCGAGCATTTCCGCCGCCTTGCCGTAGCGCGAGCTGTTCGTGAAATGCTCGCTGGCGGCCCGCGCCAGCACCCGATCGGCCGGCGTGCGGGCCATGGCCCGTTCGAAGACCGCGTCGACCCGTGCCCGTGCCTCCTTGTCATCCCCGGGAAAGAGCGTGCGGGCGAGCTCCGCCGCCGCCAGCGCCGGACCGGCCCCCGGGCGCTCGACGACTTCCTCGAAGAGCGCCATCGACCGCTCCCTCATCCCGCGCTGTTCATACACGCGGAAGAGTCGGCGGATCACCGCCAGCTCTCCGGGATGCTGCTCAAGCGTCTTCTCGAGCGCCTCGCCCGCGAGCTTCGCGGCCAGATCATCCTCCGGAGAGCTCTCCCGCAGGAAATCCGCATACGCCAGCTGCGCGTCGAGCCGTTCCGGATGCGCCTTCGAGAACTCCCGCAGCAAGGACGAGGCACCGGCGATATCGCCCGCGGCCTGCCTCAACCCCGCCACTTCGGAGACCAGCGGCCAGGCGCCGGGATCGGCCTCGAGGGCCCGCTCGAACCATTCGGTCGGATCCTCTCCCCTCGAGCGCTCAAGCACCCCGCGGGCGTAGTCCTGCTTCGAATCCCCCAGCACGGACAGCGGGATGAACAGCAGGAACCAGCACGCTCGCATCGCCCCATCCTCCCTGCTGACCGCCACAGATCAAGCGTGCGGACGGCGACGCCGGAGCCCCATCGCGACACCGGCGATCAGGAGCCCCACCGATGATGGCTCCGGCACCATCGTGATCGTCGCCGTCACCGCCGTGGAGTCGTAGATGTACCCGCCCTTGCGGTTGATCAGGAGATGGATGCGGTCGCCGGCCTCCACGTTCACGCCGTTCACCTGCTGGCCGCCGATCGATGCCCCGTTGGACAGGCTTCCGCTCGCGAGTTCCCCCGCGGCCGTGTTGAGATCCAGATACCAGACCACGCCGTCGCCGTCGTTGCCGTCGATGTCCCGGATGCTGAAGTCGATCGAAACGATGCCGGCCTCCGGCGCCCGCCACGTCAGCGCGACGAACCCCG
Source organism: Verrucomicrobiia bacterium (assembly GCA_030431475.1). GTDB lineage: Bacteria > Verrucomicrobiota > Verrucomicrobiia > Verrucomicrobiales > Akkermansiaceae > Haloferula. Next base: position 69,589 of record JAUIJD010000010.1, on the reverse strand, counting down.
GGTTCTCCGGCGGGTGCATCCAGATCGTCTGGTCCGGCCAGGCGAAGTAGTTCTCGTTGCCGATCCAGTCGATCTCGTCGCCCGTCCGGTTCACCGCGATTCCCGGGTAGTTTCCCGAGCCACGCCAGATGGGCGTCGCCGGGCTCCAGAGTCCGGGTTCCGCATTCGTGCCGAGCAGCCCGTAGCTGCCGTCGCGCACGCCATCGCTCGCGGCACGGTAGGACCAGGTCGAGCCCTCGGAATTCACCGAGTCCGAGAAATCATCCACCGCGTTGTAGATGACCGCGCCCGAGGCCGGCAGCAGGACCGCACCCCCGATCGCCAGGAAGAACCGAATCACAAGGGCAGCACCCAAGCAGAAACCGGACCCGGTCGTCAACCGGCTCGTGGTCGTCAGCGCTCGATGCCCAGCCGCAGGAAGCTCCGCGCCCCCGGAGACTCCTCCTTGGGCAGCGAGACTTCCCAACGATCGATCCCGCTTTCACCCGGCTCCGGAGAGAGGGAAAACTCCACGCCGCCGGTCCCGTCCTCCAAACGCGACCACGAATCGAGGTCAGTCGAGGCCTCGACGAAAACGTCCTCGTCCGCCGAGGCATGGCTGCGCCGGAAGGAAAAGATGTAGCTTTCCCCATCGATCCACCCATCCGGTCGATGGGCCGAGGAGTCGGCACCGGGATCCGTCCCGAGGACGAACTCGATCGCATTCTGCAAACCGTCGTGGTCGGGGTCGGCCGAGTCGCCGGCGATCGCCGGATCGTCCGCCGCCTCCCCGAACCGCTCGCGACGCCAGATCTCGATTTCGGATCGCGCGATCATGAGCTGAAGCACCGGACGCAGCGCCTCGTCGGCGTTCTCCCGCGTGCCGTAGTGGGTGAGGCCGTCGTAGGTGCGGGTCAGCGGAATCACGGCCAACTCCATCGTCCCCGCCGGCGACACCGCCGAAAGATCGGCGCTCACCCGCTGGCCCGTCGCCGGCATCCAGACCGCCAGCGGCGGACCGCCCGGCTCGGGTTTCGTGTTCCATGTCAGCGACGCCTCATCCCAGCCGGTCGGGGAAAGGACCTGCAGCGCGTGAAGCCCGGGGGCACTCGTGGACACCGTACTCAGCTCGAACGAAGCGGCGGCGGGCGGACCGTGCAGCGTCGGGATGTCGAAGCGGAAGTAGGCGAGGCGGTTCCAGTCGGGAGTGGTGACCAGCTTGGCGATCGCCGTTTCATCGGTGCCATAGGCCGTGTCCGGGTGGCGGTCGAACACATGGCCGTCCGCCACCGCCGGCAGCGTGATCCGTTCATAGGCATGCTCGCGCCGGTAGAATCGCGCCCGCAAGGTGCGTCCCTGGGTGTCCGCCATCGAGAAGCGCAAGCGCAGCACCGGCGACTCGCTTTCGACCGTGATGCCGGTGTCGGCGTGCAGCGTGCCGGCAACGGCCTCATCCAGCTCCAGCACCACCTCGCCGTCGTTCGCTTGGGTCGGATCCGACAGCGAGACCTCGACGTGCTGCGCATCGCGCCGGACCAGCACCGAACAGGCGGCGTCCGCGCCGATGCCCGCCACTTCGCCCGCCGACCAGAAATTCACCGCCGCCAGGCCGGAGGCGGAATCGCTGACGGCCTGCGCCGTGGTGTCGTTGCGCTCGATCACGAGATCCGACGCCACCGCGGCCGGCATCGAAGCCGCCTCGGCGACCGGCACAACCACGTAGGCGTAGCTTCCCCCCGAAACCGCCGGGCCGTGGTCGAGGTGCAGGGCGAAGACCTCGTCGGTGACCGGATCGGACGACTGGTTCGAGTTGATCGAGGCCCAGGTGCCGGTCCGGCTCTCGGCCACCAGTGTGACCGGTCCCGATCCACTAGGAAAATAGTAGCCGAGCCCGTCGTGGTGGACCCAGTCGAGCCCTCCGAGCGCGGCCCTGTCCACGGCCAGCGTCTCCTGGCCAGCCCCGCCGGCCGAGTAACTCACCGGACCATCGAGAAGGCACTGGTTGACGGTGGTCAGCACGGGTTCCTGCGCCCCCGGAGCCTCGAGCCCGGCACCCAGCGCCACGATCCGGTCGCCGAGAAAGAACCACGACTTCTTCACCGACACGCCGAGCCGGTCGTAGGCGAAGGCCGTGGCGCCGGCCTCGCCGTCGCTGACCCCGCCGGCGTGGGTGCTGGTTCCGACCACGCCCCAGTCCGTCGGCGGCTTCAGCGAATAGGCGGCCTGCTCGGTCGTGGTTCCCGGCAGCGCCCTCCAGTCCCACACCGGCATGATGTCGTCGTACTCGTTGCCGTCGCGCTGGATCAAGGTCACGCCATCGGCGAGATGAAGGTTCTTCAAGCCTTCGCCGTTGCCGCTTTCCGGCTGGCGGGTGCGGACCGACGAGGTCTTCACGAAGACCGACAAATCCGGTCGGTGGAAGGTCGTCGAATCGGAGCGCCAGAAGTGCCGGTGCCCGGTCAGCGCCGTGGCCGGATCCGCCGCGCCGACCGCGACATCATCGCCGAGCCGCTGCGCGAAGTCCTGCAGCTCGGCCAGCCGGTAGCCACCGCCGACCGCCGCCGCATCTTCAGCCGGACCGACGAAAGCCGCCGCCGTCGCCGACTGGCCGGCACGCGTCACGCCGCGCCCGGCGGCGGCGAAATCGACCGTGTCGCCGCGCACGAACCACCGCACGCCGTCGAGCAACAGATCGACCAGCACGCGCTGCTGGATCGGCTCGAAGCCGAAGGAGGTGCCGGCCGCCCAGCCGCCGTAGCGCAGCACGCCGGACACATAGACCACCCCGTAGCCCTGGATGTGAAGCTGCGCGCCGTGCTGCTGGTAGGAAAAGTCCGGCTGCACGCCCTCGGCGGTGGTCACCAGGATCGTATCGCCGATCGCCCCGTACGACTCGTGGAGCAGCGCCTCGTCATCAGCAAGGAGCCCCCGCAGGATGCCCGCGTAGGCGCGATCGACGCGATTGGCACCGGTGTTGGTGCCGCTGTTCGTCGAGCGCGGAACGTAGGCGCGGGAGAGGAGGGCCAGGCCGTCGGCAAGCTGTCCGGCCGAGAGATCCGGCTCGAGCAGGAGCATCGTTTCGCCGAGTTTCTGCGGGGTGTTGATCTCGTTGTGCCACCAGTTCGAGCTCGTCGGGTCGTGGGAAATCCAGGCGTCGAAGGCGGCAAGCGCATCGACGAGAACCCCGGCGTCGCCCTCGTAGGGACTTGCCGGACGAGCCCACGCCCGCGCCAGTTCGCGCAGGCGGACGAGGTGGGTCGTGGGCGACCAGCCGGTCGGCGAGGTGTCGGTGTAGTCGACGTCCGGCCAAGTGCCGTCGGCCAGCAGCGCCGCGCGCAGGGCGTCGATGTCCGCGGTCGAAACCGCGGGCTCCAGAATCGATGCGGTCGCGCGGTCCGACAGCGTGTCCATCTCCGCCGCCGAGGCCTGCGCGGGAGGCGCCGCTGCGACGAGGAACGCCGTCGCCAGGACGACGGACGCCACGCGGGCCCGGGGGGACCGCTTCATCGCCGGCGGCGCCGCAGCAGCAGGGCAAGGGCCCCGAAACCACCGAAGGCGAGGCCGGAGGGTTCGGGTACCACCTCGAACTGCAGGCCCGAAAGCACGGCCAGACCCTCCTGCCCGCTGGCGAGGGCACCGAAGCTGCCGGTGATGTCGCCGTTGCCATCGGGAACCAGCCCGTCGAAGCGGAGATAGGTGGCGCCCTCGGTGAGCGGCATGCTGCTCGATGCCCCGGTTTCCGAATAGCTTTGGGTGGATCCGCCAAAGGTGAACTCCCCGGTGTTGGTTCCACTCCAGCGGGCGTGTCCGGTGTAGATGACGAGGTTCACGATCTCTCCCGGCGCGAAGCCGCTGATCGTGATGTCGGGCCCGGATCCGTTGACCACCGAGGTCGTCATGTAACTCGTCCAGACACCGTCCCGCGGGCTCTGGTCCGAGTAACCGTCGGTGTTCACCGAACCGATCGACACCGAGTAGGACGAAGTCGTTCCGCCGGAGTCGTCGAGGTCGCTCAACGAAATCGTGGCCCCGGTCAGGTTGCCCGTTCCGGTGCTGTACACGTTCCACGTCATCGAGCTGGAGCCCCCGGGCGAGGCGCTGTTCCAGACGAGGGCGGAATCGTCGGTGGAGGCGTTGTAAACCTCCCCGCCCCGGTTGCGGGCGATGTCCACATTGTAGAGGGTCGCCGCCTGGGCGGCTCCCGCGCCCAGCGCGGCCAAGGCGAGAGCGGCGATGCGGAGCCTGTCTTCGGTCATCATGTTCGGAGTGTTCATGGTGGGGATGAATTGTGCGTTGGGAATTCGGGAGATCACGGAGCCGCCTCGATGACCGGACGGATGAAGTCCATGGGATCCGCATCGACCGTGCCCGGGGTGCGGAAGGTGCGGTATTCCCAGCCGTCGTCGAGAGGAGGCAGGCCCGCGTCGAGCGCCGGCGTGACCTCGCTGATGACCATCGAGGTCCAGTCGACCAGATCGTCGCTGCCCTGGATGCGGTAGACGAGGCCGTCGACCGCGTCCGAGACCTGCTCGGTCGCCCCGGAGAACGGCGTGCCGCTGCCGCGCACCGGGAGGGTGAGGGTCAGGACGTCGTCGCCGCCGACGTCCTGCACCGATCCGACCACCTTGCCGGAAGCGGCCCCGGAGGTCGGGTTGTCATTGAGCGCATACTCGATCCGGTTGATCACGCCGTCGCCGTCCGGATCCTCGCCCGGGGCACCGTCGCCCTGCGGATCGAGGCTGAAGCTTTCCGCCCAGTCGTCGTACGGGTCGGCGCCCCCGGCCGCGGTCTGCACCTCGAGCGTGTAGCTCGCCACCCCGGTGAACCGGCTGTCGGCCCGCATCGCCAATCCATCGGCAGCCGCGAGGGCGGGGCCATCGACGGTCACCGGCGCATCGTCAATCATCACGGTCGCCGCTCCTTCCGGGTCGTAGATGAGGTCCGCGGTCTGGGCCACGGGATCCACCACGAGGCGCACGGTCAGGAGGACGTCACCCGAAGTGAAGGTGGTTCCGCCCTCGTCGATCCGATTCGCTCCGTCGACGACGTAGAACTTGTCCACGGTGTCGTCGTAGCCGACCCCGAGCACATTCGTGGCGCCCGTTACCAGCACCGCCTCCCACAGGTTGTTGTTGGTTCGGGCGGTGATGTCGAGGGTCACGCTCGTCGCATCCGAGGGGATGCTGTAGCCGAATCCCGCGTCATTGGTGCGGGTGATGCGGTCATCCCCGTCGTTGGTGTTGCGGGCGTAGATGTCACCCGACTGGCTCTGCCCGACCCAATTGGGAAGGTCGTCGCCGCTCCAGCCGTCGGTGCTCAGCGCGTTGCCACTGCCGACGCGGTCGCCGACGTCGTAGACGAAGGTGGCGGTGCTGAAGGACTGGTCGACGGTCAGCGTGACCGCCAGCGATCCACCCCCGAGCGTGTCGTCGTAGTCGACCTCGAACACGTTGAAGCCGAGTTCGATCAGATCGCCGTCGTTGATCACGGCGGCCGAGGCATCCTCGAAGAGGCCGGTGAGACTGCCGGCGGTGTAATCGACGAGCACCAGCTTGGTTCCGACCGGGAGCGGGCCGGGCTCGGCGGCCTCGTCGACCAGGGACAGGCGAACGTTTCCGGCGACGACGAGGTCGCCGGTGATCACCAGCGTGCCGGACGTGCCGGTTCCGCTGTCGATGCCGAACTGCGCGGCGGACCCGGCCCCGAGCGTCGCCGTGCGACCCGCCTCGACCTCGAGCGCAGGCATCGCGCCGGAGGGCACTTCGAGCGTCACACCGGTCACCGTGAAGTCCTCGCCCGGGGTGTTCGACAGCGCCCCGCCCTGCAGCGACAGGGTCCGGGTGCTGGACCCGGCGCCGGTGTCGCTGCCGGCCGCCAGCGTGGTCGCGGTCAGCGAACCGGCGATCATTTCAAGGGTGGCGTTGAGGGCGCCGTCGGTGCTGGAGTTCTCCCCGAAGGCCACCACCGGGGCGATCACGTCGCCGCCATCGACCGAAAGGGTCGAGTTGAGCACGCCGCCGGTTCCCGAGTTGAGCATCTTGCCGAGCTGGATCGAGTTGGCGTCGAGCGTGCCGCCTCCCATCCGGAACGAGGCGTTCTGAGTGACGTTGTTTCCGAAGCCGAGATCACCGACCGTGAGCGTGGAGACCAGGGCGTCGAGCGTGCTGCTCACCGTGCCGCCGGAGACGAGGTCGATCGTGACGTCATGGCTTGAGAAGAAGCTGCTGTTGCGGCGGCCCATGTCGATCGCCGCGCGACCGGTGCCGTCCGCGGCACGGAGCGTCAGGGTGCCGGAGGCCAGGCCGCTGCGGAAGCGGATCGTTCCGCTGTCCCGCCCGCTGTGGGCGATCTCGATCTCGTTGGTGTTCAGCGTCGTGTCGGCGCCGAGTTCGAGCACGCCCAGGCATGGATTCGAGGTGCCGCTGCCGACGTTCTGCACGCGGATGAAGTCGGCCGTGAGGATCGAGGCATCCGAGAGCGTCAGGGTTCCGGTGCGTCCGTTGCCACCGCCGACCTGGTTGCCGACGGAGACGATGCCCGCGGCGTTGTCGTAGGTGAAGCCGGCCAGGCCGGAGAAATCGAGCGCGACGGCATCGCCCGGCGAGCTGTCGTTCCCGGGGCCGACCGGGAGGTCGCCGCCGTCGACGGTCAGGCTGCCGGTGCCGACCCCGGTGCTGGTGCCCGGCACCGGGCCGTCCGCACGCAGTGACCCCAGCGTGACGGCCGTGCCGTCCACCTCAAGCTGCCCGGCGGATCCGACGAAGGCGAGCGCCGCGCCGGCAGGAAGCGATGAACCGGCATCGAGCCCCAGCACGCCGTCCTCGATGAGCGTCTCGCCGGTGTAGCTGTTGGTCCCGGTGAGCCGGGACCGGGCGGGCCCGAGCACCCGGAGGACTCCGGCGCCACTGATCGCGCTGCCGAAGTCGGTGTCCGAAGCCGGGGCGAGGGCGAGGGCGGCGGCGTTCACGATGGGCCCCGCGACGTTGCCGTCGAAGGTCCCGTCTCCGAGTTGCAGCACTCCCTCGCTCACCGTGGTGGTGCCGGTGTAGGTGTTGAGGTTGGTGAGCGCTGCGGTGCCAGGGCCGGTCTTCTCCAGCCCGAAGCCGCCGGAAAGCACACCGTCGAAGAAGACGTCCCCGTCATTCACCTGGACCTCGAGGTCGGCGCCGAGCGTGACCGGGGTGGCGAGGATCTGGGCGGCCGGGGAGTCGTTGACCACCGGTCCGGTCAGCGTGATGGCCGCGCCGTCGGTGAAATAGTCGCCCGCGGTCGGGAGGTAGCGCAGTCCGGAGAACGAGGTTCCGGCCGCGAGGTCGTTGGTCAGGAGGGTGTCCGGGCCGGCGCCGAAGACCAGGGCATCGCCGGCGGAAGGAACGGTGTCGCCGACCCAGTTGGCGGCCGTGGCCCAGAATCCGTCGGCTCCCTCGCCGTCCCACATGCCGGCGTCGGACACGACCAGGTTGTCGACGTAGATCTGGTTGTCGAAAGTGCTGAACCCCCGGAACATGAACTCCTGCGGGGCCGCCGCCTGGGAGGTGGTCAGGATCACCGGGCCGGACCAGTTGCTGGTGCCCAGGTCCTGGATCCAGAGGGCGAGGCGACCGTCATCCAGACTGAGCGCCGGATTGGCGGGATTCGTGGGATCCGGATAGTCCGCCGTGGCGCCGGTACGGTTGAGGGTGAACTCGAAGCGGTAGGCGGTGTCCTCGCTCAGCGCCGGCAGGCTGCCGCTTTCCACCGCGGTGTTTCCCGAGCTGGCGAGCGTGCCGTTGTTGAGCGTGAAGGCGTAGGCCGCGTTCTCGTTGAGGTCGAGCGAGGTCACGTTGGCCGCCAGTCCGAAAAGGATCGACGTGCTCCCGACGCCCGACGGCTCGACGAGATCAAAACCTATCTGGATCAGCTCGTTGATCTCCCCGCCCGGAATCGCCGTGGCCACCCGGAGGTTCGCGCCGCCGAGATGGAAGTACTGGTTCGCGGCTCCGAAGGGGGTGGCCGTCGTGTCGTCCTCGACGACGCGGGTTCCCTGGGCGTTGATGTCGAAGAAGCCGCTCGCCGGGAAGCTGCCCACGGTTTCCGCTTCGAAATCGTTCTCCAGTACCGTCGCGGAGGCAATCGGAGCGGCGAGGACCAGACCGAGCGCGGTCGGCCACAGTTGGGTGATTTTCATGGTTCGGTTGGGGTTTCGGAATTCGGGCGACCTTCCGGACGCCATTCGTTGGTTTGGTAAAGGGTGCGTACCTGCGCATCGTCGAGCGCGTGGCGGAGCAGCAGCAGCTCGTCGAGCGCGATGTCGGGAAGGGGCGGCTGGTCTTCTCCAGGGACATCCTGGATTCCGAGGGAAAGCGTCCAGCTCTGGGCGTGGTCGGTGACGGTGTCGATCGGCAAGGCCGGCATGGTGTCCAGCACCTCGAGCCGTTCACCATCGAGGTAGTGGATCACCTCCGGCACACCGCCTTCGAGGTAGCGACCGGTGAAGACCGACGCGACATGGTGCCATTCTTCGTCCAAGGCGCTCCGTCCCGCCGGAACCCTCCCGGAGCGCCACGCCCCTCCCCACTGGGTGGCCACCAGTTCGCCGGCGGCGCCCACCGCCAGCTGCCACTTGCCGCCATGGGCGTCGCGTCCCCAGCGCACGATCGAAGGATGCATGTCCCGCCCGGTCGGCGGATAGATGTGCCTCTCCTGGCGGGAGCCACGAATCCAGATCGCCACCGTTCGCGGAACCCCCCCCGAGAACCCGGGAAACTCCGATCGGGCGCCGAATCCACTGGCGCCGAGATCCAGGGCCCCTCCGAACCGGCCGGCGACCACCACCGGCTCCCGTGCCTTGCCTCCGTCGTCGAGGATCGAGAAGGAAAACGCCGGCAGCCCGGCGGCGTCGGCTTCGAAACGCGAGTCCTTCGATTCATCGAAGCTCCAGCGGATCATCGGCACCTCCACGGGAAGCTGGCGCACGAAACTCTCCGGCCGGCACGGGGCTCCCCGCGTCCGGCCGGTCGGACCCGCCACGACTGCCTCGTCGGCCTGCAGTTCAACCGCATGTCCGATCTTGTGAATCGACTCGACCCTCACCCGGCCGACCCCGACGTGCACCTCATCCGCCCCCGCCCGCCGGCGAAGACCGAACTCGGTGCCGAGATCGGTCACATCGACCGCTCCAAGCCGGACCTTGAAACCCTCGTCGCCTCGGGCGACGGCGAACCAGGCCTGACCCGCGTGCAGCTCGCCCCGCAAGGGCCGCTGCCACTCGAAATCCGCCGGTGCTTCCAGCAGGACGCGCGTGCCGGTCGTCGAGACCATCTCCAGCGTGCCGGTGTCGACCGACACCCGCGAGCCGTCGATGAACTCGCCTCCGTCATCGATTCCGCCCGCGGTGAAGTACCAGCTCGTCGAGGGGCCGGCCACGACCCGGGCCGGGTCCGGCTTCGGAATCATGATCCACGAGGCCACCGCCGCCAGCAGCGCGAGTACTGCCGCCGCCGCCAGCACGGACCGGGCGAAGATCCGTCTCGGTGCCATCACCTTTTCGGCGCGCGGGGTTCGGTCTTCAATCTCCCCGACCGCCCGCGCCTCGGCGTGAAGTGCGCTGGCAAAGGCCATGTGCTCGCGGTATTTCCGGCGCGCCTCCGGATCAGCCTTGAGCCGTTCCTCGAGCTTCCGCCAGCCCTCGGGAGAGAGATTTCCATCCTCAAGGTCGTGCAGCAGGCGCTCCAGCGGCGCGTCGTAGCTCCGGCCTTCGGTCATGCGCCTCCCTCCGCTTCAAGATTCTGTTCAATGCAGCGCTTCAAGCCGGTCCGCAGGCGGAAAAGCGTCACCCTCAGGCCTCCGACCGAGCGCCCCGTCATCACCGCGAAGTCCTGCAGCCGCGTCCGATGCCAGTAGCGCTCGAGCAGCAGCTCGCGATCGACCTCCCGCAGCTTGCCCATGCACGAGCGGAGCGCGTCGCGCCGTTCCTCCTCGAAGCCGGCATCGATCTCCGCCTCCATCTCGTCGGCCATGGTTTCCGCCAGGCCGTCGCTCAGGGACACCCAGCGCTGCTGCCGCAGCTTCTTGAGCTGCGCCATCGCCTGGAAGCGGCAGATGGTCAGCGCCCAGCTCCGGAAATTGGTCCCGATCTCGAAGTCTCCCCGCTTCTTCCAGAGGACCTGGTTGGCCTCCTGGATGACGTCGTCCACGCCCGGCGCCCCGGGCATCAGCGAAATGATGAACGCGCGGATCATCGCCTGATGATCATTCAACAGGCGCACGTATTCCGCTTCGTCGGACTCGTTCACGCTACGAGATAGATCCGCATCACGAACGTTAGCAGCGGCAGCAGAATTTTCGGGTAAATTTTCGGAATCGAGAGCCGCGGATCTCACGGCAACGCCACCTCCACGCGCACGAATCGCCGGCCGAAGTGTCCGATCGGGTGCGGATCGACCAGCCGGCAGCGCTCGCGCCCGGCGTCGATCGGGCCGAGCACCTCGACCGTCGCCCCGCTGTCCTGCCAGCCGTAGGAAAGCGAGGGCGAGGCCTGGAGCCGGACCACCAGGTCGGTCCCAATCTTGCGGTCGAACTCGAAGGCCAGGTGGTCCTCGCCACCGACCTCCACGATCCGCATCACCGGCGCGCCCTCCGGATCGCGGACCTCGAGGTCCATGCCACAGGCGAACTCGATCATCTGCCCGACGCCGTCGCCGTCCGGGTCGACGTCGTCGCCCGAGATCGCGGGATCGAGCCGCTCGGCCGGCGTGTAGGTATCGTAGAGGAAGCGCTCGTAGTCGGTGGTCGTCCGGAAGTACCCTTCCTCGCCCGACCACGCCCCGTAGCCGAAGCGGCTGTCGCGCGCCCGGATCCGCCAGAACCAGCCACCGGCCCGGATCGCCTCGATCCCGCCGAGATCCGCGAAGGGAACGCCGACGAGGAAGCCCGCGCCGTCCGGCAGGCCGGTCACCTCGATGCCCTCCTGGCTCACCAGCGGCGAGGAGAAGTCGGCGTCGTCATCGACCTCGAGGTGGTAGTCGATGATGCGGTCGCCCGGATCCGGATCGTCGGTCGTGCGCCAGATCACCAGCTCGTTCAGGCTGTAGATCGTCGTTCCGTTCAGCGGCGACACCAGCGTCGGCACGTTCGGGAGGTTGTTGATTTCGTTCACCGCGAAGGTTGCCACCTCGCTCCACGGACCGGTGTCGTCACCGTCGTCCGCCCGGCAGCGCCACCAGTAGAAATGGTTGTCGGGCAGGTTGACGTCGACCTGCCACGAGGTCACCCCCGCGCCCGAGGCGACCGCCGGGACTTGGGCGACGAGCTGGGTCAGCGCCTCGTCGGCATAGACCTCGAAGCGGTAGGTCATCGGGTCGCTCTGCGGGTCGACCGCATTCTCGACCGTCAGTGTCGGCCGCAGCTCGGTGACGATCGCCTGCTCGACCGGCGACGCCGGCACCGGGGCGCCCGGAGGCTCCTCGCCGATGCCGATGTTGTCGAGGTAGAGGTCGGAGGCCGGCTGGCGGGAATCGCCGGAGCTTTCGATGCGCAGCCGGATGACCTGCCCGAGCCACGGCGAAAGCGAGGCCTGCAGCAGCTCCCAGTCCGGCGAGTTGTAGCCGTAGTTGCGGTTCAGCGAGGAGATCTCGGTCCAGTTCAGGCCCTCGTCGGTCGAGACATGAACCCGGAAATACGAGTAGCTCAGCAGCTGTCCCCGGAGGAACAGGGTGAGCTTCGGATCGACCGCCGACGTCAGGTCCAGCGGATGCGCCAGCACGAGCTGGTGAGCCACATTGGGAGCGTAGCGGCCTTCGGGGCTGTCGTGGAGGCAGGTGGTCCCCTGGTAGGGATCGTCCGTCACGCTCTGCCAGCGGGCCGAGAGCCACGGCAGGCCGCCGCCGTCGTCCCACACCGGGTAGTCGGGCGCGGCGACGTGGTCGGTCAGGGTCAGGTCGTCGATCGTCCAGCCGTCCGCGAGATTCGTGTCGGTGCCCCGGATGAAACGGATGAACAGGCGTTCCTCGTCCTTCCACGGCGAGAGGTCAATCGCCTGCTCGCGCCATTCGGTGCGAATGCCGGTGACACCGTAGCGCCGGTTGCCCCAGTTGGTGCCGTTGGTCGAGATCTCCACCGCCCCCCAGGAGCCTCCGGCAAAGGCGTGCTTGTCCCAGAAGCGAAGCACCGGCCAGTCCATCCCGCGGGGATCGACGGCGAACTGCGCATGAGTCGTGGTCGAGGCCTGGTAGTCACCCGGCGAATCGACCAGTGCCGCGCCGCCGCCGCGGCCGGTCCCGGCAAAGGCCTGCCATTCGCCGGTCGTGGTCCAGCCGTCGAGCCCTCCCTCGAAGTCCTCGTCGATCGGCAACGGGATCCCGAGCGTGGTCGCCGACACGAGGCCGGACGGGCTGTGGGTGTCGCGATCATCGACGACGAAGATGCGGTAGTAGTAGGTCGTGCGCGTCTGCAGGTCCGTGTCGGCGAAGCTCTCCGTGCCCGCCTCGTCGATCTCCGCCAGCAAGGTCGAGGCGGTGGTCACGTTCGCGTCGAGGCTGCGGTAGATCCGGTAGCGAACGAAGGTCGGCAGCGTCGAGGCCTGCCAGTTGAGCCGCAACGAAGTCGGCTGGATGTCGTCGATCGGCTCGGCCAGCACCGCCTGGGGCATGTCGTCCAGGGTGAACTTTTCCACCCGGATGCTCGCCGTCGGTGCCCGCGTGTCCGCGCTCACGTGCAGGCGCAGTCGCACCGTCTTCCCCGCCAGGCCCGACAGGTCCGCCTGATACCTCGTGAACTCCCCGAGGTTCGTCCCGTAGTTCAGGTTCACCGCACCGACCTCCGGCCAGCTCGCCCCGTCGTCCTCCGAGTACTGCAGACGGAAGTACGAGTAGCTGGCCAGCTCGCCCCGCACCCAGTAGGTCGCCTGCACCGCCGGGCCCAGCGTCACCGGCTTGGAAAGCGTGAGCCCATGCCACACGTCGCGCATCCGGTCGCTGTCACTCACCCGGCCCGAGGCCACGCCGTCCACCGACTGCGCGTCGGGCGCCGAGTGCCAGCCGCTGGCCAGCCAAGTCCCCTGCAGGTCGCCTTCGAAGTCCTCGGTCACCGGCAGCACCGCCGCCACCGCACGGTCCGGGTTTTCCGAAACACTCACCGCATCCACCCGCCAGCCGGTCCCCGTCGTCGGCGCGTCGTCCGACCACAGCCGGAACCTCAGCCGCACGTTGTCCGAGCCCTTCCATTCCGACAGGTCGATCCGCTGCTCGCGCCAATCCGCGTGGCCGCCTTCATAGCACCCGTAAAGGTGCCGCGTCGGCTTGCCCGTGGCGCTCACCTCCAGCCGCACCCAGTCCGCCGCGCCGAGATCGAGCTGGTCGTGGAAGCTCAGCACCGGCCATTCGGTGCCCGTCAGGTCCACCGCCGTCTCGAAGTAGCTGTCCGTCGCCGGGCCGTAGTGGCCGCCGGGATTCGACTCCATGCAACCGCCGCCCTCCTGCGGCGAGTCGGCCGAGATCCCCCAGTCCGCCGCATTCGCGTTGTGGCTCCCGATCACCCAGTTGTCCGTCGCCTCCATCCCGTCGGCGAACGGCAGCACCACCGGAACCGTCGTCGACGCCAGCTCGTTGGAGGGAATGAAGGTGTCCCGCACGTCCACCGTGAACACCCGGTAGTAATAGGTCCCGCCGATGTTCAGGCCGGTGTCCTCGAAGTCGGTCTCCAGCGCGTTGGTCGTCTCGAAGACCTTCTCGCCGTTGGTCACGCTCACATTCGCGCTCGTCGAGCGCCACAGCTCGTAGCGCACGAAGTCCCCGCCCAGCGGCGTCTCGCTCCAGTCCAGGTCGATCGAGCGCAACGACGGCGTCGCCGAGTCGAAGCTCACCGCCGCCGGCATGTCGTCCAGGGTAAACTTGTCCACCCGGATGCTCGCCGTCGGTGCCCGCGTGTCCGCACTCACGTGCAGACGCAATCGCACCGTCTTCCCCGCCAGGCCCGACAGGTCCGCCTGATACCGCGTGAACCCCCCGAGGTTCGTTCCGTAGTTCAGGTTCACCGCACCGACCTCCGGCCAGCTCGCCCCGTCGTCCTCCGAGTAGTGCAGACGGAAGTACGAGTAGCTGGCCAGCTCGCCCCGCACCCAGTAGGTCGCCTGCACCGCCGGGCCCAGCGTCACCGGCTTGGTGAGCGTCAGTCCGTGCCACACGTCGCGCATCCGGTCGCTGTCACTCACCCGGCCCGAGGCCACGCCGTCCACCGACTGCGCGTCGGGCGCCGAGTGCCAGCCGCTGGCCAGCCAAGTCCCCTGCAGGTCGCCTTCGAAGTCCTCGGTCACCGGCAGCACCGCCGCCACCGCACGGTCCGGGTTTTCCGAAACACTCACCGCATCCACCCGCCAGCCGGTCCCCGTCGTCGGCGCGTCGTCCGACCACAGCCGGAACCTCAGCCGCACGTTGTCCGAGCCCTTCCATTCCGACAGGTCGATCCGCTGCTCGCGCCAATCCGCGTGGCCGCCTTCATAGCACCCGTAAAGGTGCCGCGTCGGCTTGCCCGTGGCGCTCACCTCCAGCCGCACCCAGTCCGCCGCGCCGAGATCGAGCTGGTCGTGGAAGCTCAGCACCGGCCATTCGGTGCCCGTCAGGTCCACCGCCGTCTCGAAGTAGCTGTCCGTCGCCGGGCCGTAGTGGCCGCCGGGATTCGACTCCATGCAACCGCCGCCCTCCTGCGGCGAGTCGGCCGAGATCCCCCAGTCCGCCGCATTCGCGTTGTGGCTCCCGATCACCCAGTTGTCCGTCGCCTCCATCCCGTCGACGAACGGCAGCACCACCGGAACCGTCGTCGACGCCAGCTCGTTGGAGGGAATGAAGGTGTCCCGCACGTCCACCGTGAACACCCGGTAGTAGTAGGTCCCGCCGATGTTCAGGCCGGTGTCTTCGAAGTCCGTCTCCAGAGCATCGGTCGTCTCGAAGATCTTCTCGCCATTGGTCACGCTCACATTCGCGCTCGTCGAGCGCCACAGCTCGTAGCGCACGAAGTCCCCGCCCAGCGGCGTCTCGCTCCAGCCCAGGTCGATCGATCGCAGCGACGGCGTCGCCGAGTCGAGGCTCACCGCCGCCGGCATGTCGTCCAGGGTGAACTTGTCCACCCGGATGCTCGCCGTCGGTGCCCGCGTGTCCGCGCTCAGGTGCAGACGCAGCCGCACCGTCTTCCCCGCCAGGCCCGACAGGTCCGCCTGATACCGCGTGAACTCCCCGAGGTTCGTCCCGTAGTTCAGGTTCACCGCACCGACCTCCGGCCAGCTCGCCCCGTCGTCCTCCGAGTACTGCAGACGGAAATACGAGTAGCTCGCCAGCTCGCCCCGCACCCAGTAGGTCGCCTGCACCGCCGGGCCCAGCGTCACCGGCTTGGAAAGCGTGAGCCCGTGCCACACGTCGCGCATCCGGTCGCTGTCACTCACCCGGCCCGAGGCCACGCCGTCCACCGACTGCGCGTCGGGCGCCGAATACCAGCCGCTGGCCAGCCAAGTCCCCTGCAGGTCTCCCTCGAAGTCCTCGGTCACCGGCAGCACCGCCGCCACCGCGCGGTCCGGGTTTTCCGAAACGTCCATCGAGTCGAGCAACCAACCGCTGCCCACGCTGGCATCACCATCGGCCGCCAGGCGGAACCGCAGCTTCACCTGATCCGAGCCCTTCCACTCCGAGAGGTCGATCCGCTGCTCGCGCCAATCCGCGTGGCCACCCTCGAAGCACCCGTACATGTGCCGCGTCGGCTTGCCCGGGGCGCTCACTTCCAGCCGCACCCAGTCGCCCGTGCCGAGGTCGAGGCGGTCATGGAAGCTCAGCACCGGCCACTCGGTGCCCGTCAGGTCCACCGAGGTGTCGATCCAGGTGTCGTCGCCGGGGCTGTAGCTCGTGCCCGGCGTGTCGGCCAGGCAGGCCGCCCCGGCCTGCGCGGCCTCGGCCGAGGACGCCCAGTCGTTGGTCCCGCTGTTGCCGCCGGTCACCCAGTTGTCCAGCACCCCCTCGAAGCCCTCCGACCACGGCGCCGGATTGCTCAGGGTATGGATGGCAAGCGCGTAGGCCGACGGCTCCGAGTACGTCCGGTAGCTCGTCACCGCGAACACCCGATAGGAATAGTCCGTGTTGAGAACGAGGCCGCCATCGACATGACTGGTGCCCGCCGAGGACGGAAGCTCCGCGACGAGATCGTCCAGGCCCGCCTCTCCCGAAGAAGTACGACAAACCACGTAGCCGGTCACCTGGGGATGCCCGCTCGCCGTCCACGTCACCCTCGCCGAGGACGAGGTCACCTCGCTGCCCAGGGGTGCGGCCACCGGCGCCGGGGACTCCGCGATGGAAATGTCATCGAGGTGCCAGCCATCGGCCGTGTTCG
The DNA here is from genome assembly GCA_030431475.1 of Verrucomicrobiia bacterium. Lineage (GTDB taxonomy): Bacteria > Verrucomicrobiota > Verrucomicrobiia > Verrucomicrobiales > Akkermansiaceae > Haloferula. Next base: position 53,263 of record JAUIJD010000010.1, on the reverse strand, counting down.
AGCTGTCGGTCGTGAGGCGGAATCGCACCAGCACCGACGGCTCCCGGTAGCCCGAAAGCCCGACCCTCACCGGCTGCCAGTCGGCCGGGGCCGAGCCGGGGTTGTAGGACGCCAGTGGCGTCCAGGAACTGCCGTCGTCCGTCGAGACCTCGACCAGCGCCGCATCGCCGCTCCCCAGCACCAGCTTGTGCGCGAAGCACAAGGCCGGCGCGCTGCTGCCGCTCAGATCCACGGGAGCGGCAAGCGTCAGCGACTGGCCCGCGATGCCGTCCGCGTAGTCGCCGCCCGGCGAGTCCGCCCAAGCCGCACCGCCACGGTAGGCCTCTTCGCCACTCAGCCCCCACGGAGCGTCCGCCACCCAGGTGCCGCCGCCCCCTTCGCCATCGTCGAGAAAGGGAAAGTCCATCCCGGCGAGCGTCGTCGCACTCACCTCGTTGCTTTCGCTGACCAGCCCGGAAGCACCTTCCACCAGCACCCGGTAGTGGTAGCCCGTCTTCGGGTTGGCCGTGATGTCGGTCCAGGTGGTCGTGCCCCCCGATTCGATCCTCGCGAGCACGGTCGCGTCGTCGGTGGAGAATCCCGACGACGTCGAACGCAGCACGACGTAGGCCGCGAAGTCGCCGCCCGCCGCACCCCACGAGAGGTCGACGTGATTCCGGCCGAGGTCGCCGCCGGTCGGCGTCGCCAGCGTCACCGGAGCCGGCGCGTCGTCGATCACCACGTCGTCGATCGCCCAGCCGTCGCGCACCACCGAGCCGTCCGTCACCAGGCGGAAGCGGACCCTCACCGTGGCCTCGCCGGCGTAGGCCGACAGGTCGAGCTGCTGCCGCGCCATCGGACCCGACTCCCCGGTGTAGCTCGCCAGCGGTGGATCGCTCCAGCTCGCGCCGCCATCGGTCGAGACCTCCACCCGGCCGAAGTCGTAGCCCGCCTCGAGCGAATGCTCGTGCCAGAAGGAAAGCACCGGCCGCAGCGAAGTCGAGAGATCGACGTCCGACGCCATCGTCGCCGTGCTGTCCGTACCATTGTCATAGTAGCTCCCGGGCGAATCGGTGATGCCGTGGCTCGGAGAGTGGACGCACTCGGTGGCGACGCCCCACGTGCCGGTAAAGGTCCAGCCGCCGCCCCCGGCTTCAAAGTCATCGACGAGGGCCGCCACGCAGGTCCCCCACGCCGCGACGACCGCCACCGACAGGCCCCACGTCCGCTTGCTCCAAGCGCTCCGGCGGCCGCATCGCCGCCCCACATTTCCATCCACCGTCCGTCGCCACCCGTTCCGGAGATGCGCCCCGGGCATGCCAACGGACGGGCCGAACCCGTTCTCCGCCTTCATCGCCTTTTCCTTCGACTACGAGCTTCCCGCGGAATCGAGCCCGCATGCTATGCGGATCCGGCGAAAACCCGCGCTTCAATTGCGATCTACGGATCCGGGCGTACTTCCACCCGGTAGAACCCCACGCTCTCCGGCCCGGCCGGCAGCGTGGCCGAGGTCGTTCCTGTTCCCGACGGGGGAAGGCCCTCCTCGACCCGGGTCCAGGCCGTGAGGTCGGGCGATCTCCAGACGTCGTAGACCCGGCCCGGCGCCGAGGGCCATTCGATCGTTTCGCCGCCCGCTCCCCGCGACACGATCCGCAGGCGGAACACCCGCGACGCATCGTTCGGGTCGAGCCCCGTCTCGAGTACCTCGACGCCGTCCGGGTCCCCGTCGGCGTCGCTATCGAGGCGTGTCGGATCGGTCGAATGATCGTTCACTTCCTCCCCGTCCGACAGCCCGTCGCCGTCGCTGTCCGGATCGGCGGGATCGGTCTGCCAGGCGAACTCGCCGGCATTGTCCAGACCGTCGCCGTCGCCGTCGGCCGCGCCATCCGCCGTCGCCAGCGGGTCCAGGCCGAAGTCGAGTTCCCATCCGTCGGCCGCTCCGTCTCCATCGCTGTCCGGGTCGTTCGGATCCGTGCCGGTTCCATCGGCAAGGAAGCGGACCCCGTCGATCCAGGCGGCATCCTCCCCGGCCGTGCCGGCTCCGTCCTTGGCATACACCCAGGCAAAGGTGTGCTCCCCGGCCGTGATCGGGAAGGAAACCTCCGTCCACGCGACGTGGCCCGACCATTCCCCCTGCGGAACGCCATCGATGAGGAAGCGGAGCCCATCCGATCCGCGCTCGCTGTGGACGCGCAGCGCGAACTCGATGCGGCCCGCATCGACCGTGCGCACGTGCCTGAGTTCGCTGCTCTGGTTGTCGGCGACCACACCCGAACGGGCACTGGTGGTTCCGTCCCATGCGGGCGGGGTGGAATCGATCGTCCACCATTCATCCCCGAGCGTCGTCCAGTCGGGGACGAGGCTGGTCGGTTCCTTGCTCCGCGGGCTTGGGCCGGCCGGCGTCCCACTGCCGAAGGATTCGACCCCCGCATCCCGTTCCGCCAGCGCCTCCAGGCCGTCGTGAAGACCGTCGTCGTCGCTGTCCGCGTCGTTCGGATCGGTGCCGAAGAGGACTTCCCGCCAGTTCGGCAGCCCGTCGCCGTCGGGGTCGAGCAGGTCGTCGCCGTGGTTTCGATAGATGTCGGTGATCGCCCACGGCGACGATGGCAGGGAGCCCATCACGGCAACATCCGGCCAGCCGTCGTTGTCGAAATCCCCGGTGTCCAGGCTGCCATCGCTGACCGCCGGCAGCCCGGAATCGACTTCGCTGAACGAGCCGCCGGAGTTTCGGTAGAGCGTGACGGTTCTTCCCGACGCGCCTTGGCCCGCGACCAGCAGGTCCTGGTCGCCGTCGAGGTCATGATCGATCCAGGCGAGATCTCCGAAGGCGACACCGGCCGGTTGCCAAGCCAGAGGGGAGAACGTTCCGCCACCTTGGTTCATGTAAATCCGGCTGGTCGGGATGGCGTTGCTGTCGTGTCCGGCAGCGGCGAGATCGGGAAGGCCGTCGCCGTTCACGTCGCTCCAGGCGAGGCAGGCATTCCACAGCCCGATCAGGCCGGCCCCGATGTCGGTGAAGGTGTCACCGCCGTCGTTGCGGTAGATCCGGGTGTGCCTGCTGCTGACCGGTTGGCCTTCCACCAGCAAGTCGTTGACGCCGCAGACCGCGAGATCGAGGTCGCCATCGTTGTCGATATCGACCCACGCCGCTTCGCCACGGCTCAACCCGACCAATCCCGCGGAGATGTCCGTGAAGGTACCCCCTCCATCATTGCGGTAGATCCTCGTCGCAAATGCGAGGTCCGGTGGATTGTTCTCCGAAACCCCGAGGAGAACCAGGTCGTCATCTCCGTCGCCGTCGTAGTCGGCCCACGCGGCGTCGCCGAGACTTGTGGCAGGCAGGCCAAAGTCCGTCGCAACGAAAGGTGAGCCGCCGCTGCAGAGGGAAACGTCTTCGTGGTAGAGCAGGACACGAGTGGAGCCACCCGTGATCAGCAGGTCCTTGTGCCCATCGCCATCGGCGTCTCCCCAAGCCAGCACGCTCGGCGATTCCGAAGACCACAGCCATTCGGCGAACGAGCCCGCACCACCCGATCGATAGATCATCAGCGGCTTGCCGTTGTTGTCGCTGCCGGCCTGCGGACCGGTGACGGTGAAGTCCGCCAGGCCGTCGTCGTTGAAGTCAAAGAGGCTGACATCCCCGTCCGAGCGCCGTTGGAAGAAGGTGTAGGACGGAGGCGTGCTGCCACAGCTTGCCAAGGTCATCGCTTCGTTGATCGGCATGAAGCGTTCGGGTTCCTGCGCCGGTGTATCGGCCGCCTGTTCGGTCGCGTTGTCCTTGCCGTCACCGTCCGGGTCGCCCGCCGCGCCATCGTCTCCGGTCGCCACCAGCGGATCGAGACCGTTCTCGACCTCCCAACCATCGAGCAGCCCGTCGCCGTCGCTGTCCGGGTCGTTCGCCAGTGTTCCGTAGCGATCCACCTCGAGGCCATCGCCAAGGCCATCGTCGTCGCTGTCGAAGTCCCCAGGATCGGTGCCGTGGTCATTGACCTCGGCGTTGTCCAGCAGCAGGTCGCCGTCGGTGTCCGCCCAGCGGGGGTGACAGCCGTTGGCGAGTTCGGCCGCGTTGTCGAGCGTGTCGCCGTCCGGGTCGCCGGTCGCCCCATGTTCCCCGGTGGAAACCAGTGGATCGAGCTCGTGATCGACCTCCCAACCGTCGGGCAGCGTGTCGCTGTCGGTGTCGGGGTCGAGCGGCAGCGTGCCGGTCGTGATTTCATCGCCATCGGTCAGGCCGTCGTCGTCGCTGTCGGCATCCAGCGGATCGGTGCCGTGGGTGCCGAACTCGGCGAGGTCGGACAGACCGTCGTCATCGCTGTCGGCATCGAGGGGATCGGTGCCGACCGGATCGGCGATGATCTCGACCAGGTCGATCCACGCCCGGTCGTCACCCCCATCGATGCTGCCGTTCTTTTCGTACCGCCAGACGAACTCCCGGGCGCCGGCCTCGATCGGGAAGCTCACCTCGCTCCACGCGGTGTCTCCCGACCAGCTGCCCTCCGTCGATCCGTCGATCCTGAACTCAAGCTCGTCGAAGAATTCCTGGCTGTCCGTCTTGACCCGGAAGCGGATGCTGCCGGGCTCGACGGTCTGCTCGAACTTGAGCCACGAGAACTCCAGGTGATCGATCAGCCCGCTGCGGCCCGCCTGGCTGCCCTCCGCCGCCTCGCTGCTGAGGCCCCATGCCCAGTGACCGCCGCTGGTCCAACCCGCGGGTGTCAGCACCGTCTCGAAGTCGTGGCGATACGCCACCAGCGGCACGGTCTCCCTTCCGTCCGAGAGCCCGTCATCATCGCTGTCGTCGTCCAGCGGATCCGTGTGATGGAGAATGACTTCCTCGCCGTCGTTCAAGCCGTCGCCGTCGCTGTCGGCATGGTTGGGGTCGGTCTGGGCGGCGTACTCGTCGCCGTTGGGGAGGTTGTCCCCATCCGGATCGGAGCCGGTGTCGTCGCTGTTCGGGTCGAGTGAGTGCTGGACCTCGTAGAAGTCGTCCATGCCGTCCGAGTCGGTGTCCGCCGACTTGGGATCGGTTCCATGGGAGAAGACCTCGGCCCCGTCGAGGAGGCCGTCGCCATCGTGGTCCGGATGGTTCGGGTCGGTCCCGTAGGTCGTGACCTCCGGCTGATCGTTCAGGCCATCATCGTCGCTGTCGGCGTCGAGCGGGTCGGTCCCGTGCGTGTCGATCTCGGCCCCATCGAGCAGTCCGTCGTCATCGCTGTCGGCATCGAGGGGCTCGGTTCCATGCTCGTTGACTTCCTCACCATCGGTGAGCCCGTCGTCGTCACTGTCCGCGTCGGCCGGGTCGGTGCCGTGGGTGCCGATCTCCTCCTCGTCGGTGAGGCCGTCGCCGTCGCTGTCACCGAGCGTCGGGTTCGACCCCGCCTCGTATTCCCCGAGGTTGGAAACCAGGTCGCCGTCCGGATCGCCATCGGCCCCGTCGTCGCCGGTCGTCACCAGGGGATCGAGTCCGAAACCGACCTCCCAACCGTCGGGCAATCCGTCGCCGTCGGTATCCGGGTCGTCCGGGAGGGTCAAGTGGGTGCCGACCTCGATGCCATCGTCGAGCCCGTCGCCATCGGTATCGACCAGGTGCGGGTTGCTGCCGTGGATCGACACCTCGGCGCCGTCGCCGAGTCCGTCGTGGTCGGTGTCGTTATCCAGGGGATCGAGAGGCAAGGGAATGGGGATCCGCACGTCATCGACCCAGACTTCACCGGCGAAGCAGCTTTCGTATCCGCCACTCAGGTACTCCCAGCGGAAGACATGGGTGCCGGCGGTGATCGGAACCGACACCTCCACCCAGTCCGTCGGGATGGCCCACATGCCCTTGGCATCGCCATCGACCAGGAACACCAGCGTGCCATGGGCGGCGGCGCCGATCTTCCGCATGAATTTCACATTTCCGGCCACGGTGGTCCGGGTGGTCTCCATGGCCACCCAGCGGTTGATGAAGAGGCTGTTGTTCGTCGCCGAGCGCTGACCGGATGAGGCCTCCTGAGTCTGGGCGTACCAGCCCGGGGTCGGGGTTCCGGGGCTGCCACTCAGCACCCAGTCGGGGCTTCCCACTCCGCCCTCGAAGCCGTCGCTCCACTCGTCGGTCCAGGTGACCTCGGTCTGATCGTCGAGCCCGTCGTCGTCACTGTCATCGTCGAGCGGGTCGGTGCCGTGTTGGTTGATCTCGTCGTCGTCGCGCAGGCCGTCGCCGTCGCTGTCCGGGTCGGTCGGGCTGGTGCCGTAGTCGTTGACTTCCTGGCCGTCGCCGAGGGTGTCGTCGTCGCTGTCGGTGTCCAGCGGATCGGAGAGGTAGGTATTCAATTCCGGGCCGTCATCGACGCCATCGTCATCGCTGTCCGGATCATTCGGGTCGGTCCCTTCGGCGTGTTCCTGACCGTTGGAGGCGCCGTCGGCGTCGGCGTCGCCGCCGGTATCATCGGTGGCCGGGTCGAGATCGTTCGCCACTTCGTACGGGTCGGGCATCCCGTCGCTGTCGGTATCCTCGAGAATCGGGCTCGATCCGTGGGTATGGACCTCGGCTCCGTCGGTGAGCCCGTCGTCGTCGCTGTCCGGGTCGGCCGGATCACTTCCCGCAGCCTTTTCCTCCCCGTCGTTGAGCCCGTCGCCATCGGCATCGGGGTCGTTCGGATCGGTGCCGTCGGCGATCTCCTGACCATCGGTCACGCCGTCGTCGTCGCTGTCGTCGTCGTTCGGGTCGGTGTTGCTGCTGGGAATGCGGAGTTGCACGTCGTCGATGCGCACCCAGCCGGGAGTGCCGCCCCCGAATCGCTGGTATTCGAAACGAAGACTCACGGGACCCTGGGCGAGCGGCTGGGTGATGGTCTGCCAGGCGGGGGCGATGCCACTCAGGCGGACCAGTTCCCCGGCGGTCGTGAGGTTTCGCAGGACGAAGTCCTCGTACTGCTCGGTCTCCAGGCTGAGTGAGAACCGGAGCTCCCCGGGTTCATCCAGCTGGCCGGTGAGTTTCAGGAGTCCGACGGTGTTGGGATCCGGCAGGGCGAGCCCGCACGAGTGCGTGCCTTCCGAGGCATCGATGGTGTCCACCTGCCAGGCGACGCCCCCCATGTTGGTCCAGGGCGGATCGGCGAGCGCACCGCTCTCGAAGGAATCCGAGAGCACGGTGACGCCGGTGGTTTCCCGGCTGTCGTTCAGTCCGTCGGAGTCGGTGTCGGCAAGGTTCGGGTCGGTTGCCCAATCGTTGACTTCGGCGCCGTCGAGAAGCCCGTCGTCGTCGCTGTCGGGATCGTTGAAATCGGTGCCCTCGGCCACTTCTTCTCCGTCCAACAGGCCGTCGTCGTCCCCATCCGGGTCGAGGGGGTCCGTCAGCCAGGTCAGGATTTCCTCACCGTCATCGAGGCCATCGTCATCGCTGTCGGGGTCGGTCGGGTCGCTCGGATGGGTGTTCACCTCGGCCCAATCGTCGAGACCGTCGTCATCGGTGTCCGCGAGGTTCGGGTCGGTGCCGTGCTGGTCGACTTCGTCAAAGTCGTTGAGCAGATCGTCGTCGGTGTCCGCGTCATTCGGGTCACTGGTGACGGGCCCATTCACTTCCTCGCCATCAAGGCGGCCGTCGTCGTCGCTGTCGTCGTCGTGCGGATCGGTGCCCGCGGTGAACTCCCCGGTGTTGTCGAGGTTGTCGCTGTCCGGGTCGAGGCCGCCGTCGTTGGTCATCGGATCGAGTGCGTTGCCGATTTCCCAGCCATCGGTCATCCCGTCGTCATCACTGTCCGGATCATTCGGGTCGGTGTTGGCAGTGAACTCGCCGTTGTTGTCGAGGTCGTCGCTGTCCGGATCGAGGGCGCTGTCATCGAGCTTCGGATCGAGCAGGTGGGTGACTTCCCAACCGTCGGTCATGCCGTCGTTGTCGCTGTCGGCGTCGTGGGGATCGGTGTCGGCGGTGAACTCCCCGGCGTTGTTCAGATCATCGCTGTCGGGATCGAGGGCGCTGTCGTCCAGTTTCGGGTCAAGCGAATGCCCGACTTCCCAGCCGTCGGTCATGCCGTCGTCATCGCTGTCGTCGTCGTGGGGATCGGTGTCGGCGACGAACTCCCCGCCGTTGTCCAGATCGTCGCTGTCCGGATCGAGGCTGCTGTCATCGACCTTCGGATCGAGCAGATGCGTGACCTCCCAACCGTCGGTCATGCCGTCGGCGTCGGTGTCGGCATCGTGCGGGTCGGTGCCGGCGGTGAACTCCCCGGCGTTGTCCAGATCGTCGCTGTCGGGATCGAGGCCGCCGTCGTCGACCTTCGGATCGAGCAGATGCGCCACCTCCCAGCCGTCGGTCATGCCATCGGCGTCCGTATCGTCGTTCTGGGGGTCGGTATCGGCGGCGAACTCCCCGGCATTGTCGAGACCATCTCCATCCGGGTCGTCGGTCGCGTCGCCTTGATTCGGGTCAAGCGAGTGGTCGACCTCCCATCCATCCGGCATCCCGTCATCATCCGAATCGTCGTCGTTCGGATCGCTCGTCACGGGACCATTCACCTCCTCCGCATCAGTCCGACCGTCGTCGTCGCTATCGCTGTCGAGCGGGTCGGTCAGGTGTTGGTTGATCTCGGTGCCATCGAGCAGTCCGTCATCGTCGCTGTCGTCATCCATGGGGTCGGTGCCATGGGACAGGAGCTCTGCGCCGTCGGTGAGGCCGTCGTCGTCGCTGTCGGGGTCGTTCGGCGAGGTGCCGGTGGCCTCGACTCCGACGTAGACGCCGTCGACCCACACCGCATCGTCCCCGTCCGAGCCCGCGGCATCCTTTTCATAAACCCAGCGCAGGGTGTGGGTGCCGGCAGCGAGCGATTGGCCGGCGAAATTCCAATCGATGCTGCCCGAATAGGAAGTGGGGGAAGCGGCGTCGACCGAGAACCGCAGCGCATCATGACCGGCCTCGGTGGAGGTTCGGTAGCGGAAGTCCACGCGACCGGCACCGAGCAGCTCGACCTCCAGTTCCATCTCGCTGGTCTGGCTGTCCCCGATCGCTCCGGACCGCGCGGACTGGAAGTCGTGGTTGGCGGTGGTGGCATCGATCTGCCATGGGAGATCACCCCCCTGGATCCATGCATCGCCGATGGAGGTTTCCTCGAAGCTGTCCCAGAAGACGTGGTAGCCGATCTCCGCGCTGTCCGGCAAACCGTCGTCGTCGCTGTCGGGGTCGAGCGGGTCGGTGCCGTGGGAGCCGACTTCGTCGCCGTCGCCGAGCCGGTCGCCATCGCTGTCCCACTGGTACGGATGGGTCCCTTCGGCGAGTTCCCCGGCATTCGTCAGGCCGTCGCCATCCATGTCGTCGCCGGCGGTCCCATCGTGGTTCGAGGGGCTGATGCCGTAGCCCAGTTCCTGAAGGTTGGTGAAGGCGTCGCCGTCAGGATTGCCATCCGCGCCATCGGGGCCCGTGTCGGAAAGCGGATCGAGCCCGTGGTCGTCCTCCCAACCGTCGGGCAGACCATCGTCGTCGCTGTCGGGGTCGTTCGGATCGGTGCCGATCCCGTACCACGGGCTGGCTTCCTCATCGTCCCAAAGGCCGTCGTCGTCGCTGTCCTCGTCGTGTGGATCGGTGCCGGCGAGGAATTCGTCGATGTTGTCGAAGCCATCGCCGTCCGGATTCTCCGACGCGTCGTCGGGATCACCGGGATCCAGGCCATGGGCGACCTCCCAGTCATCGGCCATGCCGTCGTCGTCAGCGTCCGGCGTGGCGGTCAGGTGAAGCAGCCCGCCGGTGCCCGCGACGTCGTCGTACATCCGGCACACGAGCTGCGGATTGCCCGAGCTGTCCAAGGCGATGGCGGTCGAAAGCTGCGGCACCCCCTCGAAGTCCGGATCGATCGCTTCCGTCTGCCAGGTCGCTCCATCCTTGAATCCCCAACGCAGGGTCCAGTCCTCGATGTAACTGATGTGCGGCACGCCGGAGCCGTCCAGCACCAGCGAGGGAGAATCCCCTTCGATCAAGCCACCGTCGATCAACTCGTTGCTCCAGGCTCCGGGCGTCCCCCAGGCATGCCGCAGTCCGGTGGTGTCGGAGTAGAGCAGGTGGACGGTCCCGTTGTGCACCGCGACGCAGGTCTTCTCGCCCAGCACCCCGGAGGCATCGACGATGCCCGAGGAAACCAGGGACCAGGAACTTCCATCGTGGCTGCGGTGGACCAGCGTGCCCGTGGAATCCACCACGTAGGCCACATGCGGTTGGCCGGTGGCATCGACCGCGACGCTGATGCCGACCCCGGGCGTGCCTGAGTTCGCCAACAACTCATCGCTCCAGGTGAATCCGTTCCAGCGGGTGAAGCGGGCCTCTTCGACGGTGACGAAGTCCCGGAACGCGATCATGGCCTGGTCCGACGGGTCGAGCGCCAGCGACGCGAAGGCCCCGAAGCCGAGACCGGAGTGGGCCGTCTGGACCGACCAACTCCCTCCGCTCCGGGCCGCATGCCGGAGCTCCCACGCATCGGTGAAGAAAAAGAAGTTCCGGTAGTAGGCGACGTGCGGCGTGCCATCCGAGGCAAGGGCCAGCGTGGCAAAGGATCCGGCGTCGTCCGCGGCATCCACCGTTTCCAGCGTCCAGACGTCGGCAGGACTCCGCTGCGCATACTCCATGTCCTCGTCTCCATCGTCGCGATAGGCGACGTGGATCGTGCCGTCGGCCTCCACCTCAAGGTCACAGGAGAAGCCGGCATCGGGCGATGCATCCACCCACTCCTCCGTCCACAGCGTTCCGCTTGCCGGCAGCACCGAAAGCACCCAGGAGGCGAGCCACCTCCACCCGCGTCCGCGACACCCGCGTCCTCTCCTCCGTCCGCGGCGGCCGCATCGCCGCCCCACCATCGCCACCGCCGCTCGCCGGCACCCGTTTCCGGAAGGTCCTCCCGGGACACAGGCGAACGGGCCGAACCCGCTTTCCGCCTTCATCGCCTTATTCGCCGACCCTCATGCCAGCGCAAGCCCCGGGGCTACGCGATTCCGCCGAAATCCTCCGCGCCCCTTGAGGGAGAGGCGGCCGCTAGTGTCCTGCGCGCCAAGAGCGTTGACTTTCGCGCGAGAGATTTTTTTCAAATGCAAGGCGTGACGAGGGAGTAAATCGAGATTTGCGACCAAGGAACAACGCAGCAGTTGGGGAAAAGATCCGCGAGCCCTTCAGCGGCCGAGCGCAGCGAGCTGATTTCAAGATAACTCCTATCATCTCGAAAGGTGACGGACTTGGCGCGCGGGACACTAGAACTTGCGTCGGTACCACACCACGAAGGCCACCACGCCGATCACGCCCCCGACGCCAAAGCGGATCCAGGCCGCCGTTTCCGACTCCCCGGCCACCAGGCCCCGCGTGGCGCGCCCGTAGAGCAGGAGAAAGGCGAGGCTTCCGGACACCACGAACACGATGGAAAGCGACACCGTCACCATCACGCCATGGAGCAGCCGGGTCGACAGCGCCTTGTCCTTCCAGTCCGGGTCCTGCCGATCCATCTCGCGCCCAAGGTCGCGATTCCGCGGGAAAAGCTCAAGCCTCGGGGGTCGCGATCCACGCGCGGAACCGCTCCACCGCCGGGGTCTCCACCCGGTTCAGCGCCGGATCCTTGTCGAGATCGACGAAGTACAATCCGAAATCGGTGTTCGGATCGAAGGGATGACCCCACTCGCGGTTCGAGGTGATCGACCACCAGTTGTAGCCCCGCACCCTCAAGCCTTCCCCGACCGCCGCCTCCACCTCCCGCAGGTGCGCGTCCATGTACTCGGCACGCTTCATCCCGCCGGCCTCGGGCGGGCATCCATTCTCCACGATGAACAGGTCCTGATCGGGAAACCAGCGACCGAAACGGCGCAGCGCGTGGCGCAGCCCGCGCGGCCACACCGGCGCCCTGAGAAAGCGACCGTGGGCCGCATCCTCCAGCAAGCGGAACCGATGCAAGGCGTGCGTCGGCAGGCCCCAGTAGTAGTCGAGACCGACGAAATCCTGCGCCCCGACCGCCTCCTCCGGACACAACTCTTCCGGGAGCCGCCCCGCGATGCCGAGGTACCACCAGTTCGCGTTGGCGATCATCGTCGTCGTTCCCCAGAAGCGCCACGCCCAGTTCAGCCAGGTCATCTTCGACTCGAGGATGTCGAGCCGGCGCATCGGCTCCAACGGCACGACCTCCAGCCGGTCCTCGTCGCCGAGCACCTCACGGGCGATGCGTTTCGCCAGGCGCATTTCGAGGCCATCCCCGGGGCAACTTTCCGAAAGCCCCGCCGCGTCGGTGCGGATCCCGATCCGAATCCGCCCTCGACGCCTCACCCGGCGCACCCCGCGCCCGCCCGACAGGCGCTCCGGCAGGCTGTCCCCGCCGCGGAAGACCTCGTGCAGCGAACTCGGCATCGTGCCGGACCGGTCGGCCGGCGGCGGAGATTCCCCGGCCTCCTCGGGCAGCAGGCCGGCAATCGCCCGGTCGACCCTCTCCAGCAGGCGGGTGTGGCCGTGCGGCGCCACCACCACGTAGTTCTCCTCACTCAACCCCGTCACCAGGAAACGAAAGCGCTCGCACGGTTCGAGCTCGGGCGGCTGCAGGAAAAAGGCGTCGCCGTAGATCGCATCCACCTCGCCCGTCGCCAGCGATCGACGAGCTTCATCGTAGTTCACGAAAACCCTCCGGCGGACCGATCCCGGCAGGTCGCGACGCCAACCCTCCGGCTGGTTGCCCACGTTGACCACGCCGACCCGCTTTCCCTCCAGCTCGTCGGCACGCGTCAGCGGCGAATCCTCGCGCACGAGTACGGCCTTCCCCGTACTCAGGTAGGGATTGCTGAACTCGTGCCGCGTTTCATCGCTGTCGCTCACCCCGCCGATCACCAGATCCACGTTGCCCTTCTCGCTCACCAGGGCCCCCTGGGTGGTGAACTTGAAGAGCGCTTCCTGGAGTCCGCGGTGGCACGCCCCCCAGTCCATGATCTTCTGCAGCCACGGCGGGAAGCCGGTCACCAGCGGATTCACCCCGACCTTCGCCGCCCGGCATCGGGTGCGGATCAGGTTGCGCGCCCGGGCATGGGCCCGGAACAGGTTGGGGATCAGCCGCCCGACGGCCTCGGCCTCGGCCTCGACATCGGACCCGCGCGGCAGACCCGGCGGCATGTAGTAGTGGTTCTGCCACCACGGCTTGATGTAGCCGAAGGTCAGCTGGCTGGGCTCGTTGAAGGTGATCCACCAGTCGGCGAGGTCGCCAAGCGCCTCGGCCACGCGATCGGCGTAGCGGGCGAAGAGATCCGGAAACTCACGGCCGATCATCCCGCCATGGTCGCGTTCGAGCCACAGCGGCCAGACGAAATGGTGAAGCGTGATCATCACCTGCATGCCGTGCGAACGGACGCATTCGGCGACGGCGCGGTAGTGTGCCAGCTCGTCCTCGTCGAAGCGCCCGCATTCCGGCTCCACCCGGGCCCAGGCGATGGAGAAGCGGAACACCCGGCACCCCATCGCGGCCGCCGCGGCGATGTCCTCGGCATACCGCTTGCGGAAATCCGTGGCCCGGCCCCGGGGAGTCAGCCGCTGAGATCGCTCCCAGAGATCCCACACGTCCTCCCGCGAGGGATCGTGCGCCTCCACCTGGTGGTCGGCGTTGGCCGTGCCGAACAAGAAATCCGAGGGAAATCCCACGCCCCGAGCATCCGCCGCCCCGACCCGGATGACAACCTCGTGACGGGTCCACGGGGCGAAAACACGCCTCACGCACCGCGGGTCGCGAGCCACGCGTCGGCGAAACGATGCCCGAAGCTCACCAAGGCCGTGCGCCCGAAATGAACCGCGTCGACCTTGGCCAGCCCCTCGCTTTCGACGAAGCCCGCATGCTCGTCCGCGGTGGCCACCGAGCGCAGGCCCTCCCGCACCCGGTCGTGTGAGCCGCGGTCCCCCCGTTGGCGCCCGAAGTCGGCGAGGTCCCCGATCAGGAAGGGAAGTGCCGCCTCGTCGAGATCGCGGCGCAGGCATCTCATCAACTCGGCCAATCGGCCGGCATGGCCGGCCGCAAGCGCCGGATCCGCCGCGTCGGACTCGCCCTGATGCCAGAGCACGCCACGCAGCCGGCCACGCGTCATCGCTTCCCGAGCTCGCTGGATCATGTTGCCGTACAGCGGACTTCCCGGACCGAGGTCGGCGATCGGCGCCCCGCCCCAGGCACCGGGGATCAGGCCGATGACCTTTCCGGGTGCCTCCTCCCGCAGCCGCTCGGCAAACGGGAGCCCGAGACCAAAACCCGCGCTCCGCTGGTTGAGATGCAGCGGGTGCGCCGCCGGGCGCCAGCGCATCGGGCCACGAGGGCGTTCGTCCCGGCTCTTGCACTGGCCTCCGAGAACGAGGACGCCCGGCCTCGCCTCGAAATCGCCCGCTTGCCAGGGATCCGCCGGATGGATGCCCCCGTAGCCGGCCATGTTCGACTGCCCCATCAGCAGGAACACGTCGAAGGCCTCCGGATCCTCCGGCACGGCCCAAGCGCCCCGGGCGGGAGGGGGCAGGATGCGCAGCCGCCAGCGGCGAGCCGCGAGTGCGTTCATCGCAGCGGGCCGAGCGCGGTCACATCGACGCTTTCCTCACCGGTGTAGCGGTAGTGGCCGATGATCTTGAAATTGAACACGCAGTCCTCCCAGACGGGGCCGTCGCCGATGTTGTGCACGACCCATGGCTTCGACCGGTTCTCGCCGGGTCCGGGCACCACGATGCCGATGTGGCTCCGGCCGCCGGCCAGGCGCCAGGTCACCACATCCCCGGGTTGGTAGTCGCTCTCGTCCTGACTCGGCTGGTCGCCTTCCGGTCCCGTCACGAGCAGCTCGGCGCCGGAGCGACGGAAGAACCGCTGGAGGTTCGCGGTCAGGCGGTGGTCGATGTTCGCATCCGCCGACTTGCGGCCGAAAATCTGCGGGTACTCGGAGAAATTCCTCACCATGTCCTCGTGGACCCGCTTCTGCAGGTCGATGCCGAGAGCCCGGTAGGCGCGGACCACCAGGTCCTCCGCGCGCCCCTTGCCCGAGGGGATGTCGCCATTCGGGTAGGGGATCTTGTAGTAGGCATCCTCGTAAACGACCAGCGACTGCGTCCGTTGCAGGGCGGCGGCGGCGAGCCGGTCCCCCACCGAGGCCGAGGGCTGGAGCTCGGAAATGAGCGCGTCCGCCCGCTCACTCGTCGGCGCAACCTGCTGAGCCTGAAGGAGTGGGAGGAACGGCTTGCCGAAGAAGTAGACCGCACCGGCGGCGACCAGCAGGACCACCCAGCCGGCCAGGAAATTCGGCCGCTTCGGGGCCTTCTGCGGCCGGGGACCGATGTATTCGATCGTGTCGAGGTGATTGGAACGGTGGCGGGCCATCTGCGCGGTGCGATGAATACTGAATGAAGTAACAATCGCAATACGCGATTGCGTGATTTCATTTTTCTTACATTTCGTTTTTCCGAAACTCGACGGATCACCCGGAAATTCGTACCGACCGGGGCGTGATCGCCGTCCGTTTCGACCACCCTCTCGAATGGGGAGCCCTCGATCTTCCGCTCTTCGGGGCGGGAGTGGATTGGGACGGAAACGCCGTGACACCCGCCGTCGGCTGGAGCCTCGCCATCGATCCCGAGCGCCTCTGGTTCGTCGCGTCCCGACAGCACCCGGCACGGCTTCATCCGCAGGCCCGGCCCGGCCGCTTCACCGCCGAACTCTGGCGCTTCGACGTCGCCGAACTCTTCCTCGCCGATCCCGGAAGCGGCCGCTACCTCGAACTCAACCTGGCCCCGAACGGCGCCTGGTGGAGTTGTGAATTCACCGCGCCCCGGGAGCGCGCGGCCACCGACGACCGCGAGTGGCCCGGGGTGCGCACCCATGCCGAGCTTGCGGCCGATGGCGCCTGGGTCGCGGCCATGTCGCTCCCGCTCGACCCGCTGCGCGAGGGCCTCGACTTCGGCGATTCCACCACCGCCAACGCCACCTTCATCCTCGATTCCCCCGGGCAGCGTTTTCTCAGCGTCACGCCGCTGGGCGGGGGCGAGCCGGACTTCCACCGGCCCGACCGCTTCGCACCGCTCAAGATTCACGATGGCGGCTTGCCGGCATCGGGGGCGGGTCCGTAGCGTCGGTCCGTGCCCGAACCGATGCTGGTCGTGGCCCCGTCGTCCTGGCGGGATGCCTGTTTCTCGCTGCCGGCCACGCGCGCCCTGGCCGCGACCCGGCCCGTCACGGTGCTGTGCCCCGCATCCCAGCAACCGCTGTGGGAGGCCGTCGGCCTCGCGGGCGTGGCGACCCACGACGGCTCGGCGCGCGGCATCGCCTCCGCGCTCCCCGACCTCCCCCAGGCGCTGCTGTGGGAGGACGGAGCCGCCGCCAAGGCCTGTGCCCGGTCGGCCATCGCCCACCGCACCGGCCTCCCGGCGCCCGGACTCGCCAAGCGTCTCACCCACCCGCTCGAACGCACCGTGCGGCCGGGACCTCCGGAGCACCGGGTGCGTCGCTATCTCGACACGGTCGCCCTGCTCGATGCCGAACCTCTGGATCCCCGCTGGTTCGAGCCACTCCCGGCCGAACCCGGGAAATCCGGGCTCCTCATCGCGCCGGACAGCGACTTCGGGAGCCACCATGAATGGCCCGTCGACCGCTGGCTCGCCGTCCTCGAGGCACTCCAACCCGATCCCGCCACCACCCGGCTCGCCCCCGGGCCGCTCGCCGGCCAGCTTGCCGGCGCTTCGGGAATCAAAATCGCGGAGCTGCCGGACCCCGTCGCCGGCGCCCGCTTCGAACGGCTGATCGGGGCCGATGCGTCGCAACCCCACATCGCGGGGGCCTTTGGTACGACATGCGCCGTACTCTACGGCCCGGGGGATCCGGCCATGGTCCGGCCCCTCGGCCAGCGCCATGTCGCCATCCGCCGCAAGGTGGAATGCTCGCCCTGCTTCGCCGACCGCTGCCCGCTCGACGGTCGCTGCCAGGATGAGCTCGAGGTCGGGCGGGTGGAGGAGGCCCTCAGCCGTTTCCTCCGGACATGAGGAAGTGCAGCAGCATGCCCTGCAGCATCTGGTAGAAGTGCGCGCGGATCCCGGCCGACCGGGCCTCGCCTTCGAGCTCGGGGGTGTCCGTCCCGGAAAGCCCGAAGCGGCCCTCCAGCGCAAGACGTGCCTGGTTGAGTCCGCCGAACCAGGCCTCGGCGTCACCGCGTCCGATGAAGAACGTGTCGCCCGGAGTCACGCCCGAGAGGGCTCCGGCGATCGTCTCGAGCTGCGCGTTGAAGGAGGCCTGCAACTCGGGCAGCACGTAGTCGGCCCAGTCCTCGGAGAGCTCCGGGTCGATGCCGTCGGCAAGGTGGGTCGCGAGGTCGCCGTCGCGGCCGTGCGCGTCCGCCACGATCGCCCGCAGCACCGCGAGGTCGATCGCATCCTCCAGATCGATCCGGATCCGGCCGTCGAGGGTCGGGGCCGCCTTCATTCGCCGGGCTTCTCCATTTTCGCCTGAAGCTGGTGGGCCTGCAGCTGCTGGGTGTACAGCTCGGCCTCCTCGCGCCCGCCGTTCCAGACCACCGAGCGCCCCTGCTCGTGGACCTCCATCATCCGCGTCTCCGCCACCGGCTTCGAGAGGGAGAGCACCTTCATGAAGACCCAGGTCACGTAGTCCATCAGGTTCACCGGGTCGTCATACACGACCACGTTCCACGGCTGGTCGAGGGCGGTGTCCTCGTCGACGACGGTATCGGTCTCCGGCATCGCTCAGACTTCCGCAGGTTCCGACTCGGGCGCGTCGATCCACTTGCCGTGCTCGCGGATCAGGTCGATCAGGCGGTCCACCGCCTCGGCCTCGGGAATGTTGAACTTCACCGCCTGCTTGCCGACGTAGAGGTTGATCTTGCCCGGCGCGCCGCCGACGTAGCCGAAGTCGGCATCGGCCATCTCGCCGGGGCCGTTCACGATGCAGCCCATCACCGCGATCCGCACGCCCTTCAGGTGGCCGGTGGCCTCCCGGATCTTCTGGGTCGTCGACTGCAGGTTGAACAGCGTGCGCCCGCAGCTCGGACAGGCGACGTAGTCGGTCTTGAAAATCCGGGCGCCCGCGGCCTGCAGGATGTTGTAGGCGATGCGCAGCGACTGGCCCGGGGCGCTCTCGGCGCGGACGATCACCGCATCGCCGATGCCGTCGCAGAGCAGCGCGCCGAGGCGGCGCGCGCCGATCAAGAGGGCGTCGAGGAAATCGCCATTGCCGGTCGGCGGGTCCAGCGTGTCCTTGAGCAGGATGGGATGCCGCGGATCAAGGCGGAACGCGAGCATGCGGAAGGCCGCCACCACCGGCAGGCCGAGGCCGTCGGCCACGGTGACCAGCTTCGCCTCCGAGGTTTCGTTCAGTCCGGCCACCGCCGCATCGTCGCGCGGGTCGATCGCCACCACACCCGATTTCTCCAGCACCTCCTCCGGCTTGTAGTCGCCCAGCTTGGCGATCTTGTGGGCCAGCGCGTTCCAGTTCTCCTGCGTGGTGAGCACCCGGATCGGCTGCTCGCCCCCCAGCGCCACGCCACCAACTTCCATCTCCGAACTACGACGTCTCTCGTAGGAAAACGGATCGTAGGAGGGGGTGGCTGCGGCATCCTGCCGCAGGCCGTCTCCGCGGCTTCCAGCCGCGTCATACACACTTCCAACCCATTCCCAATCTTCAAGCCCGGCGCCGGTCGGATTCTTCAACACATAACCCACCTGCCGTCGCAGGTCCTTCCCGTCCCGCACCAGATGGTCGTAGCTCTCTTTCTGCCACACCGTGCCCTTCCGACCCTTCAGCTTGTTGATCTCATTCGCGCTGAAGCTCTTCCATGAATGCAGAATCTCCTCCAACTCCTGGCCTTCCCCGACCTTGAGGACCGCATGGACGTGGTTCGGCATCACGCACCAGGCGAGTAGGTCGTAGCGATCTCCGTCGAAGTGCTTCAATGCTCCGGCCACGATCCCCGCACACCCGGGGTCGGCAAGCAGACAGGAGCCGAAGCCGGAATCCAGCTCCGGACCGATGATCCTCTCGTAGGCTCCGGAAAGCTCCGTCAGCAATTCCTCAAGCCGCGGCAGCATGCTTCTGGAATCCCCGCCGTCCCTGGCTCTCGCAAGGAGGGCTTCGAGGCGTTCACGTTCCGAGCGATAACGGTCGAGCACCGGCTGCGGCAACGAGTCCGCCAGGCGAAAGGTGACCGCGTAGGTACCGCCATCCAGCTTCCAGTGAGGCAGGTAGCTGGCGCAGTCCTTGCGGACTTCCTCCCAATCGATCGAAATGGCCTTCGCGTCCTCTTCCAACGATCGGCGGCTGGAAGCCGCTTGAACGGCCTGCGGCTGGAAGCCGCAGCCACCCTCCTCGCCGCCCGGCTGGAAGGGTTCGGCCAACGCGCGGGCGACCGGAATCTCGTGCACCGCATCCTCGGTGAGGCTGACGCGGATCGTGTCGCCGATGCCGTCGCCGAGCAGCGAGCCGATGCCGATCGCGCTCTTGATGCGGCCGTCCTCGCCGTCGCCGGCCTCGGTCACCCCCACGTGCATCGGGTAGTTCCAGTCCGGCCCCTCGGCATCGAGCCGCGCGACCAGCAGGCGGTAGGCCTCGATCATCACCTTCGGGTTCGAGGCCTTCATCGAAAACACGAAGTTATGATAGTCGAGCTCGCGCGCGATGCGGGCGAACTCGAGCGCGCTTTCCACCATCCCCAGCGGCGTGTCGCCGTAGCGGTTCATGATGCGGTCGGAGAGCGATCCGTGGTTGGTGCCGATGCGCATCGCCCGGCCCCGCTCCTTGCACAACTCCACCAGCGGCGCGAACTGCTCGCGGATCCGCTCCAGCTCGGCCTCGTACTCGGCATCGCTGTACTCCCGGACCTCGAACTTCTTCTTGTCGGCGTAGTTGCCGGGATTGACCCGGACCTTCTCGACCCACTTCGCCGCCTCAAGCGCGGCGTCGGGCTTGAAATGAATGTCCGCCACCAGCGGCACCCCGCATCCGGCGGCGCGGACCTCGCGGGCGATGTTCTCCAGATTCTCGGCGTACTTCTTCGTCTGCGCGGTCACCCGCACGATCTCGCAGCCGGCCTCCGCCAGGCCGAGGATCTCCGCCACGCACGCCGGCGTGTCGCGGGTGTCGGAGGTGATCATCGACTGGACGCGGATCGGATGATCCCCCCCGATGCCGACGTCGCCGACCATCACCTCGCGGGTGGCTCGACGGTGGTAGGCCAGCAGGTCGGGGCAGTAGCGGAGCGCTTCGGACATGTGCGCACGAGATACACCACGGACCGGAGAGCGACAACCCCGGGAGGAGGCGGGGCGCCCTCGTCCCGCGATCGGGAAGGAAACGAGCCGCCACGAGAACACGGCCTCGCGTCCGCGCGTGGCACGATCTCCCTAGGAATGCGCCGGGCCCGGCGTCCTTCAGGGCAAGACGGCGCTTCGGCGGGTGAACTCCGGAGATTGCGGGCCGGGGGCGGCCCGACTCTCATCAGCGCACGCGGCGCTTGAGATTGAGCTGGGCCATCGACTTGGCGATGACCGCCCGCAGGTGGCTGAGTTCCTCGGCGTCGTCGCTGTGGCTGATCTTCGCCAGCTGCTCCTCGGCGCGCTTCATCGCCTCCTCGGCCTTGGCCTCGTCGATCTCGTCCTCACCGAGTGCCATGTCGGTGAGAAGGTTCACGCGCTCCTGGGTGACTTCGGCAAAGCCGCTGCCGACCGCGAGCGTGTGGATCCGGCCATCCTGTTCGTAGCGCAGCTCACCGGGCTCGAGCGCGGTGACGAGCGCGGCGTGACCTTCCAGGACCCCCATCTCCCCGTTCGCGCCCGGCATGTAGACATTGCCGACCGCGCCCGAGAACACGGTCTTCTCCGGGGTGACGATTTCGAGGTGAAGGGCCATGGATAAACGCTGAAAAGCTGTGATTCTGAAACGCTGAAAGCGGGTCAGTCGCGGGAGACGGTGTCGAGGCCGGCCTTCATGTAGAAGTTGCCCTCGGGCACGTCGTCCCACTGACCGTCGAGGATTTCGGCGAAGCCCTTCACGGTGTCCTCCATCGAGACCAGCGCGCCGGGCACGTTGGTGAAGACCTCGGCGACGTGGAAGGGCTGGGTGAGGAAACGCTGGATCTTGCGGGCGCGGAAGACGGTCATCTTGTCCTCGTCGGAAAGCTCGTCCATGCCGAGAATCGCGATGATGTCCTGCAGGTCCTTGTAGCGTTGCAGGGTCTGCTGCACGCCGCGGGCCACGCGGTAGTGTTCCTCGCCGACGACTTCCGGCGCGAGCGCCTTGGAGGTCGAAGCCAGCGGGTCCACGGCCGGGAACAGTGCCTGCTCGGCGAGCGAACGCTCGAGCACCACGGTCGCGTCGAGGTGGGCGAAGGTGTTGGCCGGGGCGGGGTCGGTGAGGTCGTCCGCGGGCACGTAAACGGCCTGCAGCGAGGTGATCGAGCCCTTGTTGGTCGAGGTGATCCGCTCCTGGAGACCGGCCATTTCCTCGGAGAGGGTCGGCTGGTAACCGACCGCCGACGGCGTCCGGCCGAGCAGCGCGGAGACCTCCGAACCGGCCTGGGAGAAACGGAAGATGTTGTCGACGAAGAGCAGCACGTCCTGGTTGGCCTCGTCGCGGAAATGCTCGGCCATGGTCAGCGCGGACAGCGCGACGCGGAGACGGGCACCCGGAGGCTCGTTCATCTGGCCGTAGCAGAGCGCCACCTTCGAACCGTCGGCGAGCACCGGGTTGCCGCGCTCGTCGAGCTTGGGATGACCGTTCTCGTCCTTCTCGGTCTGGATGACGCCGGACTCGATCATTTCCCAGTAGAGGTCGTTGCCCTCACGGGTCCGCTCACCCACGCCGGCGAAGACGGAGTAGCCGCCGTGCGCCTTCGCGATGTTGTTGATGAGCTCCATGATGACGACCGTCTTGCCGACACCCGCACCGCCGAACATTCCGCCCTTGCCGCCCTTGAGCAGCGGGCAGATGAGGTCGATGACCTTGATGCCGGTGGGAAGGATCTCCGCGGCGGCCGACTGCTCGGTGAGCTCGGGGGCCGGACGGTGGATCGGGGAGCGCAGGTCGGGATTCGGCAGCGGCACGTTCTCGTCGACGAGGTCGCCGGTGACGTTGAAGATGCGTCCGAGCACCTGGTCGCCCACGGGCACCGCGATCGGCTTGCCGGTGTCGGTCAGCGACATGCCGCGCTTGAGGCCGTCCGAGGTCGACATCGACACGGCGCGGACCCAGCCGTCGCCGAGGTGCTGCTGAACCTCGAGCACGAGGGCCGTTTGCTCACCGTTCAGTTCGTAGCTGACCTCGAGGGCGTTGTAGATCTCCGGAAGCTTGGCGGCTTTCGAGAAGTCGGCGTCAACGACGGCGCCGATGACCTGGACGATGGTTCCTTGGTTGGACATGGGAAGAAGTGATCGGTGATCAGGGATCGGTGATCGGTGGATTTGAGACGGACGGTTACGGAAGAGACGGGGATCACTCCATCGCCTTCATGGCGGTGGTGATCTCGAGGAGCTCGGCGGTGATCGCCGCCTGGCGGAGCTTGTTGTACTCGAGGGTGAGTTCCTTGATGAACTTGTTGGCGTTGTCGGTCGCGGCCTTCATCGCGACCATCCGGGCGGAGTGCTCGGAGGCGCGGCTTTCGACCAGCATCTGATAGACCTGGAAGTTGATGTAGAGCGGCAGCAGCGCGTCGAGCACGCCCATCGGGTCGGGCTCGAAGAGATAGTCGACCCCGAGCGCGGCCATGTGGTCGGTCTCGCGGACCTGGCCCTTGCCGACGCCTTCGTAGTCCTGCTTCTCACCGAGCGTGCACGAAGAGATCGGGAGCAGCGGCGCAATGGTCGGCTCCTGGGTCAGGGTGCTGACGAAGTTGGTGAAGGCGACGCTGATCTTGTCGTACTTGCCCTCGAGGAAGAGGTTGGTGAGCTGCTTGGCGATCGGCCGGGCCTCGGCGAAGGGGACCGGATCCTTGACCTCGTAGTCGGAGACCAGATGGCTGCCGGTCTTGGTCAGTTGCAGGCGCAGCTTGCGGCCGACGGTGATGATGTCGGCGCCAGGCTTCTCGGCGCGGATCTTCTTGCCGAGGTTGGTGTTGAGCGCGCCGCAGAGGCCCTTGTCGGTGGAGATGACGAGCACCAGCTCCTTGCCGCCCTCGCGGTGCTCGAGCAGCGGGTGCGAGCCTTCCTCGAAGTTGGTCTTGAGGTTGACCAGGACCTTGTTGAGCAGGTCGGCGTAGTCACGACCGGCGAGCGCCTGGTCCTGCGCCTTCTTCATCTTGGCCGCGGCGACAAGCTGCATCGCCCGCGTGATCTGGGCGGTGTTCTTGACCGACTTGATGCGCCGGCGGATGTCGCGGAGGTTGGCCATGGACTAGCGTGGAGCGTTTTGCTTGGAGCGCGGGGAGCGTGCTTTACTTCCAGTTGCCCTTGAAGTCCTCGAGGGCCTGCTTCACGGCATCGACCATCTCGGTGTTCTTCTTCAGGTCGGGCTTCTCGTTGCGGATCTTGTCGAGCAGCTCGGTCTTCCGGGTTTCGAAGAACTCGCCCATCGCCAGCTGGCATTCCTTCACGCGATCGACCGGCACGTCGTCGAAGAAACCGTTCTGCATGGCGAACAGGTAGATCGACTCGAGTTCCATCGAGATCGGCGAGTACTGGTTCTGCTTGAAGAGCTCGACGATGCGCTGGCCGCGCTCGAGCTTCTTCTTGGTCCCGGCGTCGAGGTCCGAGCCGAACTGGGCGAAGGCCTGGAGTTCGCGGAACTGCGCGAGGTCGAGCTTGGTCGTGCCGGCCACCGACTTGATCGTCTTGGTCTGGGCGGCGGAACCGACCCGCGACACCGAGAGGCCGACCGAGATCGCCGGGCGGATGCCCTGGTAGAACAGGTCGGTTTCGAGGTAGATCTGACCGTCGGTGATCGAGATCACGTTGGTCGGAATGTAGGCGGACACGTCGCCGGCCTGCGTTTCAATGATGGGCAGCGCGGTCAGCGAGCCACCGCCGGCGGCCTCGGTGAGGCGCGCGGAGCGCTCGAGCAGGCGGCTGTGGAGGTAGAAGACGTCACCCGGGTAGGCCTCGCGACCGGAGGGGCGCTTCAGGATCAGCGACACCTGGCGGTAGGCCACGGCGTGCTTGGAAAGGTCGTCGAAGACGATCAGGCAGTCCTCGCCCTGGTCCATCAGGTATTCGGCGATGGCGCAGCCGGCGTACGGGGCCAGGAACTGCATCGCGGCGGCGTCCGACGCGGAGGCCGAGACGATGGTGGTATATTCCATCGCACCGGCGTCCTCGAGGGTCTTCTGGACGCGGGCCACGTTGGAGAGCTTCTGGCCGATGGCGACGTAGATGCAGTAGAGCGGCTTGTGGTTCTGCAGCTTGCCCTGCTCGGCCGCCTTGTTCTGCTTGGCCTGGGAAATGATGGTGTCGACGGCGACGGTGGTCTTGCCGGTCGCGCGGTCGCCGATGATGAGCTCCCGCTGGCCGCGGCCGACCGGGATCATGGCGTCGATGGCGGCGATGCCGGTCTGGACCGGGACGGAAACGGATTTCCGTTTGATGATGCCCGGCGCGATCTTCTCCATCGGATACTGGGCGGCGGCTTCGATCTCGCCCTTGCCGTCGATCGGCTCGCCGATCGCGTTGACCACGCGGCCGAGCACGCTGCGACCGACGGGAACGGAGAGCAGCTTGCCGGTGGCCTGGCATTCGACGCCTTCGGTGACCTCGGCGTAGTCGCCGAGGAGCACGACGCCGACCTCGCTTTCCTCGAGGTTCATGGCCAGACCGGTCACGCCGCCGGGGAAGGAGATCATCTCGTTGAGGGAGACGTCGGTGAGGCCTTCGACCTTGGCGACGCCGTCACCCACTTCGCGGACGATGCCGACGTTGGTCTTCTCGACCGAGGTGGTGACGTTGGAGATCTCCTTTTCGAGTTCCTGGAGGATGCTGCTCATGGGATGGGACCGGTATCGGTTAGGTGAGTGGTTTGGGAAATCAGAAGGCTTGGGCGAGGCGGTCGAGGCGGCCCTTCACGGAGCCGTCCCAGACATCGCTGCCCACGCGGACCTTGAGTCCGCCGAGGAGGTCGGGGTCGACCTTGTACTCGTAGGTGAGGTCGCTGCCGTACTTCGAGGAGAGTCCGGCGGCGACACGCTGCCGGGTCGCCTCGTCGAGGGCCTCGGCGCTCTCGACCACCACGTGGCGGCGGTCGAGTTCGAGCCGGACGAGCCGCTTGAGGGCGTGGAGCACGGCGCGGTAGCCGCGCGGCTTCGCGTCGACCAGCTTGCGCACCGCCTGACTCAGCTTGGCCTCATCGAGCCGCTCGCCCGTCTGGCACATCCGGAAGATGCGTCGGGCGGTGGTGGCGGCGGCTTTGGAGACTTTCATGGCGGGTGCGGGAAAGGGGAGGGATCAGCCTTCGACCTTGGCGAGGGCTTCCTGGTTGATGCGGTTCTTGTCCTCGTCGTTGAGCACCTTGCCGGTGACCTGGGCGGTCGTGGCGGCGACGAGCTTGCCGAACTCCTTCTTCAGCTCGGCGGCGATCTGCTGGCGCTCGGCCTTGGCGGCGGCCTCGGCCTTGGCGAGGATCTGCTGGGCGTGGTCGACCGCTTCCTGGGCCTTCGCTTCGGAGAGCGAGGCAGCGCTTTCGCGGGCCTCGTCGATCAGGCGCTGGGCGTCCTCGTTGGCCTTGGCGATCGCGGCGGCGGTCTGCTCCTCGGAGTCGGCGAGCTGCTTCTCGATGCGCTTGAGCTTCTCCTCACCCTCGGCGATGCGCGCGCGGCGCTGCTCGAGCATCTGCTGGATCGGTCCGAAGGCGAACTTCTTCAGGATCACGATCACGAGGATGAAGTTGATGACCTGGGCGATGAACAGGGGCCAACTGAAGCCGAAGGGGCCGAGTACGCCTTCACCGGCCGGAGCGGCGGCGGCTGCGAGGAGGGTCATCATGGGTCGGAAGGAGCTCGGTTAGGTGGGAAGGAGAGAGTGGGGTTCCACCCCGCGCGCCGGATGACGCGCGGGGCGGAGGGATGGATCAATCGAAGCCGACGGCGAAGGCCGAAAGGATGAAGATACCTTCCATGAGGGCCGCCAGAATGATCGAGATCACGAGGATCGGGGTGGCGGCACCGGGATTGCGGCCGGTGGCTTCCGCAGCCTTGGAGCCGAGGAGACCGATGCCGATGGCGGCACCGATGGCGGCGAGGGCGACGGCGAATGCTTTGGTGAATTCCATGGTCGTTGTTGGTTGGTGTTGTCGTGTTTTCCAGTGACGCCCACGGATCTTTGCCATGGTCCCGCCGCCGAAATGGGGTCAGTGATGCTCTTCGTCGCCGTGGTCGCAGATGAGCTTCAGGAAGATGGCGCAGAGCAGGGTGAAGACGAGGGCCTGGACGAAGCCGACGAGCAGTTCGACGAAGTAGAACGGCAGGGCCGGCAGGAAATGGAGCGCCTTGTGGGGCATGAGCAGCATCAGCTTCTCGAGCGTCTGCTCGCCGCCGTAGATGTTGCCGAAGAGACGGAAGCTGAGCGCCACCGGGCGGATCAGGATGGAGACAACCTCGAGCACGCCGACGAAGAGAAAGACCGGGATCATCATGACGAGCATGACGCCGCTGAAGTCCCCCTTGGGCGCGAAGATGTGGGCCATGAAGCCCTTGAAGCCGTTCTCGGTGATCGCCCAGTAGAACCACAGCAGGGCGAAGGTGATCGCCATCGCGGCGGTCATGTTCAGGTCGGCGTTGCCGCCGCGCAGGAGCGGGGTGAAGCCGACGGTCTCGCCACCCTTTTCATCGAGCACCTCCCAGCCGGCGGTGCCGACGCCGGGAATGAGCGCGAGGTAGTTGACCGTGAGGATGAAGAAGAAGGTCGCGCCGAGGAACCAGAAGGTGCGCTTGGTGAGGTGCTCGCCGAGCAGGCCTTCCAGGAACCCGTAGAGGCTCTCGAAGAGCCACTCGGCGAAGTTCTGGATGCCGCTCGGGATGAGCTTCATCTGCTTGGTCGCGGCGCGGCAGAAAAGCACGATCAGCCCGACCGCGATCCAGACCGCGATCATCGAGTTGTTGATCGGCAGGTAGTCGCTCAGGCGCGGGGCGTGCAGGGGCAGCGCGTGCCCACCGCCCGCGAGGGCCGGGCCCAGGCTGCAGAGCCAGAGAAGAAGAATGGAAATGAGCGGGCGTCGGGACATTCCGGAAAGGTCGCCAGCGGCGGCGCGCGGGGCGTTTATCAGACCGCTTCCGAGGGGAGCAAGGGTGTTTTGTGAAAAATTTCACAAGCGGACCAAAGCACTGATTTTCCAACAATTAGGAAAGCCGTCATATGCCGGCGCGCGCGCCGTGCAGGGCGGTCTCGGCGGCGGTGCCCGTGCGCAGCCCGCCTCCGCCGAGATTCACGGTGGCGACGATGCCGAACCCGAGCCGCAGCGCCTGGTCGATCAACTCCTCGGCGGGGAGGCACAGGCGTCCGCCGGTTTCGATCAGCCGGAGGTCGAGCTCGCCGTGGTAGGCGCGGTAGACGACCTCGGTGCAGACGAGGCGGTCGCTTTTGCGGAAGTCGAAGACGAAATCGTAGAGCTTGCCGGCGTGACGGGCGGCCCGCTCCAGCGCGGCGGCGATCGCGGCGGCCTCGAGGGGCGGGCGCAGGACGACGAGGCGGTCGACCTCCAGCGTCTCCTCCGCCGGGCGGAAGCGCACGCCGTCCTTCTTCGCCTCGAGGAAACGCGCGGGATCGGCCGCCTCGCGGGGGAGGTCGAGCGCCACGCCGAGGGCCCGGCGCTGCGCCTCGCTGCCGTAGTAGTAGGCGGCGTGCGGCCAGAAGCCGGGCAGGAAGAGGTTGCTCAGGGCGTCGTCGTGCCGGGTCACGAAGACATCCCCCGGCCGGGCCAGCCGGAGGACGGCGTCGCGCAGCTCCGGCGTGACCCGTTTCGGCCCCAGCCGGATCCCCGGCTGCCGGAGATCCGCGATGCGGCAGCCGGCATCCTCGAAGACCCCGAAAACCGCCCGCTTCCAGGCGGAGTGGTGACGGCGGCGGAACGAAAACCAGCGGTAGCGCAGGCGATCGTGCAAAATGCTCCCGAAATCCGTGGCCGGCAACCGGGCCACCCAGGCGTCGAGCCGCAGGCAGAGTTCGCCGTAGCGCCCCCCGTCGGCGGTGGCCACGATCTCGTCCCGGTGGGCCCGGTAGAACGCCAGCGCCTCGTGGAACCGGGCCAGCCGCCGCGGATGGGTGGCGGCGCGGTAGATGCGGGCGAAGGTCTTGCGCGGGATGCCGCGCCGGGTGTCGGCCTCGTCCAGCTTCTTGCGGAGGAGCCGGGAGCGGGAGGCGGCGGCGATCAGCTCCGCCGACCCGAGCCGGATGAGGCCGCCCGCCGCGAGCGCCACCGCGAAGGCCGGAAGGCGCCCGGACCATTGATCTTCCTTGGTTCCGCAGGCCTCCTCCATCGCCATCAGGGCCGTCAGCAGGGCCGCCCGGCCGGCCAGATAGGCCTGGTAGCGGGTGCGGACCCCCTCGTCCTCGCCGGGCGTGAAGTAGCCGCGGGCCTCCGCCGCGGCGAGCGTCTCCGGATCGGCCGGAGCCGCCCCGTCGGCCTCCAGCGAACCGGCGACCGCCAGCACCGCGGATGCCGCCCGGACCACCCGGGGGTCGCCTGGGTCCATCGTCGTCATGGCCGGACGAGGTCGTCTGAAATTACTAGGCTCATCGTAGTTAGAGGGGCCGTTAGCCTCCGAAATGCCTGATGGCAAAGGAAAAACGGGCCCTGCAGCGGGTTTATTTTAGCTTGCCAAACAAGCACCTGGAGCGCATTACGGTTCCTGCCATGAACAAAGCTGAACTCGTCGAAGCCGTCCAGAAAGCCCTCGGAGATGATGCCACCAAGCGCGCCGCCGAGGACGCCCTCTCCGCCGTTCTCGACTCGATCGTGACCGGTATCAAGAAGGACAAGAAGGTCCAGATCATCGGTTTCGGCACTTTCGAAGTGAAGAAGCGTGCCGCCCGCATGGGCCGCAACCCGAAGACCGGCGAAGCCATGCAGATCGCCGCCTCGAAGTCCGTGGGCTTCAAGGCCTCCTCGACCCTCAAGGGCTCGCTGTAAGTCCCGATGCCCGGCACGATCCGGGTTTTGGATCCCCCAACATCAACTTGAACAGAAAACCCCGGCCTCGCTGGCCGGGGTTTTCGTTTTCAGAACTGGACGGAACCCGGAGCGATCAGAACCACGGCTTCTGGCCGGTGACGTAGGTCTTCTCGAACTCTTCGTCGGGCTTGGTGAGGTAGAGGATGCCCTCGATCAGGCCGATGATGCCGACGACGGCGGTGGGAATGCCGCAGAGGAAGTAGCCGACGAGGCCGACCACCAGCATGATGATTCCTTCCTTCTGGTAACCGAGATAGAATTTGTGGATGCCGATCCAGCCGAGCAGAATGCCCAGCAGGCCCGCCACGAGCTTCTTGTCCGAGCCTCCGCCGGACGCGGGTGCCGGCGCGGGGCTCGGCGGGTCGGGCTGCGTCTCCGGCGCGGGCGACGATTCGGGAGCGGGCGGCGGCGTGTCGTCCGGGGCCGGACTCGGTTTCTCAGGTTCGTTGGACATATCGACCCCTTTCTACTAAATCCCTCGCGCACCGCAAGAAAGCATGAAACCACGCGTCGTTCTCGCCCGGACCACCCAGCCCGACGGCTCCGAGCTCGTGCTCCACGAGCACGACGGACGGCCGTACCTCACGCTCGACGGCGTCCCCACCGCCGGCCCGGCCACCCGCGCCAGCGAGGACGGCATGGCGCGGCTCGCCATCTCGCCCTTCCGCCCGGTCCGCCAGCCGCGGGTGTGGATCGCCGGCCTCGGCCTCGGCACCGTGCTGGCGGCCGCCGCCGAGGCCCTGCCGCAGAAGCGCGCCGTCTTCCACGTGGCCGAGCCCTGCCCGGAACTGCCCGCCTGGCTTGAGGAGCACCTCGATTTCCACCCGCTCGACGACAAACGCGTCGAGATCGGCCGCGACCCGGGCCTCCGCGGACTCGCCGCCGGATCGGATCCCTGGCATCTGATCCTCGTCCACGCCGACACCTCGCCCTTGATCG
The DNA here is from genome assembly GCA_030431475.1 of Verrucomicrobiia bacterium. GTDB lineage: Bacteria > Verrucomicrobiota > Verrucomicrobiia > Verrucomicrobiales > Akkermansiaceae > Haloferula. The sequence goes on along the minus strand of JAUIJD010000010.1, from coordinate 23,267 downwards.
ACCGGCAGCACGCCTTGTTCGAGAACCGCCGCTGGTTGACCGCCGCCTACGATGCGCTCCGCGACGGCGGCCTGCTGGCCATCGCCTCGTCCAAGCCGGTGCCGAAGATCGAGAGAACGCTCGCCCGCACCGGCTTCGAGGTCGTCCGCCACGAGATCGACATCGCTCCGAAGGCGAAGAAGCCCCGCCGCCACTTCTTGTGGCTTGCGAGAAAAGGCAAACTCGCCGACTGATGGCGCTCATCCCGCACCCGATGATCACCCGAATCCCCGTCCTCGTGCTGTCCGCCGCGCCCTTGTTCGCGGGCGAATTGACCGTCGAAAGCGCGCCCTTCCGCGTCGAACACCGCTTCCAGGCCACGGTCCTCCCGGTCGAAGCGCCCGGCTTCGAGCTCAAGCCGGAAACCTGGAGCTCGTTCGTGATCGAGACCCTCGCCGACCACGGCGCTCCCGTGAAGAAGGGCGAGGTGATCATCGCTTTCGAGAAGGAAGCCTACGAGCGCCGCCTGGAGGATCTCGGACGCTCGGTCACCTCCAAGGAGATCGCCGTCGCGCGGCAGCAGCTCGAGGTGAAGAAGCTCGGGGAGGAACACGAGATCGCCCTGGAGGCGGCGAAGCGCGCCAAGGAAACCGCCGCCGAGGATCTCGAGTATTTCAAGACGATCGGACGCCCGGCCGAGGAAGCCCAGGTCGAGCAGTCGCTGAAGCGCGCCCGCTTCGGCGTCGAGTCGGCCGAAGAGGAACTCAAGCAGCTCAAGCAGATGTACGAGGCGGACGATCTCACCGAGGACACCGAGGAGATCATCCTCAAACGCCAGCAGCTCTCGGTCGAGATGGAGAAGTTCCAGCTCAGCGAGGCCCAGCGCGGCGCCAAGCGGACCCTCGAAACCGTGCTGCCGCGCCGGCTCGAGGCGCTCGAGCGCGCCGCCGCCGAGGCCTCGATCGCCTTCGACAAGACCAGCCAGAACCTCCCGCGGGCGCTGGAGGAGGCGAAGATCGCGCTGAAAGGGGCCGAGGCCGAGCTTGAGCGGGAGAAGCTCGAACTCGAACGGCTGAAGAAGGACGGAGCCCTGCTCGAGTGGAAGGCGCCGGTCGACGGGATCTGCTTCCACGGAGGACTCGACGGCGACACCTGGGACTACGGCGACCTTTCCAAGTACCTCAAGGTCGGCACCGCCGTGCCGGTCCGCCGGACGCTGGTCACGCTCGTCCCGGGCGATGCCCCGGTGCGGCTCAGCGCGCGGGTCGATGCCGCCGTCGCCGACTCGCTCAAGACCGGCGAGGCCATCACCCTGAAGGTCCCCGGCGCGGGCGGTTCCGATCCGGCCGGGACCATCGGCAAGGTCGAGGCCTTTCCCGGTCCCGACGGGAAACTCACCGCCACGCTCAAAGCCGAGTGGCCGGAGGGCGAGACGCCGGACGTCGGCACCTCGGTCGAGTGCATCCGCGTCGCCTACACCCACCCGGAGTGCCTCGCGGTTCCCGAAAAGGCGCTCGTCGCCACCGCCGACGGCGGCTGGTCGGTCGAGCTGAAGCTGGCCGACGGCAAGACCGAATCGCGACCGGTGAAGCGCGGACCCACGGACGGCAAGCGGGTGCAGATCCGCGAAGGCCTCGAACCCGGTCAGGTGGTCGTTGTCCCGGAATGATGCGTCGCCTTGTCATCGCCGGCCTGATTGCGGGGATCGCGGTCGGCCAGGAAAAGCCGGTGGCGGAGGTCACGCCGGCCACCGTCGCGGCGTCGCTCGAGCGGGGCGTCGATTTCCTGGTCGCCGACCAGAACCCGAACGGCTCGTGGGGCGGACCCACCCGCACCAAGGGACTCAACATCTACGCGCCGGTCCCCGGCGCCCACCACGCCTTCCGCGCCGGGGCTTCCGGACTGGCCCTCAGCGGCCTGATCGACAGCGGCGACCGCCGCCCGGAAACCCTCGCCGCCATCGAGAAGGGCGGCGAGTGGATGGCGGAGCACCTGCCGAAGCTGCGCCGCGCCGACCAGACGACCACCTACAACGTCTGGGGCCACGCCTACGGCCTGCGGGCGCTGACCCGGCTCCACCGCATCGCCGACAGCGACGAGGAACGCTCGAAGTGGCAACGGCTGGCCACGCAGCAGATCGAACTGCTCCAGCGCTACGCCGAGGTCGATGGAGGCTGGGGCTACCTCGACCTCTTCGACGGCTTCACCAGCCGCAAGCCGAGCGGCATGCCGACCTCGTTCACGACGGCCACCGTCCTGCTGGCCGTGGACGAGGCGACGCGGGAGATGGGGGTCGCCCTCGACCCGAAGGTGACCACGCCCGCGCTGGCCAGCCTCGAGCGCCAGCGCACGCCGGACTTTTCCTACGTCTACTCCCACAGCCACCGCGTCGTCCCGCGGCGACCGATCAACCGGCCCGCCGGCTCGCTCGCCCGCAGCCAGGCCTGCAACGCCGCGCTTCGCGTGTTCGGGGAAGGGAAGGTCACCGACGAGGTGCTCGAGACCTGGCTCAAGCGATTCATCGACCGCGAGGGATTCCTCAGCATCGGCCGCAAGCGCCCGGTGCCGCACGAGACCCACTTCGCGATCTCCGGCTACTTCTACTACTACGGCATTTTCTACTTCATCGAGTCGGCCCGCCTGCTGCCCGAGGAACGCCATGCCCACCACGCCACCGAGCTGGCGCGGGTGATCCTCCACCGCCAGGAGAAGGACGGCTCATGGTGGGACTACCCGCTCTACGACTACCACCAGCCCTACGGCACCGGCTACGCGCTGATGGCGCTGTCCTGGTGCCGCGACGCGCTGGCGGAAGACTGACGCTCACCCGCCGCCCGTCATCGCCGCGATTTCCTCTTCGCTGTGGCCGAGGCGCCGGAGCAGGGGAACCAGCTCCCGGCGTTTCGAGGCGGTGAGGGTCGACTGACTCATCAGCCGGACCCGCATTTCCGGCGCCATCGCCAGAAGGACCTGCTCCCGGGCCCGATCGTAGCCACCCCCGTAGGCCGACTGGGACCGCAGGAACAACCCTTCCAGATGCTGCTCTCGGGCGCCTGGATCCGCGAGCCCCTCAAGAAAACCCTCGAGGGTTTCGCCTTCCGGCACTTCGCTCAGGATGTCGAAAGCCGTGTCGTAGCGGCGGGCGGGACGCTCGTCCGGATCGAACAGGCCCGCCGCGAAGGCCCCGACCTCGGCGTTCGTCGCAACCTCGGCGTAGCCTTCGACGAAATCGCCGACCTCCCCGTTGAAGGGGACCTTCCGGCCGGACGCGAGCCAGGCGTAGGCCGCCTCCGGATCGCGCCTCGCCCATTCCGCGAGCAGGTTCGACGGCACCATCGACAGCGACTGCCCGTCCTCGAGGGACGCCGCAAGGTCGGCGATCGCCTCGAGCGTGTCGCGGAAGGGAAAGCCGGAGGGGTAATCGACCGGGATCCCGCGGGTGCCGTCCGCGTCGGAGACCCCGAGACGGCACACCTCCAGGAGCTTGTCGGCACCCTCGTCGACCGCCTGCTCCATCAGGACGTCCGGCAGGCTGATGTCGCCGTCCTCGTCCCTCGCATAGCGCCGGGCCAGGTCGATCGCCCGGTCGAGGTCGTTCTCGGCCTCGTGACGAACCAGCTGGTTGAGCAACTGGCGCCGGTCGCCGGTCGTCTTCACGCCGAGCGTCCACACCAGGGCGGCGTCCGGGTCGGCCGCGTACCAGCGAAGCAGCAGTTGCTCGAGCACCTCTTCGTCCTCGTAGCCGAGACCGTAGTAGCCCGCCCGGTCGGCCAGGGCCGCCAGCAGCGCCGGAATCTCGGAGGGATCGATGGCCTCGAGTTCCTCGTCGAAGCCGCTGCCGAAGCGGAGGTCGCCGAGGGCGTTGAGCGTCGTCTCGTGGGTGATGACCGTTTCCCGAAGCCCCGAGTCGGCCCCCGGCGCCCGCGGCGTGACCTTCGGCCTCGCGACCTCGACCTCGACCGGCGGCGGGTCGGGCTTCGACCACCACGCCACCCCGAACCCCAGCGCAAAGGTGGGGATCAGCAGCGGCCACAAGCCTCTCATGACATCAGGGAGTGGGGGACTCGTAGTTGAGCGTGACCTGCGTCGGATCGCCGCCGCCGGAGCCGGCCGCGGTCAGCGTGATCTTCCGGCCGGCGTCCTCGTAGGTGCGCGTCACCCGGGTGGTGGAACCGAGGTTGACCGAGCTCGAGCTGGTGCTGCCGGAGGCGATGGCCGAGTCGTAGAAGGCAACCACCTGTTCCGGGGTATCGGCGGTGGTGAACATCATCATGCCCTGGCTGCGACCTCCCTGGTCCTGGTGATAGACCGCCCCGGTCTCGATCACCTTGGGGTAGCGCGGCACCCAGGCCGGGACCTCCGACAGGTCGACCTTGCCGATCTGGGTCGTCGTCCCGTCGTCGTCGGTCACCGTGATCTTGCCGTCGGCGAGATCCGCATAGCTCACCGTCATCTCCTCGCCGCTCGACTTCACCCGGATGGTCATCTCGCCGGCGGTCTCGTCGTCGGAAACCATCTCGAGGTCGGGATTCAGCTTCACGATCATCTCGGCCGCCGTCCGATGCGGGTCGGCCGCCATCTCCGCCTGGAATTCGTTGACCTTTCGCTTGAAGAAGCCGACCGCCAGCGCGATGCCGATGATGGCGACGATCAGCAGGCCGCCGCAACCGATGCCGACCCAGGCCACGGGATGGAGACCCTTCTTCGGGGTCGGTTCCGGAGGCATCGCGGGAGCGGGAGGCGGGGTCTCTTCCATGCTCGGGTTCTAGCAACCTCACGGTGGGGAGGCAAGAACAGGACCGCGCGAGCCCACTCGCGCCCCGCCCCGGCACGGCCGGGCCCGCGCGATTCATCGCGGAGCTTGCCGGTCCGGCCGGGAGTCGATGAATCGACCCTCGGAAAGCGGCGATGAATCGCCGCAGTCTAGAAGGCCGCCGCGATCGCCCGCACCGCCCGATCGAGCTCGTCGTGGCCCACGCACAGCGGCGGCATCAGGACCACCGTGTCGCGGATCGGACGGGTCAGCAGACCGTGGTCGCGCGCCCGGAGGCAGACCTCCGCACCCCGTCCCTCGCGCAGCTCGATGCCGGCGACCAGCCCGCACTGCCGCACCTCGACGACCTCGTCGCGGTCGCTCGCCAGTCCCTCTAACAGGTTCTTCAGGTGATCCACCTTCGCCGGCAGCCGCTCGAGCGTCCGCTCGGCCCCGAACAGGTCGAGGCTCGCCAGCGCCGCGGCGCAGGCCGTCGAGTTGGCCGTGAAACTATGCCCGTAGTAAAACGCGTTCTCCGGCGGCCCGAGGAAGGCGTCGTAGATCCTCCCGGTGGTCAGCGTCGCGGCCAGCGGCAGGTAGCCCCCGCTCAGCCCCTTGGCCAGGCAGAGGAAATCCGGAATCACCTGCTCCCGCTGGCAGGCGAACATCGTCCCGGTGCGGCCGAAGCCGGTCATCACCTCGTCGAGGATGAGCAGCACGCCGTGCCGGTCGCACCACGCGCGAAGCTCCGCAAGCATGCCCTCGGGCCACGGGCGCATCTCGTTGACGCCCTGGATGAGCGGTTCGATGACCACCGCGTTCAGGCCGTCCGGATCGAGCTGGTCGATGGATTCCACGAAGTCGACCTCGGGACCGAAGCGACGGAAGCGCTCGAAGAAACGCGACACGCCGCCGAGGGCCGCCGCGCCCATGGTGTCGCCGTGGTAGCCGTCGGCAAAGGCGGCGAAGCGGTGACGCTCCGGCTCGCCGCTCTGCATCCGGCACTGCAGCGACATCTTCATCGCGACCTCGATCGCCGTGGAGCCGTCGTCGGAGAAGAAGACGCGCTCGAGCGTGCCGTCCGGAAAGAAGCCGCACAGCCTTTCCGCCAGCTCGCTGGCCCGCGGGTTGGCGAAGCCGAGGTAGGAGCTGTGGGCGATCTCGCCCAGCTGGTCGGTGATCGCCCGGTTGATCGCCGGATGGGCGTGGCCATGGATGTTGGTCCAGATCGAGCTGTTGCCGTCGAGGTAGCGCCGGCCCTCCGAGTCCCACAGCCAGGGCCCCTCGCCGCGGACGATCACCAGCGGTTCGTGGTCCGCATCGGTCCACGCCTGCTGCGGCGTGAACGGATGCCACGCATGCCGCTTGTCGGCCTCGATCCATCGCCGGGTTTCCTCGCGCACGGGCGCAGGATGAGTCGCCCCCGGCGGCTTGCCCATGGGATTCTGTCCCCGCCTACGCGATCACGCGATGGGCGGGCGGGGGAGATCAGGCATGATGGCGGGGTCACGCACATGGGGATGCCCAATCCCCCCGACACAGTCGGCCGGCGGCTCCGGGGTTTGGCGACCGAGGGAGCCTGCCGGTCGGCTTGTTTATACGGGTCAAGATGTCGAAAGGTCGAAGGTCTCAAGGTCCGAGCCCGCGGATCCCGCATGCCGTTCGGACTTTCGGACCTTCCGACGACGACCGCCGGTCGTCAGGTCTTGAAGTCCCGCATCTGGAAGGCGAGGAAGCCGATCACGAAGAAGGTGAAGTTGAGCCCGCCGAGGAAGGCGTAGGCCTCGGTGATCTTCGGCCAGGAGATTTCGAACTCCATCAGATACACCCAGCAGCTCATCCGCCAGGTGATGAACCAGTCCTCGTAGGGCCGGAAGAAGGGGAAGTTCTGGAGGATCATGTCCACGAACAGGATCGCCAGCGTGATGATGGTCGCCGCGGCCGGCTTGATCCGGAAGCACGAGAACATGAAGGCCAGCGAGGAGATCGTGATCATGCTCACCGCGATGCCGGCCGCGCCGAGGCCCAGCCGTTGGATGCCCGTCGACCAGGTCTCATAGACGGCGAAGACCTTCATCTTCGGCTCGGCGACGAACAGACCGCCGTCCCAGCCGACCGCCACCGTCGCCATCCCGTAGCCGGTGACCCCGACGAAGAAGACGAAGGTGAAGGTGTAGATCGCCACCGACACGTACTTCAGCAGCAGCAGGCGCAGGCGGCTGATCGGCCGCGCCAGCACCAGGCGCAGGTTGCCGTCCTCGTTCTCCTTCGCCACCACGTCGCCGGCGACCAGCGCGAAGAAGATCGAGCCGAGCAGCACCATGCTGAAGATCATGACCATGAAGGTCAGGGTCAGGGAGCTGAAGAAGTAGTCGAAGTTGTAGCCGTTGCGCTCGATCAGCTGGCGCATGTAGTAGCTGCCGTTGGTCGTCTTGTAGACGATCAGGATGATCAACTCCATGGCGACGAAGGCGCCGTAGCCCATGTAGGTCCGGGGCCGGGCGAAGAGCTTGCGGAGTTCGCCCCGCAGTTGTCGGAGGAACATCATCGGGTGATCTCGAGGTAGAGGTCTTCCAGCGAGCGCTTCACCGGGGCGAAGCTCGAGACGCGGATCTCCAGGCCCACCAGCGCCGCGACCATCAGCGGCGGATCGAGCTCCGGCGGCATCGTCACCCGGCCCGGCTGCAGGATGCGGCACCCCTGGAGTTCGAGGAAATGCGCGGCCTTGTCCCACGGATCGCAGTCGATCTCGTAAATGCGGTCGTCATCGGCGAGCTCGCTCACGCGGCCCTCGTAGACCTGGCGCCCCTGCTTGAGGATGGCCACCCGGTCGCACATCTGCTCGACCTCGGCCAGCAGGTGCGAGTTGAAGAGCACCGTCATCCCGCGCTCCTCGCGCAGCTTGAGGATGAAGTCGCGGAACCACTTGATGCCCTCGGGGTCGAGCCCGTCGGTCGGCTCGTCGAGCAGCAGCACCCGGGGCATCGGCAGCAGCGCCTGGGCCAGCGCCAGCCGCTGGCGCATGCCGTGCGAGTAGGTCCGCACCTTCGAGCCGATGCGATCGCCCAGCCCGACCCGCTCGACGACCTCCTCGGTGGCCGCGCGGTCGAAGGGCGCCGAGTAGCTGCTCAGGATGCGCAGGTTCTCCCAGCCGCTGAGGTATTCGTAGAAGCAGGGGCTTTCGAAGATCGACCCGACCTGGCGCAGGGCCGCGGCGCGCTTCCGCTGCACCGAGATGCCGTCGATGCGCGCCTCGCCCTCGTCCGGCTCGACCATCCCGAGGATGATCCCGAGCGTGGTGCTCTTGCCGGCGCCGTTGTGGCCGAGCAAACCGTAGATCTCGCCCTCGCCGACGTGGAACGACAGCGCCTCCAGCGCCGGCTTGCGGCCGAAGCTCTTGCGGAGGGAGTCGAGTTCGAGCATGGCGGCTTCAGGGGCTGACCGCGAAACGCAGTCGGTTTTCGGCCGTCTGGTCGGCGTAGAGGAAGTTCGAGGTCCCGTCCTCGCCGCCGGGATGCCAGGCCTCCTTGTCGATCACCAGCGGGATGCGCGACGCCTCGTCGGTGCCGAAGAAGGACAGCCGGGTGGCGTGGAGCCCGTTCTGGGTGGTGTTCCAGAGGTAGCTCGAACCGGTCTTGCGGAACTGCTCGGGGTCGGCCGGGCACTCGAAGATGTCCTCGCTCTCGACGTAGTCGGCCAGCGCCGTTTCCAGGACCGGCACGTCCTCCGAGCGCGAGCGACGCCCGGCCTCCAGCTCGGGCATCCGCTGGCCGTGCTCCTGCAGGTACAGCTCGAGGGCGATCCCGATCTGGCCGAGATTCGACAGGCAGGTCGCCTTCTCCGCCGAACGGACGCCGGAACGGATGATGGGGTAGGCGATGCCCGCGAGGGCGGCGATGATCACCAGCGTGACCAGCAGCTCGACCATGGTGAATCCCGGGCGCGTCCTCATGGTTCCGGGGGCCCGAATTCGTTGCCGCGCAGGCCTTTCACGACGCCGTCCATCGCCTCCATCAGCGGGGCCAGGTCGAGCTTCGTGTCGGCCCCTGCCTCGTCGAAGTAGGCCTTCATGCCCTCCTCGGTGATCCGGTCGAGGAGCTCCTCGCTCATCTCCTCGGCGCGCCGCATCTCCTCCTCGGTTCTTCCCTCGTCGATCTCGCGCAGGCCCCGCTCGACGACCTTGCGGCGCTCCTCGGAGCTCATCGCGTCGAGCGCCCGCATCAGGCTCTGCATCGACTTCTCGATCGTCAGCTCGACGAAGCTCTCCTTTTCCGAGGGCGCCAGGCGACGGAAGAAGTCCTCGCCGATCCGATCGCGGCGGGCGGCATCGCGCTCGGCGAAATCCAGCTCGTTGAACATCCCGGCGATCTTCGCGATCTCCTCCTCCCGCTCGGACATCACCGCCCCTTCCGGAATGCCATCCGACCAGTCCTCGAAGGCCGCCGCCTCGATCTCGACCTGGATCTTCTCGGCCGTGACCCGCTTCGACCCGGCGAAGGCGCGGATCGCCGTCACCACCCCCCACACGAGGACGAGGGCGATGAGCGCCTGGATGAGCACGCGTTTCCTGGCCATTTGCCCGCAGACTAGAGGCGAATCCCGCCCGCGCAAGTGTGGGGGAGTTTTAGAGTGCGGCGATTCATCGCCGCTCTGGAGAGGCGTCGATTCATCGACGGCGGCAGGCGCGGCGGCTTGCATTGAAATGCGGCGCCAGAGCGGCGATGAATCGCCGCACTCCAAAGGCTCACTTCCGGAAGCCGGCCTTGAGCTCGCCGATCGAGGTCGCCTTGAGGGCCAGCGCCAGCAGGCCGTAGGCGCTGGCGCCGACACCGACGAGCAGCAGCATCGCCAGCACCTTCTGCCACTGGGCTCCCTCGAACCAGACCCCCAGCGCCTGGTGGCCGACGTAGACCACCCCGCCCATGGCGGCCGAGGCGAGCAGGGTGCGGCCGAGCTGCCGGCGGCGCTTCGGGCCGAGCCCGAGGCTGCCGCGCAGGCCGTGGACCAGCAACGCGACATTCACCCAGCCGGCCACGCTGGTGGCGATCGCGATGCCGACGAAGCTGAAGACGGGAAACAGCGACAGGCTCGCCACGACGTTCACCGACACGGTGACCAGGGCGATGATCATCGGCGACTTCGTGTTCTCGCGGGCGAAGTACCCCGCCTGCAGTACTTTCACCAGCACGTAGGCCGGAAGTCCGATGGCGAAGGCCGCCAGCGTGCGCGAGACGTGCAGCGTGTCGTCGGCGGTGAACTGCAGGCGCTCGTAGATCGGGCCGACGAAGGCCGCGGGCGCCACCACGAAGGCGATCATCGCCGGCAGCGTGAGCAGCATCGAGAACAGCACGCCGCGGCCGACCGCGTCGTTGGCCGCCGGCTCGTTGCCCCCGCGCAGCAGGCGGGTGATCTCCGGCAGCAGCACCACGCCGAAGGCGGCCCCGATCATGCCGTTGGGCATCTGGAACAGGCGGTCGGCGTAGTTGAGGCTGCCGATGGCCGACTTCTCCGACGACGCGATGGCGGTGCCGATGACCAGGTTCACCTGCTGGATGCCCGCCGCCAGGACCCCGGGGCCCATCAGCAGCAGCAGCCGGCGGATGCGCGGCGTGAGCGTCGGCCGCACCGGGAAGATCCGGATGCCGCGTTTCCAGCAACTGCCCCACAGCAGCAGGAGCTGGGCGAAACCGGCGGCGCAGACCGACCACGAGACCGCCGTGCCGATCAACTCGAGCTCTCCCTGCCAGTGGGCCATCGGCACGATGACGCCCAGCACCACCAGCATCAGCACGTTGAGCAGCACCGGCGCGAAGGCCGGCATGGAAAAGACCCCCACGGTGTTCAGCACGCCGCTGAGGTGAGCGGAAAGCGCCATGCACAACAGGTAGCTGAACATGATGCGCCCGTAGGCGACGACCAGCACGTAGGTGTCCGCCTCGGCCAGCGGCACCAGCACCCGGGCGAACCACGGCATCCCCGGGATGAGGATGAGCGTGGCCACCAGCAGCACCCCGCCCAGCCACGAGAACGCGTTGCGGGCGAAGCGGTGGGCGACCTCGGGGTTGCCCTCGGCCAGTTCGCGGCCGAACAGCGGCACGAAGGCGGAGTTGAAGGCGCCCTCGCCGAAGATCCGGCGGAACATGTTCGGCAGCCGCAGCGCGGCGTAGAAGGCATCGGTCACGATGCTCGTCCCGAGGAACGCCGCCATGAAGATCTCGCGGACGAGGCCGAGGATGCGGCTCATCATGGTGAAACCGCCGACGGTGGAAAGGGCGCGGAGCATGGGTGGAAAGCGTGGGGCGGAGCGGGCGGGGCGCGGATGAAGGGCCGGTGAAATCCTAGGCGTTCGACGCGGCCCGCCGCAGGCGGTCCATGATCGCCTGACCCAGCCCGGTGTCGCTGACCGGCTCGGCGACGATCGCGTCCAGCCCCGCCTCGTCGAGCGTCCGCATCACGTGGAACAGGCGCACCGCCGCCTCCGCGAGCTTGCCGCTGCCCGGACTCAGGCTCTCGACCATCGCCCACTCGTGGGCGCCGGTGTAGCCGGCCTTCGGGTCGCACTTGTAGCTCATCAGGCCGTAGCGCTTCCAGGGCTCCGGCTGGAAATCCTCCGGCTTGTCGAACATCAGCAGCGGAGTACGAGGCGCATAGTGGCTGGCCAGCTGGCCGGGCGCCTCGGGCTGCTCGTCGATCAGGCGCTTCTTCGCGACCACCACCCGGCCGAAATTCTGCAGCTCCTTCTTGGTCACCGGCCCCGGACGCAGCACGTGGATGATCGGTCGCTTCTCCCCGGCCTCGAGGCGGACGATGGTGCTCTCCAGTCCGTCGCGGCAGGCGCCGCCGTCGACGATCAGGGGGATCCGGCCGCCGAGTTCCTTCATCACCGCCGCCGCCGAAGTCGGCGAGATCCGGCCGAAGCGGTTCGCGCTGGGGGCGGCGATGGGCTTTCCGAAGCCCCGGCCGATGCCCCGGAAGACGCGGTGGCCGCTCTGGCGCACCGCCACGGTGTCGAGGCCGCTGGTCACCAGGTCGGGGATCGCCTCGGTCCGCGGCAGCACGATGGTCAGCGGTCCCGGCCAGAACGCGGAAATCAGCTTCTGGAACACCTTGTCGATCTCCTCCGGCACGGTGGCAACCTGGTGGAGATCCTTGACCGAGGCGATGTGGACGATGAGCGGATCGAAAGCCGGGCGCTCCTTGATCTCGAACACCTTCGCCACCGCCGCGGGATCGGTCGCGTCCGCGCCGAGCCCGTAGACGGTCTCGGTCGGCAGCGCGACCACCTCGCCCCGGCCGAGCAGCTCGGAGGCAGCGGCCACGGCCTCCTTCATGTTCTCGTCCTCGGCGGCGATGATGCGGGTTTCCACACCCGCGGCATAGCCCGCCGGAAGGCAGGCGACAAGGCGATGTGGTCGATTCACCGCCGACGGCCGGGTGTCACCAGACGACGAGCATGCAGATCAGCAGCCATGCCCACCCGTGGCAGAACACCACCACGGCGGAGTGGAGGTCGGACACGGGGTCCCGATGGGCGCGGATCATCAGGTGGCCGAGGGCGACCGTCCCGCCGAGCGCGACGCTTCCCACGAGGAGATCGAGCAACACCCGCAGGCCCATCAACGGCACGCTGAGAAGACCCGCGAGCAGGCCGAGCAGCATGACTCCGCCCAGCGCGCCCACGAGGATCGCGCTGATCGCAAGGACGACGGCCATCGCCCGGTTCAACGACTCGGGGAGCCAGTGAAGCGGTGGCGACACTTCCTCGTCCTCTTCCCGGCGGAGGAGCGGGAGAAAGCCGATGAACGCGACGAAAACCACCGCCGCCAGCGAGAAGACCACCGGCGGCGAGGCCGGCACCGGGAGGGCGCACTCCACCGCGAAGGCGAGCAGGGCACCGATCACCAGGCTGAAACACACGGCCGGAACCCCGAGGATCGCGAACGAGAGCCACCCCGGCACCGCGCCCTCCACCGGCGGCAACGGCTCCTCCCCGAGGTCGGAATGCACCACCGGGATGCCCCAGTCGGGCATCGGGCCCCAGAGGTGCCCGGCGTTGAGATGGATCAACTCGGCGTAGCCGCCTTCCTCCCGCAGACGGGTCGCGAACATGACCGCATCGGAGAGACAGCTGAAGCGGGTGACCATGGGCCCATGATGCAGGAACGGGCAGCGGCTTGTCGAATCCTCGACCCGCCAGACTCCCGCCATCCGGCGTTCGCCGAAACGAACGACCCGGCCTCCCCCACGCCTCCCGGCTTGTCGGGAGCCCCGCGCATCGGGTTGAATCCCCGGCCATGACACTACGGACGGCAGGCATCATGGGGTGGGTCGCGATGGTCGCGGCCGCCGGCGGCGAGACCCTGGTGATCGCCGCCGCCAACACCACCACCGGCAACCGGCAGCACTACGAGGGGCCCGGCGAGCGCATCCTCCAGGCGCTCGACCCCGACATCGTCGGCATCCAGGAATTCAACGTCCCCGACGCCGGCGGCATCCGCGCGTGGGTCGACCGCGTTTTCGGCACCGGGTTCCACTTCTCCATCGAACCGGGCGACGAACTCATCCCCTGCGGCGTGATCAGCCGCTACCCCATCACCGCCTCCGGCGAATGGCAGGACCCGCAGGTCCCCGACCGCGACTTCGCCTGGGCCAGCATCGACATCCCCGGCGAGGTCGACCTGCACGTCATCAGCGTCCACTTCCACGGCTCCGGCGGCAGCCCGTCGCGCGACGCCGAGGCCCGCGTGATCATCGACCGGGTGAAGGCGACCTTCCCGGCCACCGACTACATCGTCCTCGCCGGCGACCTCAACACGAGCTCCCGGACCGAGGCTTGCATCACCACGCTCGAGGCGGTCTTCTCCGACGCCCGCGTGCCCGTCGGTCCGGGCGGCGACGACGACACCAACCAACCCCGCAGCAAGCCCTACGACCGCGTCATGCCCAACGCCCCGCTCGAGGCCCTGCACACGACCTTCGAGTTCGGGGGGAAATCGTTTCCCGACGGGCTGGTCTTCGACACCCGCCAGTGGGATCCACCGCCCGCCCCCGCGCTCACCACCGACTCCGGAACGGAGAACATGCAGCACATGGCGGTGGTGAAGGCCTACCGGCTCCCCGTCGCCACGCCGGACGAGCCACCCCACGCCCCGGCCGATCCGACCGACCCGCCCGCCGGTGAAGAAGGGGCCCCGTCGCCCTGAGACAAGGCATCCTCCTACGGCAACGCTAGTAGACGTATTCCTCGTAGCCGGCGTCGTCGGGCACCGTGTCGGCGGGGTAGGTGGCCTGCGTGGCACCGGGCAGGGCCGCGTCGAAGGCCTGAAACGCCTGCTCGAAGGAGCGCTCCGCCACCTCGTCGCGCTTCAGCAGCGGCGCACCCGAGCCGCGACCCTCACCGAGGGCCAGCGAGCGGCCGTCGGCGAGAAGCTCGATCCGGGTGTCGATGTTGATCGGGCCCTCGGCGATCTCGAACTCGAGCTGGTAGTCGCCGGCCCCGTGCCTCACCGCCACGTAGCCGCGATCCTGGAGCGACGACTCGATCCGGTGCACGAACGAGTTCTCGCGATCCGAGAGCTCGGCCGGCATGCCCACCGTCGGCGGGCCGCTCTGGGGAGTGAAGGGTCGCCGGGTGGTGAAGCACCCGGCCAACAAAGCCACGACGAGCGTCGGGACGAGGAAGGGGAGCAGCGCTTTCATGCCCCGGATTCTACCCCGAATGTCCCGAATGCAAGGACGATGAACGTTCCGGAGAGGGTGCCGGGGATGCCTGGAGAGCGCAAAGGGGGTCAGTCGTACCAGAGCATTGCAGGGGTTTTCTGAAGCTTGGTTCGAGGGTGGCCGGTGGCGCAGGCACTGCCTCCATCAACACGCTTTCCTCCCCCATCGATGAATCGACGCCGCCCCAGAGCGGAGATGAATCCCCGCACTCCAAATGGAGACGCTGCCGCCTGCTGCTTAGAACCCCGGCAGCTCGGGGCGCTCCGTCGGGACGATGGCGATGCCCTCGATCTCGATCAGCCAGCCGGGGCGGCAGACGGGGCCTTCGACGAGGACGAAGGGCAGGCCGGGGAGGCGGTTGCCGACAAGGGCATCAATGCGGCGCGCGTCGGCGGGGTCGCGGAGGTAGATGATGACCGAGGCGAGGTCGTGGAGGTCGGCATCGCCGGCGGCGAGCAGGGCCTCGACGTTCTCCAGGGCGCGATCGAACTGGGCAGCGACGTCACCGGCGTGGAGGATCGCACCGTGGTCGTCGATGCTGGCGGTGCCGGAGATGAAGAGATGGCGGCGGTCGGCGTAGGTGATCGCGGTGCCGCGCTCGAAGGTGACGCCGTAGTCGGCCGTCGGGCACAGGTGGTCGGGCGCGGCGAGGAACCCGAGCTGCTCCTGCCTCAGGCCGGCGATGGTGTAGGCGTCCATGCCGACCTTGGCGTCGCAATCCGGCAGCGCGCCCTGGATGCCGGTACTAGAGATGTAGTGAGTGTCGGGGGTCAGGCCGCGGGTTTCGAAGTACTCGCGGCGGGCATCGACGAGGCCCTGGTAGTCGGCATCGATGGCGCGGACGTACCACCAGGTGCGCACGACATGGTCGGCGAGACGCAGGCCGCGGCTCTCGAGCCAGTGGTCGTAGTCGATCAGCACGTGGCGGCTCTGGGCGTAGGCATCGGCCGGGCCGGGGGCGATCCGGCCGGTGCTCCAGTGGTGGCTGAGACCCGCGCGATGCCAGCGGCATCCGTCGCCGGAGCGGACGACTTCGGCCGGGCCGTCGGGCGTGTCGACGTGCCATGCCCAGAGGGCGAGCTTGGCGGCGGGCGCCGGCGGCTGGCCGACGAGCGACAGCGGCCGCCACCCGGGCCGGTCGAACATCGCGCGCTGGTTGAGCACGTCGCTGGCGAAGACGCGGCGGAAGACGGCGCCGTCTTTCGAAATTCCGGCGCGGGTGAGAGCGCGGGCGTAGGCCTCCTCAAGTGTGGCGTGCGGGTCGGGCGGGTCGCCTTCGAGGCGCACGACGATGTGGTGCTCGACGGTGCCGCCGGCGCCGCGGAAGCGGGTCATCCCGATTTCGGCGGCGAGATCCGGGGCATCGACCGCGAGCCATTCGACGGCGGTTTCGCAGGCGGGCATCGGGGCGGACGGAGTGGCTTTCATGGCGTGCGGGCCGGGTTGATGAGGATGGGCAGGGCGGGAAGGCTGTTGTCGGGGAACTTCGCGTTGCCGCGGCGCTTTCCGTTCTGCGCCGGGTAGAGGTCGACGATGAGGTTGAAGCGCTCGCCGGGTGCGAGGTCGGGCGGTGCGTGGATCTCCAGGGTGAAGCCGTCCTTGGTCGCCCGCGGGCGGGACACGGTGAGCCCGGCCGGCGCGGCGCTCGGCTCGGGGGAGATGCGGGGCGCGAGGTCCTTCCACGACTTGAATCGCACCACCGCCGAGCCTCCGGCCGGGATCTCCACCGGCCCCCGGCCGACGCGGGTGATCGCCGGCCCCTTGCCGCGGACCTGAACCAGCCATTCGTCGGCCTCGACCAGGTGACGCCACAGGAAGGCCTGCATCCGGTCGTCGGTCGGCACGGCGGCGCGGGTGACCGGCCTGCCGTCGATGTTCGCCGTCCCGACCAACTTCGGCCGCAGCAGCCCGGCCCGGGCTTTCGGCGGCACGTCGAGGGTGAGGCGGACGCCGTCGGCCCCCGCCGGGATGACGGCGCCGGAAAGCCCGAAGCCCTCGGGCAGTCCGGAGAGTTCGAGGCGGATCTCGCCCTCGAAGCCGTGGCGGCGAAGGGCGTGGACCGCGAAGGGCGTGTGGCGTCCGGCGGCGGTGTGGAGCGCCGAGGGGCTGAGGCGAAGCTCGAAGTCGGGTCGCCGGGCGATCACCTTGAGGCGGTAGGCGTAGGCCGGCCCGCCGGCGTGGCGGGTGTCGGCGACGCGGATCCACAGCGGTCCGTCGGTGGTCGGCTCGACGAGCAGGCGCGGGTCGGCGTGGTGGGTGACCAGGCCTTTGTCGAGGTGGAGGTGGCCGGCCTTGGTCATGTGGTCGTCATTCCACGCGATCACCCGGCCATCGGCGGCGGCGACGTGGACGACGGCATCGAGCGGCGACCCGAGGCGGCGGGCAACGACCTCGATGGCGAGTGGCGAGCCGGCCCTGGCCTCGATGCGGTACATGTCGTGGTCGCCGGGGGTGTCGATCCTTCCGTTGGCCACCGCGGGCACGGTCAGCGTCGGGGCGCTGCCGGGCTCGTCGTTTGGTTCGCCTTCGACGGTCTCGGGCAGGTCGTCGACGGCGTAGAGGAAGCCGCCGGTGTCGGGCAGCGTGAAGGAACGGATCGCGCCCGCGCCGGGCCGGGTGTCGAGCACCAGCGTGGGTGAGCCGAGGTTCCAGCCGCGAAGGGCGACCTCGAGCGGCTCGCCGACGCGCCCGCCGAGCGGAAAACGCGAGCCGACCAGCGGCAGCTCGCCGAGGGCGATGCGGTAGACGAAGTCGTCGCGGCCGCGATGGATCGAGTCGCGGATCTCGAGGGTGTAGATGCCGTCCTCGGGGACCTCGAAGGCGAGCACCGGATCGGGGTCGTGTCGGAAGTGGTCGGCGTGGTCGATCTCCCGCCCGTTTTCGTCATGCACGGCGAGCACCAGCTGGAACCAACCGGGCACGGCGTCGGCGAGGTAGGGGATGAGCGAGCGGGCGGCGCCGTGGACGACCAGCGACTGGCCGCGCGCGGCGCGGAAGCGGATCCGGTCGACGTCGCCGGGCTGGATCTGGCCGTTCACCACGCAGGGCAGGTCGAGGGGAGGTCGCTGCGGGTCCTCGTTCGGCTCGAACTCGCGGTGCTCGGGCAGGGTGCCGATCTGGAAGCGCAGCGGATTCGAGAGGCCGTTGTTTCCGAGCAGGCGCAGCTCGCGCGGGCCGGGCGGGGCATCGGGCGCGACAACCAGCTCGACGCGCACGGTTTCCGCCAGGTGGCGGGCCGGCTGGAGCGGATCACCGCGCTTGAGGAACTCCTCCCAGTGCCTCAGCTCGGCGAGAGAGAGCGTCGGCAGCAGCTCGACCAGCGGATGACTCGGGGGCTTCGCCTCCGGCTTCGGCTTGCCGTCCTCGCCGGGCTTCAGCGCGTCCGGCTTCGGTGGCGGGTCCTCATCTAACAGCTCGGCCCGGCGACAGGCGGTGAGGTAGCGGAGGACGGCGCGCTGGTCGCCGCTCATCTGGCGCAGCGAGCGGTAGTTGCCGATGACTCGGGCCTCGACGCCCGCGCCCGAAACGCGCACCTCGCGGACCGGCCCGAGCGCGCGGCCACCGACCAGCACGCGGGTGGTGGTGCCGACGCGGGCACCGGCCGGGTAGACGAAGCCGGCCGCCGGCTCCCACGACACACTCTGGGCGCCGGCCAGCGAGGCGGAGAGGAGCAGCAGGGAAATGACGCGGCGTTTCATGGCGCTCACATGATCTCGGTCAGGCGGCCGTCGCCGCGCGGGAAGCCGTCGACCTCGGCGGGCATCACCCGGAGCGTCTCGCCGAGCGGGTTCGGCAGCGGACCCTCGGGGTCGATGCCCATCCGCTCGAGGATGCTGCCGAGGAACTCGTTCGGATAGACGGGGCGGTCGGCGACCTCGCTGCCGGTCGCGTCGCTGGCGCCGACGACCTGTCCGCCGCGGAATCCGCCCCCGGCGAGCAGCGCCGAGAAGCAGGCGCCGAAATGGCCGCGGCCGCCGTTCCAAGGCGGGTTCCACTGGATCTTCGGCGTGCGGCCGAACTCGCCGCCCCACCAGACGATGGTCTCGTCGAGAAGCCCGCGGCTCTCGAGGTCGGCGATGAGCATGGCCAGGCCGGCATCCATCTCCGGCAGGTTGCGGTCCATCAGCTGGAAGTGCTGCTTGTGGGTGTCCCAACCCTTGTAGTTGATCGTGATGTAGGGGACGCCGCGCTCGACCAGGCGACGGGCCATCAGGCAGCTCTGCCCGAAAGTACTACGCCCGTAGGAGTCACGCAGCTTCGGGTCCTCGGTCGACAGGTCGAAAAGCTTGCGGGCCTCGCCGAGGATGAGTTCGTAGGCCTTCTCCTGGCTCCGTTCCATGGCCTGCAGCGCGGGATCGTCCGGCAGGGCGCGACCGAGGGTGTCGAGCCGGTCGAGCAGCTCGCGGCGCTGCTTCTGGCGCTCGTCGGTGATGCGCGACGAGACGATGCCGTCGACCTCGAAGCGCTCGCGGTTCGGGTCGCCGCCGGTGGCGAAGGGCTTGTGGGCCGGCCCGAGGAATCCGGACTCCGAGAAGCGCCCCTGGGTCGAGGTGAGCACCACGTAGGGCGGGATGAGGTCCTGGTAGCCGTGGTCGTAGCCCTTGAACAGGGACACCAGCGCGCCGAGCGAGGGGTAGAGCAGGCGCCCGGGCGCGTGGCCGGTCTGCACCGCGTAGGAGGCGGTCTCGTGGGCATTGATGCCGTGGGTCATGCTGCGGACCAGCGAGAAGTGCCGCGCCTGTTTCGCCAGCCGTGGCAGCCGCTCACAGATGCGCATGCCGTCGGCCGCGGTCGCGATGGGCGAGGTGTAGGGGCCGCAGTAGTCGCGGCCGGCGCCGGGCTTGGGATCGAAGCTGTCGAGGTGCGACGGACCGCCCCACATCCAGATCTGGATCACCGACTTCGCCGGGGCCTTCGCCGCCGTGGCAGCTACGGGAGACGCCGTACCATTGCCGTGGAGCGGGAGGCCTCCCAGCATCAGGCCGGCGGTGCCGAAAGCGCCGCGCAGCAGCAGCCCGCGGCGGGTGAGGTTTCCGAGCGGACGGTTCATGGCGGTCAGTGGCGGTGGAGGAACTCCTTCGAGTTGACGAGGGCCCAGACGAGGTCCTCGAGCTGCCTTGCCGGCGGAGGGCCCGGCTCGCGGGCGGCGGCGCGGTCTCCGAGGGCGGCGACGAGCTCGTCGTGGGTCGGCGGGCGGGAAAGCAGCGTGAGATAGACCGCCTCGACCACGTCTCGGGCGTCGCGGTTGCGGCGGGTCTTCGTCAGCGCCCGCAGCTTCTTCGCCGAGGCCAGGTGTTTCTGCAGCTCGGTCGAGTTGAGCAGGTAGAGCCGTTGGGCATCGGTGATGTGGTTGTCGCGCTCGCTCATCAGGCCGGAGTCGCGGCTCGAGCGGCCGAACATTTCGAGGAAGGGGCTGGTGATCGAGCCGTCGGCCAAGCTCACCGAGCGGGCCGAGGGCGGCACGTGGGTGAAGGGCTCGGGGATGGGGCTCATGTAGCCTTCGCGTTGTCCGGTGAGGGTGCAGAACACATCGAGCAGGACCTCCGCCTCGAGCCGCCGGACCGGGTAGGCGGCGAAGAGCGCGGGCACCCGCGGGTCGTCGGAGCGCGGGATGGCGGAAAGCTGATAGACGCGGGAGCGGAGGATGCGGCGCAGCAGACGCCGGGAGTCGTAGCCGTCGGCGACGAAGGTCTCCGCAAGGTGGTCCAACAGCCCCGGGACGGACGGGGGGTTGTCGGGGCGCAGGTCGTCGGCCTCGTGGACGATCCCGCGCCCGAAGACCCAGGCCCAGATCCGGTTGGCGCCGGCGCGGGCGAAGCGCGGGTTGTCGGGGGCGGTGAGCCAGTCGGCGAAGGCGACGCGGGCATCGGCACCGGGCGGGACGTGGATCACGGTGAGGTCGGGCAGGCGCAGGTCGAAGGCATCGAAGCAGGCGGGATCGGGGCACACGATCTCCTCCTTCCACTCCGAGGTCGTCTTGAAGGCGAGCCGCGCGAAGAGGGCCTCCATTTCCCGGCGGCGCGGCTCGGGCCAGTGCTCGATGCGGCTGCCCATGAAGGTGAGCGCGACGGCCGCGGCGACGGGCTCGGGGCCCTTGCCGGGAACGGCGCGGTAGAAGTTGACCGCCGGGTCGCGGAAGTTGCTGCCGCTGGCGGTGAGCATCTCCGTCGCCATCTGGTCGTAGGGCCGGTTGGCGGCGACCTGCTCGCGGATCCAGCGGTGGTAGGCCTGCACGGCGTCGGGCCAGAGGTTGATGGGAAACTCCGACTTCACCCGAAGCACGTCGCACCAGCGCATGGTCCAGTAGTCGAGGTGGTCGTCGCTCGCGAGCAGGCGGTCGATGAGGCGGGTGCGCCGGTCGTTGGCGGGATCGCGAAGAAAACCGCGCGTCTCTTCGAGCGTCGGCAGGCGCCCGGCGACGTCGAGCGTGACCCGGCGGAGGAAGACCTCGTCGGAGCACGGCAGCGCGGGCTCGATCCCGGCTTCGCGCATCGCGCCGAAGGCGATGCGGTCGATCCCGGTGGCAGGAGTGGAGAAGCGTCCGGTCTCGAAAGGCGCGACCGGGTCGCCGGACAGCGAACTCGCGGCGCCGGCGAGGACGGCGGCGAGCCCGAGGCATCGGACGAAGTTCATGGCGAACGCGTTTGGCGGGAGCCCGGCGCTTCCCGCCTCCGGGTCCAATCAGAGAATACGCGGAGTCGGTCGGTCGACGATCAGTGAAGCTGCGCAGATTTCCCGAAATCTTGAGCCTCCACCATCGACCGAATGGCATGAAGGAAGCTCGAGAAGTCATCTTTATAGCCTCGACCTGAGGTTTCTGAAATTTGACACTCGTCGGCATGAAGATCTGGCTTTTGGCACTCGTGGCGACGGCAACGGCGGGCGTGATCCCGCGTCCGGTGGAGGTGAAGGAGGGAGAAGGTCAGCTGAAGATCGAGGCGGGGGGTTTCGTGGCCCTGCGGGACTACGACAAGCGCGCGTGGGTCGAGGCCCTGTCGGAAGCCGCCGGCGTCGAGCTGCGGATGGCCCCCGCCGACGTCGGCAGCGTGGTCCAGTTCCTCGGCACCGATTTCGTTCCCGACGGCCTCCCGAAGCCGACGGGTGAGGGCTACGTGCTGCGCATCCAGCCGCAGACCGCGATCGTCCACGCCGACACCGAAGCCGGGCATTTCTACGGCCTGCAGACCTTGGTCCAGCTCCTCGAGGAGGCCGAGCGCGACGACGGTGCGACGCTTCTCCCCTGCGCTACCGTCATCGATTCGCCCCGCTTCGGCTGGCGGGGCTTCATGCTCGACGAGTCGCGACACTTCTCCGGCAAGGAGGCGGTGCTCCGGCTGCTCGACCAGATGGCCCGCTACAAGCTGAACCGATTCCACTGGCACCTGACCGACTCGCCGGGGTGGCGGATCGAGATCAAGCGCTACCCGAAGCTCACCGAGATCGGCTCGCGCGGCAGCGAGACCGATCGACGGGAGGACGCGCCACGGCAGTTCTACACCCAGGACGAGGTTCGCGAGATCGTCGCCTACGCCCGCGAGCGCGGCATCACCGTCGTCCCCGAGATCGACATGCCGGGGCACGCGGACGCCGCGGTGCGGGCCTATCCCGAACACGACGGCGGCGGCTTCAAGAACGGGAAACCGTTCAAGTGGTCGCGCTTCACCTTCAACCCGGCGAAGCCCGAAACGCTGGCCTTCCTCGACGGCATTCTCGAGGAGGTGGCGGACCTGTTTCCCGACGCCGGGGTGATCCATTTCGGCGGCGACGAGGTCCACTTCGGCTGGGGGAAATGGAAGGAGCTGCCGGAAGTGAAGGCCCTGATGGAGAAGGAAGGCTTTTCCGAGCTGGCCGAGGTCGAGACCTGGTTCAACCGGCGGATGGCGGGCAAGATCAACGAGCTCGGTTTTGCCACCGGCGGCTGGGACGAGATCGCCGGCCGCGACCTGCCGCGCGACGGGACACTGGTGTTCTGGTGGCGGCACGACAAGCCGCAGGTACTGCGACGGGCCCTCGACGACGGCTACCCGGTGGTGCTGTGCCCGCGTCGGCCGCTCTACTTCGACTTCGTCCAGCACGACTCGCACAAGGTCGGCCGGCGCTGGGGGGGCTTCAATCCGCTCGATCAGGTCTATGCCTTTCCGGACTCGCTGAACGTGCTCGAGCCCGGCGACGCGGATCAGGTGCGCGGGATCCAGGCGAACCTGTGGACCGAAACCACCGTGACCCAGGCCCGGCGCGACTTCATGACCTTTCCGCGGCTGCTGGCGCTGGCCGAGGCGGCGTGGACGCCGGCGGACCGCAAGGACTTCGCCGATTTCGAAGAGCGGCTGAAGGACCAGCTCCCGCGGCTCGACCGGGCGGCCGTCGGCTACTACGATCCCTACCGTAGTTCACCCGAGGTGAAGCGCTGAGGCGGCAGGATGTGGGAACGCCTTGGGAACAACCCGGAAGAACCTGTTGGAAAGCGTGGGAGGAATCCCCGGCCGGCGGCCTTGCTCGCGTTGTTGCAGGGGTTGTTCGGAACAAGTTGCGGCCGTGGAATGCCCATGGCTCTAGGTGGAACGCCGATTTTCCACGGTTGTTCCCAAGATGAAGAAGAAGAATCTTTTGGTACCCAAAGAGTCTCTTCTTCTACGTTGGGCACAAGTCGGGTGGGCAGAAAACGGCGTGGGGCGGATTTGGTCAGCGAGTTGCGTCCGTCAAGTTCTGCAAATTGCTCAGGTCAGATCGGGGTTGCTGGATAGTTTGTTATTGGTTTCTGGTGATTGGCCCTGGTCTCTCAGGCACTCTTGCGCTCCATCGTGCTCTGTCCGTC
>JAUIJD010000070.1 GCA_030431475.1 Verrucomicrobiia bacterium | reverse complement strand
CCATTCGCTATCCCGACGGGCCGAAAGGTTCACGGAAGATGGCATGACGAATTGGAACCGCCCGGTGCGGATCCGCACGCCGGGTGGTGTGGGGGGTGACGGTTAGAACCCGTCACCTACCCGATTCTGCTTGTCTTGTTTCGGGTCAAGGGAGTCTGCGATCTTGTGGTAACGATCCCCGTTCATCCAAGCCTGAAAAGGACTCACCACCTCGGGGCGCTTTGATGCGAGGTCGAGTATCCTGGTCAAAGCAGGGCTTGTCACCGCTCGGCTCCAGCTTCTGTCAGCCTGGATGTAGCCGTCGCCAATCCAGGCAGCCTTCGTGATCACCAAGGCAGTGCGATAGTCCAGGATAACGGCCCTGAAATTCCCGTCCCCGTTCATCAGAGCAAAGACCCGTTTAGGGCCAATCAGGGGCATGCTCTTGAATGCTTGCTTCGCAGCTTCCTCATCAGCGGTGAGCGCTTCGGTAATGATCTTCGATGCGCCACCGTCGAGGGCGAATGGCCTCTCCGTGATCGATATCACTCTCGCATCAGCAGTCTGCCTTCCCCCTAGTTCTTCCGCCAAACTGCGAAGCTTCGCCGGCTCAGCAACTTGGTCGAGGATCATGCGCGGGAAGTACTCGAGCTTGGCGGGAACAATGAACCTCGGAGTGAAGTCGGGCGCCTCTTCCGCCTTCACGGCTGTCAGCCCGAGAACAAGCGTGAACAAAAACCTCATTTTCAGCAGAACGTCTGAGGCATGGCGCGACGCCCGAACTAAGGCGGCGCTCCGTGCCAGATTGAAGGGATTGAATCACCAGGAACGAAATTCAACAAGGCCGCGGTTAGGCGTCGCCATCGCCGCCTTGTTCGGCTTTCCGGTTCTCCGTGTTACTCTGCGAGGACGCCTCATCCAGCGCTGCCTCATACTTGTCGATAATGCTGGTGAAAACGCCGTCGTACTTGCCGCTTGCGAGCGCCAGATGAACGACCCGGTAGGCCACCAATCCAAATCCGATGATGCTCCATGTCGGGTCGCTGTCACCGACGAGTCCGTAGGCAAATAGGCCGCTACCGACGAGCAGCACGACGATATCATAGATCCAGTTCCGGCCCGCACCCGATGCGCTCCCGCTGCGATAGTACGAGACGAGAAACTCCTCTTTCGGATCGAACTTTGGGCGCATTGTCTTCAGCGGTATTTCCTGCCGAACGTAGGAGGACAGGCGACCCCGACCCCACGAAGCGCCGGCGCTGTCCCGTTGCTGGGATTGAATCGTCAAACCCGGTCTGCGACAAGGGCGCTGCAAGGGGTCGTCCTGATCCGGCTTGTTGTGCTTATTGTTTCGTGGCACCAAAGAGTGCCTTCAGAACCCGCGCCGCCTCCTCCTTCGAGTCGAAGCGGAGGATGTAACGCACACTTTGGGTGGCCAGGCCTCCTCCATGATTGACCGCCTCCACCTCAGTCGTTCGAATAACAATCGCGGCACCACCAGCTTGATCATCACCCCAGGATTGCATCTCAATCGAGGTTATCTGCTGGACTGCCAGGAAGCGATCCACATCGTTGTTCTCGTCCGTCTCTCGTAGGTGGATAAGTCCCTTCGGGGGATCCGATATCATCGTCAGTTCGCCCCCCACCAAAGGGAAAGCTAACGCAGTCATAAGCAAAAGGTAGTGTATCGTTCGCATGGTTCGGGTTGGGTTCCTTTCTTCTGCTGGCAAAAGCGAGTGTTTATTCTGCACAACAGTGTATTGTATCGATTCGTGGTTTCCGGTGGAAAACACGAATCGTGTTTTCTTCGAGCCTGCCTGCTCCGGAATCTTTCGTCAAGGAAGCGGGCTGGCCATGAATCTGAAGATGCTGGACGTTGACGGTCAGGCATTTGTGGAAACCGGGCAAGCCGGGAGTCGATGCCAGGTTTGGCCCTCACCCCGAGGTGGCGTGCCGGTGAAAACACGAATCGTGGTTTCCTGGGGAAAACGCGTACGATGATAAGAAGATTGTCGTGTACGTGGAACATCGTGGGGTGTTGTTCTACGAACGGGGTCCGCGGGCTCCGGCCGGGTTCACCCCAATGCCATTAAGGATTGAGAGGATCTCGCTTCTTCGCCCCGGCAGGGGCATGTGAGATTAGCCGGTGGCGCGAGCCACCGGAATCCCGCATGCAATGAATCCGTGCCCCGGCAGGGGCACTCGAAGCCGCCCGCCATGCCCTCGACGCACCTTTCTCTCCATTTCCGCATCGTTTTCTCAAGGAAGCACCGCGAAGCCCGCATCACCACGGAATGGCGCGACCGCCTCCACCCCGATCTCGGTGGCGTGGCCGATCACGTCCACGTTCTCCTCGGGCTCACCGCGACCGCACGCCTCGCCGATGGGGTTCGCGACATGAAGGCGGTTTCCTCAAAGCGTCGATTTCGACGAACGCGATTTGTGATGACGCCCCCTTCCGCCGCCCTTCCCGGGCGGGATCATTCTTTCTCGGGATTCCGGTGGCTCGCGCCACCGGCTGATTTCCCCGATCCCTGCCGGGATCAAGAAGCGCTCCGCTGGGATCGAATCCTTAACGGCATTGGGGTGAACCCGGCGCTCCATCGGGGCCTTTCCGCATCTCTGTCTCGATTCTGATGCGGCGATGGAACCTCACCCGACTACTTCGCCAAATGCGGCCGCCATCACGTGGAAGCGGCTGCCGAGCTGGGCCGGGTGGGTGAGGGTCTGGAAGTTGCGCAGGGCCTTGGCGGCATCGGTGCGGCCCTCGAGCGAGAGCAGCCAGGGCCTGGCGATCTCGGTGAGGAAACGGCCCTGGTTTTCGAAGCGCACGACCTTTCCTCCGATCGCCTCGAGCGCTTCGCGCAGGCCGGTGAATTCGACGTGGGCGCTGATGTCCCGCGAGCCGGGGGCGTCGAGCGGGTTGTCGCCGGCGCGGTGCCCGGCGAAGGTGCGGAGGGTGCCTTCGCGGCGGCCGTCGGCGTAGTAATCTTCGCGCTCGTAGCCGTAGTCGATCCACAGCATGCGGCCGGGGGTGATGGCGCGGGCGAGCGGACGGAGGAAGTCCGCCAGACCGGGTCGGACTTCGGTGCGGTAGCCGGCGGGCCGGGGAGGCAGGGTGGCGGCGAGGTCGCCCGCGGGGCCGAGCGGGGTGAAGGCGAAGGCGCCCGCAGGGTCGAGCCCGACGCCGATCTCGTGCCAGCCGTCGCCGGTCGATTCGACGAGGTGGCAGGGCAGGGCGTCGATGACCTCGTTGGCGATGAGCAACCCGGGTAGGGGGTTGAGCCCGACGGCGTCGGCGACGATCCGGGCGCGGTCGCCGAGGCGCTCGCGCTGGGCGGCGGCAAGGGTGGGGAGCGGTTCGACGATGGCGTACTCGACGGCGGCCGCAGCTTCGGGATCGATCTCCGGCAGGGCGTCGAGGATGTCGGCGGCGAGGCGCCCGTCGTGGGCGCCGATCTCGAGCAGGCGCCAGCGGGGGGGGCGTCCGCTCTCGTGCCAGAACGCCGCGGCGTGGCGGGCGAGGAGCTGTCCGAAGAGGGGGCCGGCGCTGACGCTGGTGAAGAAGTCGCCCTCGCGGCCGACCTGGCCGGTGCGGCGGGCGTAGTAGCCGGCTTCGGGGTCGTAGAGCGCGGCGGCCATGAAGCGATCGAAGCCGATCGGGCCGTTTTCCCGGATTTCCCGCGCGAGACGCTCCGCCAAGCCCGCTATTGCCTCGGGAGGGCGTTGCCGGTATTTCCCTCGGGAGTCGGCAGGGGTTCTTCCGGCATCTTTTTCCATCATGGCTCGCTCCGAGAAATCCACCGGCAACAAGCGGAGGAAGCGTCGTTTCTACAAGCGGAAACGCTTCTGGCTGGGGCTGCTGCTGCTGGCGGCGATCGCCGGGGGCATCGGCTACGTGGCGCTGGAGCGCTACACCCGGCCGTACCGCGAACGGGCGGCGACCTACGACCTCGAGCGGATCAACGAACTCGAGGTGCCGAGCGTGATCCTCGGCCGCGACGGCGGCGAGATCGGGCGCTTTTTCGTCCAGAACCGCAGCGTGGTCGACGTCGACAAGGTCCCGAAGCACTTCATCGACGCCCTGCGTGCCGGGGAGGACAAGCGTTTCTACGATCACGACGGCGTCGACTACATCGGCGTGGCCCGCGCGGCGAAGAGCTGGCTGTCGGCCGGCGAGGCGGTGTCGGGTGCCTCGACCATCACCCAGCAGCTCGCCCGGGGGGCGTACTCGCTGGAGGCGGAGCGCAAGGAGCGGAACGAGTCGAGCATCGAGCGGAAGCTGGTCGAGGCCTTTCTGGCAATGCGCATCGAGAAGCGCTACCGCAAGGAACAGATCCTCGGGTTCTACCTGAACCGCATTTACTTCGGGAGTGGCTTCTACGGGATCCGCTCGGCCGCGCTCGGCTACTTCGGCAAGGAGCCGGACGAGCTGAACGATCTCGAGTGCGCGACCATCGTCGGCCTGATCAAGAACCCCACGGGACTTTCGCCGCTGAACGACAAGGATGCCTGCCGCCAGGCGCGGAACATGGTGGTCGCCCGGATGGCGAAGCTCGACATGCTGTCGGCCTCCGAGGCGAAACGGATGGCGGCGACCCCGATCGAGCTCGACCCCAAGCCGCTGCAGCGCGGCACCTCGCACGTCTACGAGCGCATCGCCGACGAGATCCGCGCGCTGCTGGGCGAGGAGGGTTTGGCGGTCGGCGGTCTGGAGATCCGGACCTCGATCGACTCGCGCGTGCAGGCGGCGGCCGAGACGCGGCTGGAGGAAATGCTCGCCCGTGCCGAGGCGCATCCGGGCTACGAACACCCGCGCCACGGCGAGGTGAAGAAGGGGGACCCGAGGGTGAAGGACTACCTGCAGGGGGCGGTGCTGATGGTGGACCACCGCAACGGCGCGGTGATCGCCCACGTCGGCGGCCGCGACTACGCGGAGGTGCCCTTCGACATGATCGAGCTGGGACGGCGCCCGCTGGGCACCGCCTTTCACCCCATCCTCTACTCGGCGGCGCTCGAGTCGGGAATGACGCCGGCGAGCCAGGTCGACGACGGACCGATGGACAACCGCGCGGTGATGGTCGGGGGGCGCGAGGGGATCCTCGGTGAGTGGGGGATGGAAACGCCGACGCCGCGCTACGAGGGCGAGATCACCCTGCGCCGCGCCCTGGAGTGCTCGAAGATCGCCGGCTCGGTGCGGGTGGCCAACGAGGTCGGGCTGGGCAAGGTGGTCGAGCAGTCGCGGGCCTTCGGACTGCCGGTGCCGGCCGATGTCGAGCTGCTGCCGCGACTGGCGCTCGGGTGGGAGTCCGCCTCGCTGAGACAGGCGGTCTCGGCCTACGCCGCCTTCGCCCGCGGCGGTGAGGTCGGTCCGCGCAAGCACTGGTATGTCGAGAGCATCCGCGATGCCGGTGGGCAGGTGCGTTTCCAGCGTCCGGTGGTGAAGCCGGACACCCGGCGGGCCGTGAGCGATGCGACCGCATTCCAGATTCACAGCATCCTGCACGGCGGCATGCACCGGGGCAGCGCGGCCGGGCTGGCCGAGCAGATGGAGGCCACGCCCTTCTACGGAGCCGGCCGGCCGGGGACGACCCACGACTTTTCCGACAACTGGTTCCTCGGCTACAACGGCCGGATCTCGTGCGGCGTGTGGATCGGCTTCCTCGAGTCCGGGAAAGCGATCTACGAGGGCGCCTTCGCCCGTGACCTGGCGATGCCGGTGTGGGTCTCGGCGATGAATGCCGCCGGCCGCGACTTCGGGGGCCGCGGAATCCCGCAACCCGGCAGCGTGATCGAGGCCGAGGTGTGCCGGATCTCGGGCGAGCGGGCGACCCCCTACTGCTACGAGATGGTCGAGGATCCGGCGACCGGGCGCCTGCGCTCGCGCCCGGCGGGCATCAGCGAGTACTTCCGCAAGGGCACCGAGAAGCTGCCCTTCTGCTCGCTGCACTCGGGGGCCACTCCGGTCGATCCGGCCGAGGGGGCGATGGACATTACCGCGCTGGCGGTGATCGACACCTCGCCGGTGCGGCCGCAGGAGCCGGTTCTGCTCGGCGACGACCCGTATCACAGCATCCACATCTACGGCGACGACGCGCCGCGGGGGCGGGTGCGTTCGGGCCGCACGAACGTGCTCGATTCCTTCGACCTCGAGGATGCGCTCGACGGGGTCGAGCTGCCGAAGCCGGGCCGTCTCGAGATTTCCCCGGAATGAGGCGGGAGCCGTCTTGCGTCGGAGGCGGCGTCGAGCCCAAGGTGAACCCGTGAGCGGCACCACTCCGAGACGCTGGAACGGCTTCGTCTGTCCGACCTGCCGGAGCTTGTTCCGCGTGGCATCGGACCACGACGGGCGTGGCGTGGTGTGCCCGGAGTGCCGGAGCATGTTGCGCCTGCCGGCGCCGGGGGAGGAAACCCCGCCCCTGGTGGTCGAAGGTGCGGCGAAGCGGGGGCGCAGCCATTCGGCGATGCGCCGCGAGCACCGGGCCGAGGAGATCTTCGACGAGACCTTCGCCAACAAGACCGGGCCCGATCCGATCTTCTTCCGCATGCTGATCGCGGCGGTGGTCACCCTGGCGATCGCGCTGACCGCCGGCCTGTTCTGGCCGCGCGGCGGCGGCGATGTCGGCGTCGATGGGACCGGCACCGACGAGCCGTCGCTGCCGCTCGCCGAACCCGAAGCGGACGAAGAGCCCGAGGTGATCTCGGTGGCGATGGTCCGCGACGAACTCGAGCCGATCGTCCGTTCCTTCCTCGAAGCGCCGGACCTCGAGACGGCGGCGCGCTGGACGGCGCGGCCCGGCCGGACGCTCGAGCGGATGAAGGAACACCACCGCGACGGCTACACGCCGCCCGGGTTGGGGGCGGTGCTTTGGAACCAGAGCATGAGCCGGGGCCGCGACTGGGCGTCCTTCCGTGTGGAAACCGGGGATTACGAGCGGAAGACCGTGTTCCTGGTGAAGGACGAGGGCTGGAAGGTCGATTGGGAGAGCTGGGTCGGGTGGTCGCCGATGTCCTGGGAAACCATGAAGGAGGAACGTCCGACCGAGCCGGTGCGGGTCCGCGCGCTGGTCCGGCCGGTGGAGTACTACAACTTCGGCTTTTCCTCCGAGACCGAGTGGGCGGCCTGCATGCTGGTCGCGCCGGACGGCGAGTCGTCGATCTACGGCTACGTCCCCCGGACCAGTGACCGGGCGTCGCGCCTGACCTTCCTCGACGGCACCACCGAGCGCCGTCTCATCCTCGACATCCGCTATCCGGAGAACGCGCCGGCCGGCAACCAGGTGATCATCGACGCGGTGATCGGCGAGGACTGGCTGGATACCGAGGACATGCCATGAACCGAGCCACGCAGAACACCTACGAGAAAGCGCTCGACCTGAACCTCGACCCGCAGGTCTACGGGACCTTCGCCGAGATCGGGGCCGGGCAGGAGACGGCGAACTGGTTCTTCCGCGCTTCCGGCACGGCCGGCACCGTGGCCAAGTCGATCTCGGCCTACGACATGACGATGAGCGACGCCATCTACGGCAAGAGCGCCCGTTACGTCTCCCGCCAGCGGCTCAACCAGATGCTCGACCACGAGTACGGCCTGCTGGTCGAGCGGCTCGCCGAGAAGCGCCGCGACTCGACGACCTTCTTCTCCTTCTGCAACACGGTGCGGGCCCGCGGCTATCAGGACGCCGGCGAGTGCTTCGGGTGGATGGGCCTGCGCTTCCAACTCCGACCCGGCGATCCTCCGTCGGAGATCTTCATCCACGTGCGGCTGCTCGACGACGAGAACGTCGACCAGATGGAGGCGCTCGGCGTGGTCGGGGTGAACTTCATCCACGCCGCCTTCCGCCACCGCCAGCACCTCGAGCGCTTCGTCGTCTCGCTCACCGAAAACCTCGCGCCCGGCCGGGTCGAGGTCGACATGCTGAAGTTCAGCGGTCACGGCTACGACTTCTTCGACAACCGGCTGTGCGCGCTGCAGCTGGTCGAGAGCGGGCTCACCGATGCCACGCTCTTCCCGCCGACCGGTGAGGTTGAGCAGGCGGCCGACGCGCTCTACAAGCGTCCCATCCTCCTGCTGCGCGGGAGTTTCGACCCGGTGACCAAGCTGCACCTCGAGATGCTCGAGCAGGCCCGGGGTTCATTCCGGGCCGCACTGGCGGACGACGAGGTCCCGCGCACGCTCGAGCTGTGCGAGATTTCCATGACCAACCTGCTGCGCGGCGGGACGGTCGATCACGTCGATTTCATCGACCGTGCCGACGCGCTCCAGTCGCTGGGGAAGACGGTGCTGGTTTCCCGGCTCGCCGAGTTCCACCGGGTGGCCGGCTACCTCAGCCGCTACACGACCTGTCCGGTGGGCATCGTCCTCAGCATCGGCCTGCTCAACGAGCTCTTCAAACCGAAGTGGTCGGCCAACCTGCAGGGCGGCCGTCTCGAGTCCTTCGGTCGATTGTTCCGCAACCAGGTGTCGCTCTACGTCTATCCCTGGCGCAACCGGAAGACCGGCGAGGTGGTCACCGCCGACGGATTCCGGGCCCCGGACGACGCGACCCATCTCTTCCGGCACTTCATGGAGAACGGGAAGATCCGCAGCATCCCGTACCGCGATCTCGACCTGCTGAAATACACCGGCCGCGACATCCAGCGGCTGATCCGCGAGGGCGATCCGGAGTGGAAGTCGTACGTGCCGGAGGTCGCGCACCGCGCGGCGCTGCACCTGCAGGCCGGCGCCCGCTTGTCCGATGCGTGACGTGGTCGAGTCCCGCGGCGGGTCCGGGGTCTATCTGACCTTCGCGTGTGGCCTGGCGGGAGCAGGGGACGCGCGACGCGGTCGCGCATCGCGTTGCCGGACGAGGTCGCTTCGGCTTCAGACCTCCCGCCTGTTCACTCGGCAGGTTTCCGGTTCTCCCTGCCGCTCCCGTCCGGCGCGGCGCGACCGCGTCGCGCGTCCCGGTTTCCGTCGCGCGTCCCGTGGGGTTGCGGGCCGGCGCGGCATCTAGTGCGGGGGCTGGTCCTGCTTCGGGTTCCGCAGCAGATCGAAGGGCGTGCCGCAGTACATGCAGCGGAAGCGGTGGGTCGACACGAGGTGGAGCTGGGCGGTCGTGCCGTAGTTGAGGGGTTTGAGCCGGACGGCCTTGCGATGCTTCGAGGCCCGTGTGTCGAGCAGCGGCGTGCCCTTGCACAGGGGACAGCGGGCGGACCGCCGGGCCGCGTAGGTGAAGATCCAGGTGAGGCCGACGCCGGCCATCGAGCCGACCAGCCACCAGGCGATGGATTCCTCGTGGGTGCGGTAGAGGATGTAGGCGAAGGTCAGGGTCGCGACGATGGCCAGGTAGTGCAGCAGGGCGAACACGATGCTGGCGACGTACGGTCGTTTGTGGGGGACCGAACGGGCGCCGTGGCTGTGTTTCCTGAGCGACATGGGGACCAAGCGGGAGGAGTCATGGTTAGACTCCCGGAGGCGCCGGTCTGTCAACGCCGGAGCCGATTCCGCGGAGCGAACCCCCGAAAAGGGAAGGCCGCACCCCGGGCGGGATGCGGCCTTGGAAATCCGGGAGAGGGAGCGGAACTCAGCTTTCGGCCTGCTCTTCCTCGTTCTTCTCGAGGACCTCGACCTTCACCCGCACGATGCCGCGCTTGTAGAAGCCGATGCGCTTGGCGACGCCTTCGGTCACGTCGATGATGCGGCCGTGGATGTAGGGGCCGCGGTCGTTGATCTTCACGACCTCGGACTTGCCGTTGTCGAGGTTGGTCACACGCACCTTGGTGCCCATCGGCAGCGTCTTGTGCGCGGCGGTGGCGGCATGGTTGCACAGGGTCTCGCCGCTGGCGGTGTGGGTGCCGCCGTTGCAGCGGATGCCGTACCACGAGGCTTTGCCGTGGTGGACGGATTTCACCTGCCAGTCGGTGCGGGGGGCCTTGTGCTTGGCGGTGTTCGCCTGGAGCGCGCAGGAGCACATCATCAGGGAGGCCGCCAGGGGGATGAAGAGGAGTGTCCGGTTCATCATGGGATTCTGGGGTTGTCGCCACGGAGGGTGGCGCGGCGGCGCCATAGGTCGCTCGGAATCAGGGCGCAAGCAAAACCCGTGACTTTTTTGAAAGAATTTCCCGTGTCATGCGAGCCTAAATATTTCGGAAAACTTAAGTTTAGGGTCGCCAATGCCTGTCATTCTCTGGTATCGGGGCAGGCAGGATGGCTTCGTGGATCCCTTCCAGCCGTGACCGTTTCACCCCGACGGATTTCGCCTTTCTGTCGTCCCGTCTGGCTCCGGGACGCGAGAACCAGCACCTCTGGACGCTGTGGGAGGATCCCGAGGCGCTCCGCGAGATGCTCGACCTCAAGGAGGTGCTGCGGGCCTTGATCGATTCCGCCGGGCCCTTGTCGGTGTCGGCGCCGTTTTACTTCTACGTGATCACCCGCCACGCCTTCCTCGATGCCGGCATCGAGGATCCGGCGCTGGCCGACTACGTCGCCGGGGTGCTGGCCGAGCGGGTCGGCGCCGACCCGAAGGACGTGCTCAAGGGCATCCCCTACGGCCTGACGCATGCGGCGGATTTCGTCTCGATTCTCGAGAGCGCCCACGGGCGCCTGCGCTTCCACCTCCAGCTCGCGGCCGGCAACCAGTTCCTGGTGCTCACCGGCCTGTTCCCGGGCTTCCTCGAGCGTCGGTGCCGGCGCCGCGGCGCGCCGGGGGTCGAGTTCTACGAGGAGTTCGCGCGGCGGGTGTTCCGCGATGCCGCCGACAGCCATGAGGCACCGCGGGGCGCTCCGCGGCGCCTGCTCGGCGGGCTTTCCGACTGCCTGCCGGTCGCCCGCCGCTCGCTGAACCGGGTGGCGGAGGAGTATGTTTTCCTCGGCGAGTAGGCGGCGCTCCGCCACGCTTCCGGCATGGAAATCCGCGCCCTCTCCGAGCAGGAGCCCTTCACCACCAAGGACGGCTCGACCATCCGCAGCATCCTCGACCTGAGCAACGCGCCGGTCGAGAAGCAGAGCCTCGCCGAGGCGACCATTCCGGCCGGCGGCGAAACCGAGCGCCACTGGCATCGCGACAGCGAGGAGTTCTACTTCATCCTCTCCGGTTCCGGGACGATGGAGATCGACGGCCAGGAGCAGGGGGTCGGGGAGGGCGACGCCATCCTGATCCCCGCCGGCGCGTGGCACCAGATCCGGGCCGGGGAGGACCTCCGCTTCCTGTGCTGCTGCGCGCCGCCGTATCGCCACGAGGACACCTTCTTCGAATGAAGCGCTGTCCGTGGCTGCCCGAGGGCAACGAGGTCTATGCCGCCTACCACGACGAGGAGTGGGGGGTGCCGTCGCGCGACCCGCGGTATCTTTTTGAAATGATCTGCCTTGAGGGCGCGCAGGCCGGGCTCTCGTGGTGGACGGTGCTTCGCAAGCGCGATCGCTATCGCGAGGTGTTCCACCGCTTCGATGTGGAGAAGATGGCGGCGATGGGAGACCGCGAGCTGGAATCGCTGCTCGGGGACCCCGGCATCATCCGTCACCGCGGCAAGGTCTTCGCGTTCCGGCAGAACGCCCGGGCGTGGCTTGAGCTGGCCGATCGCGAGGGCGACCCGGTGGACTGGCTTTGGTCCTTCGTCGGGGGCGAGCCCAAGGTCCGGCGTCCGCGCCGGATGGAGGACTACGCGGTGACCACGCCGGAGTCCGACGCCCTGAGCAAGGCCCTGCGGAAGGCCGGCTTCAACTTCGTCGGCTCGACCACCCTGCACGCCTTCATGCAAGCGGTGGGGATGGTCGACGAGCACGCCGCCGGGTGTTTCAGGGCGGGCGGCTGATGTGTCCGCGAAAGAGGAGCGCCGGGTTCACCCGGCATCTTCCGCGGAAGCCAGCTCTTGAGGGTGCCGGGGGTACAACTGAGTCCGGTCGGCAAACCTGATAGGGAGGGTCCCGGAGTCCCAAGGGGGCGACGTTCGACAGCACGGGGCGCGAGCCCCGTGATCTTCCGGCGGAAGGAGTTCGGGAGCCCTGAAAGGGCGAAGGGGTGCCGATCTCTCCCTTTCGCGTCCCGTCGCCCCTGCAGGGCTCCGTGGATCTCTCCGTCCGCCACCTTGCGCCTTGGGCTGCCTGCCGACCTTCGCCCCTTCGGGGCTCCAAGCTCCCGCGGGTTCGATCTCCACCCATCACTTTCAGGGACGCCCGGTGCCGGGTGAACCCCAATGCCGTTAAGGATTCGATCCCAGCGGAGCGCTTCTAGATCCCGGCAGGGATCGGGGAAATTAGCCGGTGGCGCGAGCCACCGGAATCCCGGGAATGAATGATTCCGCCCGGGAAGGGCGGCGGAAGGGGGGCGTCACCACAAATCGCGTTCGTCGAAATCGACGCTTTGAGAAAACCGCCTTCATGTCGCGAACCCCATCGGCGAGGCGTGCGGTCGCGGTGAGCCCGAGGAGAACGTGGACGTGATCGGCCACGCCACCGAGATCGGGGTGGAGGCGGTCGCGCCATTCCGTGGTGATGCGGGCTTCGCGGTGCTTCCTTGAGAAAACGATGCGGAAATGGAGAGAAAGGTGCGTCGAGGGCATGGCGGGCGGCTTCGAGTGCCCCTGCCGGGGCACGGATTCATTGCATGCGGGATTCCGGTGGCTCGCGCCACCGGCTAATCTCACATGCCCCTGCCGGGGCGAAGAAGCGAGATCCTCTCAATCCTTAATGGCATTGGGGTAAACCCGGCGCTCCGTTCTCTTACCAGCGCAGCTCGAGGTCCGGACCGAGGAGCTGGACCCGCGACCCGTCGATGGCTTCGAGGCGATCGAGCGCGCGAACGACGGCCCGGCGCGTACTTTCCGGCAGCGCCCCGAGACCGGCTTCCCGGATCACTCCGGCGACGGCTTCGGTGGCGGTCGAGGCGGCGGGACTCATGCGCACCAGTTCGCCGTCCTCGTTCTTCTCGGGCTGCGAGAACAGCCCCTCGAAGGGGCTCTTCGGCTCCGGCAGCAGGCGCGAGTCGGGTTCCTCGAGGCCGGCCTCGCCGGCGGCCCAGGCGATGGCGTCGGTGAGGCCGCCGAGCTCGTCGACCAGGCCGAGCTCCAGCGCCCGGCGCCCGGTGTAGACGCGGCCGCCGGCCATGCCCTCGAGCTCGCCCTTCAGTCGGTCGCCGCGGCCGTCGGTGATGCGCTTCTTGAAGGTCCCGTAGACCTCGACCATGGCCTGGCGGATGAGTTCCTCCTCCTCCTCGTCGAAGCCCTCGGTCATCGACATCGCGTCGGCGTGCTTGCCGCGCTGCACCGAGTGGGTGGTGATGCCGAGCTTCTCCAAGGCCTCACCGGCGACGATCTTCATCCCGACCACGCCGATCGAGCCGGTGATGGTGCCGGGCTCGGCGAAAATGCGATCGGCGCCGGCCGAGACGTAGTAACCGCCGCTGGCCGCGACCCCGCCCATCGACACCGCGAAGGGCCGGCCGCCGGACTTCCATTCGTCGGTTACTTCCCACAGGACGTCGGAGGAAAGCGCCGAGCCGCCGGGCGAGTCGACGCGCAGCACGAGGGCCTTGGCGTGCTCGTCCTTGAGCAGCTTGACGATGGCCTTTCGCACCGGGGCGATGGAGGCGTCGGAGATGCCGCCCTCGAGAACGACCACGGCGACGTAGTCGTCCTTCGACTTGCCGTCGTCGCCCGAGCTCATGAGCAGCTTGAAGACGTCGAAGATGCTGTCGATGTCCGGACCGTCGCGATCCGGAAGCGCGTAGTCGCGGG
This sequence comes from Verrucomicrobiia bacterium, assembly GCA_030431475.1. Lineage (GTDB taxonomy): Bacteria > Verrucomicrobiota > Verrucomicrobiia > Verrucomicrobiales > Akkermansiaceae > Haloferula. Next base: position 3,278 of record JAUIJD010000070.1, on the reverse strand, counting down.
CGAACTCGGCCTCACCGTATTTCTCGCGCAGCGCGGTGTTGAAATCGGTGCGGTACTGCAGGTCGTCGACCAGGCCCGCCTCCTTCGCTTCCGCGGCGGTGAAGGTGCCCTTGTCGATCATCCCGACCACCGTGGCGCGGTCGAGGCCGCGGCCGTCGGCGACCGCGCCGGTGATTTCCGAGAACATGCCGTCGATCAACTCCTCGGTCTGCGTGGCCGCGAACTCGCTCGGGCCGGTGCGGTAGAATTCCTCGCCGAAGCTCTTGAAGTCGCCGATGTGGATCACGTCGGCCTCGAGCCCGGCCTTGTCGAGCAGGCCTTTGAAATACATCGACTGGGCGTGGATGCCGGCGAAGTCGACGCCGGCCTCGGGCATCAGGACGAAGTGGTTGGCGGCGGAGCCGAGCAGGGCCGACTTGTTGTTGTAGTAGTCGCTGTAGAGCCACACGTCCTTGCCGGCCTCGCGGGCGTCGAGCAGGTGGCGGCGCAGTTCCTGGATCTGCGGCAGCCCGAGCATGGCGCCGTCGGCATCGATCACGATCGCCCGCACCTCCGGGTCGGCGGCGGCCTGCTGGAAGCCGAGCGCGAGGTCGTGGAAGGTGAGCGGCCGTTCGGGACTGAGGTCCATCGAGAGCAGCGAGTTCGAGGCGATGCCGTTCTCCGAGAGGGCGCCTTCGAGGTCGTACACGGCGACCACGGGCTTGTCGGCGGCCGCGGCGAGCGTGGCGGAGGCGAGGAGGGAAAGGAGGATTCTCATGCGTCGGGACGGGTGGTTTCAGGTTTCAAGCGATGACCTACACCGGATTGGTCGAAGTTTCAGCCATGAATGACGGGGGTCTCCACGCCGATTCTCGACAACCCGTCCCCGGTTGAGACCATAGGCCTTTCATGAAACCCATGTTGCTTCTCGCCCTCGGGCTGGCGGGCATCGCCTCGGCGCGCTCGTGGACCGACGAGGTGATCTACTTCGTGATGACGGACCGTTTCCACGACGGCGATCCGGCGAACAACACGCCCGAGGGCTGCGACCCGGCGCTCGACGACCCGGCGCAGGAAGACATCAACCGCTACCACGGCGGCGACCTGCGCGGGCTCGAGCTGGCGCTGCAGGCGGGCTATTTCAACGAGCTCGGCGTGACCGCCCTGTGGATCACCCCGCCGGTGCGCAACGTGTGGCGGTCGGGCTACGACCTGGGCGGCTGGAAGAGCGGTTACCACGGCTACTGGACCCAGGACTTCCTCGACATCGATCCCCACCTGACCAGCGCCCGCTCGCTTTCCGGCGAGGACTATCCGGCGGGGCGGGAAGGCCGCATGCGGCACTACCGCGATTTCGTGGCGCTGGCGCGCGAGAAGGGGATCCGCATCATTCAGGACGCGGTACTCAACCACGCCGGTCCGGTGTTTTTCTACGATGCCGATGGCGACGGCATCTTCGACGTCCAGGAAAAGGACGAATGGGTGCAGCCCTTCCAGCGCAACGGCTACTACAAGGAGGCGACATGGGGCGACATCCCGAAGTGGAGCCTGCACCGGACCGGTCCGCACGGGCCGCTGACCCTGCTCGGACGCGAGGTCGCGACGACCGGCGTGCTGGGCGAGATCGACGCATACGGGCGGAAGGGCTTCTCGGGAGACAGCCTCGGCAAGCGCGACGGTGAGGAGGTGATGGCCGACTTCTTCTCGCTGCGCGACCTGTGGACGGCACCGGACGGCGGGCACTTCGACCGGTTGGTGGACGAGTTCGTCGAGATCTACACCTTCTACCTCGACGAGGTGGGGGTCGACGGTTTGCGGCTCGATACCGTGAAGCATGTCCACCACGAGTTCTGGGACGCCTTCACCCGCCGCCTGCGCGAGCGTCTCGGCGACAAGGCGGCCGACAAGATCCTCTTCGGCGAGGTCTTCGACGGGGATCCGGCGAAGCTCGGGCAGTACACCTGGCGCAGCGATGCGCCGGGCGATGCGGGGCCGTGCCTGGACTCGGTGCTGGCCTTCCAGCTGTGCTTCGCGCTGCGGGACTACCTGCGCCGGCCGGGTGACGAGTTCGGCACGGCCCATCAGGCCGAGTCGGCGCTCAAGACCCTCTTCAACGGCCATTTCGACGACGGTCGCTACTACTTCAATCGTACTCCGGGGCCGGACGGTCTCGACTCGCTGCAGAAGTCGGTGACCTTTATCGAGAACCACGACAGCATCAACCGCTTCCGCGTGCGCGGGATCACCGAGCGGCGCCACCAACTGGCGCAGGGGCTGGTGATGACCCTTCCCGGGATCCCGTGCCTCTACTACGGGGCCGAGGTGGCACTGGAGGACGCGAAGAGCAAGGTCGGCGAGGACAGCGAGAACGGTCGGCTGACGCTGTGGAAGCGCGATGCCGCGCCGACCCTGGCGAAGCTCCGCGACCACGGGACCTTCCGCGCGATCCAGCGGCTGGCGAAGGCGCGGCGGACGATCCCGGCGCTGCGCGACGGCGGATTCCGGCCGTTGTGGTGTGACAGCGGCGACACCCCGGACGACGACGGCTTGTTCGTCTTCGCCCGGCCGATGGAGGATCCGGCGCAGTCGGTGGTCGTCGTCTGCAACCTGGGCACCGATGAATCGACGACCGGCCCGCTGGACCTCGGGGGGCTCGTGCCTCCGGGTGCCTCGCTGGAAGGGCACGCGGTCATCGGGGAGGCCGGCGAGCGCGAGGCGGTCGACCGGTTTTCGGCGCCGGCGCGTTCGCTGGTGATCTATCGGGTGGCGGCGCCGGAGTGATCGGCGTCCTTGCCCCTCCGGGTCCGATGCCCTTAGCCTGCCGGCGCGATGAGCGAATGGTACTACGCCCACGGTGGCGAACAGAAGGGCCCGGTTCCCGTTTCCGAACTCCAGCGGCTCGCCGGCAACGGTGATTTCGACCCCGCCTCCGACCTGGTGTGGCGCGAGGGAATGGAGGACTGGAAACCGGCGGGGACGGTGGACGAGCTCGGAGCCGCTTTCAGCAAGCCGGCCGCCGAGTCCGCCGAGGCGCCGACCGCATCCGCCGCTCCGACCACGGCCCCGGCGCCCTCCGCCGCCGACGTGAATCCCTACGCCGCCCCGGCGGTGCACGATCCCGGCGCGCCCGTCGCAACCGTGGACGGCGACCTGCCCGAGATCGAGCCCGGCAGCGAGCCGCTCGAGATCGGCGCCTGCATTTCCCGCGCCTTCGAGCTGACCAAGAAGCACTTCGGCATGATCGTCGCGGTCGGCGCGATCTATCTCGGCATCAGCTGGGGGGTGGGCATGGTGCTCGG
>JAUIJD010000009.1 GCA_030431475.1 Verrucomicrobiia bacterium | reverse complement strand
TAGAGCAGCGGATTGAAAATCCGCGTGTCGGCGGTTCGATCCCGTCTCGAGCCACCACCTCAGGGCAACGCCGTCGCCGCTTCAGGCAGACCGGCCCCATCGACCGCCGCCGACACGCCTGTCCGCCGCAGCTCGGCACGAGCGAAGGAGGATGTCGGCAATGCAGGGCGACGCGAGCACCCGCGAGCAAAGCGAATCCCTTCCCGGCGAAGCCGCAAGACGCATGGCGGGCGCCGCCCACCATTCGATCCCGCCTGCCCGCCAAAGCCCTGGCGACGGCGGGTCTCGAGCCATCACCTCAAGGCAACGCCGTCGCCCCGTCAGGCAGACGGCCCCGTTGAACGCCCCTCACCCACCTCTTCTCACACTGCCGGGCGTCTTGCCCGTCTCCCGCTTGTAGGCGGAGGAGAAGTAATGCAGCGAGGCAAAGCCGCAGAGATCGCCGACCTCACCCACCGTCGCGTCACCAGCCTGGAGCAAGCGCGTCGCCTCGCGAATCCGGCGCTTGAGGATGGCCCGGTGCAGGGTCGTCCCGACCTCCTTCTTGAAGCGCTGCTCGAGGGTCCGCCGCGAAAGGCCTGCGTAGCTCACCAGTCCCTCGACGGACAACGAACGCAGCTCACCCTCCTGCAACCCATGCAGCGCCTTCCTGACGAACGGATCCCTCGTCGTCGGCCGCCCGGTGCTTTCGCGCTCGATGAAGTCGGTGTGGCGGATGCGGATCAGCGTGCGCGCCGGATATTCGCGCCCGCGAAGCATGCGGTGCAGCAGCCGTGCGGCGACGTAGCCGTGTTCCCAGAAGTCGGGCCGAACCACACTCATCGGCATCGCCGCCATCTCCGCGGTTCTCTGCACGTCCTTGTCGAGGACCACGATCGCGATCTCGTCGGGAACTTCGGTCCCGAGCTCCTGCAGGTGCCTCAGCACCGAGTAGGCCACTCCGGCATGGGCGCAGAGGAAGGCCAACTGCCCGTCGAGCTCGGCCAGGCTCCGGGCGATGCAGCGTGCCATCGTCTCGAATTCCACCTCGGAATCCCACCCGGGGAGCCCTCGGATCGATACGTCCCGCTTCCGCGCCTCACACCGCACTCCGAGGTTGAAACGAAGCGCCACCGGTTCGGTCCCGAAGTCCAGGATCGCCACCTTCCTGATCCCCCGCTCCACCACCTCGGCGATCGCGCGGCGCCCGGCCGCGGCCGAGTCGATCTCGACCTTCGGATGCACGTCGCGGGTGCGGGAGCTCAGATTCAATACGGGAATCCCGAGCGCCCGGACCTTGTCCCAGACATCGGCCCGATCCACGAGGTGGACCATGATCCCATCCCAGCGCGGCTGGTCGGGCATCCAGTCGGCGCGGACCGCCCAGCGTGAATCAATCGAAAGTCCGCACTCCCGGGCATAGGCACCGGCCCCCTCGATGATGCCGGGGACGAAGAAATCCATGACGATCCCGACAACCGGACTGTTTCCCACCTTCACAACCTCACAAATGCGCACCCGATCCTGCGGAAAATCAAAACAATAAAGCGCAATTATGGAAAGACACCCGGGAGGAATTCCTCATGCTCCCTATCGTGAAAAAACGATCCCTCCTCTTCGCGGCAGGCCTGAGCATGGCCGCTCTTCACGGTCAGACCACCCTTGTCGAAGAAACCTTCACCTACGCCGACGGGTTGGTCGACGCGATCGCCACGGGCGGCACGGGCTGGGACGCCACCGAGGGGGGCTGGCAAACCGGCAACTCGGATCCTGGCGCCAACCGCTTCGAAGTGATTTCGGAGCAAGCCATCTATCTCGGAGGGGGCGATGGTACCAACACCGAGCAGAACCGCACCTTCGCGGCGGCCGCGACCAGCAGCGTGGCGGAAACGTTGACGCTTTCCTTCGACCTGATCCGCCCGGAAACGCAAGCCGGTCGGGGCATCGGCATCTATCTGACCAACGGCGGCGTCAACCAGTTCTTCATCGGCAAGAAGATCAACGGTGGCGTCGGCCTCCACGACTCGATGGGCGGCGGCACGACCTTCACCACCTTCGCGAGCCCCGGCACCTTGCAAACCATCGCGGCGACGATCACCTACGATGGCGTCGAGACTTCCATCGTCCTGTCCGACGGCGGTGAAACCCTCGCCGCCCAAACGGTCGCCGGCCCCTTCACCTTCGACGGCATCAGCCTCGCCGGCTACAACGGTGCGACCCAGACGAACGGGATCGACAACCTCCTGCTGACCAGCACCTCCAACCCGGATCCGTGGCTCGACGCACCCGAGGTGGTCGACCTGACGAACAACGGCGCCGCCGAGAGCTATTCGATTCCGATCTCCAATCTGGGAGCGACTCAGACCCTCACCATCACCGGGGTCGCCGCCGTCGGTGGCGACAGCGTCGACGTGACTTCCGGCCCCGTTGCCACTCCGTCCGCACTCGATCCGATCGGCGGCACCCATACCGGCACCATCGACTTCACCTTTGAGCCGGACATCGGTCCCGGCACCTACACCTTCGACCTCGAAATCACGTCCAACGACGCGGACTCCCCGGCATTGATCGCCGTCTTCATCGACGTCGCGGATCCCATCATCTCCGTCGACGTGCCCTCGATCGACTTCGGCAGCCTCGCCAACAATCCGGGAACCCAGACGCTGACCTTCACCATCGACAACGAAGGCGGCTCCCTGCCGCTGGAGATCTCGGAACTCAATCTCACCGGTGCCGGAGCCGCCGCCTACTCCATCACCGACCCCGCCTCGCTGCCCTTCAGCGTGCCGGCCGGTGGCTCGCAGGTCGTCGAGGTGACCTTCAATCCCGGCACCCAGCCCGGAGACTTCCCCGCCACCCTCGAAATCGTGAGCGACGACTTCAACGCGGCGACCCCGACCATCGACCTCACCGCCAGCACCGCGCTTTCGGCGAGCCTGATCGCCGACTACGAATTCACCGGCGGCGCCGGCGACCTGGCCAGCTCCGATACCGCGATCGGCTCCACCGCCGCGGACCTGGTCGAGACCGACGCCGGCTCAAGGACCGAGTTCGGATCGACAAAATCCGGCGGACTGGTCGATGGCAGCGCGTTCGGATGGTCGAGGCGCGAGGCTCCCAACACCGGACTCGACCTGACGCTCGACGCCCCGACCGAAGCCCTGACCTTCACCCTCACTCCGGTCGGCGGCTACACGGTGGACCTTTCGACCGACGGCTGGCTCACGGTCGATCTGGGTGCCTACTCGACGCTCAACGGCCCCACTGCCTACGACGTCGCCCTCTCGATCGATGATGGCGTCTCCCCGTTCATCCTCGGCCCGGTTTCCGGCCCGGCGATCACCGGTTCCGGACAAGAAGAGAAGGTGCTGGTGACCTTCGACGTCCGGAGCCTCGGCGTGCTCGCGGGTCCGGTCACGTTTGCCGTGATGCCGCAAACGACCGGCAATACCAACGGCGCGTCCGGCCAAGCGGGCGGCTACATCGACCGGATCACGCTCGGAGGTCAGGAAACCGCGCCGCCCGACCCGCAGCTCGTGGTGACCTCGCCGGCGGAGTTCACGGATGACGGCCTCGGCGACACCTACCTCATCCCCATCCAGAATCTCGGAGCCGCCGCGCTGTCCATCTCGTCGGTGGTGACCGATGGATCCGGAAACGCCTCGACGATCTCCAGCATCAACTTCGACACCCCGATCGCCGCGACCGGTGGAAGCGGAAACATCAGCTTCGATTTCAGCCCCGACGCCGGTGCCGGTCTCTACACCACGAACCTCACCATCATCTCCAACGACCCGGGATCACCGACCACGGTCGCCCTGGAGATCACGGTCGCCGATCCCGAAATCCTGGTCGCTGACACCGTCGTCAACTTCGGCGTGCTGCCGACCTCACCGGGCGCGCAGACGCTCAACCTTTCCGTCACCAACGACGGCGAAATCGAGGACCTCGTCATTTCGGGCACGCCGATTGCGGGCGACTCCGAGTTCAGCATCCTCACCACTCCCGGTGCGATCAACCCGGGCAACAGCGACGACCTCGTCGTCCAGTTCGACCCCGGCAGCTCGACCGGCCGCTTCGAGGCGACGCTGACCATCGAATCGAACGACTTCGACGACACCGAGCCGACGGTCACGCTCACGGCCTTCGTCGATCCAGCGGGCACCGTGGTGGCCCGCTACGACTTCGATCCGGACTCGCTGGCCGGCACGACCGCCGACATCGACGGCTCGTCCCAGACCGACTGGACGACCTCCATCCTGCTGGACGAAGCCACCGGCACCGGAGCCAGCAGCAGCAGCAACCAGGGTGGGCTCAACCGCAGCCTCATCGCCGGTCTGGACGGAGACTACCTGCGCTTCAGCTCGAACCGTGAGAGCGATGCGCAAACGCCACTCGCCTCTGGCGGCAACGACGAATCCACCTGGACCACCTTCACCGTCACCCCCGACTCCGGCGGCGGCGAAATCAACTTCGCCGGCGGCACCGCGGTAATCGATACCTACGCCAACCACGACGCCTCCCTAGGCGGCACGGTCACGGCGGACTGGACCCTCTACTACAGCACGGACGGCGGCAGCTCCTGGACCAGCTTGGGCACCCTCACCGGAGCGGGCACCACCGGTTCCGGCCAGTTCGTCGGTCCGGTCGGCCTCAGCTGGGATCTCAGCAGCCTCGGCAACCAAACCGCCCCGGTCGACTTCATCCTCGACCCGGTCTCCACCGGCAGCACCAATGGCAGCGACGCTCAGCGCGGCGTCGGCTTCGACAACCTGGTGGTCACCGCCGGCAGCGTCACCCCAGGCACCGCCGGTTTCGAATCGTGGGCCTCCGGCTTCGGCATCCCGAACGATCCCGACCACGACGGCGACGACAACGACGGCATCTCCGCCCTCGTCGAATATGCGCTCGGACTCAGCCCCCTCGTCGCTGAAGCCTCGCCCGGCACTCTCGCCGGCGGCGTGCTCACCTTCACCAAGGGCGCGGAGGCCGTAACGAACGGCGACGTCAGCTACGCGATCGAAGAGTCCGACGATCTCGGAATCGGGGACGCTTGGGAAACCGTCACGCCCGATGTGAACGACACGAGCGAGATCAGCTACACGCTCCCCACCGGTCAGCCGAGCATCTTCGCCCGGCTGCTCGTGACGCAGATTCCCTGATCCGCTTACCCTCAACCCCACTTGGAACCGATGACCAATCGCTACCCCGTCCTGATCGCCCTCGCGATGACCACGTTCCCCGCCCCAGGGGCCGTCGTCGCGAGATTCAACGCCTTCAGCCACGCCAACAACGTCGCTGTGGTGTCTACCGATGCCTCCTTGCAAACCGACTGGACCACCACGGACCTGACCGACCAGGCCACCGGCATCGGAGCACTCAGTGGCTCGAACCAAGCCGGCAGCAATCGCAAGACCAACGACTTCGGCACCACGCCGACGATTCAGTTCAGCTCCAATCGCGAATCCGACGCCGAGACGCCCCTCGCCTCGGGCGGCGACAATGAGTCCACCTGGACCACTTTCACCGTCAGCGCCTCCGGCGGAAACGCGCTGGATTTCGACGGTCAACTGGCGACGGCGGACACATTCGCCGAAGGCACCGGCCTCGGGGGGACGGTATCCGCCGACTGGACCCTCTACTACAGTCTCGACGGTGGCGTGAACTGGACGAGTCTCGGTACCGAGACGGGTGCTTCGATCGGCGGTAACGGTGGGGAATCGGCAGCCACAGCCGTGTCCTGGAGCCTGACCTCCATCGGAACCCAGACTTCGGTCGCCTTCCTCCTCGATCCGGTCTCGACCGGATCCACGAACGGCAACGTTTCCCAACGCGGCGTCGCCGTCGGAAACCTTGAAGTCAACGCGACGGTTACCGCCATCCCCGAGCCCACCCTCCCCCTGCTCGGCTCCCTTGGTTTTCTCGGACTGCTCCGCCGGCGCCGATAAGCTCACGCTCTCCTCCAGACGACCGTCCTCCGCTTCATTCCATCTTTCGCGAGGACCGAGCCCCGGCTCCGCCACTGGATTCGTCCGGCGGGCAGGCCGGGGCTCACTCCATTCACTTTCAGCACTCGATGACCCGACACCCCTTGCTCGCCACCCTGCTGTTTGCGGCCCCCGCGCTCTGCTCGGCCGACCACGCCCGGCCTGCAAGGCTGCCAGCTCCCGAAGCCTTCAAGACGGCGGCGGATTCGTCCGCAGAGAACATCGTCTCGTATCTCGGGCAACCCGCGGTGGGGCAACGCATCGACCTGACCCCCACCAACGGCTTCTTCGACCGCTGCTTCGTCGCCGGTGATCCGGGGCCGATGATCGAGGGGGATGACGCGTTCATCCGCACTTCCTTCGGTCACCTGCAGTGGGTGAAGGGAAGCAAAGGCACGGCGAGATGGCACCTGTGGCTTCCGGAGACCGGAGACCTGACCGTCCGCCTTTGGATGACCGTCCCCGAGAACGATGCCGGCAAATCGTGGACCCTCCGGCTCGGCGAAAAGAGCACGGCCTTCCAGCCCTCCGCCTCCGATGGCACGGAGCCCCAGTCCTTCTCATGGAGCCCCGGCGCCGGGACTCCCGGAAAGCACACGTTTTCCATCGAAGCCCCTCCCGGCGACCCGCCGGCGGCGACCCTTCTCCACTTCATCCGCCTTGAGGGACCCGCGATCGCGAAGGCGCGGCTGCTGCGCGCCCGCTGGCGTCCGGCCGCCGTGCACCAGCGCTTCGCGGCTCCCGAGAGCTGCAAGGCACCGGATCTTTGGGTCTTCGAGACCCGCTCGGTATCCGAAACCTCGAGCTACTCCCCCCTGACCACGCCCTTCGGCTACTTCGGCACCTCCTTCAAGGCCGGCGGCCGCGTCGCCGAAGGTGGCAGCTTCAACTTCTCGATGTGGCTTGCCAGCCGCGGCGCCGACCACGCTCCCCCGCTCGAGAAGATGCCGCGCATCCTCGCCACCGGCCTCCCGGACGCCAGCTTCAGCTGGTTCTCCCACGAGGGCACCGGTGTGAAACTGCGCGACGCCGTCGCCTACCCCGACGGAGCCGAACGCACGATCCAGGCCCTGCGCGCCGAGTTCGCCGACGGCCTGTGGACCTACTACGGCTACTTCTACGACGAATCCGCCGCCCGCTGGAAACTGTTCGCGGCCGGCCGCCAGCCGCCGAAACGTGGTCGGGCACCCGATCCCACCCGCGGTCTTTTGCGATCGACCGGCTCGTTCTGTGAGATTCCCGGCCCACCCCAGCGCGAACGCAGCGGCGACCTCGTTCGACGGATCAAGCGCCGCGGATGGTTCATCGACCGCGACGGCACCCCGCACCTCGCCGCGATGGCGACCGGACGAACCAGGAGATCACCGCCCAGTTCGAAGCGCACCTGGTACATGGACAACTACCCCACCGAGGGCTGGATGGGCATGGCCACGGGAGGCATGGAGAACTACGCGGCAAAGGCACCGGCCGCCCCCCCGGCCCACAACGTCCCCCGGCCCGACTACCTCGCACCCGACAAACTCCGGCAACTGCACGAACTTCCGGTACGATTCGGCCCGACCCGAATCACGGACGTGACCTCGACCCATGCCACCCTGGAATTCCACCTGCCGGACTCCGGAGAAAACACCAGGGCCCGCCTCTATCATGGCCCGGTTGATGCTCTCACCTATCCGGCCCGGGAGATCAAACGGGGATCCGCCGCCCTGATTGAGATGTTCTCACCGGATCGCACTTGGCCCCACGCCACTCCCTTCGCCGCGGTCCGCGACAATAAAGTCCGGTTCGAAATCAAGAATCTCAAAGCGGACACCCGCTATTTCGCCCGGCTCTATGTGGAACGTCCCGACGGCAAGAGCTGGCAGCTCCAATCCGAAACGTTCGAGACCGCAAAAACTGGCTCGAGATCTGCTAAATGAGCTTTGGCACCTAACCAAATCGAAGATTATTGACTTCGTAGGCACTTGCAACTTTAGTGAACCGTATGCATCACGAAATATCTCCAAAACATTGCTTTACGTCACCACGACGAAGGCAAGGCCCCTCCGGCTTCGCGCTGGTTGTGACCATCTCCCTCATGGTGCTTCTGTCTCTGCTGGCCGTGGGTCTGCTCAGTCTTTCCACCATCAGCCTGCGGGCCTCCGGCAACTCGAGCGCGATGGCCGAGGCCCGAGCCAACGCGCGGCTCGCCTTGGTGATGGCGATCGGCCAACTGCAGAAAGCCGCCGGGCCCGACACGCGGGTCACGGCCGATGCCGACCTGCTCGCCGCCAATACCGCCAACGCGCACTGGACCGGCGTCTGGAAGACCCGCCCGGACGAGGATCTCGCCGCTGGCGAGCCCGGCCTTGCCGTGGTCGATCACCACGCGAGCCGTGAGTATCTCAACGACAGCCGCGTCGATCGACGAGGACGTCCGAAGCCGCCGGAAGTCCAGGAATGGCTGGTCAGTGGCGATGTCGACCCGTCGACCACTCCCGACGACTCGTGGATTCCCATGGTCGCCGCCGAGGACGCGGCGGACGAGGTGTCGGTGCCGCCGATCGAGCTTGGAGACGATCACCGGATGGGCTGGTGGATCGCTGACGAAAACCAGAAAGCCCTCGTCGCCCTCCCCGATCGCAACAGCAGCGACAATCCGGCGGCCTCCCGTCTTGCGGCCCAAGACTATGATTTCGAGACCTTCACCGCCGACGGCAGCTCCACGCCACTGGTCGGACACGCTGACATCCCGGCGTCGCAACTGGAGTCGGTGTCGAGTCTGGGCAGCACCGGGCTTCTGCCGCTGGAGGGAAAAGCGGAGATCAACCGGACCCTCGGATCTCTCGGGCATCACATGACGACCCACGCCCGCGGTCTCTTCGTCGACGTGAAACGCAGTGGCCTGAAGCAGGACCTCTCCACCTTCCTCGCGCTCGGCGACATCGAAGCGACCGACGACCTGCCCGGCCTGACCGAAAACGACGTCATTCTGCCCGGATCCCACCACCGCATGACCAGCCCGCGCTTCGGCATGCTCAAGGGGTGGGCCGATCTCGCGGATGAACTCGACAGCGAGTCCGGACCGGCCTCCATTGAGCCCCGGGCCCCGGCCACCCGGCACCTCGAGATTCCCGGCTCGGCCTCGGGACCGGTGAGCGACCTCGTGAACGTCTCCAAACCGGCCATCCAGCCGGTCATCGTCGAGGCTTCGCTCGGCTGGGACTTTTCGCCGTATTCGGTCGATGGCGCCCCTCAGGAGTACATGCGGGGTCACATCTACCCGCGTCTCATCATGTGGAATCCCTTCAACGTCACCCTGTCGGCGAAGCGCTACGTGCTGATGCTCTCCCACCCCCGCTACGGCAGCTTCACCGCCCGCGGTTCCCGCATCAACAGCCGCGGCGGCCGCTTCTACTTCGACGACCTCTGCGGGCAGCCCACCGAGAGTTTCCTCGGTTTCGTCACCGAGCCCACCGAGCTCGCCCCCGGCGAAACCAAGGTCTTCACGCCGTCGATCGACGCCTCGGGTGGATCGAAGCTGTTCGACAAGGCGGTGGCCTTCGACCCTTCGGACTACTCGTCCAACGTGCTGACGTCCGAGCAGATCCCCGGCGTCGAGAATTTCTACTGGAACAGCACCGTGCCGGTGCCCCCGGAGACCGATACCACCCGCAACGTCGCCTACGGTTTCTCGGCCGACATGAACAGCTTCTACGCCACCCCGGGCTTCAGCGACGAGTTCATCGTTTGCCAGGTCGACGGCAACTCCAGTTCGATCGACTGGGGCGACGTCAACGGGCGGGGCGAGGACTTCCCGCGGGTCGCCCACTTCCTCTGCCAGAATTGGGGCCTGAACCGCTATCACAAGTGGTATGGCGCCGAGAAGAACGATCACCCCTCGAACAACGGAACGCCCTTCCGCGAGTTCCGCCCCGGCGCCCGCGACATCGGCAGCCTCGACAACCGCCGCCCGCCACGCCTGTGGCGTCGTGGGGTTCGCATGCACTGGTTCGACGACGAGGCCGAGCACACCGCCACCGGCCAGAAGGTGCCGGCGGGCCGCTACACGGTGCCGTGGCTTGCCTCGGCCAACCTCCGCGGCGGACTGCTCCACCACGGCAACTGGGTCAACATCCCCTTCGCCAGCGGCTGGCAGTTCCCGGGCAGCTCCAGCCACATCTACTTCCGGCAGCCGACCGACCCCCAGCTGTTCCAGAGCTTCTTCCCGCCCTCGCCCTTCGGCGCTCCCGACGACTCCCTCCCGAGCCAGGCCACCATCTACGACATCCCTCGTAGGGAAACGGGCATCATCTCGATGGGCCAGCTCCAGCACGCCCAGCTCTCGTATTCCTCCTGGCACCCCTCGCTGGTGATCGGCCACAGCCAGTCGACGATGAACTCGGATCTCGACGCCACCGTCATCAAGGACCAGGTGCGGAACGACTCACGCTGGGAAGGAAGCAAGCCCTGGGACTTCGACGCCTTGATCCAGAAGGGCAGCGGGCGCGACGTCCACCGCGGCGAGACCCTCGTCTACGACCTCTGCTTCGAAGCCAACGAGGCGCTGTGGGACCGCTTTATGCTATCCTCCCTCCCCTTCAACGGACAGAGCGCCACCTGGGACCCGGAGGATCCGCTGCCCGTCGGCCGCTACGTCCTCAACAGCGACGCCTCCGAATGGAATGTCGACCGCCTCCGTCAGGCCCTGGCCGGTGATGCCTCCATGGCCTTCCACCGCGCGGCCGAGTTCCTCGCCAACGACGGCGCCTTCAACGTCAACAGCACCTCCGTGCCAGCCTGGCAGGCCCTGCTCGGTTCGATGCGCGATCTCGAGCGCCCGTCGCTCGACGGCGGCGAGTCATCCGGCTCCCACCAACTCTCCCGCTCGGCCCTCACCGCCGTCCCGGGCACCGATGCGGTGAATTCGGTCCGCCAGAACGAGCTCTGGAACGGCTTCCGCACCCTCTCCGACAGCGACCTCAACACGCTGGCCACCGAGATTGTCGAACAGGTCCGCGATCGTGGGCCCTTCCTTTCCCTGTCGGACTTCATCAACCGCCGTCTGGCGGACGACCGCACCACGAGCCGCAGCGGCGCGATCGACCAGGCCATCGCCGATGCCCGGGTATTCAACCGCGCGCTCCAGCGGGACGGACAGACCGACCTCCGGGACATCGGCTCCGTCGAGACCGCCGGGCACCGCCCCGACAACGTCCTCTACGGGCTGCCGGGCTACTTCACGCAGGGAGACGTGCTGACCGCCATTGCCCCGGCCATCACCGTCCGCGGCGACACCTTCCGCATCCGCACCTACGGCGAGGCACAGCGCTCCAACGGCTCGGTCGCCCGTGCCTGGTGCGAAGCCATCGTCCGCCGCACCCCCAACTACGTCGATCCCTCCGACGACGCCGCCAAACCGGCCATCAGCCACTCGCGCGACGTCGCCGCCATGGGAGAACTCTCCCAGGTGAACCTTGTTTTCGGGCGCCGCTTTGAGATCGTCTCGTTCCGATGGCTCTCTCCGGAAGAAATGAAGAAGTCATGATCCGCCTTTCCCTCGCACTCGTCGTCGCCGCCGCCCCGCTGGCACCTGCCCAGGAGTCGGAGAAAGCCCCTCCCGTCACCGCCTCATTGATCCCGGTCGGCGCCAACTCGGACGCCTACTGGGAAGGCGACGGCCCCGGCATGCGGGCGATCGCCCTCGACCCGGATGCCGCCCCGCCGGCGAGCCTGACGGTCCGCACGCGCAAGGGCCTCGAGACCATCCCCACCACCCTCAACCGCCCGACTCCCGCGCTGCCGGTGAGGGAAGGCCGTCTGCGGGTCTTCGCCAACGGCGAAGCGGGACCCGACGAGGATCCGGAGGTCTTTGGTGAGTTCTCCATCAGCGGCAACACGGGGCACTACGACGTGTTCCTCAACCGCCACCCGAAGCGCAAGGGCTGGGACGACGCGCAGGCGATGACCCTGCCTTCCTCGAGCGCGAATTTTCCCAACGGGAGCTTCCGCCTCATCAACCTCTGCGATGTGCCCGTGATGGTCCGCCTCGGGAAGAAAACCGTCAGCGTCGCCGCCCGCAAGGCACGCCTTCATCGTCCGGGAGAGAATGCTGACGGCCGCATGCTCGCGATTCAGGCCGCCTATCCGGAGAAGGACGGATCCGCCCGCGTGTTCCTGCGGACCGGGATCAAGGCGAGCAGCAGCGACCGAACCAACGTCATCTTCTACCCCGGACGCGATCCGAAGAAGCCCTGCAAGGCGACCTGGTATGCTCAGATCCCGCCCTCGCCGCTCAGCGACGACGGGGCCGATCGGCCTTAGTCACATCCGACGGCCCGCGCGGGGTCCTCAGGCGTCGGCCACCGTCCCCGAGGCGACCTTGAAGCGGCGGAGCGAGCCCAACTCGGGCGAGTCTTCGAGCCAGTCGAGATGGGTGGTGGTGATCCACCGCTGCGCATCGTCGGGCAAGGCCCTCATCACCGCGTTGCGGCGTTCGACGTCGAGCTCGCCGAAGATATCATCGATCAGCCAGATCGGGGGCACGCCGCGGCATTCCGCCAGCACCCGGCCCTGGGCCAGCTTCAGGGCGAGGGCGAGAGTGCGCTGCTGACCCTCGCTGGCGAACGCATCGGCATCGAGGCCGTTGATCCTCAGCACCAGCTCGTCCCGGTGCGGCCCGACCAGACTCCGCCGCTGGCGGCGCTCCCGCTCGCGGGCCTGCTCGAAGGCCTCGGCCAGATCGAGCCCCCCCTCCGCCCGGTACTCGATCTCCAGACGCTCCTCCCGCCCGGCGATGGCCTCCTGCTGCTCCGCCGCCACCGGCGCGAGCTGTGCCGCCAGTCGGGCGCGGACCGGTCGAAGCACCGAAGACGACTCGATCATCACCGACTCATACGAGCGGATCTCCGCCTCTCGTGGCGACGGGTCCTTGAGGAGAAAATTCCGGGCTTTCAGCGCACGGCGGTAGCGGGCGAGTGCCCGCCGGTAGTCGGGCGCCACCTGCGACCCGATGAAGTCGAGGTAGCGCCGCCGTCCCTCACCCCCTCCGCGGACCAGTTCGAGGTCCTCGTTTCCCATCCACACCAGCAGTCCGCCGTCCTCGAGATAGGCGCTCTGGGTCGCACGCTCCTCGCCTTCGACCCGGAAGTGCATCGGCACCCGTGCCCTCCAGTCGATCCGGCGGTCCGCCCCCCACGCCTCGCCGGCGATGCCGAAGCCCCCGCCGCCCGCGACCCGGGCCAGCGTGGCCATCCGCGCGGTCCGCGGGGAGTGAAGGCGGACGAGCAGGCACACCGCCTCGAGAACCGAGGTCTTCCCCTGCGCGTTGCGCCCCGTGAATACCGCACCCGTTTCGGGAACCTCGAGGGCGAGACTCTCGAAGCATCGGAAATCGACGGCGCGCAGGTTCCGCAGCATGCGCAGGCACTTTGGCGACGATTCCCGCCCTGCCAATGACGAAGATGCGGGCCGGACCCAGCCACCGGCACCGGACCGGCGGGGACTCAATCCCGCCTTGAATTGCCCTTGCCACCATGCATTCTCCCGCCCCGCTCCGGGCCCCAAATCCCCTTGCCATGGCCAGTTCCTCCTTCCAAGCCCTCCCCGGCTTCCGCGACTTTCCGCCGCGGGAATGCGCCGTGCGCAACTATCTGTTCGAGAACTGGCGCGAGGTGGCGCGCACCTATGGCTTCGTCGAGTACGACACCCCGGTGCTGGAAGACACCGCGCTCTACCTGAAGAAGTCCGGCGGCGAACTTTCGTCCCAGCTCTTCCGTTTCGAGGACCAGGGCGGGCGCGACGTCTGCCTCCGCCCCGAGGTCACCGCCTCCCTCGCCCGCATCGCGGCCCGATCGCAGCGCGAGTTTCCCAAACCGCTCAAGTGGTTCGAGATCGGCCAGTGCTTCCGCTACGAGAAGCCGCAGAAGGGCCGGGGTCGCGAGTTCTATCAGTTCAACGTCGACATCCTCGGCGAAGCCGGTCCCCGGGCCGACGCCGAACTCATCGCGCTGGCGATCGACACCATGCGGGCCTTCGGCTTCGACGAGGGCGACTTCGTGGTCCGCGTCTCGGACCGCCAGGCCTGGCTCGACTTCGCGAACGAGCGGGGCATCGATGAGGAACGGATCCCCGAGTTCCTGCAGATCATCGACAAGCTCGAACGCGAGAAGCCGGAGGTCACCGCCGAGAAGCTCGGCACCTTTGGCCTGGCCACCGGGGAGATCGAGACCTTCATCCGCCAGCCGGAGAACGCGTCCCTCGCCTTCGAGGCGATCCGCGAGGACCTCGAGGCGCGCGGCCTGGGGGCATTCGTCGAACTCGATCTCTCCATCGTTCGCGGACTCGCCTACTACACCGGGGTCGTCTTCGAGGTCTTCGACAGCAGCCGCTCGATGCGGGCCGTGGCCGGAGGCGGACGCTACGACACCCTGGTCTCGACCATCTCCGACGGCTCGGTGGACCTTCCGGCCACCGGCTTCGCCATGGGTGACTACGTGATCCGCAACTTCATCGAAGAGCACACCGACGCCCGCATGCGCATGGAGGTCTGGCTGCAGCGGCAGTCCGCCGCCTGCGACGTCGTTCTCGTGCTCGCCGACGAAAGCAAGCGCTCCGAAGCCCTCGAGATCCTCTCCGAGCTCCGGGGAGCCGGCATCTCCTGCGACATGCCCTTCACCACCGGCAAGGTCGGCAAGCAGTTCCAGCGCGCCGAACAATCCGGCGCCCGCTTTGCGCTCGTCGTCGGTTCCGAACTGCCCGAGATGAAGCTCAAGGTCCTCGCCTCCCGCACCGAGGAACCCTGCCACGCCCTCGGCCTCGCCGAATGGCTCGCCGAGCGCCTCCAGCAGCCCGACGGCCCGCTCCTGGCCTGAAACTCGAAATTCCAAACTCGAAGCTTCAAGTGCTCCACTCCATGCCGTCCCGACGCATCATTCGTTAAGGTTTAGAGTTTCATCTTTAGAGTTTTCCACCATGCGCACACATCACTGCAACGAACTCCGCGCTTCCGACATCGGATCCACCGCCACGCTGATCGGTTGGATCAACTCGGCACGCGACCACGGCGGCGTCATCTTCATCGACCTGCGCGACCGCGAGGGCCTCACCCAGTGTGTCTTTCGCCCCGAGGAGAACGCCGACGCCGCCAAGCTGTCCCACCAACTCCGGGAAGAGGATGTGGTGCAGGTGACCGGACGTGTCGAGAAGCGCCTTGAGGGCACCATCAACGACAAGATCGGAACGGGCGAGATCGAGATCGTCGCCAGCTCCCTGACCATCGTGAACAAGGCCGAGGTCCTTCCCTTCCAGCTCGACAAGGAGCTGTCCAACGAGGACCTGCGGATGAAGTACCGCTACCTCGACCTGCGTCGCCCGCGCATGACCCGCAACCTGCGCCTGCGCCACCGCGTGACCAAGGCCTCCCGCGACTATCTCGACGAGCAGGGTTTCCTGGAGATCGAGACTCCCATCCTTTCGAAGTCCACCCCCGAAGGCGCCCGCGACTTCCTCGTCCCGTCCCGTCTCCAGGAGGGTCACTTCTACGCCCTGCCCCAGGCCCCGCAGCAGTACAAGCAGCTGCTGATGGTCGGCGGCGTGGAGAAGTACTTCCAGGTCGCCAAGTGCTTCCGCGACGAGGACCTCCGCGCCGACCGTCAGCCGGAGTTCACGCAGATCGACATCGAAAGCTCGTTTGTCGAGCAGGACGATGTGATCTCGCTGATCGAAGGGCTCCTCGGCCGGGTGTTCGAGGAGTCCCTCGAGGCCAAGATCCCGACGAGTTTCGACCGCATGACCTGGCGCGAGGCAATGAACCGCTACGGCTCCGACAAGCCGGACCGCCGCTTCGGCCTCGAGTTCGTCGATCTCTCCGAGGAACTCAAGGACTGCGAGTTCCGCGTCTTCTCGGGCGCCATCGCCAGCGGCGGCGTGGTCAAGGCGATCAACGCCAAGGGCTTCGCTGACATCTCCACCGGCCAGATCGACAAGCTCACCAAGCTCGCCCAGGACGCCGGCGCGAAGGGCCTTGCCTACATCCAGGCTCGCGGCGAGGAGCGGGAGAAGTGGCGCTCGCCCTTCGTCAAGCGGATGACCGATGCCGAAGTGGAAGCGCTGCGCGAAAAGCTCAACATCGAGCCCGGCGACCTCATCCTCTTCGCCGCCGACCAGTGGGAAAGCGCCTGCGAAGTCCTCGGCCGCGTGCGCCTGGCCTGCGCCGACATGCAGGAGCTCACGAAAGACAGCACCGCCCTCGACTTCCTCTGGGTGACCGAGTTCCCCCTCCTCGCCTTCGACGAGGAGGAGGACCGCTACGTTGCGGTCCACCATCCCTTCACGCGCCCGCATCCGGACGATGAGCAGAAGCTGCTCGACGGCGAGCTGTCCACCGACATCCGCGCGCTGGCCTACGACGTGGTCCTCAACGGCCACGAACTTGGCGGCGGCTCGATCCGGATCCACGAAGCGACGCTTCAAAGCGCGATGTTCAAGGCCCTCGGGATCAGCGAGGAGAAAGCGGCCGAGGAATTCGGCCACATTCTCGATGCCTTCCGCTTCGGAGCCCCGCCCCACGGCGGCGTCGCCCTCGGACTCGACCGTCTGGTGATGCTCGTCTGCGGCGAGCATTCCATCCGCGAAGTCATGGCCTTCCCGAAGAACAACAAGGGCAGCGACCTGATGAGCCACTCGCCCGCCGAAGTCGATCCCAAGCAGCTCCGCGACCTGCGCCTGCAGGTCAAGAAGCGCCCGGGCACCGGGAGTGGCGCCTTGCAGGCGCCATGATGGCCGGGCGGGCGGCCTCCAGCCGCCTGCGTCCTACGGCTTCACCTCCACCACCGCCGGGAAGCTCAACTTCGAATCTCCGCGCTCGACCAGCGTGCGGGCCAGCGTTTCCACGCTCCGTCCCGGGGCGGGAAACGACCGCACCTCGCCGTTGACCTCCACCCTCACCGGCTCGTCGAGATCGACCATCGAGTCATCGAGCATCACCCGGATCATCGCCTCGCCGAAGCTCCCGCCTTCCGCCGCCTTCGCGGAAAGCTTCACCTCACCCTCGTCGAGCCGCGCGACCAGCTCCAGGCACCCTTCCAGCCCCTCGCCGGAAAGCCCGAGCCAGTAGAAGGCCGGGCGCCGGCGCCCGTGATGCGGACCCGCGGTCCAGACCACCGTATCCGGCCGCGCGTCTCGGCGGTGCTTCACCATCCACTCAGGGCCCGGCGCATAGTCGATCCCGTGCCCCTTGCCCTCCTGCACGTTCAGCACATTCGGGTAGCCACCCCATTTGTCGGCGAATCCATCGATCCGCTCGTGATACGAACGCGCCAGGCCGACCCGATCGAAGGTGGTGTCGTTCTCCCCGACCTCGGTGCGGATCGCGAGGTTGCGCAGGTTCTCCACCGGCACGTCCTCACCCACGCCCCCGGCCATCGCACAGGCACCACTGAAGCGGTCCGCCATGTGCGGCGCGAGAATCTGGGTGCCGTAGCAGCCCTCGGAAATGCCCATCAGGTAGACCCGGTCGGGATCGACTCCCCACTCGCGGATGCCGTGCTCGATGACCGCGTCGAAGGCGTCCTGGTTCAACGCGTGATGCCAGCGCCCGAGCCGGTCGTCGGCCATCCGCGGCACGAAGAAGATCCCCTCGCCGGCATACACCTTCGCCGCCAAACGCGCCTGCGCCTGCCACTCCCGGCTATTCACCTCCCACGCGTGCGGAGCCTCCGCCTGCGGGTTCGCACCGCCGCCGTGCATGCAGATGAAAAGCGCCCGCCCTCCCTCCGGCACCGGTGAGCTTTCCTTGCGGATCAACACGAAAGGCATGTCTTGCTCGCCGATGCTCAGCGAGCCCGGACGCAGGCCACCCGACTTCTCGATCTCCTCCAAGGTCGGCGGCAGCGGGCCCAGCTCCTTCCACGATGGATCCGAGCGCCGCGCGTCGCGGTAGATGGACCACAGCTCCTCGCGCGCCTTTTCGACCGCGGCCGCATCCCCCAGCGCCGGCCATTCGACCCCCGACGGCCACTCCGCCCCGCCGCTGCGGAACCAGGTCGCCAGCTCGCGCCTTGGGTCGATGCCGAAAATGCCCGCCGCTTCGTCCGCCTTCACCTCGACCCTCAACGCCGTCTCTTTCCCGGCCTCCGCCTGCACCTGCTGCTCCACCCAGCTCCCATCCGCGGTGCGATGCGCCACCGTCCACTCGCCCGGCTCGCCGATCACCCGCACGTAGTCGTTCCGGTCGAGCGCCTCCGAGGCCGTCCGCCCCTCGAAGAGCAACGTCTCCCCGAGCGTCAGACGCACCGGCAGATCCACCCGCGTCCCGCCTCCCTTCAGATACGCCCTCACCACCACACAGGCCTTGCCCTCGGGAATCGGCAGCTTCCGCCCTCCGGCCAGCTCGATGTAGTGGGCCGTGCGGTCCACCCCTCCGACCTTGACGTCCTGGAACCTCCACACCAACGAGGTCAGCCGACCTTCCGAATCCCGTTCCTGCTCGCAGTAGTTCCCCACCCCGTCGCGGCGCCATTCCCAGATCATCGGAAACCCGATCCCGGTCGGCTTGTAGGAACTCGCGAACACGCCGTGCAACGGCTCGCTCGGATCGCAGTAGGCGCAGCGCGGGATCTCCCATCCCTGGTCCCACTGCTCCGGCGTGCCACCGTAGCCGGTGAAGCGCCACGACTCGCCATCGTGAACCTCCACCCAGGTATGGTTGCCCTCCTTCGTCCCCCACAGCGGGATCGCCGCCAACCGCGCCGGCACACCGACCGCCCGCAGCGCATCGACCATCAGGATGGAAAGCCCGGTGCAGCTCGCCATGCCCTGGCGCATCGACTCGGGCGGGCTCTGACAGGCCTTCTCCCGCTTGGTGTTGTACTCGACGCCGGTGAGTTCCTTGATGTTCGCGCCGACCACCGCGCAGGCCTCGCGGATCGTCTCGCACTCCGCCACTTTCGGATGAAACAACCCGCGCAACTTCTTCCGCCACGGGTCGCGCGTCTCGGTCACCACCGCATGCGGCAGCACCTCGTTGAAAAACAGCTCCTGCGGCAGCGCCTTGGTCCACGGATAGGTCTCTCGCGCGACGAAGGCCTGCTCAAGATTCTCGCGGAACAAATCGACGCTGAGATGCTTCCGATCCGCGATTGGAAGATGCTCCAGCAGGAACCCTCCTCCCTCCCGTCGTTCCCCCTCCAGGGTTGAGACGTAGGCTTCCAGATCCGCCATGCCGGACTTCTCCGCCGCCGTGGCCGGGAAGGAAGTTAGAACGCAGCAGAATGCTCCAAGCCGCAGGAGTCCCGGGAATGACGAATCTCTCACGCCTCCAGAGCGACACCCGACCCCCGAGCGGTTCAATTTCGGTCCTTCCGAGAGGATCGCCATTCGCTGACGGGCACCTGGCGGAACCCACCGAAATTCCTTGTAGAATCGCACCCCTTGAAACGTATCCCTGCTGCTTCTGCAGATCTGCCCCGACATGAAACGACCCGCCTCACATTCCACCCGGAGGGATTTCCTCAAGCGCTCCTCCGCCTTCGGCGCCTTCAGCATCCTGCCCGCCTCGATGGTGATGGGAACCCGCAGCCGCGCGGCCACCGTGTCGCCCAACGAGAAGGTCCGGCTCGCGGTGATCGGCATCGGCAATCAGGGCAAGAACGATCTCAACAACATGATGGGCTCGGGTCACGGCGAGGTGGTGGCCCTCTGCGACGTCGACCTCAAGGGCAAGCACACCCAGCAGATCCAGACCAAGTATCCGAAGGCCAAACGCTACACGGACTTCCGCAAGATGTTCGACGAGATGGCGGATGGCATCGACGCCGTACTCATCGCGACGCCCGACCACGCGCACTTCTGCATGGCGATGCTCGCCATGTCGCTCGGCAAGCATGTCTTCGTCGAGAAGCCCCTCGCCCACACCTTCGGCCAGTGCGAACGCCTGATGGCGATGGCCGAGAAGAGCGGTGTGGTGACCCAGATGGGCAACCAGGGCCACTCCGGAGCGAACTACTTCCAGTTCAAGGCATGGACCGAGGCCGGGATCATCAAGGACATCACCCGCATCCACGCCTACATGAACAAACCCCGCCGCTGGCACGGCTGGGGAGCGACGGTTAAGGAATACCCCACCGATCCGATGCCCGACGGCATGGACTGGCCGGTCTGGACCGGGCCGGCGCCCGAGCACCCCTTCAGCCGCCGGCTGCATCCGCAGGAGTGGCGGAGCTGGTTCGACTACGGCTCGGGCGCTTTCGGCGACTGGGGTCCGCACATCCTCGACACCGCCCATCGGTTCCTGAAGCTCGGCCTGCCGTCCTCGGTCGAAGCCATCAAACGCGAGGGCACCAACGACCTCGTTTTCCCCCAGGCCTCGACGATCTCCTTCAAGTTCCCGGAACGCGACGGCATGCCGGCCTGCGAGGTCACCTGGTTCGACGGCGTCAGCAACGCGCCCGAGCTCGCCGAGGAGCTCGGCGACGTGAACCTCGACCCACCGGGCAAAGTGCTCTACGGGAAGGACCTCACCTTCCAGGGGGGGAGCCATTCCTCCCCCCTCCAGATCCTGCCGCGGGCGAAATTCATGGAAATGCGCGGCTCCCTTCCACGGGTCTCGGGCAAGGCCTCGAACCACTACGCGAACTTCCTGCTGGCCTGCAAGGGCGAGGAGGAAGCCCGCTCGCCCTTCAGCGTCTCCGCCCCGCTGACCCAGGTTTTCAACCTCGGCGTCATCGCCCAACGCCTCGGGGGGCGGATCGATTTCGACCGGACCACCAAGAGCATCCGCGGCAACGCCGATGCCCAGGCCCTCCTCGATCCGGCACCCCGGAAAGGTTGGGAGGAATTCTACAAACTTTGATCCGCCCCGGGAACGACAGCCCCCCCGCCACCGGAGCGGCGGGAATGCTGGCCATCGGGCTTGAAATGGCGAAACTGTCGCCTGTCAGCCTCAGGCATCCCCTCATGTTCCTCCAGCACCTGCCGACGACCCGCGACACGCCTCCGGCGGTCCGTGGAAGCGCGGCCGGAAAATCGCACCGAATAGCAAGGAGGACCCAGCAAATCGCAAGATTTCGTCAGTCAGGGCCGTTTCCCGGTCCGTTTCTTCCGGCAAGCTCATCCCGATGAATACCGAACCTGAATCCAAACCCGACACGCTCGCCCTCACCTACGCCGCCTGGCTGACCCGCCTCTGGCTCGCCGTCCGCGCGATTCAGACCGGGATCGAGAAGTTCGCCGGCAAGGCCGTCTCCGAGGAGGTGGTGGCGATCGACGGCTCCCCGAACGACTACGGCCTCACCGCCTCGAGCGCGGAGAAGGCCTATTCGCTGGACAACTACCACGGCGTTCCCGCCGCCCTCTACGACAAGTTCGCCGGCGAGCCCCTCATTCCGGGCTTCTTCCTCAAGTTCTACGACTGGGTGCTCGGCCCGGCCCTGCTGGTGCTCGGCCTGACCATCCTTCTCGGCATCGCCAGCCGGACGTCCCTGTTCCTGCTCGGCGCCCTCTACATCAGCCTGACCTGGGGCCTCATCCTGCTCGGAGAACCGGGCAATGCCGGGGTCGCCTGGCTCGCGGCCCACATGATCCTCATCGTCATGGCCCTGCAGTTGTCGCGCCACAACAAGCTCTGCGTGTTGAAAAAGTGGTAATCCGAACGTGTGTAAGCTGGTCATGAACGATTCACCCACCTCTCTCTCCCGGCGCCGTTTCATCGGCAGCACCGGCGTCGCCGGCGCGGGCCTCGTGCTCGGCGCCCCCGGCATCCTCAAGGCGGCCGCAGCCGGCGGCGACGCGATCCACGTCGCCCTTGTCGGCTTCGGCAAGCAGGGCGAGGTCCTCTTCAACTGCCTCAAGAACATCCCCGGCCTCCGCTTCCAGGCCGTCTGCGACATTTCCGACTGGAACCGCAAGAAGGGCATGGGACAGGTCCGCGCGGTCCAGGGCGACCTGCCGAAGCCCTACGTCGACATCGACGAGATGCTCGCGACCGAGAAGGGACTCGATGTCGCCATCGTCGCCACCCCCGACTTCTGGCACTCGCCGCACACGGTGAAATGCCTCGAGGCGGGACTCCACGTCTACTGCGAGAAGATGATGTCGAATACGATCGACGGCGCCCGGGCCATGGTCCACGCCGCCGAACGCACCGGCAAGCTCTGCCAGATCGGCCACCAGCGGCGGAGCAACCCCCGCTACCTCTACACCTACGAGCAGCTGATCAAGGGGCGGAACATCTGCGGACAGATCGTCAACGCCAACGCCCAGTGGAACCGCTCGCTCGGCGCATCCCAGGACATCGGTGGCGACAAGCTGTCCAAGAGCATCATCGTTCCCGACGAGCGCCTGAAGCAGTACGGCTTCGAGGACATGCACCAGTTCCTCAACTGGCGCCTCTATCATGATCTCTCGGGCGGCCCGATCTCCGACCTCGGCGCCCACCAGATCGACATCTTCAACTGGTTCCTCGGAACCCAGCCGAAGGCGCTCTTCGCCTCCGGCGGGCACTCCTACTTCAAGAAGCGGGAGCACTTCGACAACGTGATGGCGATCTTCGACTACGATACGCCGCAGGGAGAGGTCCGCGCCTTCTATCAGGTGCTCACCACCACCAGTGCCGGCGGCGGTTTCTGGGAGAGCTTCATGGGCACCGAGGCCACCATCAAGACCGCCGAGATCGCCTCGAGCTCGGCCATCTACCGCGAGGACGGCGCCCCGTCGTGGGACGACCTGGTCGAGAAGGGCTATCTCAAGCGCAAGCCCGCGCCACCGAAACCGCAGTCCTCCGAGGGAGCGGTGGCCGCCTACGAATCGGCGGCGCCCGAGGAGTATGATCTCCCCGGAGGCTTCAACAAGCCGGCCCACCAGCCCCACCTCGAGAACTTCTTCGCCGCCGTGCGCGGCGAGGCGAGCCTCAATTGCGACGCGGCCCACGCCTTTGAAAGCGAGGCGCCCATCTTCTACGTCAACCCTTCCGCCGAGCGGAAGGAGCGCATCGAATTCACCCAGGAACAACTCTCCGTATGAAAAGCACCAACATCCTCGGCCTGATCGGCCTCACCCTCGCCCTCGCCAGTTGCGGCGGGGAGAAAGACGGCGACACCGCGTCCTCATCCTCCGCTCCGGGCGGCACCGCCGGTGGCGTACCCCTGACCCCCGAGCTTCCCCCGGAACTGATCGAGGGCACGCCCAAGCCGATGAAGGTCCCGAACCTCATCCCGGCTCCCAAGGCCGCTCCCGAGTTCCTGGTCCCCGAGGGCACCGAGCTTCTTTCCGCCGGCAAGACGGTGACCAGTTCCGACGACTATCCCATCATCGGTGATGTCTCGCTGATCACTGACGGCGACAAGGAAGCCGGGGAAGGCTACTACGTCGAACTGCTCGACGGTCTGCAGTGGGTCCAGATCGATCTCGGCGCGCCCGCCGAAGTCAACGCCCTGTGGCTCTGGCACTTCCACTCGCAGAAGCGCGCCTACCACGACGTGATCATCCAGATCTCCGACGATCCGGAGTTCAAGGAGGGCGTCACCACCATCTACAACAACGACTACGACGACTCCGCCGGCATGGGCAAAGGCACGGATCACCCCTACGTCGAGACCCGCTTCGGCAAGGTCGTCGATGGCAAGGGAACCAAGGGCCAGTACGTCCGTCTTTACAGCCAGGGCAACACCTCGAACGACATGAACCACTACATCGAAGTCGAGGTCTACGGCATCCCGGCCGCCGAGTAACCCCGGGCCCCGTCCGCTCCCGAGCCGGATCCTCCTGCAGGATCCGGCTCTTTCTTTGGAAGAGACGCCCCCGGATCCTCAGTCGGGCACACATCACTCGTCCGCGACGACGATGGCCGTCCTCTACTCCTCGCGTGCCGTCGCCTCTCCCAGCCGAGAACGGATGCGGAACAGGGCCCGCAGCATCTGCCAGGTATCGCCGATCGCATGCACGCGGCTTCCCCCCTTGCGGACCCAGCTGACCGGAACCTCGTCCCACACGAGTCCGGCTTCGGTCATTTCCGCCAGCAGCTCGGCGTCGAAAGCCAATCCCGGCTCCACCAGCCTGTCCAAGATGCTCCGGAAGTCCTCCCCTTTCATCACCTTGGCCCCGCACTGGGTGTCCTCCGACCGGATCCCGAGAATCAGCCGGCACGCCAGCAGGAAGCCATGATGACGGATCCAGCGGAAGATCCCCTCCTCGACCCGGGTGCTTGCGGTGTTCTTGCGGATGGCGAAAGCCGACACGCGCTGGTCCCGAGCGTGGGCGATCAAGTCGAGCATGTCGGAGGCGCTCACGCTGCCGTCGGCATCGACGAACGCCAGCCAATCGGCCTCGGGCTCGAGCGCCCATGCCTCGCGCACCACCGAACCTTTGCCGTGATGCGAAGCCGCCGGATGCACGCGCACGTGCGGATGGACCCGGGCGAACGCTTCGCAAAGCTCCTCCAGCCGTCGGACCTCGTCCTCGCCCGAGCCGTCGTCGGCGATGATCCAGCGGACCGCCGGATCCCGCTTCGCCAGCTCCGCAGCCAGCTCTCGGCCAAACGCGGCAAGCCTCGTGGAATCCTTCCAGACGGGCGTCACCAGAATCGTGATTGCCTCGCCCTGCCGATCCCGCATGGTCCCCACAACGTGCAACGGAAATCGAGGCTTTCAATCCACGGAGGATTCCCGCGATGAGAACCCCGCTTCTGATCGCCTGCTGGCTCGCGGTCGCGGTACTCGGCACGTTCCTGCGGTTCGACGATCTCTCGGGTCGACCTTTTCATGCCGACGAAGCCACCGGCGCGCGGATCACCGCCCACCGGATGGCTTCCACGGGCTACGTGTTCGACCCGGTCCACTACCACGGCCCCTCGCTCAGCGCCATCGGCGGCGTCGGCGCCCGGCTGCAAGGCATCCGCACCTGGTCCGGCCTGGAAAAATCCACCCTCCGCGCCCTACCCGCGATCGCCGGAAGCCTGCTGGTGCTGGTGCCGCTGCTCGGCCGGAGGCGCTTCGGCGATGCCGCGATGCTGATTGCCGCGACGGCGCTCTCGACCTCACCGCTGCTCGTCTACTACAGCCGGATGTACATCCACGAGATCCTGCTCGCTCTCTTCGGCGCGCTGGCGCTGTTCCAGCTCGCCTCGGCGAAGCGCTGGTGGCCTGCGGGCATCTGGATCGGAATGATGTTCGCGACCAAGGAAACCTTCGCGATCAGCATGCTGGCCTGGACCGCCGCCGGAGCGGTCCTCTACGGTCTCGGCCTGATCCGTCGGCAGGTACCGGCCCCGCAGGAGCTGTGGAAACACCACGGTCGGCAGGCGGGACTCGCCGTCGGCCTCGCGCTGCTGACCTCGCTCGCCTTCTACACCAACGGCTTCACCCACTGGCAGGGGGCGGTCGACTCGGTGCGGACCTACTTCGTCTACGAACCGGTCGAGGGACACGACAAGCCTTGGCACTACTATCTCCAGCTCCTGCTGGCGCCCCGTGAACTCGCCGCTGCCTGGTGGTTCGAGACGACGGTCGCGCTCCCCGCCCTCGCCGCCCTCACCGGCAGCCTCTGCGCCCGTTCGATGTCGCCGGCGACACGTGCCGCCATTCAGTTCCTCGCGCTGGCCGCCCTTCTCCATCTGCTGATCTACAGCGTGATCGCCTACAAGACACCGTGGCTCATGGTCCTGCCGTGGGTGCACGTCTGTCTGCTCGCCGGCTTCGTGGTGACGATTCCACTGCCCCACCGCTTCGCGAAAGTCGGTGTCGCCGCGGCGCTGGTCGCCTGCTTCGCCAGCCAGTTCCTCCAGAGTCGCCGCGCGACCGGTCGCTTCGCATCGGACGAGCGCAACCCCTACGCCTACGTCCCCACGAGCGAAGACATCGAGTCGCTTCCCGCATGGTTCTCCTCACTCGACGAGGCCCTCCCCGAGCGCTCCGTCGAGCCGATCGGTGTCGTCGGCGACGACTACTGGCCGCTCCCCTGGTATCTCCGGCACTACGACCAGGTGGGCTACTGGACCTCGCCCCCCGAAAGCCTTGAGCGCCTTCCCCTGGTGCTCGCCACTGCCGACCTCACGACCGTTCTTGCCTCGACGCACATCCCCGTTCCCCGGGGTCTGCGCACCGATTCGCCCCTCATCGTCTGGGTGCGGACCGACTTCTGGGACGCCTCCCTTGCTGCCCCGGCCGATGAATGACCCCGGATCCAGCGGCGACACGGTGACCTTCGCCCACGAGGCGATGAAGACGACCTTCCACCTGCGGATGCCCACCGGGGATCCCCGGCATCAGCGAAGCGTCGCCCAACTCTGCTTCGACACGATCGACCGGCTCGAGTCCCAGCTCAGCCGCTTCGTCGATGGCAGCGACGTCTCACGCATCAACGCCATGCAGGCGGGGGAGAGCCTCTTCATCTCCGAATCCTGCCACGCCTGCCTCGTCCAGGCCCTCCACATGTATCAGGAGACCGGCGGACTCTTCGACATCACGCTCGGCAGCCGCATCGAGCATCTCAAGAGCGGCGCCGAAGGCGAAGCCCCCGAGATCCGCGGCCACCTGACGGTCGCGCCGGATCGCCCCCTCATCGTCTGCGAAAGCCCCGGCCGCCAGATCGATCTCGGTGGCATCGGAAAGGGTTTCGCCCTCGACCGCCTCCGCTCACTCCTCGCGGATTGGGAGGTCGGGTCGGCGCTGGTGTCCGCCGGCAACAGCACCCAGCTGGCGATCGGTGGGGAAGATTGGATCATGGACCTTGCCGGCGACGACGACCGGCTCCGGATCAACCTTCGCAACGAGGCGCTCAGCGCTTCTGGCACCGGGATCCAGGGGAGCCACCTCGTGCATCCGGATCCCGATCGCGATGCCGGAGAACCCCTTTCCTTCAAACGCGTGTGGCTCACCGCCCCCTCGGCCGCCGAGGCCGACGCCTGGTCGACGGCCATCCTGCTGATGACCGAGTCCCAGGTTCGCGAACTCGGGGCCGACCGACCGTGCCGGCTCTATGTCGAGGACGCCGGCGGCATCCGTCCGTGGCTCGACTAGGACCGGCCGGCGCCCCCCCTCCCCATCGGCGGCAGCGACTGCCGTAGTGCGAGTCCGCGGGCGTGGAGGATCCACAATCCCGCCGGAATGATGCAGCCGGCCTGCACCACGTGGGCGACGATGGCGTAGGACAGCCCCGCCTCGCGGCTCACCCCGAACAGCTCCAGCGCCGCGAGGCAGCCGATCTGGAAAGTCCCGAGAAAGCCCGGAGGTCCGGGCGCCGCGATGGCCAGGGCGACGAGCACGGTCACCATCAGTCCAGCCAGCGGGCCGAGGGTCAGCCCCATGGTCCAGAGGCCGACCTGATAGAAGAGCATCATCTCGAGCCACAACACCAGCGACGCCAACAGCACGATCGTCAGCTGACGTCCGCTGGCGATCGCCTTCAGCCCCTCGAGGAATCCGTCGACCAGCTGATAAAGCGCCGCGCGCACGTTCCGCAGAAGCTTCGGGAACAGGAAGAGCGCGATCATCCGACGCGCCAGCTTCGAGAACGCGCGGCTGAAGAAATAGGCCATCAACATCATCACCACGCCCGTGGCGGCCACCCCGCCGAGCAGCTTCGCGCCCGTGCCGAGCCACTCCGGCGCCTCGTCCATCCGCCCCGCCGCCACCGCGAGGAACCCGACGACCACCAACGCGTCGACCACCCGCTCGGTCACGATGCTCGCCGCCGCCGGGCCGAAACGAACCCGCTCCCAGCGGGTCAGGATCCACGGGCGGGTCAGTTCACCCGCGCGGAAGGGCAGCAGGAAGGTGCTCATGAAACCCACCGTGGTGGCCTCGACCAGCGAGCGCATCGACATCGACCGCCCCCCGGCCAGCAGGTAGCGCCAACGCCAGCTCCGGATGAGAAAGTTCAGGGCGACCAACAGCACGAGCAGCGGCAGGAACTTCAGATCGACCGAGGCGAAGCTTCGGGCGACGCCTCCCCAGTCGACGTTGCGCAGCAGCAATGCGAGCAGACCGACCACCACCAGAACCCCCAGCCATCGCCAGCCCCCTCGTCCCTTGTTCATCTCGTTCATCGCTTCTGGAGCCCACGCGCCGGAGCGCCCTTGCAAGAATGATGTTCCGAGTCGATTCCGTCCCGCCCGGATCTGACCGGAGATGTCCGATCGACGTTCCTCCCCCCTCGAACCCGTGAAACCTCACGCCGCCCCCACACCGCCGTTCTCCCACCCACGGCATTCATGGTAGGCCCGGCGGGACTCGAACCCGCGACCAAAGGATTATGAGTCCCCTGCTCTAACCACTGAGCTACAGGCCCGTCGGCGCAGCGGCTTTGTCACGCCTGCTCCCGACGAGCGCAAGCCATTCCGAAGTCGGCTCAGGCCGCGATTTCGTAATGCTCGGCGATCTGGCGAAAGATCCGGTCGCGGCGCTCGCGGGCCTGCTCGACATCACGGGTCTTCAGCGAGAATCGAAGACGTTCGGCGGTGGCGTCCGGCTTGTGGACCGTGAGGTGGCACCACCAGACTCCGCGATTGTTCCAAAGATGGTGGTTGGGGTTGTCGTGGTTCACTCGCAAAGCGAGCTTGGGTTTGCGTTTCATGCGAATCTATGACGGTTGAAAACCACTCGATTCGACCGCAGAACCCTGAGAATACCGAAGTTGCGCTCGAATCAGCCCCGCGATTCCAGCGGAATGGAGACATCAAGCAAGCGAATTTGCGGGAAAGCTACCCCTCTTTGCGATTTTCGCCCAAATAATCAGAGGATATGGTCAGGCCCGACGCAAGGCGTCGGTGAAATGCTGGAGCAGCACCTCGGAATCCTCGTCCCCCACCGAAACGCGGATCAGATGGCTGGGAACGCCACATCCCGCCGCCCAGTCCAATTCATGGAAGTGGGCGAGGAGCGCGTAGGGGCAGGCAAGCGTGAAACGGGTGCCGAAGCTCGGCCCCTTCGAGACTTCCAGCGCATCATAGACTCGCGGAGCCCGGCGTGCCGACTTGAGGGCGAAGGACAACAGCGCGCCGTAGCCGCCGTCCCGCTGTTTCAGTTGGTCGTAACGCTCGGTGGTCGTCCGGGATGGATGCCACACTTCGGACACCGCGGGATGCCCCGCCAGCATCTCGACGAGCTCAAGCGCCGTCTCATTCGCCCGCTCAAGACGTGACGGATAGCCTTTGAGGTTCGACAGCAGAACCTGCACATCCCCCAGGTAGGGAGGCGAAGTCTCCTGGGACTCGTGGTCCAGCGCCGCCACCAACTCGTCCGCGAAGGCCGAGTCCTCGCGAACGATGGCCGCGCCCCCCATGACATCGCCAACCCCCGAAAGCCACTTGGTCAGACTGCAGGTCACGACGTCCGCCAACGGGAGCACCTGAACGTTCTGAGGACCCACCGCCGAGTCGTCCACGATCAAGGGGGTCCCCCCCTCCCGGCACGCGGCGGACACGCGCTCCAGGTCGACGCAGCGGAGCAAGGGATTGGTCGGAACCTCGGTGAATACCGCGGCGAACTCGCCCCGGGCGATCCGCTGGAGCGCCTCCTCGAAGGACTCGCCCTCGGCTTCATTGAGAAACACGACGCCATTCCCGAAAAGCTCCTGAAGCTTCAGGGAGTCGACATACGGAAACTCGAGCTGCAGCGTTTTGCGTCCCTCCGCGACCCCGGGCAGCGAGCGCAGCAGCGCCGTGATGGAGGCCATTCCGTTGCCGAAGACCGAGACCTGGGAGGCACGGGTGCCGTAGATCGTTGCCAGCCGGCGCCTCAGCAGTTCGCGCTTGGATCCATTCTTCAGTCCGCCGTTGAGCCAGTCCTCCGCCATGCGGCTGCTGACGAGTTCGCCGGTGAAACGCTGGTACTCCCGCGCAACGCCCGCCGCTTCCTCGGGGACGACCACGGTTTGAAATCCATGGTAGCCCGCCGACCGGGCCGCCAGCTTCGAGCGCCGCTCGATCCATCGTTGAGCCCGCTGGGCGGAGTTGCGCGTTGGAAACACAAACACCTGCTCTCCCTCCCCGCACAACTCCTCATGGGCCCCCCGGGTGAGGCGTTCCACCTGTGGACTCCGGAGAAACCGCGGATAGCCCGCTTTCAGGCGATGCAGCACCTTCTCGCGACCTTCCTCGTATCCGAGCACCGACGCCCAGGTGGGAAGGCAGACCGAACAAGCATGCGCGGAATCCGGCAAGGGAACCCCAAGGTCCTCCTCGCGGAACGCGGGCTGTCGGATGAAATCGCGCATGCGCCCACTGCTTGCGACCATTCCCACCTCGCGCGCAAGCGCTTTCGCTCGTCGGGCAAGCCGGCCTCCACGCCATGGCCTCCTCGCGATTCGATCGACAAACGGTGTTAACGAACTACCGCTTTGAGCTATTTCCTTCATGACAGGATGATGTAAATACAGAGGTGATCAAAGCCGTGATCTCAGAATGCCGCGCCGAACAAGATTCCGCCCAAAGAACCGAGCCTTGATGAACGCCTCACCCGACTCGACCACCGCAATAAACCCTTAAGGAAACAAAGTTTCCTTTGATACCCACCGAAGCCCACTTATTGTATTTACAACCGCCACCTGCTCGGTAGCATCCCGAAAAAACCAACCCATCTCATGACAAAACCTGCCAGAAAGAGAACTTTTCCGCAACGGCCCAAAGGCTTTGCTCTTGTCGTCACCATCAGCCTCATGGTGCTGCTTTCCCTTCTGGCCGTCGGACTTCTCGGTCTCTCCACCGTTTCCCTGCGGGCGTCGGGTCAGCAGCAGGACATGCAGATGGCTCGTGCCAATGCCCGACTGGCGCTGAACATCGCCATCGGCCAGCTCCAGAAGCGGGTCGGAGCCGACCAGCGCATCACCGCTCCGGCACGCCTCGGCGATTCCTCCGCCCCGGCACAGCTGACCGGCGTCTGGGAAGGTGTCGCTCTCGACAGCGGCAATCCGAGCGTCGATGCGAGCGATCACTTCCTCGGCTACCTCTCATCCGGCATTGAGTCCGACCCCAGGCAGCTGCCGGCCACCGGCGGTGTGACCCTCGTCGGCGAGAATGCCTTCGGCGACGGCGCCACGGCGGATGAAATCGTTCAGGCACCGCTGGTGACGGTCGAAGCCGACACCGGCTCGAACAAGCGCGGGGGCTTTGCCTGGGCGGCATTCGACGAAAGCGCCAAGGCCAAGATCAACCTCGTGCGCGACGAGCATGAGGACTTGGACAAGCCCGAGATCGCCGCACTGGGCTCCGCCAGCCGCTTCGGACTTGAGACGCTGGACGGGCTCGACGACTTCGATTGGTTCGACAGTGACGAGCAGGGGAATCTGGCGACACTCGGGAGCGGCAAGCTTCTCGGTCTGCCGGACCTCGCGGAATATCAGCATGATCTGACGGTGTTCAGCCGCGGCCTGCTGACCGACGCCGCCCGCGGGGGTCTGAAGCAGGACCTCAGCCGCCTCTTCAACGACGATTCGCTGCCGGCCGACTGGAGAAGCCGTCGACTCTACAGCGACGCCGACCTCGACCGCGAGGACGCCAACCCCTACTGGAGCCACCTCGCCAGCTACGCCAACACCTACCGCGAGATCCAGGAACAGCGCGGCGGCGGCTATCAACTCGCCGCCACCGCTTCGGTGAGCAGCAGTCCGCGCCTCAACCGTCGCGACGGCGCCTACACCGACCCGGTGGCTCCCGATGAAGCCCCGCTGACACCGGTGGTGTCCAAGGTGGAGCTGCAGTTCACGCTCGTGGCGAAGGACGCCCACGGCCACTGGGGCGGAGGCACGATCGTGAGCAGGACCGGCGACAGTCGCCGGAAGTACATGCTCTACATGATCTACTCGCCCATCGTCACCCTCTACAATCCCTACGACGTGCCGCTTGAAGTCAATGGCATGAAGATCGACTTCGCCGACGTGCCGATCGGCTTCAAATTCTATCGCAACGGCCAGGCGCAGACGACCCAGATGGCCCACTTCAACCAGCTCTACGTTTATCACGACCAGAACAGTCAGAAGGCGAAGGCGTTCGGCCTGAACCTCAAGCCCAGCTACAACTCCTCGGCCCGGACCACCATTCTCCTCGAACCGGGCGAATCGCTCGTCTTCGGCGAATCGGTCGATGGGGGCTGGAGCTGGAACGACGGCGGCATGTTCGACTGGCAGGACAACCTCACGGCCGACGTCACCCTCGCCCCGGGCTATGCCAAGGGCATGGGCTTCTGGGTCGACTGGCTCACTCCGGATCACATGCTGACCGCGGCGGACGACGGCATGGGGATCTTCTCGATCCGCTCCACCGACACCGTCGATGTCGAGTTCGGCCCGATGGGATCGGATGCCTCCCAGAATCGCCTCGCGATCGACGTCACCCTGCTGAGCGGCGGTCGGCGCGCCCGGGAGGTCCGCTGCGGACAGTTCTTCCTCAGCTACAACGACCGGAGGAATCCGGATGGCTTGCTGGAGGAGACCATCGCCCCGCAGGGTGTCACCCGCCTGCAACGCCCGAAGCGGGTCACCGAAATCTATCAGAGCCCCAGCGACAAGATCCGGGACTACTCCCGCGTCCTTCCCTTCGCGACGTTCACCTTCCAAGCGAAGACGACCATGGGCTCCAGCACCCCGGCCAAACCCTGGGTGCAAGGTTCCAACGCCACCAACATGGCGGTGATCCGGCTGGAGGAGGACAAGGGTGTCAACAGCTCCCACGAGGTCAAACTTCGTCCGGTCGAGAAGCCCGATGACTACCCTTGGGATCCGCTCACCAACCGGGCGTATTTCTTCACCTCCGCCGATGCCGAGACCGGCGTCCTGGCCGCGCCTCAGTTCGAGGCGCCGGCGCTCCCGCTGCAGTCCATCGCACAGCTGCGCCATTCGCGACTGGCTCCGCAGGGCTTCGCATGGTCTCCCGGCTACACGGTCGGGGAATCGTTCGCCAGCCCCCTGATCCCGGCCGCAAAGGTGGTGGCCGACGGCGCGGCCCGCGGACCGAAGCTCCTCGACCACACCTGGCTCGCCAACAACGAGCTCTGGGACCGCTATTTCTTCTCGACGCTCACCGACTACGCGGGTCCGGTCATGGGTTCCACCCGCCAGTCCGCGGACATCGCACAGGGATTCTTCTCCGGCTCGGAGCGCCTGCTCAACCCGCGGCTCGTCCCCGTCTCCAATCTCCCGGCCAGCGAGGTGACCAGCACGGTCACCGATGCCGAAAGCTACCGCAGCATCGCCGCCCACATGATGATCGACGGCCCGTTCAACGTGAACTCGCTTTCCGTCGAGGCATGGAAGTCGGTCCTCGCCTCGATGAACAACGAAGACGTCGCCTATCTCGATGCGTTGACCGGCCAGGAAGGCACCAAGTCCGGCGCCGACAACCCCTTCACCCGCACCCGCCGCGCCACCGGCCCGCCGGTCGAGGACGCCGCAGGCCTCGAGCAGGAGCGTCGCGGAGCACGCTGGACGGGCTTCCGGACGCTCGGTGACAGCGAACTCGAAGGCCTTGCCGAACGGATCGTCGAGGAGGTTCGCGAGCGGGGTCCCTTCCTCTCCTTCGCCGACTTCGTCAACCGCCGTCCCGGCAGCGACGACGAACTCGCCGCCAAGGGTGCCATCCAGGCGGCGATCGATGAAACCAACATCAACAGCGAGTTCTCGCTGGACGGACCGACCTATGGCGCCGCCGACATGGGAGATGCCGGGTTTGCCTTCCCCGAGGCGATCTATGGCGCCAGCGCGGCCGGGGCTCCCGGCTACCTTACTCAGGGAGACATCCTCTCGTCCGTCGGGCAGATCATGACGGTGCGCTCCGACACCTTCCGGATCCGCACCTACGGGCAGGCCGTCGATGCCGCAGGACGGGTGACGGCGCGTGCCTGGTGCGAGGCCGTGGTCCAACGCACTCCCGACTACGTCGACGACACCGACGAGGCCGAAGACCTCCCGACCACGCCGGCCAACGAGAACTTCGGCCGCCGCTTCGTGATCACCGCCTTCCGCTGGCTCGCCCCGGAGGAAGTGTGAAGTCGTCGGGGCTCGGGACTTGATGCCGGGTCCGAGTCGAACCATCTTCCCGCATGTTCCGCTTTTTCCCAACCGCTGTGGTCGCCGCGGCTCTGGCGTCGGCCACGGCGCACGCTGATGCCATCAACGCCCGCACACTCTGCTTCTCGTATCAGCAGGACGTGAAGAGCGTCTGGGTGCCGACCGACCGCGAGCAGACGATGACCGAAGTCGGACTGTTCACCTCAGGGTATTCGCTGCCCTTCAAGATGATGGTCAACGATGGCCGCGCGGTGTTCTCGCGCCCTTCCGACGACGAGGAGACTCCCTACGAGGCCCTGGCCAGCGCCAAACTTCCCGACACGTCGTCGGTGCTGTTCCTTTTCCTTCCCTCGGGAAAGGAAGAGACCCCCTACCGGGTCGTCGCCCTGCCGGACGACAGCCGGAAGTTTCCCTACGGCTCCATCCATCTGATGAACCTGTCGAAGGAGAAAGTCCGCGTCCACATGGGGGAACACAACGGACCGAAAGCGGTCGCCCTCGCACCGGGCAAGGCGAAGCTCGTCGACGAGGTCACCCGGCTCGATGACTTCAACCGCTACCCGGTGCTTGCCGAGTACCTGACCGATGAGGGTTTTGCCCGCTTCCACAACACGGCGTGGCGTTCGATTGAGGGCAAACGGGACCTGGTCATCGTCTTCAACGACCCGGCATCCGGCCGCCCGAGAATCCAGCACTACGAGGATGCCCGGCCCGCGAGCCTCGAGCCGGAACCCTGATTTCGCGGATTTTCCGCTACCACAGTCCATGATCGGGGTTTTATTGCACCGATGAATCGCTGGAAAACCTGGGGAGTCCTCCTGCTTGTGGTCGCGCTGGGACTTCTGGCGGGCAACTGGCTGGGTCGTGAGGCCGCGACACCCCGGGTCGACAACAAGGCCCGCGATTCGGAAGACCGCCGGCGGATCGGCCCGCTCGACGACTCCCCACCGACGCGGCCGAAGACCGCCGACCGCCCGGACGACGGCCGCCGTGCGTTCGACCCCGACGCACCGCCCGGCGCCCTGCCGGGCCAACGGTGGGTGACCTTCGACAGCGCCGAAGCCATGCGGCGCTTCCTTGCTTCTCTCGATGGGACCGGGATCGCGGTTCTGGGTCGCCTCGATGCCCTCAACACCCTCCGGCTCGGCGTCCTTGATGCGGATGCCCTGGCCTCCCTGCTCGATGGCTCGGAAGAGACGGGCTACATCTTTCCGGCCGAGATTCCCGGTCAGGGAACCGTACAGAATGGCGCCGTTGGTTTCGGCTCCCAGTTTCTCTCCTGGCTCGGCGCCGACGGCGACCGTAGCAACTGGGGCAAGGGAGTCACCGTGGCCGTGCTCGACACCGGCGTCATCGGCGATTCGATGTTCGCCAACCGGGTCCGGTCCACCAACCTCGTCGACCTCCCGGGCGATCTCTCCTCGATCAACAATCACGGCACCGCCGTCGCGTCCCTGATTGCCAGCGAGCTCGGACTCGCGCCGGATTCGTCCATCCTGTCGTACCGCATCGCCCGGGACGACGGGACCTCCGACACCTATCTCATCGCCGAAGCCGTGCTGGCCGCCACCGATGCCGGCGCCGACATCATCAACATCTCCCTCGGCTCCAGCAGCCGGAGCACGCTGCTGGCGAATGCCATCCGCTACGCCACCGATGCCGGCGTGATGGTCGTGGCCTCCACCGGCAACAACGGCATCGATCAGGTCTCCTACCCCGCCGCCTTCGACAACGTCATCGGTGTCGGCGCGGTCGATGCCCGGGGCGAACACCTCGACTTCTCGAACTCGGGCGACGTTTCCATCGTCGCACCCGGCCTGGCCCTCACTTCGGCTTCGACCGACGGAACCCAGGTCAACTTCAGCGGCACCTCCGCCAGCGCACCGGTGGTGGCTGGAGCCATCGCGGCGGTGATGACCCAGGAAGGGATCAGCGCTTCGGCGGCGTGGCAGCTCATCCAGGCCAACGCGAACGAGGCGGGCGCCCCGGGCAACGACATCGACTACGGGGCGGGAATCGTGGACGTCGGACGCACCTTGAACAGCGACGTCTCCGGCATCCGCGACGTCGCCATCGCGGCCAACCACATCACCACCGACGCCCAGGGAAATCCCATGGTGCAGGTCACCGTCGAGAACCGCGGCACCTCCCGCATCGTCAATGCCCCGGTCAGCGTGACCACCCCCCTCGGGGTCAGCCAGCTCAACGTCACCACCCTCGCCCCCGGCGACATCCAGACGTTCGAACTCCCCCTCGGCGCGGTGTTCGAGGAGGTGCGCATCGATTCCTCCGTGGGTCTTTCCGGTGGCATCGTCGACCAGAATCCGGCAAACAATCGCCGTGTTGATTCGGTTGCTCCATCGGAAGATCCTCCCTAGCGCGCTGGCTTCCGTGCTGTCGCTCTCCCCGGCGCGTGCCGACGAGCGCTGGGCTCCCCACGCGGCGGCCGGTCCGGTCGACCAGCTCGAAGTCGCCGGGAACGCCTGCGGCCCGGCGGCCCTGCTTGCCTCGTTCCGCTGCGGCTCGGAAAAATGGCATGCCACGCCCGAGCGAATCCCGGGCGCGTCCGACAAGTCCAAGCTGCTCTACATCATCCGGGCCCACGGCCTCCAACCCTCGGCCAGCCTGCGCAACCGGAAGCGCTGGAGCGGCGACGGAATCAACGT
Source organism: Verrucomicrobiia bacterium (assembly GCA_030431475.1). Classification (GTDB taxonomy): domain Bacteria; phylum Verrucomicrobiota; class Verrucomicrobiia; order Verrucomicrobiales; family Akkermansiaceae; genus Haloferula. The sequence goes on along the minus strand of JAUIJD010000009.1, from coordinate 68,648 downwards.
CGAGGACCTCTCCGAGATCGCCGGCGAACTCGCCGCCATCGGAGGCCTCCCCGCCCCGCGAACCCGAAGCTTCCTCCGAAAAGGCCGCGAGTCCCCGGCCGGTCAGCTCGACCGGCTCCACGACCGGCTCCGAGACTCGCTGAAGGCCGGTTTCCCCCCGGTTCTCAGCCTCCGCCGCTACGTGCTTCGCGGGGGTGACTGGATCGCGATCGAAGGGCACTTCGTCACCATCGTCATGGTCCCCGAGAAGCTCCCCCGCAAATCGGAGAGCTTCAAATTCACCTACTTCGACCCCTGGGGCGGACGGAAATGCCGGGGCACCTTCCAGCTCCCGAGCGTTCCCGTCCTGGCCGACGAAGATCAGCGCTCCCCCTTTCTCGAAGCCCGGGTTCCGGAAGCCCGCATCGGCCGGGCCCAGGTGAAGAATGGCGAGAAGACCGTGGTGGTGCCGACCGTGATGATCGGACGCTGACGATGCTCGCCTATCTCCACATCCCGTTCTGCCACCGGGTCTGTCCCTACTGCTCGTTCTACAAGCACACCCCGGGCGCCACCCCCATTCCCCGCTTCATCGATGCCGTGGTCACGGAAGCCCGCCACCGCGCCGCGCCGGGCGGCAAGCTCGCCGCAGGACCCTCGGGGGAAACCTCCCCTCCCGGCCCTGCGACGGAAACTCCCCGGACCCTCTACCTCGGTGGAGGCACTCCTTCGATGCTTTCCCCCTCGCACCTCCGGCGGCTGTTCAACGGACTGGCGGAGTGCCTCGACTTTTCATCGCTTGAAGAAGTCACCCTCGAGGCCAACCCCGCCACCTTCGACCTCGCGAAGGCCACGCTTTTCCTCGAGCTCGGAGTCCGCCGGGTTTCCCTCGGCATCCAGTCGTTCTCGCCCGAAGTCCTCCGCACCCTCGGGCGGGAACACGACCCCGAACAGGCCGCCGAGGCGGTCCGCATCCTGCGACGCGCCGGCATGCCGTCCATCAATGTCGACCTCATCTTCTCCGTCCCGGGCCTGACGCTCGATGCCTGGCGGTCCACCGTCGAAACCACCATCGCTCTCGAGCCCGATCACGTCTCGGCCTACAACCTGACCTACGAGGAAGACACCGCCTTCTTCAAGAAGCTGGAGCGTGGAGACCTGGATGTCGACGAGGACCGCGACGCCGAGCAGTTTCACCTTGCGCACGACCGGCTGACCGAGGCCGGTTTCCAGCACTACGAAACCTCGAACTACGCCCGCCCCGGTCACCGCTCCGAGCACAACCGGGGCTACTGGCGGGGCGAGAACTACCTCGGCCTCGGTCCCTCCGCCGTCTCCACCCTCGCGGCGCTCCGCACCACGAACGTGGCCGACACGGCCCGCTACGTCGACATGGTGGAGCGCGTGGGGCACGCGATGGTCGATCAGGAGTCCCTCACTCCCGAACAGCTTCACCTCGAGCGTCTCGCGCTGTTGCTCCGGACGACCGAGGGCGTGCCGGTGGAATGGATTTCGGCCCGAGACCGGAAGCGCTTCACCGAGGCCGGCTTCGCCACCATCCGCGAAGAGCGCTTCATCCTCACGCCCTCCGGCTCGGCACTGGTCGATCCGATCGCGGCCGAACTCGCCTGAAGCGCCCGGATCCGGCATTTGTCATTTAACATTCGCGACCGAACACGCAGCCTCCCCCCGTGTCCGCCGCCTACCGAATCGCCCGTTCCCTGCTCTTTCGCCTGGACCCCGAAACCGCCCACAATGTCAGCATGGCGGGCCTGCGAATGGCCGAGCGCTCAAGAGTGCTTCCGCTGGCCTTGCCCCAGCCCGAGTGTGTCGCCCCCGTCGAGCTGATGGGACTCCGTTTTCCGAACCGCATCGGACTGGCCGCCGGACTCGACAAGGAGGGCAACACCGTGGACGCCCTCGGCCACCTCGGGTTCGGATTCGTCGAGATCGGCACCTTCACCCCGCGGCCCCAGGCGGGGAATCCCAAGCCCCGCCTGTTCCGTCTCGTCGACCGCGAGGCCATCATCAACCGCATGGGTTTCAACAACCCCGGCATCGAGGAAGGCGTCCGCAACGCCCGGACGTCACGAGACTTCGACGGCGTGCTCGGATTCAACATCGGCAAGAACAAGACCACACCGAACGAACAGGCGGCGGACGACTACCTGAGCTGTCTGCGGGCCTGCTACGCCGCGGCCGATTACATCGCGGTGAACTTCTCTTCTCCCAACACCCCCGGCCTGCGCGACCTCCAGAGCGAGGACAGCTGCGCCCGCCTGCTCGAAACGCTGAAGCGCGAGCAGGAGAAACTGGAGAGCGAGCACGGCAGGAAGGTTCCGCTGTTGTTCAAGGTGGCGCCGGATCTCGACCCGCCGCAGGTCGCCGGGCTCTCCCGGGTCTTCCGCGACGGCGGGCTCGAGGGCCTGATCGCGACCAACACCACCATCTCCCGCGAAGAGGTCGAAGGCCATCCGCGGGCCGGCGAGGCGGGAGGACTCTCCGGACGCCCCCTGCTTGAAAAAAGCAACGACATCCTCCGGGCATTCCATTCCGAACTCGGCCACGCCATCCCCATCATCGGCGCAGGTGGCGTTTCCTCCCCCGAAGACGCCGCCTCGAAGATCCGGGCCGGGGCGTCGCTGGTGCAGATCTATTCCGCGTTCATCTTTCAGGGGCCGGCCTTGATTCGCGACTGCGCCCGCCATCTCGACACGCTCTGACGGGACTTTTCCGGAATCAGCCCTCCCCCGCCGCCTCTCAGGAACAAGCCACTTTGTGATGAAAGCAGCCCTCGTTCTTCCCGCCCTTCTCGTCGCTCTCCATGCCCAGTTGCCGGAGGATCCTCTCGAGTCCGCCTTTGGCTCCCCGCAGGCGGAATGGTCGGAAGCATCGCTCGTCTCCGAGGTGTCGACGATCGCTCCGGGCGAGCCCTTCACCGTCGCGCTCGTCCTCGAGCATCCCGACGGGTGGCACAGCTACTACAAGAACAGTGGTGGAACCGAGCAGGCACCCGCCATCGAATGGACGCTTCCGCCCGGTTTCGAGGCAGGACCGATCCAATGGCCCGTTCCTGAAGTGATCGACGGCTCGCTCGACAACAAGAGCCTCGTCTACTCTCACCGGGCGATCTTCCCGGTTGAGATCACGCCACCGGGGGACCTGCCCATCGGTGAGACCTTCTCGCTGACCGCCAAGCCGACCTGGCAGATCTGCAAGATGCTCTGCAAGAACGAGCCGAATCCCGACGCGCCCCAGACCTACGCCGTCGAGGTCATCGCCGCCGAGACCACCACCCCGGACCCGGCACGGGCCACCCTCTTCGCCGAGGCGCGAGAATCCCTTCCCCGTCCGAGTTCGGACTGGACCTTCGAAGCCACTACCGCGGAGGGAGGCTTCGCCCTGCGGCTCTCCCCGGAGAACGATGCCCTCCCCGATCTCTCCGCGCTCGACCTTGAGTTCATCCCCGCCGTCCCCTACGTCGCCCCGCTGAGTGCCGGTGGCCACATCTCGCGGGATGGCGACGACTGGGTCATCACCCTGAAGCGCCTCACCGAGATACCACTCATCGAACAAGCCATCGAGCAGGGCGACACGCTTTCGGGAATCCTCGTCTCGGAGCAAGCGCTCGACGGCTCGGGCACGACCGCCATCGAGATTCCGGAGCTGGTGATCGGCAAGCCACCCACCCCGCCCCTGCCCCTCGCGAAGTTCCTCCCGGTCCTGGGGGGCATGCTTCTGGGTGGCCTCATCCTGAATCTCATGCCCTGCGTCTTCCCGGTCATCGGGATCAAGATCATGGGCTTCGTCCAGCAAGCCGGCGAAGACCGCAGGAAGATCATGCTCCACGGGCTCATGTTCGCCGTCGGCGTGCTGGTTTCCTTCTGGGCGCTCAGCGGCATCCTTTTCGCCCTCCGGTCGGGGGCCGCACCCGGTGAGGAGGTCGGCTGGGGATACCAACTGCAGAACCCCTGGACGATTCTGGTCCTGATGCTGGTGATGTTCGTCCTCGGCCTCTCGATGTACGGAGTGTTCGAAATCGGCGCCTCGGCCACCGGCGTCGGCGGGTCGCTCCAGAGCAAGCAGGGTCTCTCGGGATCGTTCTTCTCCGGCATCCTCGCCACCGTGGTCGCCACCCCGTGCTCGGCCCCGTTCCTCGGCGCGGCCATCGGCGTCGCCATCACCCTGCCGGCCCTCCAGTTCTTCCTCGCCTTCACCTTCATGGCCCTTGGACTGGCCCTCCCCTACCTCATCCTCTCCATCTTTCCCAAGCTCGTCGACATGCTTCCCCGGCCCGGCCCGTGGATGGAATCGTTCAAGCAGGCGATGTCGTTCCTGCTCTTCGCCACCGCCGGCTTCCTGCTCTGGGTCTACGTCGGTCAGATCGAGCTGGCCAACATGCTCACGGTGGTGATCGGGCTGACCCTGATCGCGATCGCCGCATGGGTCTACGGCCGATGGGACACCCCGGCCCGCCGCTCGTCGGTGCGGTGGACCGCCCGCGGCCTCACCGTGTTTTTCGCCGCCCTCGGTCTCTACGCCTGCAAACCCCCGAAGGCCTCGGCCATCCAGTGGGAAACCTGGAGCGAATCGAAGGTCGAGGAGCTTCTCGAGGAGGGCACACCGGTCTACGTCGATTTCACCGCCCAGTGGTGCGCGACCTGCCAGCTGAACAAGAAGCGGGCCTACCCGGACGAAGTGGCGCAGCTGATGGAATCGCGGGGCATCGTCGCCCTCAAGGGCGACAAGACCAAGGCCGACCCGGAGATCGATGCCAAGCTCGAGGAACTGGGCCGCAGCGCCATCCCCGTGAACGTCCTCTACGTCCCCGGAGAAGAACCCATCATCACCCCGGAAGTCCTGTCGGCGGACTACCTGACCCGGCTGTTCACCGAGGAGACTCCCCCACCGGAAGAGTAGGGCGACATCCCTTTCGCTCGCACGGGAGCGGTTCCTGCTTCATGCTCCTCCCCGATGAGCGAAGCCTCCGACCTCCCCCAACTCGTCCGCGACGATCCCTGGCTCGAGTCCCAGACCGACCGCATCCGCGAACGGATCCAGCGCTTCGAGGACACGCGGCATCGCATCGGCGACGCCAAGAGGAGGCTCGCCGCCTTCGCCCGTGGCCACTTTCTGGTCGGACTCCACCCCACCGCCGAGGGCGACTGGAGCATCCGCGAGTGGCTGCCCGGAGCCTCGTCCGTGAGCCTGGTCGGCGACTTCAACGACTGGAACCCGGAAAGCCACCCCCTCACCGCCACCGAGAACGGCGTCTGGGGTGCGCGCATCGACGGCGCCCTGATCCGTCACGGTCAGCGCTACAAGCTCCACGTCACCGGCGCCGACGGCTCGGTGCGCGACCGGATTCCCGCCTGCGCCACCCGGGTCGTCCAAGACCCCGACACCCACGACTTCTCCGCGGAAGTCTGGAGCTCCCCCGAGCCCTACCAGTGGCGGAACGACTTCGACCCTTCGTCAGTGGAGGTTCCCCGCATCTACGAAGCCCATGTCGGCATGTCCGGCGAAGAGCCCCGCGTCCACAGCTACCGCGAGTTCGCCAACACCGTGCTGCCACGCATCGCCGAGGGAGGTTACAACGTGGTCCAGCTGATGGCCGTCCAGGAGCACCCCTACTACGGCTCCTTCGGCTACCACGTCTCGAACTTCTTCGCCCCGTCCTCGCGCTTCGGCACGCCCGAGGACCTCAAGTATCTGGTCGATACCGCCCACGGCCTCGGACTCGCGGTCCTCCTCGACATCGTCCATTCGCACTCGGTGAAGAACCTCGCCGAGGGCCTCAACGACCTCGACGGCTCCGGCAACCTCTACTTCCACGCCGACGCCCGGGGCGAGCACCCCCAATGGGACTCGAAGTGCTTCGACTACGGCCGCGACGAAGTGCGCTGCTTCCTGCTGTCGAACATCCGCTGGTGGCTTGAGGAATTCCGCTTCGACGGCTTCCGTTTCGACGGCGTGACCTCGATGCTCTACTGGCACCGCGGCACCACCGCCTTCGACCACTACGACAAGTATTTCGCCCACGACATCGATCACGACGCCATCCTCTACCTCCAGCTGGCGACCACGCTGGCGCGCGAGTTGAAACCCGGGGCTCTCCTGGTGGCGGAGGACATGTCCGGCATGCCGGGCCTGTGCCGGCCGGTCGCCGACGGCGGCATCGGCTTCACCCACCGCCTCGCGATGGGCGTGCCCGACTACTGGATCAAGCTGCTCAAGCACAGCCGTGACGAGGACTGGAACCTCGACGAGATGTGGCATACCCTGACCAACCGGCGCCATGGCGAGGCCAACATCGCCTACGCCGAGAGTCACGACCAGGCGCTGGTCGGAGACAAGACGGTCGCCTTCTGGCTGATGGATCAGGAGATGTACTGGCACATGGGAATCGGCGACGACCATCCCGTGATCGAACGGGGCATCGCGCTCCACAAGATGATCCGCCTCGTCACCTTCGCCCTCGCCGGAGAAGGCTGGCTGAATTTCATGGGCAACGAGTTCGGCCACCCCGAGTGGCTGGACTTCCCCCGCGAAGGCAACGACTGGTCCTACCACTACTGTCGCCGTCAGTGGTCCCTGGCGGACAACCCGGCGCTCAAGTACGGATGGCTGCTGGCGTTCGACCGCGCGATGCTGCAGCTGGGCGATCGGTATGGGCTTCCCGGGAACGCGCCGGCGAACTGCCTCAACATCGACCCGGTCAACAAGGTCCTCTGTGTCGAACGCGGCGGCGTCCTGCTGGTCTTCAACTGGTCGGTCGACCGCTCGATCGCCGACTACCGCTTCAAGGTCCCGGGAACCGGCGACTACCGCCTCGTCCTTTCCAGCGACTCGCCGGAATTCGGCGGTCACGACCGGACCGACGCCTCCATCGTCTATCCGGTGAACGACGAGGGAGAGCTCAGCATCTACACGCCGTCCCGCACCGCGCTGGTCTTCGCACCTTAGGCCGCGGGGACCTCACCCCGGACCGCTCTCAGTAGTCGCGGCGGCAGAAGGACCACGCGGCGAAGGCGAGAATCACGGCCTCGAAGGCGAGCGAGGAGCCGATGATGAATCCCATGCTGTGGCGTTCGAGCGCCGCCTCGACCTCGTCGTCCCGCTCCGGTTCACCGGTCGCCATCAGGTTGAGCAGCTCGCTCAGTGCGAACTCCTGCTCACCCTCGACCGTGATCAGGCGCTGCAACAGATTCACGGTGTCCGAGGTTTTCGGCAGGATGGTGTAGGCCATCGACAGCATGCCATACCGATCGCGCCAGCTTTCCTGCTCGCTCTCCGAAAGCCGCATGCTTCCCGCGGCGGCCGGCACTTCACCGAGTTCCCCGGCGGTCCAGGCATACTCCTCGACGGTTTTCGCGATCCACGCCCCGAACCAGACCAGCAGCGACGCCAGGACCGAGGCCATCACCGAGCGCGTCCGGACGCCCACCGCGACCATCACCGCCCACAGGTAGGAGAACATGAGGACGATCAGCGGCACCGCCCAGAAGACCGAGGGATTCCAGGTCCCCACCCGGAGACGGATCGCAAGAAAGACGATCAGGCAGAACACCGCGGTCTGGAGAAAGGCGAACAACAGCCCCGCGAGATACTTGTAGAAGAACAGCCGGAGGCGAGAGATCGGTTTGCTCAGAACCACGCCGGCGCTGCCCTCCGCCATGAACTCGGGAAACACCGGAGCACAGGTGATCAGCGCCAGGATCACCGCCACCCACGAAAGCCAGAGGTTGACGATCACCATGCTGAAGATCCCGAGGTAGAACATCTCGGCGAGGGGCGAACCCAACCGGAGGTAGTCGCTGTCAAAGCGCGAAACGCCGAAGAGCAGGGTCACCCCCTCCTCATCGAAACCGATCGAGAGGTAGAGGATCGCCGCCACCGCGGAAATCCCGAGGGTGATCCAGAACAAGGCCCGCGCCCTCAGCAACCGCAGGGCGTCGACGAACACGGCGATGAACTGCTTCATCGGGCCCTCTCCTCTCCCTGAGCCTCCACCGCCTTGAGGAACACCTCTTCCAGCGAGAATCTCAACTCCTTCATCTCCCGAATGACCACCCCGCCTTCCCGCAGGCGATCAATCAATGCCTGCACTCCCTTGGCATCCTCCGCCGTGACCGCGATGCGGTCGCCCGCCACCTCGATTCCTTCCTGCTCCAGCTCGGCGCGCACGGCAGACGGCACCGGTCCGAGCGTCCGGATTTCGTAGCGGTTGTCCTGACGGGTCAATGCCTCGAGCGTGCCGCGTTCGACGATCTCGCCGCGGGCCATGATCGCGACTTCGTCGACGACCTGCTCGACCTCGCCCAGCAGGTGGCTGTTGACGAACACCGTGCGCCCCTGCTCCCGCATGTTCTCGATGATCCGGCGAATCTCGACCCGTCCCCCGGGATCGACCCCGTCGGTCGGCTCGTCGAGGAACACGATGGCCGGGTCGTTGACCAGCGCTTGGGCGAGCCCGACCCGTTGACGCATCCCCTTCGAATAGGTGCCGTTCTTCCGGTCGGCCCACTCCCGCATGCCCACGATCTCCAGCAGCTCGTCGGTGCGCTGGCGTGCCTCGCGCCCCGGCACGCGCGCCAATCCTGCGGTGTAGGCCACGATCTGACGCCCCGTGAGATACTCGGGGAACCGGGCATGCTCGGGAAGATAGCCGACCCGCCCGAGCGTCCGCCGATGACCGATCCGCTCACCGAGCATGCGGCCCCGGCACTGGGTCGGGCGGACAATCGTCAGCAAGGACTTCACCAAAGTGCTCTTGCCCGCTCCGTTGGGCCCCAGCAGGCCGAACACCGCCCCCTGCGGAACGCTGAGTTCCACGCCCTTCAGAGCCTCGAAGCGGCCGTAGCGCTTGCGTAGGTACTCGATTTCGACGGCGGCGGTCTCCACACCCACTTGCTAACGGATCCCTGCGTGACGGGAAACCCAATTTCCAACCCCTTTACGCCTCTGAAATGCGCGCTACTCTTTGGGAAGATCATCGGGGGTTCCGCCCTCTCACCGTCATGAAGCTCGTTCTTTCCATTCTCGGCCTCATCGCCCTGACTTCCTGCACCGCCATGTCCGAAGAAGACAAAAAGCCCGCCGAAACTCCGAAAGTCCCCGAAGGAGCCGAAGTCGCCACGCTCGGCGCCGGCTGCTTCTGGTGCGTCGAAGCCGTCTATGACCAGCTCGAGGGCGTGTATTCGGCCACCTCGGGCTACATGGGAGGCACCGTTGCCAACCCGAGCTACGAGGCCGTCTGTGCCGGCACCACCGGCCACGCCGAAGTCGTGCAGGTGGTGTTCGACCCGGAGAAGATCAGCTACGAGAAGGTGCTCGCCTGGTTCTGGCAGCTCCACGATCCGACGACCCTCAACCGCCAGGGCGCCGATGTCGGCACCCAGTATCGATCCGCCATCTACTTTCACTCCGAGGAGCAGCAGAAGGTCGCGAAGGCCTCGAAGGAGGCCCACCAGCCGGACTTCGAGGATCCCATCGTGACCGAGATCACCAAGGCCTCTACCTTCTACCCGGCCGAGAACTACCACCAGGAATACTACTTCGCCAACAAGTCGAAGAACGGCTACTGCCGGATGGTGATCGAGCCGAAGCTCAAGAAGCTGAAGCTCGACCACTGACCGGCACGGGCCGGCCGCTCCGCGGCAGGCCGCGACCGGTTTCGGCATTCTTCATTTGTCATTCCTCATCCGGAACCGCAGGTTCCGCGGCATGTCGAAGTATGCCGGTGAAGAGGTTCTGGTCGTGACACGCTCGCTTTTCGAGGAGACCGGCCCGTTCGAGGGGATCCGAAACGAGGGCATCGACGCGGTGATCGCCCGCCTGCTCGACCCGGCGAACCACTTCTTCATGGATCGTGCCGAAGCCGAGGACGACCCCTCACACAAGCAGCTCATCCCCTACTGCATCATCCGCTGCGGCAGTCGCATCCTCAACTACACCCGCGGCAAGGCCGGCGGTGAGGCGCGCCTCCACGCGAAGCGCTCGGTCGGTGTCGGCGGCCACATCAACCCGGTGGATACGGGCGGGGGAAAGACCGGCCCCGACGCCTATCAGGCGGCGGTCGAGCGCGAACTGAGCGAGGAACTGGTCTTCGACGTCCCCCACACGAATCGCATCATCGCCCTGCTCAACGACGATTCAAATCCGGTCGGGCAGGTCCATCTCGGGGTGGTCCACCTGATCGAGATCGGGGACGATGCCGTCCGCTCGAACGAGGACGCCCTCGCCGACCTCTGCTTCACGGAGCTGGAGGAACTCAACGGACCGCTTTTCGACCGGCTGGAAACCTGGTCCCAGCACTGTGTGCGCCACCTGGCGTAGGTGCGGCGGAGCCTCCCGCCCGGCTTGCGGAACCTCGGCGTCCCCGGGATTTACCACTCCTCCCCGAGCCCGTAGCGGCCGGCAAGCTCGAGCAACTCTCCGCGCATCGGCCATTCGTCGGGCCGCTCGCTGGTTTCGTGACGCTTGCTGGCCCCCTTCAGCATCATGCAGCCGGTGTTGTCGCCGATCGCCTTGACCTCTTCGATTTCCTCGGCCGAAAGCCTTACTTCAGGCATCACCGCGAACTCCTTGATCCGCTCCTCGATCGGCCGCGCCTGCTCACTGGTCTCCTGGATGAAGGTCGGCACCACGCTCTCGACCGGCGACTGGCTCAAGTTCCAGATCGCCGCGAACTGCACCATGGAGAGTCCGTGGCGCTCGGCGATGGGACGCATCTTCCCGATCTTCTCGAGTCCATGCTCGACCCAGCCCTCCGGCCGGTAGGCACGGTGGTCGCCGGGCTTGAACTCGTGACCGGCCGCCATGTCGCCGAAGAAGAGCCCGCCGAAGTCCACGACGCGGGTCAGTACCTTCACGTCGTGCTTCTCGCACGCCGGGAGGGCCAGCCCGACGGGCCAGGGTTCGAGGGGGTTGAGAATCAGCATCGACCAGTCAATCACCTCGCCGAAACGCTCCAGGCAATGGATCAGGTCGAGGGTGAAACCGTTCGCCGGGCCCGGAGCGATGCCCAGGCGATCCGCCAGCCCCTCTTCCTTGAGACCCCGCATCCCCTCCCAGACCGCCTCGCTGGTGTAGCCGAGTTCGTCGGGGTTGTGCAGCATCACCAGGTCGAAACGATTGGTCCGGCAGCGCTCGAGCGACTTCTCGCAGGCCATCCGCAGGTAGGCCTTGTAGCCCTCGGGGCCGCGAAGCTCCGGGTCGGTGAACCGCGGGTAGCCGCGATTGCCCTGACGCTGACCGTCGTAAAAGTCGTGCCCCAGCGTGCCGACGAGGCAGTAGGAGTCGCGGTCCACGCCTTCCAGCGCCTGCCCGATCATCTCATCGGCCTTGCCGTTGCCGTAGACATCCGCGGTGATGAACGTCCGGAATCCGGCCTCGTAGGCCAGCCGGATGCACTCGAGATAACGTTCCTCGCTGAGCGTTTCACCGAAGTGCATGAAACGCCCGCCGCTCCAGGTACCGTACGCCGTGGTGGTCAGATCCATGCCGGGGAGATAGGCGCGCCGCCCGCCGAGGTCAACGGTGGGTCGCGCTCCTCCCGCAAAACCGACCTTGCTCCGCCCGATTCATCGCGGCACCTTCGCCGCCATGGAGAATCCCTACTCGACCCGCGGCACCGACCCCGTCGCCCAAGCGGGCGGAGGCCTCGTCACGCCGGGCGTGCTGCAGGCCCTTTCCGGCACCAAACCGTGGGTCCAGTTCTGCGCCATTCTCGGCTTCATCTTCACCGGATTGATCCTCCTCGGCGGGATCTTCATGCTCATCGGCGGCGGGCTCCTTGCCTCCGCGGGGGACCGTTCCTCCATGCCCTTCGCCGGTTTTCCGGTGGTCATGGGCCTCGCCTATCTCGTGATGGCCTTCTTCTACTTCTTCCCCTCGCTGAAGCTGTGGAAATACGGCAGCCACATCGCATCGCTGCTCGGGTCCAACTCGGTCAACGACCTCGAGGCGGCCCTGGATGCCCAACGCTCCTTCTGGAAGTTCGTCGGCATCCTGGTCTGCGTCGGCATCGTCCTCTACATCCTGCTCTTCGTTTTCATCGCCATCTTCGCCGCGTTCGGCGCCTCGTCGACGATGAGCGTATCGCCCTAGGCGCTCAGCCTTCCGGGGCCGGCTCCCACGAGCGCGACTTCACGACCTTGATCGCCCCCTGGAGCTGGGTCTCAAGGCCGCCGCCTTCGCCCGCCTTGATCGACTGCACGGTCTCGTATTCCTCCCGCAGCAGGACGGGATAAAGCAGCGACGCCCAGATGCGTCCCTCACCGATGGACACTTCCACGTCCCGGGTTTTTCCGAGGAAATCCACCTCTCCCCGGACATCGAGGTCGCCGCTCAGCGCAAACACCCCGCAGGGATGCCCCCCGACGGCCTCCTCACCCTCGAACACCAGCTCGATGCGTCCGGTGACGTCGGCGGTGTAGATCATCTTGATCGAATTGCCGGTCAGCACCACCCGGTCTCCGGGCTTCCACCGCCGCGACGACGAGAACCACTGGGCCCGGGGGTGGGCGCCGGTCTCGACCATGAGATACGGAATCTCACCGGCCAGGGCATCCGCCCAGATCGCCTTGCGGAACTCTCGGCCGCTTCCCTTGGCCAGGCCCCATCCGGCATCCGTCAGCAGAAACTCCAGCGACTCGCCCTCGAGTTCGGAAGAACTCGCCGGCAGGGCGGCGTCCTCCTCCTGCTCGGGAAGCAACTTCCGCCCGGCCTTCTCCAGCGTCACCTGAAACCGGCCCGGCCGTTTGCCGAAGACCACTTCGGTCTCGAGCGTGTGACTCCAGACGCTCTTCTCGGTACCGATCTCCGACCGCTCGACCACCCGCACGCGGTCATGGGCCCGGGAAATCCGGAGCCGTCCGCTGATCTCCCCGGGATAGGCGAGGTCCCGTCGGAAGCTCACCCCGTCCGCGTCCCGACTGACTTCGGCCGCCAGCGAGGGATTCACCTCCCCCCCGGGTTGAGGCGTACCAGGGGCGAGCTTGGGAATCTCGCCGTTGCCAAGCATGCCCCCGATCTTGTCGCACCCGCCCAGCAGCAGGTGCGCCATCAACATGGCCATGACAAAGGGGGGTCTCATCGGATGGCTGGATTACAGCAAGCCCGGGGGGGAATGACCAGTCATCATCCGGGGCCACCGGCCGCCTTCCGGCAGAGGAGACGCTGGTCCATCTCGAGCGCGGGCGCGTCCTCCGCGGCCTCCCCGACCAGCTGGGCCGGCACGCCGGCGACCGTCGAATGCGAGGGCACATCGGTCAGCACCACGCTCCCCGCTCCGACCTTCGCCCCTTCGCCGATCTCGACGCGTCCGAGCACCTTCGCCCCCGCCCCCAGCAGCACGCCGGATCGGACGACCGGGTGGCGGTCACCGCTCTGCTTGCCCGTTCCCCCGAGGGTCACCTCGTGGAGAATCGACACGTCGTCCTCGACGATCGCGGTCTCGCCGACCACGAAGCTCGTCGCGTGGTCCAGCAGGATCCCGCAGCCGATGCGGGCCGCCGGATGAATGTCCACCGCGAAGACCTCACTGGCGAGACTCTGGAAATAGAGCGCGAGCTCGATCCTGCCCCGCTGCCACAGGTGGTGCGAGATCCGGTAGGTCGAGATTGCCAGAAAGCCCTTGAAGAAGAGCAGCGGCTGGAGCGGTGAATCGCAGGCCGGGTCGCGTTCGACGATGGCGCAGATGTCCCGCGCCATGCTGGCCACCAGCGAGGCGTCCTCGGCAAGAATCCCCGACAACAAGGGATTCAACTCCTCGCGGGTCATGTCTTCGCGCGCGAGTTTGCGGGCCAGCCGCACACTCGCCGCCTCGCCGAGGGACGAGCGCTGAAGGATCACATCGTCGATCAACACCCGCAGACCGTGCTCCTCCTCATGAATCGTCGAAGCCCGTTCCCGGATCGATTTCCACACAGCCTCGACATCCACCGACGGAAAGCGGCAGATTCGCACCGCCCCGAGGTCCTTCCCATTCTGCTGATCTGAATCCATGCGAATCTCCCAAAAGCTCGAGTATGCGTGCCGCGCGATGGCTCAACTGGCCCGGCGCCACGACGAGCAGACGATTACACGCCTTGAAGAGCTCGCGCAACGGGAAGCCGTGTCCTCCAATTTTCTTGTCCAGATCCTCAACGACCTGCGACGCGGAGGTTTGATCGAAAGCCGGCGCGGGAAGGCCGGCGGCTATCGTCTCGCCCGCGAACCCGACACAATCCACCTGCTCGATGTCGTCGAGGCCGTCGAACCCGCCCTGCTGGAGAATTCCACCCAGGGCGCGGGCGAATCCGGCGAGGGTGTGCGTCGCGCCTGGAAAGGCATTTCCGAGGCCACCCGCCGCGAGCTCGGAGAAATCTCGCTCCTCTCGCTGATCTCCGGATCCGACGAGCCGATGTACTACATCTGAGAAAACCGTCGCCGGACGGTTCGCCTCATGAACCGCCGGGACGGGGGGTGAGTTCGAGCATCACCTCGGCCGCTCCCCGCCTCACCTTGACCTTCACCGGACGATTCGGATGGAGAAGGAAGAACGCATTCACCGCATCGCCGTAGTCCGCCACCCGCTTGCCCGCGATTTCACGGAGGACGTCTCCCGCGCGAACGCCGGCGGTCTCGGCCGGTGAGCCCTTCACCACCCGCTCGATCCGCGTGCTGCGGCTCCCGGGCTTGAGAATCAGGCCCACCCACGCCTTCGTGACTTCGCCGTCCCGGGCGTCCTCGACCACGCGCCGGACCACCTCGACCGGCAGGGCGTAGAAGGCCTCGTCGTTCACCGCCTGGTGAGCCACCGCCACCACACGTCCCCCGGCGTCGAGCAACGGCGTTCCAGGCTGGGGGCCCGCCCCTTCGCTGCTCAGCCGGAGCAAGGTGAAAGGAAGATACCTTCCCCCCACTTCCTCCGTCCGGCCCAGGATTCGAAACTCCCCCCCCTCCCCGGCGCCACGCAGCACCCCGCCGGCGGGAGCCATCGACGCGAGATTCAGCCCCTTGGAGGCGAGGCCACGGGATTGGAACACGACCAATCGCGACACCGGATCCGCCACTGTCTTCGATACGGCGGCGGAAGTCCCCACCAAGGCGGCCCGGTCCAGATCCGTTCCGGCGACCCCCAGCGTGACGACTTCGCGACCGCCGGCGACCACGAAAGCCGCGGCCTCATCGCCTGATCCTCCGAAACGGGAAGTCAGCACCGGCTCGGCAGCCGCCGATCCAACCATGAGAACCATGGCGAGACCCAACGGTCTCCGCAATGCATCGGGGGGCATGCGCGCCGGAGGGATCAGAACTCCTGCTCACCCAGCTTCCCTTCGGAAGACGGGCGGAGATCCAATTCGTCCAGTTGGGTCGGCGCGGCGGATTCGAGAGGCTCGACCACCGGATGACTCACCGGTTGCAGCGAAGGCTGATCGACCTCCTGCCCCTTCGGCAGGGAAACCACCACCGCCAACACGGCGGCATAGGCCACTCCGGCACCGTAGGCCCACTTCGCCAAGCCGGGCTCGGCAAGCCATGCGGTGAAACGCTCCCACAGCCCGGTGCGCGATCCCATCTGCATCGCCTCTTCGCGGCGGCGCATGTGGAACTCACGCAGGAAATCCTCCATGTATCCCTCGGGCGGCCGTTCATGGCGCTTGAGGGAGAGGAGGTCCCCGAGTTGTTGATCGTTAGCTTTCACGGCGTCGGATGGTTAAAGAATCTAAAATATTTACCCTTTTGCAAGAACTTTTTAGAATCTTTGTTCCCAGAAGTCCTGCAGGTAGGTCTGAAGCTGTTGGTGAGCGTAGTGCAGTCTCGAGCGGACGGTGCCGACCGAGACCTTCAGAATCTCGGCGATTTCGCCGTGCGGCAGACCCTGAACGTCGAACAGTGTCACCACCGTTCTGTGGGATTCAGACAGGTGCTGCATCGCTTCGTTCAATCTTTTCTGCAGTTCGTGCAGGTTGGTGCGACGCTCCGGATCCGACTCCCACCCGCTCTCGACGAGCGCCGGGTCCTGCTGCACGGACGACTCCATGTCGTTCAGGCTCAGGCCACTCCTCCGCTTCCTCTTTTTCAGGAAGTTGAGGGTCATGTTGATCGCAATCTGGTAGATCCAGGTGTAGAAGGTCGATCGCCCCTTGAACTTCGGCAGCGAGTGGTAGGCCCTGGCGAACACGTCCTGCAGCAGGTCGTGGGTGTCCTCCTTGTTGGAGGTCATGTTGTAGATCAGCCCGTAGAGCTTGTCGCCATACTTGAGGATCAGCTGGTCGAAGGCACGGGTATCCCCTTCGCGCGCGCGCTGCACGAGATCGGCGTCCGGATCCGGCCTGGGGGTGTCATCCGGCATTGACGGGCTGCAAGGGGGTGAACGCCGGCAAGGCTACACGCCGGCGGGCCGCTGTCAGCAATGAAAGCGATCAAGACTTGGCCCCGGCCCGCCATTACCCCAGCCTCCCGCGCATGGCCTCCGCCGAGCTGATCCGAGCCGCCATCCGGGACATCCCGGATTTTCCGAAACCGGGCATCGTCTTTCGCGACATCACCCCCGTCCTCGCCGACCCGAAGCTGTTCCGTCAATCCATCGATCTGATCTGTGACACCGCCTCCGGCGCCGGGATCGACAAGATCGTCGGCATCGACGCCCGCGGTTTCATCTTCGCCGCGGCGGCCGCCGACCGGCTGGGCGCCGGCTTCGTGCCGGTACGAAAGAAGGGCAAACTGCCGTGGAACACCCGCGGACTCTCCTACACCCTCGAGTACGGCGAAGCCGAGGTCGAGATCCACGAAGATGCGATTCACGCCGGTGAAAAGGTCCTGCTCGTCGACGACCTCCTGGCCACCGGCGGCACCGCCTCGGCGGCGGTCCAGCTGCTCGACGGCCTGAAGGCCGACCTCGTCGCCGCCACGTTCCTGATCGAACTCACCGGTCTGAGCGGCCGGGAGAAGCTCGGCGATCACCGCATCGAGTCGCTCATCACCTACGACTGACCTCATTCGTCATTCGCACCCTCAACACTCTACCTTCCACCCCATGTCATTCGACCACTACTCCGCCTCCCTGCTCCGCTACCCGGAGTTCGGTTTCTCGCTCGACACCTCCCTGCTTCCGGTTGATTCCGAGCAGCTGGCGGCGCTCGACCCGATGATCACCCGCGCCTTCGAGGACATGAAGGCCCTCGAGTCCGGCGCCATCGCCAATCCGGACGAACAGCGGATGGTCGGCCACTACTGGCTGCGCTGTCCCGAACTCGCGCCGAACGAGGAACTGCGGCGTGCGATCACCGCCCCCCTGCGCGCTCTCAAGGACTTCGCCGAGCAGGTCCACACCGGCCGCATCGCCCCGCCGTCGGGCGGCGGCTTCCGCCGCGTGCTGCTGATCGGCATCGGCGGTTCCGCGCTGGGGCCGCAGTTCGTGAACGATGCCTTGGGCGAGCATGCCCGGCTTCCCATCCTCTTCTTCGACAACACCGACCCCGCCGGGATCGACCGCACGCTGGCCTCGATCGGCCGGGAAGGCCTGGCCTCGACCCTGGTGCTGGTCGTCTCGAAATCGGGCGGCACGCCGGAAACCCGCAACGGCATGGTCGAGGCCAAGGCCGCCTACGACGCCGCCGGACTGGATTTCGGCAAGCACGCCGTGGCCATCACCGGCGAGGGCTCGAAGCTGGACGCCTTCGCCGACGAGCACGGATTCATCACCCGGTTCCCCATGGAGGACTGGGTCGGTGGACGGACTTCGGTGATGTCGACGGTCGGCCTCGTGCCCGCCGCCCTCCAGGGGCTCGACATCGACCGCTTCCTTGCCGGCGCGGCCGCCATGGATGCCGAGACCCGCAAGCCCGACGCCGCCACCAATGCCGCCATGCGCCTTGCGCTCTGCTGGCATGCCGCCGGGAACGGATGCGGTGAGAAGGACATGGTCGTCCTCCCTTACAAGGACTCGCTGGTGCTGTTCTCGAAATACCTCCAGCAACTCGTGATGGAGTCCCTCGGCAAGGAGAAGGACCTCGACGGGAACGTCGTCAACCAGGGCATCGCGGTGTACGGCAACAAGGGCTCCACCGACCAGCACGCCTACGTTCAGCAGCTCCGCGACGGCGTCGCGAACTTCTTCGCCACCTTCATCGAAGTGCGCAAGGGTCGCGACGGCGACACCATCGAGGTCGAACCCGGCAGCACCTCGGCGGATTACCTCCAGGGCTTCCTGCGCGGCACCCGCAAGGCGCTGCACGATTCCGGCCGCCCCTCGGTGACAATCTCCATCCCCGAGGTCGATGCCTTCCAGGTCGGGGTGCTGATCGCCCTCTTCGAGCGCGCCGTCTCTTTCTACGCCTCGCTGGTCAACATCAACGCCTACCACCAACCGGGCGTCGAGGCCGGCAAGAAAGCGGCGGCGGCCTTTCTCGAAACCCTCCACGCGGTGCGGAGCCGGATCACCGCCGACCCGAAGACCGCCGCCGACATCGCCTACGAGATCGATGCCGACACCGAGGACGTCTACCACTGCCTCAACCACCTCACCGCCAACGGCGAGGCCCAGGGCGCGCTCGGGAAGGAACCCAAGGAGGACACCTTCTCGCTCTGATCCGGAGGCTGGGCCTCACCCGGTGAGACCCGCCGCGGGAACGACCCTCGCCGGTATCAGGACAATCTCCAACGCAAGAGGGCGGATCGGAAACGATCCGCCCTTTCGCGTTTCTCCGGCGCCAACCGGTTCAGCGGCGCAGCTCGGACTCGATCTGCCCCACCTGACTGCGGATCTCGGCGTCGGTCTCGATCCGTGCCGTGACCTTCCGGACCGCATGGATCACGGTGCCGTGGTCGCGGCCGCCGAAGGCTTCGCCGATCTCCATCAGCGATGACTTGGTCAGGCGGCGGCTGAGATACATCGCGATCTGGCGGGGCCCCGCGATGCTCGCCGGCCTCCGCCGGCTCGCCATGTCGGCGAGACGCATGTCGTAGCGCTCGGCAACGAGTCGCTGAATGGCGTCGATGGTCACCTGCTTGCCGTTCTCTTCCCGGAACAAGTCGCGCAGCAGATGCTCCACCTTTTCGGGAGTGACCCGTTCGCCGGCCAGCGAGGCGAAGGTCCCCACCCGCATCAATCCCCCCTCGAGGCGCCGCACATTGGTGCGGATCCGCTCGGCGAGCATCCGCACGATGCCCTCGTCCAGGCGCAGCTTCCACTCGCGCACCTTGTGTTGGAGAATGGCCAGACGGGTCTCGAATCCGGGTGGCTGGAGTTCGACGGTCAACCCGCACTCGAAGCGCGACACCAGACGGGGCTCGAGGTTCTGGATCTCCGAGGCCGGGCGATCACTGGTCAGGACCACCTGTCCGCGTCCGTCGAGCAAAGTGTTGAAGGTGTGGAAGAACTCTTCCTGGGATCTTTCCTTCCCGCTGAGGAACTGGATGTCGTCGATCAGCATCAGATCGGCCGTCCGGTAGCGTCGGCGGAACCGCTCCAACCCGCCGCTGCGGACCACATCGATGAACTCGTTGATGAACCGCTCGCAGGTCAGGTAGACCACCTTCGCCTTCGGATTGCGGCGCATCCACTCCTGACCGATGGCCTGCATCAGGTGGGTTTTGCCGAGACCCGGCCCCCCGTGGATGAAAAGCGGATTGTAGCCTCCCCCCTTGCCCAGCGCGACGGCTTCACAGGCGGCATGGGCGAACTGGCTGTTGGCTCCCACCACGAAGGACCCGAAGGCAAACGAAGGATTCAGACCCACCCTCTTGAGACGGCGATCGAGTTCCTCGTCCTCCGGCGTGGCACCGTCGGTCGCCTCGAACCAGTTGTCGTCCTCGACCTTGGAATCCGCACCGGCTTCCGGCGAGCGCGGCTCGGCCGGCTCCACTCCGTCGTGCACATCGACCCGGACTTCCGCGACCTCGGGAAACACATCCCGGACGGCCGCGGTCAGCTCGTTCAAATAATTCGTTTCGATCCACACCTGGTGGATCTCGTTGGGCACCGCGATCTCGACCTGGCGCTCATCGACCGCCGCCAATCGAGATGCCCGGAACCACCGGTCATACGCATCGTCACTCACCAGGTCCCTGAGGCGTTCGCACACCTCCTCCCATCGTCCCTCCGCCTGCTCGTGATCGCCATTGCTGCCCGACCTTGCCAACGCCTCCGCCCGTTCCATTTTCTGCCGCTCTAATCGTGTAGGGGTTTCTCCATTGCGCCTGACTCCCCGGCCGCCTGCCGGTAGCGCGCTCAGGGATTGTGGAAGGGACCGGCGCCCCTTGGAAACTGCCTTTCACACGGCCTCTAACAGTTCCACCGTTCCGCAATGAAACCTCAAGGGTTCCACGGACTGTGATTTTTAAAATCTTGACCGGAAAATTGGTTAAACCTCCCGAAGCAAATCGCGTGACGCCTCGACACCAGCGTGGCTTCAGCCCCTTGACCTTCTAAGGGTTATTCGGTTTTTTACGACCTCCGCAACCGTTTCAAATTCGTCACATGGCCACCGCGGCTCGTGGCCCACCGCTGCTCGACCCTCCGTCCCGGCAACTCTCGCCGGCACTCGTCTCCACGGACGGTTTGGCGATCGTCACTCGCGACCCGGATCCGGCCTCACGGGCGGATCCGCCGGCAACGCCCGATCGGGAGATACGCCGCGCCGAGTGTGATCGCGGCATTGATCGGATAGAACCACGGAAACGCGAGTGCCGGACGACTCTCGACCAGCCACCCGGTCTGAACATTCAGCGCCTCCAGCACCCTCGGCAACTCGGGTCGGACCCACGCCACCATCAGGATGGAGATTCCGACCCCGACAAGGATCCCCTCGAAGCTCCGGCGCCCGGGAAGGATCGCCGCCAGGAGGATCCCGAGGAGCGGGCCGTAGGTGTAGGCCACCATGCCGAAGGCGAGGTCGATCAGGTTCTTGTTCTCCGCCTCCTGGTGCTGCTTCGCCAGCCACACGGCGAAGGCCGTCAGCAACACGGCCCAGACGCACACCATCATCCGCGACAGCCGCACCATCCGTGCGCTTCCTTCGATGGACTCGACCTTGTCGCGCCCGAGCACCGCCGACAGCGTCGTCTGGGACAACGCCGCCAGCACCGAGTCGAGACTTGAGATCGCCGCGGCGAAAGCTCCCGCCAGGATCAAACCGGTGAGCCCCGGCGGCAGGACCGTGACGATCCACACGGGGAACACGGTGTTTGGATCCTCCGCGAACTTGGCGGCCTCGTCCGGCGTGGCCCCCTTCAACTGATACCAGGCGAAAAGGCCCGAACCGACGGCGAGCATCAGCAACGTGGTCACGATCGCCACGCTGCTCCACAGCATCGCCCGGCGCGCCTCCTTCGGCGTGCCGCAGCAGAACATCCGCTGCGCATTGAGCTGGTCGGTGCCGAAGGCCGCGAGATTCTGGAAAGGCATCGCGATCACCCCGACCCAGAAGGTGTAGTTGAGCATCGAATCCTGCCACGGCAGCGTGAAGTCGAAGATCCTCATCTTGTCGACCGTCTCTCCGTCCGGCGCGGCATACTGACGGTTGATCTCGACGATCTGTTCCCATCCGAGGTGCCCCACCAGCCAACCCAGCGCGGTCAGGCCGCCGACGATGAACACGGCGAACTGGATCACATCGGTCCAGATGACCGTTCGCATGCCTCCCATCAGGGTCCAGATCAGGGCGAAGACCCCGATCGCGACGATGCACCAGGCCATGCTCCAGCCGGTCACCGCATTGAGAATCACCGCGGTCACCAGCACCCGCACGCTCTGGCCGAGGATTGCTCCCAGCGAGAACAGACCCGTGACCAGGCGCCGCACCGGCTCCCCGAGCCGATCGCCCATGAAATCATACGGGCTGTAGATCTCCCGCCGGTAGTAGAGGGGAACCAGCCAGTAGCCGATGATCACCCGGGCGATGATGGAGCCGATCCCCCACTGCAGGTAGGTCCAGTCACCATTGGCGGCATACACGCCGCTCGGCACCGCGATGAAGGTCAGGGCGCTGATCTCGGTCGCGATCATTGAACCCGACACCGCCCACCACGGCATCGAGCGCCCACCGAGGAAGAAATCCTTCACCGTCGCGGCCTTGCCGCTCATCAGGTGCCCGATCCAGGTGGTGGCGAGCATGTACGCGGCCACCACCGCCCAGTCCCAGCCCGTGAAGTGCGTCTCAATCGCCCCGATCAGCATGGCGCACGCTAGGGAATCGATCCCGCGCCCGTCCACGCCCGAATTGGTCGTGGGCAGGGGTGGAGGGTCCAGGGGGGCGTAATTCGGAATTGGTCATTCCGCAGGGGAAACGCAGCCTCCTCCCATGCACCCCGACCTTGCCGCCCTCCTCCGCCGCCGATTGGACGTCATCGGCGATCACGACCTGCGCGACCGGGATCCCGAGACCCACCTCGACCTCCTGCGTCAGGTCTCCGAGGACCTCGTGGCCTGGCACGACCGGCACCGCGGCTCACTCCCTCCCCGGCTTGAGCACTTTCTGTCCGGATGTTCCTACCAGAAGGCCCTCGACTACCTCGATTCGACGGATTCCGGGACGAAATAGGTCGGATTCGTCACCGGGCGCTTGCGCCTTCCATCGCGTGCCCCTTAGGGTCCGCCCAGCGCAATTCCCGTGAGTTCCGAGTCGAGCGGCATCCACATCACCGGTATCCTCCCAGCACGTTGGGGGTCCTCCCGCTTCCCCGGAAAGCCCCTTCATCCGATCGCGGGCAAGCCGCTGATCCAGCACGTCTGGGATCGTTGTCGCGGGTGTTCGAAACTCGACGACCTCGTCATCGCCACCGACGACCCTCGTATTCTTGAAGCCGCCGAAGGCTTCGGCGCCCGGGCGATCATGACCTCGCCGGACCATCCCACCGGGACCGACCGGCTCGCCGAGGCGATCGAGGGACTGCCCGCCGCCGAGGTGGTGATCAACATCCAGGGCGACGAACCGCTCATCGACCCCTCGTTGATCGACGAACTTGCCGCGGCCATGGCCGGAGACCCCACGCTCGACATGGCGACGGCCGCCAACCCGATCGATCCCGATGATCCGGCCGTGGCCGACCCCAACGTCGTCAAGGTCGTCACCGCGCTCGACGGACGCGCGCTCTATTTCTCCCGTTCCCCCCTCCCCTATTTCCGCAATCCCGTCGAAGGCCTGACGGTCCTCCGCCACAAGGGCCTCTACGCCTACCGCCGCCGCTTCCTTGAGAACTGGCGAAGCTGGCACCCGACCCCCCTCGAGCGTGCCGAGTCCCTCGAGCAGCTCCGCGCCCTCGAAAACGGCGCCTCGATCCGGGTGATGACCACCGACGACACCTCCCCCGGCGTCGATACCCCCGACCAGGCCCGCGAGGTCGAACGACTCCTCTCGTAGCACTCCCCGCTCCCCGCTCCCCGCTCTCCGCTCTCCGCTCTCCGCTCTCCGCTCCCCGCTCCCCGCTCCTCACCATGAAATACATCTTCGTCACCGGCGGCGTCGTTTCCTCCCTTGGGAAAGGCCTCGCCGCCGCCTCCATCGGCACCCTCCTCGAGCACCGCGGGCTGAAGGTGCTGATGCAAAAGTTCGACCCCTACCTCAACGTCGACCCCGGCACCATGTCGCCCTTCCAGCACGGCGAGGTCTACGTGCTCGACGATGGTGCCGAGACCGACCTCGACCTCGGCCACTACGAGCGATTCACCTCGGGGGTGCTCTCGCAGATGAACAACCTGACCTCCGGCCAGGTCTTCGACGCGGTCATCCGGAAGGAGCGCAAGGGCGAGTATCTCGGCAAGACCGTCCAGTTCATTCCGCACGTCACCGACGAGATCAAGTCGCGCCTCCATCAGGTCACCAATGACAATGCCGACGTCGATGTCCTGATCACCGAGATCGGCGGCACGGTCGGCGACATGGAGGGCCTTCTTTTCCTCGAGGCCCTGCGCCAGTTCGCGCTCGAGGTCGGCAAGGAGAACGTCTGCTTCATCCATGTCACCCTGCTGCCCTTCATCAAGGCCGCGGGTGAGGTGAAGACCAAGCCGACCCAGCAGTCGGTCGCCAAGCTGCGGGAGATCGGCATCCAGCCCGACATCATCATCTGCCGCACCGAAGCCGACCTCGACGAGGACAACCGCCGCAAGATCGCGATGTTCTGCAACGTCGAGAAGAAGAACGTCGTCGCCTTCCGCGACGTGGCCCACACCATCTACGAGTGCCCGCTCGACCTCCGGCGCGACAAGATCGACCGCCTCGTGGTCGACAAGATCGGGCTCGGCCACACCCCCTCGCCCGACCTCGAGGACTGGGAGGGCTTCGTCGACAAGGTGATTCACCCGAAGAACCGCGTGACCATCGCGGTGGTGGGCAAGTACATCGAGCTGCAGGACGCCTACAAGTCGATCTACGAGTCCCTCATCCACGCCGGCGCCAAGCACGACGTGAAGGTCGGGATCGTCCGGGTTGAAGCCGAAGCGATCGAGAAACACGGCGCGAAATCGGTGATCGGCGACGTCGACGGCATCCTCGTCCCCGGCGGCTTCGGTGACCGGGGCATCGAAGGCAAGGTGCTCGCGGCGCGATACGCCCGCGAGGAAGGCATTCCCTACTTCGGCATCTGCCTCGGCATGCAGGTGGCCACGATCGAGTTCGCCCGGAACGTCTGCAAGCTGCGCGACGCCAACTCGACCGAATTTGAGAAGGATACCAAGTATCCGGTGATCTGCCTGCAGGAAGAACAGAAGGGCGTGAAGGACATGGGGGCCACCATGCGTCTCGGTTCCTGCGAAAGCATCCTCTTCGCCGGCACCCGGGCCTCGGATCTCTACGGCGGGGTCGACCGGATTCACGAGCGCCACCGTCACCGCTACGAGTTCAATTCCGACTTCCAGGATCGCCTGCAGGAGGCTGGATTGGTCATTTCCTCGGTATCGGCGGCGGAAGGCCTGGTCGAGATCGTCGAGCTCCCGGAGCACCCGTTCTACCTCGCCGCGCAATTCCATCCCGAGTTCCAGAGCAAGCCGAACAAGGCCCATCCGCTCTTCTCCGGCTTCATCGCCGGCGCTCTTGAGCGCGCCACGAGCCAGTCGGAAGCCCGGAAATAGCGGACCGCCCCGGGCTTCTCAGGAATTCCGCCAGGGCATCTCCATTTCAGATTGGAAACCGCGAATGGACGCAAATGGACGCGAATCCTCGATGGAAAACCTTCGGCGAATGACGGATTGCGTCCGGGAATCCGTGAAATCGCAGGGCACCCTCGGGAGATC
Source organism: Verrucomicrobiia bacterium (assembly GCA_030431475.1). Classification (GTDB taxonomy): domain Bacteria; phylum Verrucomicrobiota; class Verrucomicrobiia; order Verrucomicrobiales; family Akkermansiaceae; genus Haloferula. Next base: position 43,450 of record JAUIJD010000009.1, on the reverse strand, counting down.
GGAATCCATTCGCGTGAATTGGCGTCCATTCGCGGTTCATTTTTCCAAATGGAGATGCCCTCGGAATTCCGCTTTTCAGCTTTTCAGCCTCCACCCTTTGGCTTACCAATCCGCCCCCGCGCCAAGGGACCCGTATTTCAACGGATAGAATGGCGGCCTCCGAAGCCGCAGATGCAGGTTCGATTCCTGCCGGGTCCGCCACTCATGCAAATCCCTTGCATTTGCATCGCTTCGGTCTTTGACTGCGCAGGGAGCATCCGAGCCGCTCCTCTCCCTCCATGCGTGGATCGCCCCTGCTCCGAACCCTCTGTGTCCTGATCGCGCTCGTCGCGACCGGTCTCGGACTCCACTCGGTGGCCCGCGATCCGGCACGACCGCCGGCCCCTCCGGTGGCCGCCGCCATCGCCGGGCCCTCGGAAACCACGGACACCCCCTTTTTCCTCACCTTCTCATCCCTCCCTTCCGAGGTGATCCTCGAGGCCGGGGACGAGACGGTCACGCTGCGACCCGACGGCACGACCGCCGTCGGCTCCCTCCCTCTTCCGGGCGATCATCCGACCGTGTTCCTCAGGGTGCGGTGGGGCGCGGGCGAGCCCACGGCTCCCCGTTTCGCCAAGCTCACCCTCGAGCCCTCCGGCCAACCGACCCAGACCCGGATCTTCGACGGCTTCGGCGAGATCGACGACGTCTGGGAACTCCACCTGCATCCGTGAGCGAGGTCCACCACGACTGCTGCGAGCACCACGACCACCATCACGAACTGGTGGTCGAGAACCTCCGCGTCACCTACCGCCGGCACGTCGCCCTCGACGGGATCCGCTTCGCCACTTCCTGCGGCAACCGCGTCGCCCTCATCGGTGCCAACGGCGCCGGCAAGAGCACCCTCATCAAGGCCATCGCCGGACTCGTCCCGCGGGCCGCCGGGACCATCCGCTGGCGCGGCACGGCGGTCAAAAAGTGGTCTCGGGAGTTCGCCTACCTCCCCCAGCGCGAGGAAGTCGACTGGTCGTTTCCCATCACCGTCCGGGGCCTCGTCGAGATGGGCCGCTATCCCCAAGCCGGCTGGTGGGGACGGTTCTCCAGCAGCGACGAGGACGCCGTCGATCGCGCCCTCGAGGCGCTGGAACTCGTCGACCTGCGCGAACGGCAGATCCGCGAACTTTCCGGCGGACAGCAGCAGCGCGCCTTCCTCGCTCGGGCCATCGCCCAGGAAGCCCATGTGCTGCTGCTCGACGAGCCCTTCACCGGGCTCGACCGACGCGCCTCCTCGCAACTCGGCGAGCTGCTCGACCGGCTCGCCCGCGAGGGCCGGCTCATCATCGCCTCGCACCACGACCTGCGGAGCGCTCCCGAACTCTTCGACGAGGCGCTGCTGCTCTCGACCCGGCAGGTCGCCTTCGGCCCCGTCGCCGAAGTCCTCACGCCCGAGCTGCTCGACCGCACCTTTGCCGTCCCGGCCGCCATCGAGTGATCGCTTTTCCGACCGTTCCGAAATCCGAAATCCCCGATCCGCCATCGAAGACCTGCTCCATAGTCCCTTCTTCCAGCGCGCGCTCGTCGCGGCGGTGCTGATCGGCTTCAGCAACGGCTTCTTCAGCGGCTTCGTCGTGCTGCGTCGGCACGCCCTCTCGGTGAGCGCCCTCTCCCACACCATGCTCCCGGGCATCACGCTGGGCATCCTCGTCGCCGGTGCCCTCACCCAGCTCAGTGCGTTCCTGGGAGCGCTCTTCGCCGCCCTGCTCGTCGGGCTTGGCTCGGTCGCGGTGTCCCGTGGCAAACGAATCGCCCAGGGCACGGCGCTGGCCGTCATCTATACCACGGCCTTCGCCGCCGGCGTCGCCATCCTGCCCCACCTCGAGACCCGGCAGGAACTCGAGCACTGGCTCTTCGGCGACATCCTCGCGGTCGGAAATGCCGATCTCTGGACCATGTTCGGCATCGGCTCCCTCACCCTGCTCAGCGTGAACCTGCTGATGCGCCCAATGCTGCTCACCCTCTTCGAGCCCAACGTCGCCGCCGCCCAAGGAGTCCCGGTCCGCTCCATGCAGTACATCATCTTCGCCCTGCTCGCCCTGTCGCTGGTCGCCTCGCTGCAGGCCGTCGGCTGCGTCCTTTCGGTCGGCCTGCTCGTCGCTCCCGCCGCCACCGTTTCACTTTTCACCGACCGGACCTCCCTCCTTTTCTGGGGCGGTGGGCTGCTCGGTGCCATCGGCTCCCTTTCCGGGGTGCTGATCTCCGCGGCGCTCAACCTCAGCACCGGCCCGACCATTGTCATGGTGCTCGGTTCGCTCTTCCTCCTCGCCTGGCTCTTCAGCCCCCGCTACGGCGTGCTCGCCGCGCGACGGAGCTGAAACGGAGCGCCAGGTTCACCTGGCATCGGCGTCGCCCTCCACCCTCACGGCGACCTCACTCGCCTGACGACAAGCTGGCGGCGACCGTGCGGAAGCTGGCGAGGCCGGCTTCGATGTTGTCGATGATCTCGTCGGCGAGGTCGGCGGGTTCGGGGAGATTGTCGAGGTCGGCGAGGGTGTCGTCCTTGAGCCAGAAGAGGTCGAGGCTGGTTTTGTCGCGGGCGGCGAGTTCTTCGTAGGTGAACTTCCGCCAGCGGCCGTCGGGGTTCTTGTCGGCGTCCCAGGTGGGCTTGCGCTTGTGGCGGGTGCCGGGACGGTAGCAGTCGATGAACTCCCGCAGGTTCTCCAGCCGCATCGGGCTGCGCTTGAGGGTGTGGTGGATGTTGGTGCGGTAGTCGTAATACCAGACTTCCTTGGTGGCGACGCCCTTGCCGGCGGCGCGGTTGTCGAAGAAGAGGACGTTCGCCTTCACTCCTTGGGCGTAGAAGATGCCGGTGGGGAGGCGGAGGATGGTGTGGAGGTCGCAGGTCTCCATGAGTTTGCGGCGGACAGTTTCGCCGGCTCCGCCCTCGAAGAGCACGTTGTCGGGCAGGACCACGGCGGCCTGACCGGTGGTCTTGAGCATCGAGCGGATGTGCTGGAGGAAGTTGAGCTGCTTGTTCGAGGTGGTGGCCCAGAAGTCCTGCCGGTTGTAGGTCAGTTCGTCCTTCTCCTGCTCGCCCTCCTCGTTGGTGAAGGTCATGCTGCTCTTCTTGCCGAAGGGCGGGTTGGCGAGGACGTAGTCGACCGTCTGCGCGGGCTGCATGACCAGGGCATCGGTCGGGGACACGAGGCTCTCGCCGTCGATCTCGCCGATATTGTGGAGAAAGAGATTCATCAGGCACAGGCGGCGGGTGCCGGGGACGATCTCGTTGCCGTGGAAGGCCTTGGTCTTGAGGAAGGCCTTCTGCGCCTTGTCGAGCTTGTGGTGCTTCACCAGGTAGTCGTAGGCGGCGAGGAAGAAGCCACCCGTGCCGCAGGCGGGGTCGGCGATGGTCTTGCCTGGCTCGGGGGCGACGCACTCGACCATGGCGGCGATGAGGGAGCGCGGGGTGAAATACTGGCCCGCGCCAGACTTCGTGTCCTCGGCGTTGCGCTCGAGGATGCCCTCGTAGATGTCACCCTTCACGTCGGCCTCCAGCGTGGTCCATTGGGTGTCGTTCACCATCTCGATGACCCGGGCGAGCTTGGCGGGGTCCTGGATCTTGTTCTGCGCCTTGGTGAAGATCTGGCCGAGCATGCCCTTCTCGGTCCCGAGCTCCCGCAGGGTCTCGATGTAGTGACCCTCCAGTTCGGCTCCCTTGAGGGCACGCAGGGAGGCCCAGTTGTATTTCTCGGGTACGCCGACATCCCGCTTGTAGGGCGGCTTGGCATACTCGTCCGCCATCTTGAGGAAGATGAGGTAGGTGAGCTGCTCGAGGTAGTCGCCGTAGCCCACGCCGTCGTCGCGCAGGGTGTGGCAGAAGCTCCAGACTTTGGAGACGATGGATTCGGTGGTCATGCGGGATTCTCAGGCTTTGGTGTAGGCTTGCCGTGGATCGTTGGGTTTGTCGGGGAAGGCCATCCGCAGGTGTTGGTCGCGGCAAAGCTGGGTCAGGTATTGCCCTTGGAGAGTTCCCGGTTTGCGGTTCACCAGAGAGGCAAGGCAATCGAGGCGGATATAGTGGCCTTCACAGAGCCTTTCGAGGGTCTCGATCATCTTCTCCCGGTTGATCTTCCCTAGGGTGCGGGGCAGTTCCGCCAATTCCTCCAGGTGCTCCCGGAATTTAGGATCGAGGTGGCCCAAGTCGTCGACGAACGGCATGTGGAAGTGACTGGAAATCAGACGCCCGTACTCGTCCCGGTCGGGGTCGGTGGACAGCGGTTGCGGAGGGTCTTCCGGCAAATTCGGGGAGTTCGGTCCGAAATTCGGGGAGCTGGGCTCGAAATTCGGGGAGCTTGGCTCGCTAAAAACATCTTCGGAAGTGACTTTTCGGGTGCCCTTGAAGCGGTAAACCGTGCCCCGCCCTGATCCTTCGGAATCGAGAAATTCTTGGCTTACCAAACTACGGAGGGTTTTGGTGACGTCGCTTGGATGGAGCTCCGTCAATTCGCTCAGGCGGGCATGGGTGAGCCGGCGTTCCGTAAATGTCGTGGCCAAGGCCAACCGGCTGGGTTCGTCCAGTGACTCGAACCGATCCTCGAACTGAAGCCTGAGAATATCGAGCACACCAGAGGGGAAGAGATCCAGCATCTGGAGGCGCAGAATGGTCCGGGGGCTGGGCTCGTATTCTTCCGTCAAGGACGGCTGCCTCCAGTGTTGGCTCTTCCAGCCAGCCATGATCCGGGGGATGCCCGTCCCGGCCTTCTCCCCGATGCGGACGAACCCGAACAGGTGCGCGAGGCGCTTGTTCCGCGAGTCCGGCTCATCGCCCCGGAGCGCCAGCTCGATCGGGATACGCATGTCGCCAGGGTTCTGGAATCCGAACATGTCGGGCCGCCTGACCACGAGCACCCGCGCCCGCTGCCGGTAGTCCGCATGAATCAAGGTATTGGCCAAGGCCTCCCGCAGTGCTTCGTGGATGGGGGTGTCCTCGTCGCGCAATCCACCCTTGAGGGCGAAGGGAAGCTTCAACCCGGCGGTGAGCTTGGGATACACCAGGCGGAAAAAGTCGTAGAGATTGCCGGACCAGGATCCATCGAGCCAGAGGCGATCGATCCAGCGCTTCTCCGCCTTTGCCTCCGATCTCTCCTGGTAGTCGAGGGCGTAGTGGGGAAACTCGTCCTGGATCGACTGGAATTTACCGAACATCAGCAAGCCCGCTACGGTGAGGCCTTCCTCCCCGGATTCCCGGTCGAAGTTCCAAGCTCGGATCTCGCGCAAGAAGGAGAGATTGTCCAATTCGCTCCACGGGTGCCCGGGGTTCAGCGTGGCATGGGTTTGACGATAGGCTTGAAGGGTCGGCAGTGAGAGATCCTGCATGCCGAAACGCGGCAGCACCCTATAGTCGAGGGACTCTGCCTGTCCCTCGGCCAGCACGAGTTTCACCTCATCGTCGGGCACCGTCTGGTCGGCCTCGTGAAAACGGCGGAAGGTTCCGCCCAAGGGATTGCCGTTGATGAATACCGGGCGCTGCTTCCGGGTAGCACGCGGAATCTCGATGGCCAGAATCAGGTTCCCTTCGAGGTCCAGTTCCTGGATGCGATCGTCGGAGAGCAGATTGACACTGACCTTCTGGCGATTGGCGAGGAGGTCGGCCAATTCCTTTCGGATCGCGTTGGGGTTGGGAATGTTCCTGACCTGGAATCGTCCCTTCTTCTCCTGAACCCCCAGCAGAATGAGGCCGCCCTCGGTGTTGGCCATGGCGGAGTAGGTCGGCCAGAAATCCTTGGGCAGCTTGCCTTGACCGTCCTGCCCCAAAGCCAGCTTGCATTCCAGATCCACCGATTCGCGCAGCAAATCGATGTCCGAAACAGAGTGGATTTCCGAGAGGAGGCTCATGTCGCTTCAGCGAGTTCGGAGATAGTCTTCCGATTCAGAGGCGGATCGGCAACCTCCCGCTCGTTCTTCTCAAGAGTCTTGAGTCGCATCCGTCCAGGCAACTTCGTGGACAATCGGGCTAATCGCCTCTTCGGGGATGCTGTGCGCCCGGACGGCCTGAATCCTCGGCTTGGCGGTTCTTGCCCCGCGGACGAGGTAGTAGAAATGGTTCACTTCGGAATGAGCGAGCTCGAGCTGACGCTGTGAAGTGTAGAATCGCACCGCGGGACGGTCTTCGCTCATCGTCTTCACCTCGATCAAGCGGTCGCTGCCGTCGGTCTCGAAGGAGTGGAGGTCGTATCCCTTGGTGTGATCCTCGCTGACCAAATGGATCTTCGCAGCCAGATCGGGGTGACCGGCGTCGGTCAGGCGGGACTTTTCGGCATCGAGGGCAAGTTCCTCACCCAGTCGCCCAAGAGCGGCTCGCGCCCGATGAAGGGCCTCCCAATCAACGTCCTTCTTTGATTTCGATCCACTGAGCTGGGTGGAGGCATCGAACTCTTCAATCTGCGCCCGCGGGCCTGAAACTTCCTCTGGCTCATCGATGTTGATCAGAAGCCAGCAGAACGAGTGGGCGTCGAGTAGCCGGATACCGTCGAAGCCCTCAAGCTCAAGAAAGTCACGGATCTCCCGAATCACGGAGAGGTAGGCGGAGTAGTTCTCCCAGCTGCATTCTCCAGCCGTGTTCAGGCTGACGCCGAGGCGCTCGAATGCCTGGCTGAACTTCGCAGGCGAAATCGGAAGGTAGCGACTGTTGTCCTTGATGAAGAAGAGGTAGGCGATCAGTGGATACTTCTTGCCCAAATGTTCAGTCAGTGGATCAAAGGCATCCTCAGCAGCCAGTTCGCCCGTGTAAAAATCGAAGAGCAGGCTCTCGACCTCGAAGCAGCGTTTGTCGTTGCGGGCGTCTGTGAGGACTTGGTGAACACCATACTGCTGCCACTTGAGCAGATTGTTGCGGCGGTCCTTGCCCTCGTTGATTTCGATGGCATGGATCACCCGGTCGAGGATCGCGCCTGTCCCGACTTCCTCGCTGTCCCACGTTTGCCAGGCGAGCCTTCGCCCTGCTTCGGCAAAGACGTAGTCCTTGTAGCTTTCCCAGTCGTAGATCTTTCCACGGGTAAAGGACTCAAACGGAAAGCCATCGTAATCGAGAAGGTGGGCTTTCAGGTTCTCCAATTCGGAGCGAAAGCGGACCATCGAGACTCGGTGGCCCCTTGATGCATGCGATCCGTCTTGTGGGATGGCATCGGACTTCTTGGGGCCGCGCTGAATGCGACACCAGCCCGTATCCTCATCGTAACTGGCGACGTGCCACTCCACCGGGTCGAGGGCGCGCAGCTTGACTTCGCGGTCATCGCTCTGGTCATCCGGGTCGTGGACGATGATGACCCTCACGATGAGATCGTCTCGAAAGGCTGTGAAAAACGCCCGGTTCATGTCCATGGCACGCCGACGGCGAACTGAACTCGCTCCACGTTTCTCGGGTATCTCGCTGTAATTGAGGTGCTGGAAGATTCCCAAATCATCTTCCTGCATCTCGTCAAACCAGAGGCAGATGACCACGCGGTCAGATCCGAAAAATGACCAGTTGTAGCAGTATTTCGGATTGGTTTGGGGTAGGTCCGGACGATCGTAGTTCGACCAATCGGAGACATCCACGCCTGCCTCGCGGACCAGATCGTAGACGAGTTCGTGACCCTTGGGCTGAAGTGACGAGATCATGGGGCTTCGTGGGATGGCTTTCTGACGCGTTTGGCTCTTCTCCTGGCAGCCTTCTTCTTAGGCTTGACGACCTGGTCGGCGGCTTTGCGTTCGGTCTGGATGCGGGTGAGGAGGGTGGAGGCGGGTTCGTCGGTGGGGTCCTGGGATACGAGTTGGCCGGTGAAGGCCTTTTTCAGGATGGACTGGCGCAGGGCCTCGCTGCGCTTCAGCGCGGCGTCGATCTCCCGCTCGTTCTGCTCGATCACCTCGAATTGCTCGTCGAGCAGGCGGACGATCTCCTGTTGCTCGGGGAGGGAGGGCAGCGTGAGTGTCAGGCGCTGGATTTCTTTTGAATTGATGTTGTTGACTCCGCTCGTCGACTTTGCGGCGGACTCGATCTGTGACCGGAGTCTTGTCGAGGACAACTGATTCAGAATGAAACGGGGGGCGATGACTCGCTGAAGTGGTCTCAATCGGATCAAATACCCAGCGTAGAGGTAGTCTTCGTGCTTGGTTTCAACCAGCGCACACCGGCCTACAATCGAGACGCTTCCATTGGAGCGAATCAGCAGCAGGTCGCCAGCCTGCAATGCGTAGCCCTCGCGCTCCGCTTGGTTAAAATCGGCAAACTTGAGGTCACCGGAATCGATTGCCCCGTTCACGACGTTTGGAATCCGAAGAACCCCGATGGAGCCAGTTTCATAGCCGCACTTCTTCGATGTTCCGTAGGCCGGTTCGTCGATTAGGTTTCCGAGCGGCGTTGCCATCCAGCACTCGGCAGTCGAATCCAGAAAACCTTCTGGAATAGCTGATGCCTTGACTGCCGTGGGTTTCTTCGGTTTGCCACGGCCTCCGCCAGCAGCTTCCCACTCCTCAAGCTGCTGCTCGTATCGCGCTTGGCGTTCGGCTTGGATGCGGGCGAGGAGTTGGTCGGGGGATTCGAGGAGGTCGGGGTGTTGGGCGCGCCAGGGGGCGGTGAGCTTGCCCTCGAAGGCTTGTTTGAGGAGGGACTGGCGATAGACGCCGAGTTGCCGCCGCGCCCGCCGCAGACTCTCCTCCCCGGCGTCCAACTCGCTGAACAACTCCTCGATCTTCGCCACGATCCGCTTCTGCTCGGCGAGGGGTGGGAGGGGGATTGAGTGTTGAAGAATGTGGGCCTTGGAAAGTCCCGGAATGTCTCCTTTAGCCTCGGCAACAACCTCAGCGATCGTAAATCGGAGGGACAACTCGATGAACTTGCGCGGAAGTTCGGGAGAAGGATGATAAGCGTAGACGTCACGACCGATGGCACATGCGATTCCCGGAAAGAGCTTCCCCACACCAGCGCCCTTCACGGTGATGAAGATGCAGCCATCCGGAGCCATTCGTGCAGGCTCGGTGGTCCATTTGTCCTTGTGGACCTTCTCGCCATCCCATTGCTCTGGTCCTGTAACGTAAGGGACGCCCTTGCCGTCACGGTTCACCTTGCTGGCTGTGAGTGATTGCCCACAGTAAAGGCTTCCAAGCGGCTCCAGCGTTGTTCGCGCCCACCCCGTTGGTAGTTGTTCCTCACTCACGCCACCAGCTCCCGGTTGAGTTCATCGATGAGGGCGTCCATCTGGTCGCCGAAGAGTTGGTGCATCTTGCCGAGGCCGCCCTGGGCGTCGAAGGGGGCGTAGTCGAGGTCGTCGCGCTCGAGGTGGAAGGAGGTCATGATGTGGTCGCGGATGAGTTCCAGCCAGGCGAGCTGAGTCTTGGTCATCGGCTGGCCCGCGTTCTTGCGCATGATCCAGTCGCGGTAGTTGCGGCGGACGGTCTCGGTGAAGGGGGCGAGCTTTTCGTCGATGCCGCAGGCGCGGCGGATGAGGGCGACGAGGGCGGCGAGTTCGCTGAGCGGGGTGGCGTTCCCGGGCAGTTCGTCGAGGCGGGCGTAGGCCTGCCAGACGTTGAGCGGGGCGAGGTGTGGGGCGTTGGCCTGGAGGTGGTCGAAGACCTCGCGGATCTGGGCGAAGGTGACTTCCTGGCGGCGCTGGGGCTGGTCGTAGAAGATGGTGAGGGCGATCAGCTCATCCTTGTGGTCGCGCAGGTAGGTCTCGAAGTCCTTGGTGTTCTTTGGGGCGGTGGTGGCGCTGGTGTCCCAACCGGCCCCGAGGAGGACATCGATGGTGTGGGTGTCGATGGTCTGGAGGTTCTTCTTGCAGGTCTCGACGATGTGGGTGACGAGCGCGCCGGAGAGCGGTTGGACGGCGGCGGCGACGAGTTCCTGCTGGGCCTGCTCGCGCTTGGCGTCGCCGGGGTCGGTGCCGGGTTCCTGCCCGGCGAGTTCCAGGGCGCGTTGCTCGATCTTTTCGCCATCGACGGCGGCGAAGAGGGCTTTCGTGAGCTGGGTGAGGGAGACGCCGCCGGTCTTCTCCTCGATCTCGGTTTTCTGCTCGGGCTTGAGCTGGCGGTCGATGCGGGCGAGGCGTCCGGCGAGGGAGGAGACGGTGTCGGCGTCGCTGGACCCCATGACGACCTCCATGGCGAGGTCCTTGAAGGTGACGCTGGGCCGTGTGACGGGCGGGCGGCTGGCGGTCTTGAGCGACTTGGTGACGCCGATGGCATCGACCAGGACGTAGCGGGTCTTGGCGGTCTTGGCGGCGGAGGAGACCTTTTTCAGCGAGTCGTGGTCGAGGGTGCGGGTGCCACGGCCCTTCATCTGCTCGAAGTAGCCCTTGGACTTCACGTCGCGCATGAAGAGGAGGCATTCGAGGGCCTTCACGTCGGTGCCGGTGGCGATCATGTCCACGGTGACGGCGATGCGCGGGTAGTAGGCGTTGCGGAAGTCGGCGAGGATGGTCTTGGGGTCCTCACCCGGCTCGATGACCTGGCCGTCGGCGTCGGTGCGGTCCTGGTCGGACTTGAAGGTGACCTTCTTGCAGAAGCGGTTTCCCTCGTCGAACTCCTCGCGGACGATCTGGATGATGTCGTCGGCGTGGGAGTCGGTCTTGGCGAAGATGAGGGTCTTGGGGACCTGGAACTCGCCGTCGGCGTCGGCGCGGTCGGGGAAGATCTCGGGCAACCGTTCCTTGAAGGTGCGGATGACGGTGCGGATCTGGGAGGGGTTGACGATCTCGCCGTCGAGTTTTTTGGCGGAGTAGTCCTCGTCCTCGTCCTGCTGCTCCCAGCGCTGGCGGCGGGTGAGCTTTTCGCGTTTCTCGACCAGGCCCTTGAGGACCTTGCCGCCCTGCTGCGTGACCTCGGTCTCGATGAGGTAGGTTTCGCCCTGGACGTTGACGCCGTCGGCGACGGCTTCCTCGTGGGTGTATTCGGAGACGAGGTTCTGCTTGAAGAAGCCGTAGGTGCGTCCGTCGGGGGTGGCGGTGAGGCCGACGAGGAAGGCGTCGAAGTATTCGAGGACCTGCCGCCAGAGGTTGTAGATCGAGCGGTGGCACTCATCGATGATGATGAGGTCGAAGAACTCGGGCGGGACCTTTTCGTTGTAAACGACGGGGAACGGCTCCTTGCGCTTGAGCGGGCCGGACTCGGCGGGGTTCTCCTCGTCCTCGCCCTCGGTCATTTCCCGGCCCTGGAGGATGGAATACATCCGCTGGATGGTGGAGATGCAGACCTGGGCGTCGGCGGGGACGTGGGAGGAGGCGAGCCGCTGGGTGGCGTAGATGGAGGTGAAGGAGCGGTTGTCGTCGGTGGGGGTGTAGGCGATGAACTCCTGTTCGGCCTGCTCGCCGAGGTTGCGGGTATCGACGAGGAAGAGGACGCGCCGGACCTTGGCATGCTTGAGCAGGCGGTAGATCGAGGTGATGGCGGTGAAGGTCTTGCCGGAGCCGGTGGCCATCTGGACCAGGGCGCGGGGCTTGGCCTTGGCGAGCGAGGCCTCGAGGTTGGTGATGGCCCCAACCTGGCAGTCGCGCAGGCCGGTGGGATCGAGCGCGGGCATGTTCTCGGCGAGGCGACGGCGGAGGGAGAGTCCGGCGGCGAGGCGTTCGCGGAGGGTTTCGGGACGGTGGAAGGTGAAGGTTTCGCGAGAGCGGGGCTTCGGGTCTCGCTGGTCGGTGAAGCGGGTGAGGACGCCGGTGGCCTCGTAGAGGAATGGGAGGGGTTTGCCGGTGTTCTGAACCCACTTGAGCTTGGCGGCGGCATAGTCGGCCGTTTGGTCCTCCGTAACGGTGATATTCTGACCGAGATCCTCCTTCTTGGCCTCGATCACGCCGACCGGTTTGCCATCGACGAAGAGGACGTAGTCGGCGGGGCCGGTGTCGGTCTGGAATTCGCGGACGGCCTGGCCCTGGCCGGCGTTGAAATCGATGGCGGTCTTTTTCTGCACGGTCCACCCGGCGGCGCGCAATTGCTCGTCGATCAGATCACGGGCGCGTTGCTCGGGGTTCTGGTTGGGCATCGGAGAGGGAGAGAGCTGTTAGCTACGGAAAAATTTCGCCACAAGGTGCGACAGAGTGAAAGCCTAATGAGGCGTGAGTTCAGTTCTCCCCCTCGGATCGGGAATGAAGGCACGGCCCCGGCTCCGTTCGCGCGATCAAAGAGGACTCCCGAGAGGCATCGATGGACTTCCCGCACGCGCGGCAGTCGTCCATCCCCCGGAGGAAGGACTCCCGAAACGCATCGGAGGAGTCCTTCCGGGCGCCTGAAGCGTCCTTCCGCACGCCGAACGATTCATCCGGCCCGAAGATAGATGCCCGAGAATCGTCGGAGGACGCTCCCACCGACGTCACGGACTCCGGAGCTCCGTTTCCGGAAGGGTGGCCAGCGGGGTGCTGTTCCCCGCCGCCGCCACCTCAATCCCGGCCGCCCGCGCTTGATGTTCGAGAGCCAGGACAGGATGTCCGAGACGTGGAACTCGATGTTTGAGACGTTTGACACGGTGTCCGAGCCATTTCACACGGTGTCAATCGCCCTGAACCCGAGCCCCAAGCAAATAGACACGGGGCCCATGAACCTGAACACGAGGCCCATGCACTTGAACACGAGATTGAGGCCGCGTGGGCCGAAGGTCAGGAAGCAGGTACATTGGGTCGGGTGCGGCCTCCGACCTTCTCCAAAGAACCAGCCCGGCCCTTTTCCTCTCTCCCCCCTCCCCCACGATGCCGCGCCCACCATACCTCGCCCCCACTCCCGCCCGGTCATGACTGCTAAATTTTTAGCAGTCCCCGCCACCGGCGGTCTCCCGCGGTCACTTGGAACTTCTCACTTGGAACTTCGCGGCCGTAGGCTGCGCCGCATGACCTCCGGTCTCCTGATCTTCCTCGGCGGCGGACTCGGTGCTCTTTCCCGCTGGCTGCTGTCCGGCTGGGTCCAGACACTGGCCGAGAAAACGTTCCTGCATCGGTTCCCCTGGGGAATCGGGATCTGCAACCTGCTCGGCTGCTTCGCCATCGGTGCCGCCTTCGGCGCCGTCACCGGACGCACGGCGCCCGGTTGGGTCTTCCCCTTGGTCGTCACCGGCTTTCTGGGTGGATTCACCACCTTCTCCACCTTCGGAAACGACACCCGCGAGCTCCTCATGGACGGTTTCCGGGGCTTGGCCGCGGTCAACGTCCTCGTCTCAACCCTCGGCGGAGTGCTCCTGGTCTTCGTCGGCTTCCGCACCGGCCACTCCCTGACCTCTTGAAGACCTTCCACCATTCCGACTTCGCCGACCCGCTCAACCTGCTCGAACGGAAGCAGGCGGGCAGGCTCACCGTCAGTGTCTGCATCCCCACTTTGAACGAGGAAGGGACCATCGCCCGCATCGTCTCCTGCCTCCACGAGGAGCTCGTCCTCCGCATCCCGCTGATCGACGAGCTGGTCGTCATCGACTCCGGCTCCACCGACCGCACCCGCGAACTCGCCGTCGAGTCCGGGGCCACCGTCCACCTCGCCTCCGACATCCTTCCCGGCGAAGGCCCGGCATGCGGCAAAGGCGAAAATCTCTGGAAAGCCGTCCACCAATGCCGCGGCGACCTGCTCTGCTTCGTCGATGGCGACATCGGAAACTTCCACCCCCGCTTCGTCCTCGGAACGGTCGGTCCACTCCTTGCCGACCCCACCCTTCACTACGTCAAAGGGTTCTACGAGCGCCCGCTGCTGGCGAGCGAGGGGGTCGATCCACGAGGCGGCGGCCGGGTGACCGAGATCCTCGTTCGCCCGCTCCTGAAACGCTTCTTCCCCGATCTCGCCCGACTCCACCAACCGCTCTCCGGCGAATACGCCGCGCGCCGCCAGGTGCTTGAGCGCATCGCCTTCCCCACCGGCTACGGGGTGGAGACGGCGCACCTGATCGATGTCGCGACCCTGGCCGGCGCCGACGCGATCGGCCAGACCGACCTCGACGAGCGCATTCACCGCAACCGCTCGCTGGCCGACCTCGGCCGCATGTCGGGGCAGATCCTGGACGCCTTCTTCGCCCGTCTGCCCGGTGGTGAAGCCGCCCCGGGCGAGCGCCCCCCGATGATGTCCCTCGACGCGTATCTCGACCGTCACCCGCGACCCACCGGCGCGCGTCGACACCAGCACACCTAGGCCCGCGCGCTGAGCCAACCTGAGTTGGGCCACCCGGCTGACTAGCGGGATGCAGTTCCAGGGGCTGGGCGGCAACAACGCCGCCTCATCTCGAGACGGCGTTCTCAGAAAAAGTGGCGGAGCGGACGGGATTGCGTCGCCGTCGGCAACGCCATGCTAGAAACCCTCGCTCCGCTCGTAACCGAACGCCGCCTCTCTGCGTTCGGCTTCCCGCATTCGAACCCGGAAGGCCTCGTGCCATGCTACGCACGGCCTCGGCCAGGGTTCTCGCCCCGTCCGCGCCAAGGCCATGCGAGCTCCAAACAAAAAAAAACGCCGCCTCATTTCGAGACGGCATCTAAGGGAGAAAGTGGCGGAGCGGACGGGACTCGAACCCGCGACCTCCGGCGTGACAGGCCGGCGTTCTAACCAACTGAACTACCGCTCCAACGGCAGTGCGCCTTGCGGCGTGCGCGGACGCTAGGAACCAGCCCCGACGGGTGCAACATCAATTTCGGAAAAATTTCACTCCCCGGACAAGGGCCGCTGCCACCTCCTCCGGTCCGGTTTCTCTTGCCCGCCTCGCCGCCGCGTTCAACCTGCCTGCATGTTTCTGTTCATCAGCCAGGCGCTGCATGTGCTCGCCGCCCTCGGAGTCTTCGCCGCCATCGGAGCCGTCTGCCTCGGCGGTTCCGAATCCCACCGCAAAAGTGCTTCCATCCTTCATGGCATTTCATTGCTCGTCCTCCTGCTTTTCGGCCTCCACCTGCTGTTTTCCCAGCAGCTCGCCGGCACCGGCGGCTGGTGGCACGTGAAGATCCTGCTCTGGCTGGTTCTCGGCGTCGCCCCGGTGGTCGCCCGCCGCAAGGTGATGCCGCCCGGGGCGCTGCTCGGCATCTGCCTCGCTCTCGGTGGCGTGGCCGCCTTCCTCGGACTCGCCAAGCCGTTCTGACAACGAGTCCGCATGACCCGCGCATTTCCATGCATTTCCCCGCACGATCCGACTCTCCCCTTGCGCCGCCCGCGAGCGCTTCCTAGGTATCCGCGCAGACGGTGCACGACGCCTCTCCCACTCGCCCAATGAATTCCATCACTTCCTGCTGCCCGATCGTCGATCGTCTCTGGAAATCCACGATCGGTCGCAAGTACCTCGTCGCCGTGACCGGCGTGCTTCTCACCCTCTTCCTCGCCGGCCACCTCGGGGGCAACCTGCTCATCTACGCGGGTGCCGAAGCGTTCGATGAATACGCCCACTTCCTGCACCACATGCTGCACGGCGCCGGCATCTGGATCTTCCGGGTGGTGATGCTCGCCGCGATCGTGATCCATGTGGCCGCCACGATTTCCCTCACCCGCCAGAACCGGGCGGCCCGCCAGCAGTACGAATACAAAAACACCATCCAGGCCAAGAAGTCGTCGCTGGTGATGGTGTGGACCGGCCTGACCATCCTCGCCTTCGTCATCTACCACCTGCTGCATTTCACGGTGCGCATCGACTCCGACCTCGCGGAGATCGCGAAGGAAAGCCCCCATGCAATGGTGATCGCCGGCTTCCAGAGCTGGCTCGTGGTCCTCTTCTACATCGTTGCGATGACGCTCCTCTGCTCGCACCTCTCGCACGGCGTCCAGTCCATGTTCCAGACGCTCGGCTTCCGGTCCCGCAAGACCGCCGGCCTGCTCGACATCGCCAGCATCGGCTATGCCGCGATCATCTGGATCGGCTTCGTCTCCATCCCGGTCGCGATCAAGATCTTCAACTTCGGCTCCTAACATCTCATGTCCTCCGTTCTCGACAGCAAGACTCCCTCCGGCCCGATCGACCGCAAGTGGTCGAAGCACAAGCAGGACTCGAAGCTCATCAACCCCGCCAACAAGCGGAAATTCAGTGTGATCGTGGTCGGCTCCGGCCTCGCCGGGGGCGCTGCCGCGGCGACGCTTTCCGAGCTCGGCTACCAGGTGAAGTGCTTCTGCTACCAGGACAGCGCCCGCCGGGCCCACTCGATCGCCGCCCAAGGCGGCATCAACGCGGCCAAGAACTACCAGAACGACGGCGATTCGATCTACCGGCTCTTCTACGACACGATCAAGGGCGGCGACTTCCGCTCGCGTGAAGCCAACGTCTATCGCCTCGCGGAAGTCTCGGGAAACATCATCGACCAGTGCGTCGCCCAAGGCGTGCCGTTCGCCCGTGAATACGGCGGGCTGCTCGACAACCGCTCCTTCGGGGGCGCCCAGGTGAAGCGCACCTTCTACGCCGCCGGCCAGACCGGCCAGCAGCTGCTCATCGGTTGCTACCAGGCGCTCAACAAGGAAATCGCCAACGGCGGTGTGAAGATGTACGAGCGGACCGAGATGCTCGACCTGGTGGTGGTCGACGGCCACGCCAAGGGCATCGTCGTGCGTGACATGGTCACCGGCGAGATCTCCTCCCACGCCGCCGACACCGTGGTGCTCGCCACCGGCGGCTACGGCAACGTGTTCTTCCTCTCGACCAACGCCAAGGGCTGCAACGTGACCGCTGCCTGGCGCGCGGCCAAGAAGGGTGCCTTCTTCGCCAACCCCTGCTACACGCAGATTCACCCGACCTGCATTCCGGTCAGCGGCGACTACCAGTCGAAGCTCACGCTGATGTCGGAGTCGCTGCGCAACGACGGCCGCATCTGGGTTCCGAAATCTCCGGAAACCGCCGAGAAACTCCGCAAGCGCCAGATCAAGCCGTCCGATGTCCCCGACGAGGACCGCGACTACTATCTCGAGCGCAAGTACCCCAGTTTCGGCAACCTCTCCCCGCGTGACATCTCGTCCCGCTCGGCGAAGGAGGTGTGCGACGAAGGCCGCGGGGTCGCTCCCACCGGACTCGGAGTCTATCTCGACTTCCGCGACGCGATCGACCGCCTCGGGGAGAACACGATCCGCTCCCGCTACGGCAACCTCTTCCAGATGTACGAGAAGATCGCCGGCGAGAACCCCTACCAGACGCCGATGCAGATCTTCCCCGCCGTCCACTACACCATGGGCGGCCTGTGGGTGGACTACAACCTGATGTCCAACCTCCCCGGCCTCCACGTCCTCGGCGAGGCCAACTTCTCCGACCACGGCGCCAACCGCCTCGGCGCCTCGGCGCTGATGCAGGGATTGGCGGACGGCTACTTCGTGATCCCGTCGACCATCGCCGTCTACCTGGCGACCCAGACCCCGGGCGCCGTGACCACCGATCACCCCGAGTTCAAGAAGGTCACCGAGGAGGTGACCGAGCGGACGAAGAAGCTGGTCGGCATCCAGGGCAAGCGCTCGGTCGATTCGTTCCACCGCGAGCTCGGCCTGCTGATGTGGGACAAGTGCGGCATGGCCCGCAATCGCGAGGGCCTGACCGAGGCCCTCGAGAAGATCCCGTCGATTCGCGAGGAGTTCTGGGAGAACGTCCGGGTCACCGGCTCCGGCAGCGGTCTCAACATGGAGCTCGAGAAGGCCGGCCGCGTGGCCGACTTCCTTGAGTTCGCCGAGATGATGTGCCTCGACGCCCGCGAACGGGAGGAATCCTGTGGCGGTCACTTCCGTGAGGAGCACCAGTACACCGAGAACGACGAGGTGGTGAAATCCGGCTACCTTTCCGCCGGCGAAGCCAAGCGTCACGACGACCAGTTCTGCCACGTGTCGGCGTGGGAGTTCAAGGGCGTCGGCGAAGCCCCCACCCTCCACAAGGAAGAGCTCGCCTGGGAGACGGTTCAGCCCTCGGTGCGGTCCTACAAGTAGTCGGCACCGCCCGCGCGGATTCGTCGCGCTTCAGGCGTCGCCCGGCGCCCGGTCACCGCGGAATGCCGACGCGTGGGGCTTCCGGACGCTCCCTCCGGCAAGTCACCGCCCGAGGCGACCCCGCCTCAGGCACCCTCTTCCATCATCGGCGGCTCCGGATCGCGGGGCCCCGGACGCGGCCGCCCCCCTTCGCCCTCGCCTCCCGGACGGGCATCGCCGCCGTTCGGCCCACGGCGCTCTCCCCCATCACCCCGACCACGACCACGGCGGTCCTGCTCCGGTGGCACCAGCTCCTCGGGGCTCAGCTTGAGATCGCCATTCTTGTCGAGCTTCTCGAAATGATCCTCCTGGGCGTCCTCACCCAGCCGCTCGACCCACGGCGCCTTGCGGAACTCGGCGAAGTCGAGCACCCCGTCACCGTTGCCGTCCAGATGGCGGAACATCTCGGCGGGCCCGGGCCGCCGACGGTCCCCCTTGCCATTCTCGGGCCGGTCCGGACGGTCCGCCGGTGAAAGCCGACCGTCCTTGTTGCGATCGAGCCGGTTGAAAAAATCACGACGCTTCTCCTCGGGGATCCGCTGGGCGAACGGTCCCGCCACGAATTCGTTGAAATCCACCGCGCCGTCCTTGTTGGTATCGAGCTGCTCCATGCCCAGCGGAGGTCTTCCGCCGCGGTCGCGCGGACCCCGCGACATCTCGTCCCGCCGGATGAAGCCGTCGCCATTCTTGTCGAGCCGCTCAAAGAGCCGCTTCCGCTTTTCTTCCGGCAACTTGCCCACACGCTCCAGCGCCGCGAACTCGGCCGCCGACACCGCGCCGTCCCCATCCGTGTCCGCATCCTTGAAGAACTGGGCGGGATTCGGCCCCCGCGGAGGCCGTCCGTCGGGACGGCCGCGATCCGGCTCCTGCCCTTGAACGGACGTGGAGGCCAGCAGAGAGCATACGAGCAATGGAAACGCCTTCATAGGGTTGAAAATCCGGGAGCCCCGGCCATGGGAGGGAACCCTCGATCCGACCGATGGTTGCGGACCGGGCACGACTTTTTGTTCGCCGAAATCGGATCGGGCGTCAAACCTCGGGCCACCCGCTTCATGCACATCACGGATATTCTCAACCAACGCCGACCCTCTCTTTCCTTTGAGTTCTTTCCCCCGCGCTCGGAAAGTGCCTGGGACAGCCTCTATCAAACCATCGTCGACCTCGAAGCCTACGGTCCCTCGTTCGTCTCGGTCACCTACGGCGCCGGCGGCACCACCCGCGATGCGACCCACGACCTCGTGGTGAGGATCAAGGAAACCACCGACATCCCCCCCATTCCCCACCTGACCTGCGTCGGTCACAGCGAGGCCGAGATCGACGCCATCCTCGAACGCTACGCCAAGGCTGGCGTCGCCAACATCCTGGCACTTCGCGGCGATCCGCCCCGCGACCAGCCCGACTACGACTGGTCCGACTCCGACTTCCGGTATGCGTCGGATCTCGTGACCTTCATCCGTCGCTTCAACGAGAGCGGACGCCACCCGGACCCCCGCGGCTTCGGCATCGGCGTGGCCGGCTTTCCCGAAGGCCATCCGGCAACTCCCAACCGCCTCGCGGAAATCGACCACCTCAAGGCGAAGATCGACGCCGGGGCCGACTACATCTGCACCCAGCTCTTCTTCGACAACCACGACTTCCTCGACTTCCGCGACCGCTGCGCGATCGCCGGCATCGAGGTCCCCATCCTCGCGGGCCTGATGCCGGTCACCAGCACCAAGGGCATGTCGCGCATGGCCGACCTCGCCGCTGGCGCCCGCTTCCCGGCCCGGCTGTTGAAGGCGCTCGCACGGGCCGGTGACGACCCGGCCGCGGTCGAGAAGGTCGGCATCCACTACGCCGCCGAGCAGGCATCCGGGCTGCTCGACGAGGGCGTGGACGGGATCCACTTCTACACGCTCAACAAGAGCGCGGCGACGAGGGAGATCTATGCCAGCCTCGGCATGGGGCCCGTCGCCAAAGCCTAGGCTAGGCAGGCGGCCACGGTCGGTCGCAGCCGTAGGCACGGCGTTGCGCCGCGTCCGACAGGACGCCGTTGCGGGCAAGGGTCACGAAACCCAGCGCTCCGGCCCCGGGGAACTCGAACTGCAGCTCCACCGTGCCGGCCTCGTACTCGTAGAAGAGGATCACCTCGTCATCCGAGCGATCGGTCCAGTAAGGCTCGCCGAACAGCTCCCGCACCTCGCCCTCGGTCGATCGAGCGTCGATCGGCAGCGGCTCCCCATGGCGCAGAAAACCGCCGTGGAAGCTTGCGAGATCGACGAAGACGGACTCGATCCGGTCGTCGCGCAAACCGACCTCCACCCCCGCGCCCTCGGGCCGGCAGACCGCGTCGCCCCTCATCAGGCGGCCCCACAACTCGCTCCGGTCGGGCTCGCCGCCCAGGGGGTGCGGTCCGATGCGGAATCGACCGAGGTCCAGCGGCCATTCCGGCGGCCCCTGGTCCATCGGATCCTCACGCTTGTAGTGGGAAAAAAGCGCCACGGTCAGTCCTCCTCGAAGCTTTCGAAGACGCCGCCGCCGAGCAGGCGTCCGCCATCGTAGAAGGCACAGATCTGCCCCGCAGCCAGCGCCCGCTGGGCCTTCTCGAACGCCACCGTCACCCTGCCGTCCTCCCGCGGGATGACCCGGCACGGCTCGGCCTTGGAGCGGTAGCGCGGCTGCGCCTCCACCTTCATCGGCCGGTCGAAGGGTTCGTTGATGGTCGAAAGCGAGCCGACCACCGCCCGCGCCGCGTAGAGCCCCGGGGTGCCCGATTCGTCCCATCCGAGCACAAGGCGGTTGCGTTCGGGGTCCTTGCCCACGACCACGTAGGCCATCCCCTCCCGCGGCGAGGCGACGCCGTGCCCCTTGCGCTGGCCGAGGGTGTAGAGGTGCAGCCCGTCGTGACGGCCGAGCACCTGCCCGGCGGTATCGACGATCTCACCCGGAGAGTCCGGAATGTAGTGCCGGATGAAATCCCGCATCTTGATCTCGCCGATGAAGCAGATGCCCTGGCTGTCCTTCTTCCCGGCGGTCGGCAGATCATGGCGCCGCGCCACCTCCCGGACCTCCGGCTTCAGCATCTCACCCGCCGGGAACATTGCGTGGGCCACCTGATGCTGGGTCATGAGCGACAGAAAGTAGCTCTGATCCTTGTTCGGATCCGCTCCCTTGAGGATCGCGGCCTGGCCGTTCGAGAGCTCCCGCCTCCGGGCGTAGTGTCCCGTCGCGACCCGCTCGAACCCCTGCTCCAGCGCGTAGTCGAGAAACACCCCGAACTTCATCTCGCGGTTGCACCAAACGTCCGGATTGGGGGTGATGCCGTTGCGGTATCCCTCGACCAGATAATCCACGATGCGGGCCTTGTACTGGTCGATCAGATCGATCACCCGGAACTCGATCCCCAGCTTGCGGGCCACGGCCAGCGCGTCGTCGAGGTCGGTTTCCCACGGGCAGTCGCCGGGCAGGCCCTCGTCGTTGATCCAGTTCTTCATGAAGGCGCCCGTCACCTCGTGCCCCTGCTCGACCAGCAGCGCGGCTGCCGCCGAACTGTCGACCCCCCCGGAAAGCCCCACCAGCACCTTCGCCATGCCCGGACTTCAGAATGGCCGAAGACAAATGACAAATGACAAATGCACGGGCCGGTGGGTCGACACTTGGCACTTGGCACGTGGCACTTCGAGCCGGAGGCTCGCCGGCGTGTCCGATTCCGCCCGTTCACCCCTTTCCGGCTGCCTCATCCTCATCGCGGCCGTCCTGATGCTCGCGTTTCTGATCGGGTTCTCGATCTGGGTGCCCTTCCGGCAGGCGGCGGAGATCGAGAAGTTCACCCTCGAAGCGCCCGAGCCGGTTCCCACCGAATCGCTCGAGGCGCGGGAATCCGAGGCGCGCGACCTTTCCGCACGCCTCGAGATGTTCCGCAGCGAGCTCAGCGACGAGAGCACCGACGCGCGGATCGCGCTATCGGCCGACGATCTCAACCTGGCGGTGGCGATGTTCGAGCCGCTCGAGCAACTCCGCGGCACCTTCCACGTCCGGGAGATCCGCGACGGCTCCCTCTTCATCGACATCTGCTACCAGCTCAACGGACGCCCCCGCCTGGCAGGAGACGACGAAGACGGCCCGATCACCGCGGATCCGCGCTACCTCATCGGGACGGTCGAAGCGACGCCGCAGCTCGGCACGCGCGAGCTCGCGCTCCGGGTCGAGGACCTGGTCGTCGAGAACGCCGAGATCCCCGAAGGCTTCATGGGCCATTTCTCGACGCTTCGCATCCTCGAAGGCTCCAAGGAGGACCCCGCCATCGGGCCGCCGATGGCGAAGCTGACCCATGCCGGCATCGAAGACGGCCGCTTGGTCCTGGCACGGGTGCCGGGGGCTCCGGTGCCCGAAACCGTGAGTGACGAGTCGTTCCGGGCGGCCGGCGGCAAGGTGGCGATCTTCCTCGGCGGCGCGATGCTCGTATTCCTGATTCTGGCAGGCACCGTGCTGTTTCTGGGTTACAAGGCGCAGCTCCGGAAGATTTCGGCAGAAGAACACACAAATCCCGACGACTCCGACGCTTCCGCGCCGTGACAGAAGTAAGGGAGGCGCCCCCGTAACGGCGGCATCCCACAACCCGAGTCCCACATGAAAACGACCATCACCCGTGCCACCCTCATCGGCCTCGCCATGGCGGGCGGCTTGAATGCCCAGGACCAACCGGCCCCGTCCGCCACCGCCAGCACCCCGCCCATCGAGCTGAAGACCTCGGAACAGAAGGCCGAGGCCGAAGAGGCCAAGCCGGCTGAAGCCAAGCCCGAGTCGGCGAAGAAGTCCCCCAAGAAGGACCGCGAGGCCCGGATGAAGGAGGAGCAGGAACGGCTCGCACTGGAGAACGCCCTCTTCGATGAGAAGGTGAAGAAGGAGACCGCCAAGCTCCGGGCGGAAGCCGCCAAGCTGAAGGCCGAAAAGGAACTCATCGCCGAGCGCCTCGCCCACGCGGCCATGCTCCGCAAGGCCGAGGAGGAAGCGAAGAGCGCCAAGCTCCAGGCGGAGGCCGAGCGCCTCGCCCAGCAGGCGGCCGTGGCCAAGGCCCGCGCCGAGGCACTGACCCACGAACTCAAGGCGGTCCAGGCCGAGACGAGCATCGAGATCACCAAGCTCAAGAACCAGATCTCGAAGATCGAAACCGTCGAGGCACGCCGCGCCTACGCCGATGCGAAACCGCAGTATCTCGAGAACCCGCTTCGGAAGAAGGACAACACGGTCGTGATCTCCGACCGTCGCATCAAGCTCGACGGGCTGATCTCGACGTCGACGGCCGACTACGTCACCGACCGCATCCACTACTTCAACAACCAGAACCGCAAGCACCCGATCTTCATCGTCATCGATGAATGCCCGGGCGGATCGGTCATGGCCGGCTACCGCATCCTCAAGGCCATGGAGTCCAGCGATGCGCCCGTCCACGTGGTGGTGAAGTCCTTCGCCGCCTCGATGGCCGCCGCCATCACAACCCTCGCCGAGGAGTCCTACGCCTATCCGAACGCGGTGATCCTCCACCACCAGATCAGCTCGACCGCTTTCGGCCGCATGAACCTCACCCAGCAGGAGGAGTTCTACAAGGAGAGCCAGCGCTGGTGGACGCGCCTGGCCACGCCGATCGCCGACAAGATGGGCATCTCGAAGGAGGAGTTCATCAAGAAGATGTACGCCCACTCGACCAGCGGCGACTGGACCGAGTTCGGTGTCGAGGCCCAGAAGCTCGGATGGGTGGAGCACATCGTCGACGGCATCGAGGAGACCTCGTTCCTCCGCAGCCCGGACGCGAAGAAGACCAGCTCGACCACGACCACCAAGACCTCCGAGCTCGAAACCGGGATCGACCCCGACGGCATGCCCTACGCCATCCTGCCGCGGATCAACCCGAAGGACGTCTATTTCCTCTACAATCCGGACGGCTACTACCGGATGCGCTGAGGATTTCGGCCCATGCACCTTCAAGCGGAGTCCTCCCCGGGGGGCTCCGCTTTTTCGTGTCCCCGCCGGAAACCTCCCGCTCGCATGGGCGGAGTCGCGTGCTAGCATGCTCCGGCGACCGAGCGGTCGCATCCCTTTCTCCCCGATGGCAGAAGCTCACCCCGAAAGCACTTCCCCGAGAACTCCGGCCCTGCGTCCCGGAGAGAATTGCTGGCGCCGGAGCGAGGCGACGAAAGGGGCCTTCCTGCTGAACAGCCGCGACTACTTCCTCGCATTCCGGCGGGCCGTGCTCCGGGCCGAGCGGGAGGTCGTGATTCTCGCCTGGGACATCAGCCAGGAGGTCGAGTTGGTCCGCGGCCGCGACGACGACGGCTACCCGGTCGGCCTGGCGGATTTCCTGATCGCGGTGCTCGAGGAGAAGCCGAACCTCACCATCCGGATTCTCCTCTGGGACTACTCGGTCATCTACCTCGCGGAGCGCGAGTGGCTGCCGTTCAGCCGCTGGCGGAACCCCGGGCACCCCCGGCTCGAACTCGTCACCGACAACGCCATCAACGCCGGAGCGTCCCACCACCAGAAGCTGGTCGTGATCGACGGCTCCCTCGCCTTCTGCGGCGGCATCGATCTCTGCCTCTGGCGCTGGGACTCGCCCGATCATCAGGCCGAGGACCCCCGCCGTTCGAACCGTCGCGACCGGCACTACCAGCCCTACCACGACCTCCAGGTCATCCTCACCGGGCCGGTGGTCGATGACCTGCGGGACCTCGCCTCCATGCGCTGGGAACGGGCGACGGGAAGTCGCCTCCCCGACGATAAGCCACCGACGGACGAGCCTCCGTGGCCGGGGGGCGTCGCGGTGGACTTCGAGGACGAGTCGCTCGCCCTCGCCCTGACCTTTTCCCGCTACGAGCACTACGAGGCGTCGCATCACATCGAGCGCCTCTATCTCGAGATGATCGCCGCCGCCGAGCGATACCTCTACATCGAGAACCAGTATCTCTCCTCCCACACCATCGTCGAGGCACTGGCGGAACGCCTGCGCGAGGAGAACGGACCGGAGGTCGTCCTGGTGCTCACCCGAAGCGCGGGTTGGGCCGAGGAGAAGACACTCGGCGTCCTTCGCGACCGGCTGCTGGAGATCCTCGAGGAAGCCGACGAGCATGGCCGCCTCTCGAGTTGCTTCCCTCACGCCGAGGATGACGACGGCCACGAGAGCCAGATTTACGTCCACGCCAAGAACCTGATCGCCGACGACCGGTTCCTGCTCACCGGTTCGGCGAATCTCAGCAACCGCTCGATGAAGGTGGACTCGGAACTCGCGCTGGCCTGCCTCCACGACCAGCCCCGCCCGTTCATCCGGTGCCTCTGCCACGATCTCCTGGCCATGCATTTCCAGGTCGATCGGAACGAGGTGGAGACGGCCATCGACTCAGCCGGTTCACTGCGCGAGGCCATCATCCGCCTTCGCCGCAGCGGGGGGAACCGGTTGCGCGTCCTTCAGGGGGGATGCAACTTACCCCTGCAGCGCAAACTCGCGGACTCGCAGCTCCTCGACCCCGACGAGCCGATCAGTCCGGCCCACCATTTCCGGGAGGCACTGCGCGAGCATCACGAAGTGGAAGCCAGCACCCCCGCCAGCCTCAACCGGTGGGTCAAGATCGCCGGCTGGACCACCGGCTTGATCGTCCTCGGTCTCGCCGTCAGCCGGTTGTGGGCCAGCGTGATCGACCAACGACGCGTTACCTCGCTGCTCGAGCCTCTTCGCGACACGCCCTACGCCCTGCCCCTGCTCACGCTGGTCATCACGGTCGGTGGAGTGATCGGACTGCCCCTCAATCTCTTCATCATCGGTGCGGCGGTCACCCTGGGCCCGTGGCGCGCCTTCGGATGCGGTTTCGTCGGAGCCATGATCGCCGCCGCCATTTCCTTCGGGCTGGGACATCATTTCGGCAAGCCCCTCGCCCGACGCCTCGTCGGCGAGAAGCTCGAGACGCTCACCAACACCATGGCGCGACGCGGCATCGGATCCGTCGCCACACTGCGGCTGCTGCCGGTGGCTCCCTTCGGCATCATGAACCTGGTCGCCGGCGCCTCCGGGCTCCGGTTCTCCCCGTTCATGATCGGCTCGGCCATCGGACTTCTCCCCGGCATCGCCGCCGTCACCTTCGCCGCCGGTCGCTTCCTTGCCGCCCTGGAGAATCCATCCCCGACGACGTGGGCCGTCTTCGGCGGCAGCATCGCCCTGATCCTCGGCGCCGCCTGGTGGCACCGCTCCAGATTGTCTCCATCGTGATGCTGCGGCTGCTGAGTTACAACATCCACGGAGGAATCGGACGCGACGGCCGGGAGGACGCCGGGCGCGTGCTGGAGGTGATCCGCCGGGCCGATGCCGATGTCGTCGCCCTCCAGGAGGTCTACGACGACCCCTCGCAGGACTCGAGCTTCGTCCGGGCCCTCGAGCAGCTCGGCTACCCGACCGTCGTGCACGGCCCCGTCCTCCGAAGGTCCCGGGGCGCCTACGGCAACGTGATGATGGCAAGGCGCAAGGCCCTTGAGATCCAACGCATCGACCTCGATGTCGGAGGAGCCGAACCCCGGGGTGCAATCCGTCTTCAACTGGAACTGCCCGGTGGCCGCCTCGACGTCTGCGGCACCCATCTCGGACTCTCCGGCAGCGAGCGCTGGCGACAGCTCCGCCTTCTCGAGGAGCAGCTTTCGAAAGTCGGCGAGCGAGATGCCGGTGCCTTGCAGGTGCTGATGGGAGACCTCAACGAGTGGCGTCCCGGGACGCGATTCATGCGCGCCGTGCGGCAGCGTTTCCCTCACCTGTCGCGGTGCCGCACCTTCCCCGCCCGCCGCCCCTGGATTGCACTCGACCGGATCGGCCTCCGCGGCCCGGTCGGGCAGGTGAGCTTCCGGCGTCTGGACAACGCGCCCGCCGACCGCGCCTCGGACCATCGCCCGATCGTGGCGGACGTGGTGCCCGCTGAATGACGCCAGATTCGAGGCCGAACGTGCCACGGCGCACCGGTGACGAAACTTTTCCGGAGCCGTCCCTTGAATGCTTAAGAAATGTTGATAGTTTACCTGCGCAATCGAACCACCGACCTTGATGAGCACTGACACACTGACCGACCGCACCGCCCTCGATATCGACGCCGGAACCACGCCGGACGCCAAGAGCAAAGAGACCCGCCGCTGGTGGAATCCGTTCACCCGCGCCGACCGCCCCCGCACCGACCGCCCCCGCCGGGCCTGGCTCGGCGGGCGCCGCAAGATGATGGAGGAGATGCGTGCGGAGCAGCGCCGTCTGGTCGAGACGCTGGAGAAGATCAACGAGCGCCTTGAGGCGGGATCGGCCTCTCCGGCGATGGAGATTGACCCGATGCCGGTCATCCGGGGCATCGAAAGCATCAGCGCCGGCCAGAAGGAGATTTCCGAGGGGCTCTCCGGGCTCAATGCCCACATGGCCCGCGCCGAAAAGACCGACGAGCGCCTGAGTCAGGCGGTGACGAGTGTCGACAAGACCCTCGCGGGGGTTCGCTCGACCCAGGCCGAGACCGCCTCCGCGGTGAATCGGGTCGGCGACCGCATCGAGGACATCACCGACCGCTTCGAATCCCTCTTCTCGAAGATGCAGGAAGCGGAGCAGCAGATGGCCACCGACTACCGCAAGCTCCAGGCACGCACCACGCTCGCACTGGCCGGAATCGCCTTCTCCGTGGTCGTCGTGCTGTCGCTCTTCATGACCGCCCCGTGGGGCTGATCAATTCCGCTTCAACAGCGACTTCCCGGTCATCTCGTCCGGTTGCTCGACTCCGAGCATGTCGAGCAGGGTCGGCGCGACGTCCGCGAGGATGCCATCGGCCACGGTCACCTGCCCGGCATCCTCTCCCACATAGAATGCGTGCACGAGGTTGGTGGTGTGCGCGGTGTGGGGTGAGCCGTCGGCGTTGACCATGAACTCACAGTTGCCGTGGTCGGCGGTGATGAGCAGTTTGCCACCGAGACGAAGCGTCTCCTCCACGACCGCCTTCACGTCGGCGTCGATTTCCTCACAGGCCCGGATGGCGGCATCGACCACGCCGGTGTGGCCGACCATGTCCGGATTGGCGAAGTTGAGGATCACGAGGTCGTAGTCCTTCAGATTCTTCACCACCGTGTCGGTCACGGTGGGGGCGCTCATCTCCGGTTTGAGGTCGTAGGTCGCGACATCCTTGGGAGAGGGAATGATCACCCGGTCTTCGCCGGGGAAACTCTTTTCGACACCCCCATTGAAGAAGTAGGTCACGTGCGGATACTTCTCCGTCTCGGCGATGCGGAGCTGCTTCTTGTCCTTCGCCGCCACCACCTCGCCGAGAACCTGCTTGAGCTCCTCCGGCGGGAAGATCACGTCGCAGTCGTAGTCGGCGTCGTACTCCGTGAGCGTGACGTAGTGCACCTTCGGGCGACGACCGGCCTTGAACTCGGTCCACCGGCCCTCGTGGAGGAAGACCTCCGAAAGCTGCCTCGCCCGGTCGGCCCGGAAATTGAAGAACAGCACCACATCCCCACTGCGCACCCGCTGGCGGTTGGCATCGCCGAACACCATCGGAAGCAGGAACTCGTCGGTCTTGTCGCCGGCGTAGCACTCGCGCACCGCCTCGGAGGCGAGCACCTCCTTCTCCTCCCCCTTGCCGTGGACGATTGCATCCCAGGCCAGCTTGACACGCTCCCAGCGCCGGTCGCGGTCCATCGCGTAGTAGCGGCCGACCACCGTCGCGATGCGCGCTCCGTGTTCGGCGATCCGATCCTCGACTTCCGAAAGGTAGCCGGCCCCGGCGGTCGGCGAGGTATCGCGACCATCGGTGATCGCATGCACCATGATGTTCTTCACCCCGGCCTCGGCCGCCATCCGGACCATCGCGCAGAGGTGCTCCTGATGACTGTGGACCCCGCCGTCGGACACCAAGCCGACGAAATGCAGCGTCCGCTTGGCTCCCTTGGCGCTCTTCATCGCCTCCTTGAAAGTTTCGTTCTCGGTCAGGCTGCCGTCCTCGATCGCCTTGTTGATGCGGGTCAGGTCCTGATAGACGATCCGCCCGGCCCCGAGGTTGAGGTGACCGACCTCCGAGTTCCCCATCTGGCCGTCCGGGAGCCCGACATCCATGCCCGAGGCGCTGACGAAGCCCTTCGGGTACTTCTGGATCATCTCATCGTGGAAGGGCGTCTCCGCGAGCAGCGTCGCATTCCCGTCCTTCTTCGCCGTCGCGTCGCCCCCGGGGTTCACGCCCCAGCCGTCTCGAATGATCAGCACCACCGGTTTCTTTGCCATGACGCGCCGCGTGTACCCCCGCCCCGCGCGAAGGTCCAGAGGCAAGCCGGGCATTCGGCGGGTCTTCTTCGGAAACCCCCTCGCCGGCCCGGTCGGGGACCGGGACCGAGGGCAATTTGCGGGTTGACATTCGGCCGATCGCCGTGGTTTCTTCCCGCCCCGCCGCGTGCGGAAATGCCTCGTTAGCTCAGTTGGTAGAGCAGAAGACTCTTAATCTTTTGGTCCTAGGTTCGAGTCCTAGACGGGGTACCAGGAAGGCCGCTTGCCGCAAGGCAGGCGGCCTTCGCCATTTCCGGGTACGGGATCCGGAAATCTCCGGCACCCGGGAACACCCGGACGCCTCCGAAAGATCCATCACCACCGAGCCTTACTCCGTGTTGTGTCGATCAAACCCCTCCTCCCCGCCCTGCCTCTCATTCTCGGCAGTCTTGTCAGCGCCGTCGACGATCCGGCGTCGCCTCCTTCGCCGGAAGCGTCGGACGGTCGCGGCAACGTGACCCTCCTCGGCGAACGAAAGCAGTGGCACAAGCTCACGCTCTGCCTCGAGGGCCCTTTCGCCCGCGAAGGCGACACCACCCCCAACCCCTTCACCGATCTCGACTTCCGGGTGGAGTTCCGCCACGCCTCGGGAGAACCGCGCTACCTGGTTCCCGGGCATTTCGCGGCGGATGGAAACGCCTCCGACTCCTCGGCGGAGGCCGGCACCATCTGGCGCGCCCACCTCTCGCCGGACAAGGTCGGAGAGTGGCACTACCGGGTCCACTTCAAGCACGGCAGCGGCGTCGCGCTCGGAGGCCGTGGCGAGCCGCTGGCTCCCTTCGATGGGATCACCGGCTCGTTCGAAGTCGCTGCCAGCGACAAACAGGCGCCCGACTTCCGGGCCCGCGGCCGACTCACCTACGTCGGTCGCCATCACCTGCGCTTCGCCGGCGACGGCTCGTGGTTTCTGAAAGCCGGCGCCGACGCCCCCGAGACGCTGTTCGGCTACGCGGACTTCGACGGCACGATCGCCGGCAAGCCCGACAAGGTGCCGCTCAAGCGCTTCGAGCCCC
Organism: Verrucomicrobiia bacterium; assembly: GCA_030431475.1. Classification (GTDB taxonomy): domain Bacteria; phylum Verrucomicrobiota; class Verrucomicrobiia; order Verrucomicrobiales; family Akkermansiaceae; genus Haloferula. The sequence continues at coordinate 13,267 of JAUIJD010000009.1, read as the reverse complement.
ATCTTCGCGACTGGCGCGAGGGCGACCCGAGCTGGAAGGACGGCCGCGGCAAGGGCCTGATCGGCGCCCTCAACTACCTCGCCTCGGAAGGCATGAACGCCTTCTCGTTCATTCCCTACAATGCCGGCGGCGACGGCGACTGCACCTGGCCCTTCGTCCGGCGGGAGGATCCCCTGCACTACGACTGCAGCAAACTGGACCAATGGGGCATCGTACTCGACCACGCCACCGCGCGGGGCCTCTTCATCCATTTCAAACTCCAGGAAACCGAGAACGACGACCGCAAGGGCCCCGGCGCCGACCAGTCTCTCGACGGCGGAGACCTCGGCCCCGAGCGCAAGCTCTACCTCCGCGAGCTCATCTCCCGCTTCGGGCACAACCTCGCCCTGAACTGGAACCTCGGCGAGGAGAACACCCAGTCCACCCGCCAACAACAGGACATGGCCCGCTGGATCAGGCAGCTCGATCCCTACGGCCATCCGGTGGTGCTCCACACCTACCCCGAGCAGCAACAGACGGTCTATCGGCCGCACCTCGGCAAGGACTCGGTGCTCGACGGCCTTTCGCTGCAGAACAGCGATGTCCGCGACTGCCACCATCAGGTCGTCGGCTGGCTGGAGCAGTCGGCCCGGAACGGCAAAGCCTGGGTCGTCTGCTTCGACGAGCCCGGCGACGCCTCCTTCGGCACGCCTCCGGACGACACCTATCCGGGGATGCGGGCGATCCGCCGGACGCCGGCGGGGAAGAAGGCTCCGAGCGTGGACGATGCCCGCAGGTATGTGCTGTGGGGCACCCTGATGGCGGGCGGCGGCGGCGTGGAGTACTACTTCGGCTACCGCTTTCCGGAGAACGACCTCCGCGCGGAGAACTGGCGGTCCCGGAAGGGCACCTGGAACGACGCCCGACGCGCCCTCGAATTCTTCCGGGACCAGAAGATCCCGTTCCAGGACATGCACAACCGCGACGACCTGGTCGGAAACCCCGCGCACGACAACTCGCGCTACTGCCTCGCGAAGGAGGGCGAATGCTATCTCGTCTACCTCCCGGACGGCGGCAGCACCGAGATCCAGCTGCCCGGGAACGACTTCCGCATCGCCTGGTTCAATCCGCGCGACGGCCGGCTCGGGGAGGCGGTCCCCGTCCGCCCGGGGGCCGTCACCGCCCCGGATGGGAACGACTGGCTCGCCGTGATCCGCCGGTGACCTGCGGGGGCTCCAGGCACCTTCGCACATCCCGCCATCTTCGCCGCGCCGCCTGAGATCGGGACCGGATACGGTTGACCGGACTTCGGGGTCTCGACTACTTCGCAGGCGTCAATTCCACCCGACACGACACATGAAGGACCCCATCACCATCTCCATCACCGGCGCGGCAGGCAACATCGGCTACGCCCTGCTCTTCCGCATCGCCTCCGGGTCGGTCTTCGGACCGGACCAGCCCGTGAATCTCAACCTGATCGAGATCGAACCCGCCCTGCCGGCCCTCGAAGGGGTCGTGATGGAGCTCGACGACTGCGCCTTCCCGCTGCTCAACGACATCGTCGCCACCTCGGATCTCAACGAAGGCTTCAAGGATGCCGACTGGGCCTTGCTCGTCGGCTCGGTGCCGCGCAAGGCCGGCATGGAGCGCAACGACCTGCTCAGCATCAACGGCGGCATCTTCACCGGCCAGGGCCAGGCGATCGCCGCCAATGCCAAGTCGACCTGCCGGACGCTGGTGGTGGGCAACCCCTGCAACACCAACTGCCTCATCGCCATGGCCAACGCCGCGGGGCTGCCGAAGAACCAGTTCTTCGCGATGACCCGCCTCGACGAAAACCGCGCCAAGTCCCAGCTCGCCAAGAAGGCCGGCGTGCATCCCTCGCAGGTCACCAATCTCTGCATCTGGGGCAACCACTCGGCGACCCAGTATCCCGACTTCACCAATGCCAGGATCGACGGCAAGCCGGTCACCGAGGTCATCACCGACCGCGAGTGGCTCGAGGGTGAATTCATCAAGACCGTCCAGCAGCGCGGCGCCGCCATCATCAAGGCCCGCGGTGCCTCCTCCGCCGCCTCGGCGGCCAACGCCGCGCTCGACACGGTCGTCAGCCTGATCACCCCGACCCCGGAAGGCGACTGGCACAGCGTCGCCGTCGCCACCGACGGCTCCTACGGCATCGAGGAAGGCATCATCGCCTCGATGCCGATCAAGACCAACGCCGACGGTAGTTGGGAGGTCGTCCAGGGAGTGCCGGTCGATGAATTCAGCCAGGGCAAGATCGACGCCACCATCGCCGAACTGAAGGAAGAGCGCGAGGCGGTGAAGGATCTCATTCCGGCCTGATCGGGGAGCTCCTCCGGGCTCGTCACGCCTTTCTCCCACGCCCGGCATTCCTCGCGGAATCGCCGGGCGTTTCGTCATGCGGCATTTAGCATTTGTCATTCGCCCCCCGAGACGCAGCCTCGCCCCGTGCCCGAACCCCTGACCATCGCCGACCGCACCTTCCATTCCCGGCTTTTCGTCGGCACCGGGAAGTTTTCGTCCAACGAGTCCATGCGCGACGCCCTCGAGGCAACCGGCACCGAGATTGTCACGGTGGCGCTGCGCCGTGCGGACCTGTCGGGCGATCAGGACCCCTACGCCAACATCCTCGAGTTCATCGACCCGGAGCGCTACCTCATCCTCCCGAACACCAGTGGCGCCATGAACGCCGAGGAGGCGGTGCGACTGGCCAGGCTCGCCGCCGCCGCCGGCTTGCCGAAGTGGGTGAAGCTCGAGATCCATCCGGACCCGACCTACCTTCTCCCCGACCCGGTCGAAACCCTCGCGGCCGCCGAGATCCTGGTGAGGGAGGGCTTCACCGTGCTGCCCTACATCAACGCCGATCCGGTGCTCGCCAAGCGCCTGCAGGAGGTCGGCACCGCCACGGTGATGCCGCTCGGCGCCCCCATCGGCTCCAACCAGGGCATCGCCACCCGCGATCAGATCCGCATCATCGTCGAACAGGCCACCGTCCCGGTGGTCGTCGACGCCGGCATCGGGGTGCCCAGCCACGCCGCGGAGGCGATGGAGCTCGGTGCCGACGCGGTGCTGGTCAACACCGCCATCGCCATCGCCGGTGATCCCGTCCGCATGGGCCGGGCCTTCCGGCTCGCTGTCGAGGCCGGTCGCGAGGCATTCGAAACCGGGGTGCCCGAGATGCGGACCGACGCCTCCGCCACCAGCCCGCTCACCGGATTCCTGAACGAGTAGCGGCCCGCGCGAGCCGCCTCGCGCATCATCGAACCGGCATCGCACGATCGGGCTCCTGCGCTCCCTCCACCCCGGGCATCGACAAATCCTCCCTTCCCTGCCCACCCTTTCGGCACCGGATGAACGTCAGTCCCTACAAGCGTTTCGAAAAGGCTTTCAAGGAGGCCTACCTCAAGCCGCTCACCCTTTTCCGCTACGGCCGCCTGCGGCCGGACAAGGCTCGCCTGCACGGCCGCTCGAACTGGATCCACATCGATCCGGACGACCCCTGCGCGATCAAGAAGGTCGTTCACGAACCGCTCCGCGGAAAGGTCTCCGACAACCTGATCTTCTGGCGCGATTTCAACCGCCACCTCCAGCCGAACCTGATCGTCGATGTCGGCCTCAACTACGGCGAGTGCTCGTTCGGTGACAACTACGCGCCGGAGGCCCGCCTCTACGGCTTCGAGGCCAATCCGCGGCTGATCCCCTTCCTCGAGAAGAGCCGCGCCGACCACCCCGACGGCGGGCGCATGACGATCACCAACTGCCTGGTCTCCGACACGCCCGCTGGCGACGTCCCCTTCTTCGTCAATCCGGACTGGTCCGGCAGCTCGTCCGCCGTCCGCGAACTCAACAACCGCCCGGAGGCGATCGAGTTCAAGCTTGAGGCGAAGCCCCTCGATTCGGTCGTCCCGGACGATGCCGCGCGGGACGCGACGCTGCTCTTCAAGATGGACATCGAGGGCTACGAGAGCCGGGCACTCAAGGGCTTCACCGGAACACTCGACAAGGTCGCGAGGTCGGTCGGCTTCATCGAGTTCGACGCCCAGTACATCCGCTGGGCGGGCGAGGATCCCGACGAATATCTGGCGTGGCTTCGCGAACACTTCGACACCTACCGTCTGGTCTCGATCAAGGCGAAGACGCTGCGGCGCGTCGAACGCTTCGACGAGATTCCGAAGCTCCATGGCGACGCCGAGCGCGTGCATGTCGATCTCGTGCTCGTCGGCAAGCAAACGCCGGACGGCTGGCTCGCCCCCGAATGGACCGTGATCCAATGATCGACCTCCCGCCGCTCTCCCCAGAACTCAACGCGGAGATCGACGCCCTGCACGACGATCTCGACGCCACCCTGCGTCGCCGCCCCCGCCGCTCCACCGCGTCATTCGACGACCGGCGCCGGGCGCTGCTCGAGCAACACCTCGGCCACCCCGCCCCGGCGGAGATCGAGACGATCCCGTGCATCGGCGACAGCAACACGATGTTCTTCGCCGGCTCGGAGCGCCTGCGCTTCATCCGCTACCGGCGCAGCGCACTGCTCAAGCCCTACTGGATCAATCGCGGGCTCGACCTGCTGCCCTGCTTCCGGGTCTTTCACGTCGGCCCCGCCACCGCCTGGAAGGCCGGCGATCCGGGCTCCTCGACCCGCGCCCGAGAGAAACTCGGCATCCTGCTGCGCAAGGACGTCGCCCCGGGATCGAAGCTCATCCTTTCATTCGGCGAGATCGACTGTCGCATCCACATGGCCCGGGCGGTGAAAGGCGGAAAGCCGATCGACGAGGTCGTGGAGGCCACCGCCTCCAAGTACATCCAGCTACCGCGCTGGATCGCCTCCGAGGGGTTCCGCCCCCTGGTCTGGGGTCCGCCCCAGATCATCCCCAACGACGAGCGACTCGACCACACCTTCCCCTTCGTCGGCCCGTGGGAACTCCGCCGGGACGTCACCTACGCCTACATCGAGCGGCTCCGCCACCACTGCTCGGAGGCGGGCATTCCCTTCGTCGCCCTCGCCGGAACCTACCATCCCGAGGAAGAGCGGCCGGCGAAGGCGTGGTTCCACGACGGCACCCACCTGTCCCAACGCCTCATGCCCCTGGCATTGCGTGAGCTTGCCGATGCCGGCTTCATCGCCCCGGAGCTCCGCCCCGGCTGAGCGCCATGCTCTTCAACTCCTACACCTTCCTGCTTCTCTTCCTGCCGGCCACCCTCGCCGGCTTTCTCCTGCTGCGCCGCACCTCCTACCGCGCCACCGTCCTCTGGCTCGTGGTGGCCAGCCTGGTCTACTACGCCTGGTGGATCCCGGTCCCCGGAGATTCGTGGTCGCCGAAGTGGCTCGCGCTCATCCTCGGGTCCTGCGGGGTCAACTACGCGCTGGGCCGGGGACTGTCGAAGCTCGCCGGCCGGCCGGGACGCGGCCGCACCGCACTTCTCACCACCGGAGTCGCCGCCAACCTCGGCGCCCTCGCCTTCTTCAAGTACAGCGGCCTGTTTGCGAAAACCGCGGCCCTGCTCGGCGCCACCGGCATTCCCATGCCCCAGCTGGTGCTGCCGCTCGGCATCTCGTTCTTCACCTTCCAGCAGATCGCCTACCTCATCGATGCCGCCCGCGGAGAGGCCTCGGAGTATCACTTCACCGACTACCTGCTCTTCGTCTCCTTTTTCCCCCAGCTCATCGCAGGCCCCATCGTCCACCACCGCGAGATGATGCCGCAGTTCCGCCGCGGCGCCGGCTCCGGATGGCAACGGCACTTCCCGGTCGGCTTCGGGATCTTCGCCATCGGGCTCTTCAAGAAGGTCGTGGTCGCCGATCCCTGCGCCCAGATCGCGAATCCCCTCTTCGAGCTCGCCGCATCCGGCGGCCGCCCCCTGACCATGGTGGAGGCGTGGACCGCCACGACCTCATACTCGATGCAGATCTACTTCGACTTCTCCGGCTACTCCGACATGGCGATCGGCGCCGCCCGCCTGTTCGGCATCCGGCTTCCGCTGAACTTCCACTCTCCCTACAAGGCAACCTCCATCATCGACTTCTGGCGTCGGTGGCACATGACGCTCTCGCGATTCCTCCGCGACTACCTCTACATCCCCCTCGGCGGCAACCGCCTCGGTCCGACCCGCCGCTACGGCAACCTGATGGTCACCATGCTGCTCGGCGGCCTCTGGCACGGCGCTGGCTGGACCTACGTCCTCTGGGGCGGCCTCCACGGCCTCTACCTGTGCCTGAACCACGGCTGGCACCATCTCCAGCGGAGAACCGGGCTGCCGGGACTTCCCCGCCCGCTGGCCGTCGCTCTCACCTTCGTCGCCGTCGCGGTCGCCTGGGTGCCGTTCCGCGCCGGAAACTTCGAGCTCGATCCCACCGGCACCACCACCGACGCCCTCACCGCCAGCCGCGCCATCCTCGAGTCGATGTTCGGGTTCCACGGTCTCACGGGCCTCCCCGACAAGGCGGCCCGGGTGGTGGCCAGCCGGGATCCGCTGCTGGTCCTCATCCCGCTGCTCGCCTGCTGGCTGGTGCCGAACACCCAGCAGATCTTCCGTCGCTACCGTCCCACGACCGATGCCCTGCCCCGCGGCCGTCGGCACTGGTGGCAGTGGCGGCCGAGTCCCCTCTTCGCGATCGCGACCGTGCTCCTGCTGGTCGCCATCGGCATGAACTTCGACAAGGTCAGCGAGTTCATCTATTTCCAGTTCTGAGCCCGTGAACGCCCTCCACCGCTACCAACGCTTCCTGCTGATCCTGATCGGCGGGACGCTGCTGGGCGGCTACCTGCTCAATACGACCGTCAACCCCTGGCGCGTCACCCCCGCCCTCTGGTCCGCCGAGTCGCTCGAGCCCTACCGCGCCATCGAAAACACCTGGAACCGGACCGCCAAGGCCGGCCTGGTCCGGTCCGGCACCTGGGACGCCGCGATCTTCGGCTCCTCCCGCGCCGACATCGCCTTCGACCCCGAGCATCCCCTGTTCGAAGGAATGCGCTGCGCGAACCTCGGCCTGAACGCCGCCGGGCTGACCGAGAACCTCGCCGCATTCGAGTATTTCATGGACCGCGAGCGCCCGCTGGTGGTCGTGTTCGCCATCGACGCGGGCGACCTGACCACCCCGCCCCCGAAGCGGAACCTCACCGACTTCGCGCTCTCGCCGCTGGACCGGGAGGCGGATCCGATTGAACGAGAGCTGCGCTATCATCTGGGCATTTCCACCATCGCCGCCTCGGGGGCCACCCTCGGTCGGGCCGCCCGTGACCAGCCATCCGACCATACGCCCCGGGGGTTCCGGCGCGATGCGCCGTTCCCCGCCCATCAGCGCCAGCTCATCGCCGGACTCTACCTCGCCACCACCAGCCGCATGGTGCAGGGCCGCACGCGACACGATCGCCTCGACCCCCGGAAGACCGCCATGCTCGACGCCATCGTCGATCGCTGCCGTGCCTCCGGCACCCGACTCATCCTGATCCTCACCCCCAATCACACCCTCTTCCAGCTGGCGTCGCCCGAGATGGGTGACCCCGATCCCTACTACTCGAGGGACCGCCACGAGCTGGCCCGTCACGCCGGTCGTGGTGTCGATGTCTGGGATTTTCTCGATGGCCACCCGCTCAACGCCGAACCCCTGCCGCCGGCCGATCAGCCCGGCGCACACTTCGAGCACTGGATCGACCTCTTTCACGCCACCTCGGCAGTCGGCGACCGGATGCTGGACCGCGTCCACGGGGAGGCCGGCGCCTACGGCGTGGAATTGAAACCCGGGCAGGTCGAGGAACGCGTCGCGGAAGTCCGGCGGGGCCTCGCGGACTACTCCGAGCGGCACCCCGGGGACGTCGCATTCTTGAAGCGTTCCCTCGAACGATACCGACAGGATCCATGAGCCGTTCCCTCGTCGCGATCATCAAGGGAGGCCTGGGCAACCAGCTCTTCGGCTATGCCGCGGCCCGGGCCCTCGCGCTCCGGGAAGGTCGGGAGCTGTTCCTCGATGACGCATCGGGCTTCGTCCGCGACGGCTACGGCCGCAGCTTCCGCCTGGATCGCTTCCCGATCAACGCCGAAGCGGCTCCCCCGGACCTGCGTCTCGGCGACCCGAAGGCGCCGGCCCATCGGCTCAAGCGCTCGATGTCGAAGCTCCTTCCCCCGGTCTGGCGCGACTACCTGAAGGAGCAACCCGGCCGCGGAGCCGCCCAGCTCTCCGGATTTCGATCGCACCGGAAGATCGTCCACCTGAACGGCTACTGGCAGGACGAAGCCTGCTTCCGGGACGCCTCGGACCGGATCCGCCGCGAACTCGAGCCACCGGGCGGCAACCGTCCGGACCTCGAGAAGTCACTCGCCACCGGCGACACGGTCTTCCTCCACGTCCGCCGGATCCGATACTCACCGTGTCTCGACGTCGCCTACTACCAGCGCAGTATTTCCAAGGCGACGGAAGCACTGTCGACCCCCCGTTTCGAGATCTTCGGCGACGACATCGACTGGGCACGCCGGCATCTCGACTTCGGGGGCGGGACCGCTCGATTCCACCCGTCCTCCGACGACGAGCTGGTCGACTTCCGCCTCATGACCCGCTGTCGGCACGCCATCGTCGCCAACAGCTCCTTCAGTTGGTGGGCGGCGTGGCTTCAGCAACCCGGCGGGCGGGTCTGGACACCGGAGAACCCCGGATGGCCCCTGCAGCCCGCCTCCGGATGGACGCCGGTCGCCAACGGACTCGACCCCGGTCCTTGAAGCGCGACGCCGGGAAAGCACCCGTCAGAGCTTTCTGATGCGAAGGTTGCGGAACCACACGGGATCCCCGTGATCCTGGAGGAGGATGGGAGAGGCATTCCGCCCGAAATCCTTCTTCCCACGATACTTGCTCGCCTCGAAACGCTTCCGCCACTCCGGAGAGGACTGATCGAGCTCGGCGACCAGCTTCCCGTTCAACCAATGTTCCAGCTTCGGCCCCTTCGCGACGATCCTGCCGTGGTTCCACTCGCCGACCGGCTTCACCGGTTTGCTGTCGGGCGCCGCGAGCAGATCATAGAATGACGCCGCCCGATGGGACGGCTTCTTGCCGTCGGGGTGCTCGGCGTCGTCGAGCACCTGGTATTCGAGGCCGATGTTGCGCTGCACCCGGTACTTCACCCCGCTGTTTCCCCGCTTCGAGATCTTCCATTCGAACTCGAGGACGAAGTCGCCGTATTCGCCGGTGGTGACGATGTCACCGCCAAGGCCGGACCGGTGGATCGTGCCGTCATCGACCGTCCACCCCCGGGTGATCGGCTTGCCGTCGAGGGTCGTCCAGCCATCGAGCGACTTGCCGTCGAAGAGCGGCGTCCAGGCTTCGTCTGCGAGACTGATCGAGGCGAGAAGACCGAGAAACAAGAGTGCTTTCATGACAGCGGTGACGATGATGCATTGCCGCAGAACCGCAAGGATGGGAGTCGGGCGAAAAACTCAGGCCGGGGCACACCGCGAGCACAGCGGAGCTTCGGGGGTCTCGATCAGGCGGGCATCCTCGATCTCTTCGCCGCACCCGAGGCAGATCCCGTAGGTTCCGCCATCCATCCGTTCCCGGGCTTCCTTGAGCAACCGGAGGCGCAGACCGCGACGCCGCTGGGCGTCCTTCGCCAGCTCCTGCTGCATCAGGGAGTCCTGTCGCGAAAGGCGCCCGATCGTCCCGTCGAGCGACTCGGGCGGTGCCGTTCCCTCTTCACCGTCGACCATCTCCTTCTCGAGTGTCTCGATCTCCTCACCGATCCGGATCTCCAGCTCAACCTGGGTGTCGATATCCATGGCGGGGTCGAGCATGACCCGGAACACGTGCCCCGCCGACTGCAAAAGCATGAGAAGCCCGGGGATCCTTCGCCCGCACCGGAGGGAGAGGAGCCTGACCCTAGTCCGAGGCCCCGCGACTCAGAATCTCCTCCGCCAGGTCGAGCGTCAGGTTGCCCAGGGTGCCCTGCAGCGGCACGTCGATCCCGACGCGCCCGCTGGCCTGATCGACCGGGAAGCGCTCCCGCAGTTCCCGCGAGCGCTCGAAGGCATCGCCGGGAATCATGATCCGGACACCGCCGTCGAAGACGAACAGGTTGCGAGCCCGGTCCATGGCATCGCGACGCAGGCGCCGTTCGTCGGCAATGTCGCTGAAGAAGCGGGAATCCTCCGGATTGACCTCCTCGTCCGACTCTTCCGATTTCATCGCCTCCCCCGCCTGCTTCAGGCTCATCCGCAGCTCCTGCTCCTGCCCGGCTCCGAGTCCGCCGCCGAGAGTCTGCGCACCGGTCGCGTCCGCTCCGAACAGGCGTTCCAGTTCCTCCGTCTCCGGACGCCGCACGGTCACCCGTCCCTGCACCTCCATGAGATCGCGGGCGACGAGATCGAGCTGCGAGATCACGAGTTCGCCCGAGCGGGTCGAAAGCTGGAAGCTTCCCTGATCGAAATCGACCCGCTTGTAGCTGTTGAAGACATCGACCACATCCAGCGCCTCGAAGAGTTTCAGCTCACTTCGCACGGAGATCATCTCCGGACCGTCGAGATTGCCCGACCCGGTGAAGGTCACACCCTCGGCGGAGTTGGTCGAGCCGCCCAGCTCGAGCTCACCCGAGAAGCTGCCCTCCACCATCTGCTCCACATTGGGCGGCAGCACCGACGCCAACGGGATCCGCTCGAAGACCAGCGTGCCGGAGATCTCGGGAAGCTCGCCACTGCCCCCGACCTTCACGTTCTCGAAGCGGACCGTGCCATCACCGGACTTCAGAAGACCCTCCTCGACGACCAGACCTTCGGGTCCGCAGAAGATGACCAGCTGATCGATCTCGAAGCGTCGGATCCAGTTCTGGGTGAAATACCCTCCGCGGAAACGAAAGCGCCAACCCTCGCCCACCCGGGTGGCCGTCAGCTCGCTGTCCGTGATTCCCCCGTAGGCCCGCTCGAAGTACCCCCAGGTGAGCCTCGTCTCGTTGACCTCGATGCCCTGAACCGTGAATCCCGCCCTTCTCGACAAGAGACTCTCCGCCGCCGCCTTCGCCGCATCGGCCGAGTTTGCCCCGGCGCGCAGCTCGGCATCGAGCCAGTTCATCCGGATCACCCCGGCGTCCCAGTTCCGGGTCACGCCGTCGAGAAACCCCATGTCGAACTGCAGGTTGCCGGCCTCCAGCGACTGGAAGAACGCGTCCTCGGAGCCCGTGGCCCCGACCCGCCGGATCATCGCCTCTCCCTGGATTCGCCGGAATCCGGAAATCTTGGCGTCGGTCGCATTCAGCGCGGACTCGAAACCCGAGCGGATCTGGTTTCGGAAGCTACCGGAGTCGATCCGCTTCACCAGATAGTAGCCCACCCCGATCGACACGATCAGAAGCAGCACGGCGACGCGGAACAGCATCCGGAGGAGGTGGAACAGCGTCGTCGACCAGCCGCCACCGCTCGACATCGAGTGGCGCAACTGGAACCAGAAGCCCTGACTGGCGATCCACTGGTTCAGGCGTTGATTGAAATCCTGAGGGTTGTCGGCTTCCATGGGTAACGAATGCGGGCGGATTAGAACGGCCGGATCTGCCGCAGGCGAGGCCAAATTTCCCCTAGCGCATGACGCGCCGTTCCCCTAGCTCTCTCGGCGTGGAAGGAAACGATTACAAGGTCCGTCTCGACATCTTCGAGGGACCGCTCGACCTGCTGCTCTACCTCATCAAAAAGGACGAGGTCGACATTCAGGACATCTCGATCGCCCGCATCACCGGGCAGTATCTCAAGTACATCGAGACTTTCCGCATGCTCAACATCGACCTGGCGGCCGAGTTCATCGTGATGGCGGCCAATCTGATGTACCTCAAGAGCCGCACGCTCCTCCCGCGGCAGGAGCAACCGCCGGATGACGAGGCCGAGGAGGATGATCCGCGGTGGGAGCTCATCCGCCAGCTCATCGAGTACAAGAAATTCAAGGACGCCGCCAGCATCCTGAGCCAGCGCGAGGTCGAGCAGGCCGACCGCTTCGCACTTCAGCCGGACAAGCCGGAGGTCGATCCGGAACCCCCGCCGCTGGCGGAGGTCTCGATTTTCGATCTGATCCGCGCGTTCCAGAACGTGCTGAAACGCTTCGAGGAATCGCACGAACTCGGTGACATCGTCGACGATCGCTACACCGTCGCCGACAAGATCGAAATGCTCCTCGAACGGTTCGACTCGGGCCAGGGATGCCGGTTCGAGAGTCTCTTCGAGGACGCCTCCACCAAGGCGGAGGTCATCGTCACCTTCCTCGCCGTTCTCGAACTGATGAAGATGAACCAGTTCCTGCTCCGGCAGACCGGCGTGTTCGGCGAGATCGAAATCGAACGCCGTGGGAGCAAAGGAGCCGCCGAGGCCCTCGAGGCTTTCACCGAGGCCGGGGCCTGAACCCCGCCCCCCGTGGAACCTCAGCCCAGCCGATAGGTGATGCGCGCCTTCGTCACGTCGTAGGGCGACATCTCCATCTTCACCCGGTCGCCGACGACCAGACGGATGAAGCGCTTCCGCATCTTGCCCGAAATGTGGGCCAACACTTCGTGACCGCTCTGGAGTTCGACACGGAACTGAGTCCCGGCCAGCACCGATGTGATCACACCTTCAACTTCAACGGCCTTTTCTTCGCCGTCCCCGCCGGACGTCTTCCGGCGACGGTCCTGATCGTCACGACGCCGTCTGCGGCGTCCTCCGGGACGTCCTCCTCGCCTTCTTCCTCGATTACTCATGAATTCTCTACGGACGGGCCGCCATGTGGAACCCTTCCGGGCGGCAGGCTCGCGAATCTCCGAGGACGATTCAATGGCAAAAATGCGGAGACCCTGCGGATCCGCCGGTTCAGAGCCTCCATCAGGCGATCCTTCCCAATGGTATCGCCGGGCCTGGCTCACCTTGGGTGATCCACCGCGAATGGACACGAATGGACGCAAATATCGGAAGAAATCTCTCCGAGAAAGGTCCTCACCCGCAGGATCTCACGGCCCGGAGTGCCCAGCCGGAGCCATGGGACCTCCCCATTCGTGTCCATCCGCGTTCATTCGTGGTTCCCCCATCCACTTCGAGCGCGGGATCAGATGGCTTGAGTCACAACGAGGTCGCCCTGAACCGTGTCGGATTTCCGATTGACACCCGGAAATCGGCTACCTAGCGTGCCCGCCCTTTCGCGCGGGGGGACAATCGAGAGCCCCTCTCCCGAGCCCCGTGAATCGGGACATCCCACGAACACCATGAAGACTTTCTCCGCCAAGCCGTCCGACGTCGAACGCAAGTGGTACGTGATCGACGCCGAGGACAAGATCCT
>JAUIJD010000069.1 GCA_030431475.1 Verrucomicrobiia bacterium | reverse complement strand
AGGGGTAGATGTCGTAGTTGACCAGCCGGATCGGGGTGCCGGAAGCGGCGCCGCTTTCCGGGCCGGCGACCAGCGAGAGCATCTGCGAGCCGTGCTCGAAGGCCGACGACCGGGTCGGGTCCCCGGCGCCGCGGATCAGGGTGGTGCCTTCCAGCGAGAGCCTGGCGTTGGCCGAGAACCAGCCGCCCATTTCATCGATGGCGGTGTCGATCAGGTGCACGACGACCGGGCCCGGGGTGTCGGGGCAGGTGAAGGAATAGGGGGCGGAGGCGGTCGAGGCGGGACTGTTGAGGCGGCCCAGCGCCCACCCGGCGTCGCTGCTGCTGCCGTTGGTGGTGAGGAAGGACTCGAACTCCGCGGAGACGTTCGGGTTGCCGAGGATGTCGCTGGTCTGCGAGGGCGTCACCCAGGCGGACACCGAGATGCCGGTCAGCGGGCTGTCGACGACCGCGTAGACCTGGCCGCCCTGGCTTTCGATCAGGACGATCAGCTGCGCCAGGGTGAGGGGGGTGGTCGGGCGGAAGACCCGGAGGTCCTGGCCGGGGACGGCGGCGACGGGTGCGAAGAAGGCGAGCGAATTGGTGGTGCCGGAAAGGTTGAGGTTCACGCCGGAGTCGCGGACGAAGGTGGCGTTGCCGATGTGTTCGCCGACGATCATGCCGAGTTCGCGCACCGGGGCGGCGACGGCGAGGGGCTTCTCCTCTCCGGCGCCGGAAGTACGATGGAACTCGTAGAGTTGGCCGGTGCCGTCGACGGCGACCAGCGCGGCATCGTTGTCGCCGGTTTCGTTCTGGCCCTCGAACCCGACCGTTCCGTGGAAGTCGACCGCGATCCAGGCGTTGCCGTTGGCGTCGCAGTCGAGGTCGATGGCGCCGACGCTGCTCGGGTTGGTGCCGTTGCCGACCGGGACGATCCAGCGCGGCGCTCCGTTCGGCCGGATGCGGGCGGCGAAGCTGTGGATGGCCGAGGCGAAGGGACCGCCGGGGACGGGGCTGCCGTGGTAGCTCGGGTTGGGGTGGTCGGCGGTGAAGACGAGGCGGACCTCGCCGTCGTCGCAGACGTCGAGGCCTCCGAGGAAGTCGGGGCCGGAGCTGCCCATGGTGCGGGTCCAGACGACGCTGCCGTTGGTGCTGAGGTCGAGGCGGCGGAGGATGACCTCCTCGGCCGAGGTGGCGTTTCGGCGGGTGAGGACGTAGGCGGCGTTCGAGCTGGTGGGGTCGACCGCCACGTGGCCCCACTCGGCGGTGCCGGGCGGGACCGCGGCGGACCAGAGCTGGGTGCCGGTGTTGTCGTAGGCGGCCGCCAGCGTTCCGGGACCGGTGAGGAGGACGTTTCCGGACGGACCGGCGACCAGGCTGACCGGCTCGATCCCCGGCGTCCGGTAGGCGCCGACCCAGGCGCCGGAGTCGGGATTCAGCCAGGCGACGAAGCCGTGCGGTCCGCCCGGGTCGTTGAAGTTCCCGGCGGCGCCGAGCTGCACGTCGTCGGTGAAGGTCCCGCAGACGTAGAGGGTGCCGGACGGGGCGATCGAGAGGTCGCGGAGTTCGACATCGCCGGAGGACGTGGCCTGGGTCTTCCAGTCGACGTCCCAGTTCGGGTTGTCGTCGTCGAAGCGCAGCACCACGCCGTCGAGGCCCGAGGCGTTGCTGAAGGGCGTCCCGGGGCCCATGCCGAAGTTGCCCTCGAAAAACCCGCAGGCGAAGGCCCGGGCGGGCGTGCTCGTGCCGCCCGGAACCGCCTCGACCGAGGTGAGGCTGGAGCCGGGGGTCGGGCCGGCGCCGATGGCGACCCGCCACTCGAGCTGCTGGGCATGCAGGATGCCCGCCAGCATCGTCAGATGGGCGAATCGGAGGATCGGCTTCATGAAGGCTTCAACCGGAGCTTGGGTGCGGGATTGTCAGGGACCTAACCGAAAGTCGGAGGAAGGTCGAGGCTGCGGTGGGGAAGGGAAGGCCAGGAATACCTGCGCAACGGGCCCGTTGGTTGCGGTTGGCGAGGGGCGGGGCCTCCCGGGTTTCACAGAGACGGCAAGGACCCCGGGACCCTCCTAGTCGTGAGCCGCCCGACGATCTTGGCAAATCCTGCTTCAGGAGCTTCACATGCTGGCCTTCCGGGCAAAATCGGGTCAGCTTCCCATCCAAAGTGGAATATGCCTCCTTGGAATGAGCATGCCTGCCCCGAATTCGTCGGAGAACACTGCTAGCGTCGCCCTCAGCGACGCCGAGCTTTCCGGTCGAATCCAGGAGCTCCGCCCGGCGCTCCGCGGCTACATCCTTTCCATCCTCCCGCACCCCGACGCCGCCGAGGACGTGGTTCAGGAGACCTGCCTCTTCCTGTGGGAGCGCCGCGGCGACTTCCAGCCCGGCACCAATTTCAAGGCCTGGGCCTTCAAGACCGGCTACTTCAAGGCCCTCACCCACCGCCGCGAACTCCAGCGCAACAAGGTCGTCACCCTCTCCGAGGACCTGCTCCACCGCATCGCCGGCGCGGCCGAGGAGCAGGCCGAGCAGATCGACGAGCGCCTGGTCGCCATGCGCGCCTGCCTCGCCGACCTCCGACCCGAGGACCTGCGGCTGCTCCAGCTCAAGTATGTCGAGCGCCGCTCGCTCAGCGAGCAGGCCCGCTCGCTGAATGCCCCGCCGAACCGCCTCCAGAAGGCGATTTCGCGCGTCCGCCTCGCGCTGCGCCACTGCATCGAGCACAAGCTTTCCCTGAACCCATGAAGCCACCCCCGCCCGAACTCCGCCGACTCGTCGACCGCCTGCTCGACTCCGACCCGCTCACCCGCCCCGAGATGGCGCGGCTCGAGGAGCTGCTGGAGGACGACGACCACCTCGCCTACTACCTCCAGCTCACCCAGCAGGAGGCCACGCTTCCCGAAACACTCGGCGAAATCCCCGCCGCCATTGTGCCGTTCCGCCGCCGCCCGTGGCTGGCGCTCGCCGGCATGGCCGCCGCGGCCTGCGTGATGTTCTTCATCGGCCTGGAAACCGGCCGCCACTTCGAGCCGGCCACCCCGCTCGGCCAATCCGAGCCCGTCCCCGATGACGAGAATCTCCCCGCCGCCCGCATCACCGGCCTGATGGGCGTCCGCTGGTCCGATGCCGATCATCCCGACCTGCTCTCCCATTCGGGCGCGCTCGACAAGCTCGCCATCGACTCCGGCCTCGTCGAGATCACCTACGCCAGCGGCGTGCGCGTCACCGTCGAAGGCCCCGCCGAGTTCGACGTCGTCGATCGCGAGTCCGGCCGCCTCGGCAATGGCAAGCTGGTCGCCTCCGTGCCCAAGGGCGCCGAGGGATTCCGCATCGACTACGCCGACGGCACCGTCGTCGATCTCGGCACCGAGTTTGCGATGGACGTGCGAAAGGATGGCCCGACGGACATCGGGGTCTTCGATGGGGAGATCGAGCTCCACACCGGCGACCGCCCGGAGCCGATGCCGCTCTTCACCAACCACGCCGTGCGCCACGACCTGAGCGACGCGAAGAAACCCCTGCAGGTCATCCCTTTCGACCGCGAGAAATACGTCCGCCGTCTCCCGAACCGCGACTTTGCCTGGGAGATCACCTCGCCCGAAGTTCAGGAGCTGGAATTCGACGTCTCCCACCTGGTCTGGAAGCCTGCCGACTACCGCGCCATCTTCAAATGGTTCAACGGCCCGAACGTCCTCGAGATCGAGGCGGTCGAGCTTCGTCACGACGGACAGCCGGTGGCCCGTGACGAGCACCGGGGCACCACCGGCTACCTGGCCCATGTCCACGACAACGTCTACCGACTCGACCTGTCGGACGTGCCGACGCAGTCAGGCCGCTGGACGCTCCACGCGACCGTGCGGCCGATCGACGGCACGACGCCCATCCTCTCCGCCGGCATCCTCCAGTTCGAGGAAGGCCTCGCCAGCTCCGCCGTCGAAGCCGACTTCGTCGGAAAGTGGCGCTACCACTTCGCAGGCAGTGAATTTATCCGCGGCTTCCGGCCGGATGGAAGCATCCGCCTCTACGAGAATGGCGAGTGGAGGAGCGGCGCTTTCGCGGACAGCCGGTGGAGCGTGGAAAACGGGGTCCTCAAGAGCTACATCCCCCGCCTCGACGCCACCGAGTCCCACACCCTGCGCGACAGGGACACCTTGCTCTTCATCAGCCAGCCCTACGAGAATGCACGGCGGGTGGAAGAGTAGGCCTGACGGTCCTACGTCGGTTGGACGGCGCCCCGAAAGTTTTTTGGGTCAATTCGGTCAGCTTCCTCGACCGGCCGGAATAAGGGCCCTGAAGCAACCGGCTTCGGCCGGGTTTTCGTCCTGAATTCCACTCGCAATCAACAACTCCAAGCCATGAAATTCCTTCCCCGCCTCCTCGTCCTGCTCGCCGCGTGCGGCGGCGCGGCTTCCGGCGCCACGCTCACGCTGACGAACACCGACTTTTCGGCAAGCGGCGCCGATACCAATCCGACCGGCTGGACCACCACCGAACAACTCGCCGGCGGGGTGAGCGTCCAGGTCTCCACCTTGCCCGCCTTCACCAACGTGCTCACATTCCAGGGGCGCAATGGCGTGAACAACGTGCTGCAGAGCTTCCTCACGTCCGAAGCGACGGCGGACACCTACGGCTCGTTCACGGTCAACTTCGATGCCGGTTGGCGCAACAACACCGCGGCCCCGAACGATCTCGGCTGGACGATCTCGATCGTCAATGTGACCGATGGCAACAGCGTGCTCGGTTCGGCCACCTACACGCTGCCGCCAAATTCCCCTACCAACCAACTGGACGTCTATCGCCACGTCGGCCTGCAGAGCGTGACCATCACTTATGACAACTCCGCACCGGGGCTCGTCGGTGATACCATCGCCCTCCGCTTCGAAAGTGACTCGTCCCAGAACAGCTTCAACCCCACCGGCTGGATCGACAACGTCGCCGTCACCGCCGTCCCCGAAACATCCATCGCCCTGCTCGGCTCGATCGGACTTCTCGGGCTCCTTCGCCGCCGGCGCTGAATTCCGGGCTCCGAATCCATCCCGAAGGCGGAAGGCGGGTTCGCCTTCCGTCTTTTTCTTGGCCCTCGGCCTCCGCCTCACCCATGTCGCTCCGCTTCCGCCTCCTCCTCGCATCGCTGACCGCGCCCGCCCTCACGGCCGGCGACTTCACGGAGGGTGACTTCGAGAATCCCGCAGGCTTGCCCACGGGAAATCCCGCCGCCCCCTGGTTCACCACCGAGACCAGCGGCGACCCCAACCCCATCTACCTCTGGGACCACGCGGGCACCCCCGGCAACCGAGCCCTCGTCCTCAAGGACGGCAATGGCTCCGCCAACCCGGACCACATCCGCCAGCCCCTCGACGCGGCCACCGCCGACCGCTTCAGCTCCTTCACCCTCACCCTGGACGCCGGCTGGCGCGGGGCGCTGGCAAGCGACACCGCCACCCTCCGGGTTTCGATCTGGAGTGAGACCGACGGCCGCGAGCTCGGTGGCGCGGAGATCACGCTGACCTCCGCCACCGCGATCAGCGACACCTGGACCCCCGCCGACGGCGACCCGACCGCGGCCGGGATCCAGCCCTTCACCGTCACCATCCCGCACGACCCCTCCGACCCGGGTCTGGCGGGAGACCGGGTCTCGCTGCGCATCCGCCGCGTCGATCCCGACAGCGGACTCGGCTCGAGTGCGTGGCGCTCGTCGGTCTGGATCGACAACCTGTCTCTCGACGCCCCCTTTGCGGCCGAGCCCGTCGGCACCGCCGAGACCGGGCTGCTCGCGCGCGTCGTCCCCGCCCTCGCCGACCGCATCCGCTTCGAGCCGCTCGCCGCATCGAGCGACACCTTCCAGCTCGGCCACGACGGCGACCAGGTCGTCATCTCCGGCAACAACCCCAACGCCCGCATCGCCGGTCTCCGCTGGTACCTCGTCCACCACTGCGGCATGCATTTCTCGTGGAGCGGCGACCAGACCGCCGTCCCCGATCCACTCCCGCTGCCCGACGAGGCCCCGCGCTCCAGTCCGTGGAAATGGCGCTCCGCCCACAACCACTGCGTCTTTTCCTACTCGATGGCCTTCTGGGACTGGGAGCGCTGGCAACGCGAGCTCGACTTCCTCGCCCTCCACGGCATCAACCAGGCCTTCCTCCTCACCGGCCACGAGAAGATCTGGCAGAACACCCTGCGCCGCCTGGGCTTCAGCGATGCCCAGATCGAGACCTGGCTCCCATCCACCTCGCACATCGCCTGGTGGCACTTCGACAACCTTCAGGGCTACGGAGGCCCCCTCACCCAGCACGAGATCGACCAGGAAGCCGCCCTCGCCCGCCAGGTCGCCGACCGCATGCGCGAGCTCGGCATCGAGCCGGTGACCATGGGCTTCTACGGCATGGTGCCCGACTTCTTCGGCAGCGGCTTCCCCGACGCCCACATCATCCCGCAGGGCAGCTGGGTCGGCGGCTTCGCCCGGCCGCCGGTCCTCGACCCCTCCGATCCCGCCTTCGCCACCACCGCCGCGGTCTACTACGAGGAAATGGAAGCCGTCCTCGGATCCGTCCGCTTCTATGGAGGCGACCTTTTCCACGAGGGCGGCAACACCGGCGGCCTCGACCTCGGCCCCGCCTACCGGGCGATCCAGGACGGCATGCTCGCCCACCGGCCCGACGCCACCTGGGTCATGTTCGGCTGGACCGGCAACCCCCGCCAGGAAGGCCTCGACGCCTGCCGGCCCGACCGCGTGCTCGTCCAGCAGACCTCGAAGCACCTCGGCACCGCCGCACCCGTCTCCGGCTCCTTCCGCGACTACGGTGGATGGATCCCGTGGACCTGGCAGATCATCGACAACTTCGGCGGCAACCACGGCCTCTACGGCAACTTCGACACCATCGCCACGCTGCCCTCGCGCTTCCTCGATGGCGGCGTGCCGGGAAACTTCGCCGGCCTCGGCCACAGTCCCGAGGGCATCGAGACCAACCCGCTCCAGACCGCCCTCTACTACGACATGTTCTGGCGCGACGAGGACGTCGATGTCGCCGCCTGGCTCGACGAAACCCTCGCCGCCCGCTACGGGAAGCCGAGCAGCCCGGCCCGTGCCGCCTGGGACCTCCTCGCCCGCTCGTCCTACCGCTGCCCGGTCCAGCAGGAAGGCATCGCCGACTACATCTTCGCCACCCGCCCGCGACCCGATGCCACCCGCGCCCGCACCTGGTCCTCCAACACCCCCTACTGGTGCGAGCTCGACATCGTCGAGGCCTGGAAACTGCTGCTCGACGCCGCTCCCGAGCTCGCCGGCAACGCCAACTACCGCCACGACCTCGTCGACGTCACCCGCCACGCGCTGAACTTCCACTCGAAGCACGTCTTCGACGAAATGATGGCCGCCTTCGAGGCCCGCGACCTTGAGGCCTTCGACACCCGGTCCGCCGAGCTTCTCGCCCTCTTCGACGATCTCGACGCCGTGCTCGGTTCCGATGAAAACTTCCTCCTCGGCACCTGGCTCGCCCGCGCCCGCGCCAAGGGTGACACCCCCGCCGCCATGGCCCGCGTCGAACGCAACGCCCGCGACCTGGTCACCCTCTGGGACGGACGGTCCGATTCGCTCGACGACTATGGATCCCGGAGTTGGGCCGGCCTCGTCGGCCGCCACTACAAGGCCCGCTGGTCGCGCTACATCGACGATCTCCGCGGCGGCTGGTCCGGCGACGCCACCCCGGCCTACTCCGGCAGCGACCTCGAGCTCGCCTTCCTCGACGACACCACCGCCTTCGCCACCACGCCCGCCGGCGACACCGTCGCCATCGCCCAGGGCATCCACGATCGCCTCGCCCCCGCCATGCGCGGCTCCGCCTCGCTGCGCTGGAGCGTGCCGCAGGAGGAAACTGCGCCCGGCACCCTGCGCTTCGACATCACCGAGCGCTTCGAGGCCGGCACGCCGCAGCGCCTCACGCTCTCGCGCCAGTTCGGCGATGCCTCGGTTTCCCTGCAAAAGATCGAGATCCTCTCCGGCGACGTTTCGCTCCACAGCGATGCCACCGTTTCCTCGCTCGACGGCACCGCCGCCGTCCGCAGCCTGCCCCCGCTCTCACCGGCGGAAACCGAGCGCGTCTTCCTCGAAGTCACCCTGCAAGGCCCCGGCAACCACGCCGTCGCCAATGGCCCGATCACCCTCGCCACGGTCTTCGCCGCCACCGAGTCGGACCATGTCGGTCGCTTCGAGTATCAGGTCGGAAACACGAGCTACGCCCGCGAGTTCCGCAGCGATGGCAGCCTCGTACTTTTCGTCGATGGCGAGGAATCCGGCAACTGGAACGGCTTCACCTGGCGCTTCGTCGACGGCGAGGCCCACTGCTTCCGCGCCGACGGCTCCCTCTTCGAGCGCCACTACCTCGGCGACCGCCAGACCCTGTTCTTCGCCTTCGAGTCTCACTACGGACCCGCCCTCCGCGTCCCCGCCTCCGCCTTCTACCAGGAATGGGCCGACGAACTCGGCCTCGCCTCCGCCGACACCCATCCCGAGGGCGACCTCGACCGAGACGGCCGCAGCAACCTCGAGGAGTTTCTTTTCGGCACCGACATCCTCCGCTCCGATCGCTCGCTCACCTTCCAGCGATCGCCCTCGGGGCTGATCCTCGGCTGGCTCCAGCGCGCGCGGCCCGAGCTGGAGTCCATGAGCTACGAACTCCAGTCCTCCTCCGACCTCGCGGGCTGGGACGACCATCCGGACCTCGCCACGCCCGCCCAGCTCGTCGGCGACTACCGCCAATGGACCGCCGCCATCCCGCTCACCTCGGATCGCCGCTTCTACCGGCTCCGGGTCGCGCTCCGTTGATCGGGAAAACCTTTCCGGAAATCCGGTCAGCTTCCGCACCTTTCCGGAATGGAGATCAGTGAATCCCGTCGCTCAACACTCCGCGGATTCCATCCCGACCCATCAACCATGAAAGCCTGTCTCGTTTCCGCCATCGCGAGTGCGCTGAGCCTCATCGCCTCGGCCGCCCCCATCACCCTGTTGAATCCCGATTTCCAGGGATCGGGCAACGGCTCCAATCCCGCCGACTGGACCACCGTTGAAGGCGCCGCCGGCCACATCTACATCTACGCCTCCGGGGGAGGCATCCCCGCCAGCACCAACGTCCTCGCCTTCCACGCACGCCCCGGCAACTCGATCCAGCAGGGCTTCCTCACCTCGGAAGCCACCGCCGACAGCTTCGGCACCTACACCGTCAGCTTCGACTCCGGCTGGCGCAACAACACCGCCGCACCCAACGACCTGTCGCTTGAGGTCGCCCTGGTCAATCTCACCGACGACACCGTCCTTGCCAGCGACACCTACACCTTCCCGCCCGACACGCCGTCCAACGCCTTCGACAGCTACCGCGTGATCGAGGTCGGCAATCGGCTCACCCTCTCCTACGACAACACCGACCTCGGCCTCGTCGGCGACGAGATCGGGATTCGCTTCACGACCGTCACCACCCAGGACACCTTCAACCCGACCGCCTGGATCGACAACATCACCGTCGATAGCGGAGCGCCTGATCCAGTGCTCACCGTCGGCACCCTGCCGGTCATCGTCAGCGACGGCTCCACCACCACCTTCTCCATCCCCTTCACCAACGACGGCGCCACGCAGGACCTGCTCCTCAGCGACGTCACCCTCGACGGCCCCGACGCCGTCGATTTCACCGTTACCGGCTTCTCCACGCCGGTCACTCCCGGCGGCAGCGGCAGCATCGACCTCAGCTTCACCCCGACCATCGGCGGCGGCATCTACAGCTTCGATGTCATCATCGACTCGAACAGCACGCTCAACCCCACCCGCACCCTCTCCCTCAGCGCCGAGGTGCGCGATCCCGCCGCCGATTTCTCCACCGACACCGTCGACTTCGGCTCGCTCGGAGTCGATCCCGGCCCGACCACCGCCACGGTCACCGTCACCAACACCGGTGCCTCTGAGGATCTAACGATCTTCTCCGCCACGCTACTCGGCAGCGCGGGGGATTTCACGGTCAGCTCCATCCCCGGCCCCATCGCCCCTGGTACCAGCGGCGATGTCGAAGTCACCTTCGATCCCGCCACCGGCGCCACCGGGCGCTTCGGCGACCTGCTCGTCATCGAGACCGACGCCGCCTTCAATCCCAGCCTCACGCTGCCCGTCACCGCCACGGTCACGGCCGGCGCCGCCCTGCCCACCCCGCTCACGGTGATCAACGGCGACTTCGACGCCAACCCCTACACCTCCGCCGCCTCCACCACGCCGGATGGCTGGACCAGCTCGATCGTCGGCTCCCCCGGCAACTACGGCCAAACCGACCCCGCCACGCCGAATCTCACCAGCATCGCCGCCCATTTCCAGGCCCGGGGTGGCAACTACATCCAGCAGGACCTCTCCACCGGAAATGGCGGACTCAGCGCCGACCAGATCACCGCCATCGAAGTCGGCCTCGACCAGGGCTATCGCAACGACGCCACCACGAACGGCGACATCCTCATGCGGCTCTCACTTTGGGATCTCGTCGCGGACACGGAGATCGTCGCCCGCGAGTTTCTCATCCTCGACGAGGGAGTCGTGGCCGGTGCTGCAGCGAACCAACTCGACACCGCCTCCTTCGTCCTGCCCGTTTCCAGCACTTCGACCAGCCCGGTGGCCCTGCGCATCGCCCACATCCATCCCGGCGCCGCGGCCAGCTTCACCGCCACGGCCATCATCGACAACGTCACGCTGGCCCTCTCGGGCAGCTATGTTCCCTCGGACACGCCCTTCGAAACCTGGGCCCTCGCCAACGGCCTCGACGGCACCCCCGGAAAGGAAGACGGCCCGACCGACGACCCCGACGCCGACGGCGTGAGCAACCTCGACGAATTCGCCTTTGGCTCGGATCCGCTCGACGCGGCGTCGCGTGGTCTCGTCGCCCTCGCCACCGCCGACACCGATGCCGACACCGAGCCCGAGCTTCTGCTCACCCTCGCCGTTCGCAGCGGTGCCACCTTCGCCGGCAGCCCGACGCCCTCCGCCACCGTCGATGGCTTGCTTTATGAAGTCGAGGGCAGCCTCGATCTCTCCGACTTCACCGCCACCGTCGAAGGCCCGCTCGCTTCTCCGGTCATTCCGACCGGCCTGCCAGCCACCCCGCCCACCGGCTACGAATACCAGACCTTCCGCCTCGCCGGCTCCAACGGCTTGCCCTCCCGCGGCTTCCTCCGCGCCCGCGCCACCGAGGCACCCTGATCACTGAGTAGTGAGGATAAGGAGCCGGTTGCCCGCCAAGGCGGGCGACCGGCTTTGTCGTCTTCAGAGAATTCAAGGTAGTGGACGGTTCCGCCATGCGAGAACTCGGCCAGCGTCTTGCTTTCCGCCTCCGCTTTTGCGCGTCTTCTCGGATGCTCTCGGAGGAATCGAGTCAAGGAGGGTCGGTCTTTTTTGACAACCACCGCGGGCGATTGCGGTTGGGGGCCACGCCGCAGGTCCTCCCCCCGGATTTCGCCGACCAAAGAAGCCCAGCCCCCCGAAGAACGGCGACGAGTTCCCGGCCCGGTTGACGGGCCGGGGGCTTCGTCGGTGGATTGCGGATTGCCGCCCGGCGCCGGGCCGGGTGATAGTCCGGGGGTGAAACGAAGAGACTGGCTGCTGTTGGCGGGAGGCGGGATGCTGGGCGGATGCGCGCCCTTCGGAGGCGGCGGCGTGCGGAGCTGGGATGCGAAGACCCTGGGGCGTGCCGAAGAGGTGGCGCGCGCGAACGGCGGTCGAGGTTGGGCGGCATGGGAGGGCGGCAGCCTGCGCTCGTCGTGGCGGACGCATCACCGGGGACCCGTGCTCAGCGTGACCAAGGCGCTGGGCGGGCTGGCCTGTGCGAGGGCCGTGGGCGAAGGTTGGCTGTCGCTCGATGAGCGGGTGAGCGCCACGCTTTCCGAGTGGGGCGGCGATGCGGCCAAGGACGGGATCACCGTGCGGATGCTGCTCCAGATGACGGCCGGCCTGCGGGAAGGCGCCGGGGCGCTGTATCGGCGCAGCATCGCCGACAAGGGCAAGGTGGCGATGAGCTTGCCGGTGGTGGACGAGCCGGGAACGCGTTTCCGCTACGGGCCCGCCTGCTGGGAGGTGCTCGCGGAGTGCCTCCATCGCAAGCTCGTGGCGCGCGGCGAGACGCTGGAGCGGTTTCTCCACCGGGCGGTGATGCGTCCGCTGCGCCTGAGCAGCCCGGAGTGGCGTTCGGATGCCGGCGGGCGGTTCTACCTTTCGACCGGTGCGGAGCTCAACGTGACCGAGATGGGGCGGCTCGGGCGGGCGATCGGCAAGCTGGCTTCCGGACAACAGGTTGCGGGGATCTCCGCGTCGGCCTTCCGCGACGTCACGCGGTCATCGCGGGCGAACCCGATGTTTGGTGGCGGGGTGTGGTCGAACCGCAAGGCTCCGGGCGGGCGCGAGATCGAGGTCGAGGAGGTGCTCGATCCACCGAAGGATCCGGGTTTCTGGCGCTCGGCCTGCCTTTCGCGCAGCCAGCCATCGTCCATGCTGGCGCTGATCGGGTCGGCGGGCCAGCGGGTCTACGTGTGGCCGGACGAGGGGCGGGTGATCGCGCGGCTCGGGTATTCCGGGAGCTGGCGCGACGGCACACTGCTGCGGGTGGTCTGATGCGATGAAACCGGACGAGATCGGGGCGACCTACGACCGACTGGCCGGGCATTGGGACGGTCCGGACTTCAATCGGCGCAACGGCATCGCCCAGCACCGGCGCGCCTTGCACTTCGTGAAGGACCGGGGACGGGCGATCGACATCGGCTGCGGGAGCAGCGGGAGGATCATCCAACTGCTGCTGGACGAGGGCTTCGAGGTCGAGGGGCTCGACGTCTCGGCGGAGATGCTGCGGCGGGCGCGACGACGGCATCCCGGGGTGGACTTCCACCACGTGGATGTGGGCGCGTGGGAGCCGGCGGTCCGCTATGATTTCATCTCCGCATGGGACAGCATCTGGCACGCGCCGCTCGAGCGGCACGAGGCGATCCTGGAAAAACTCTGCGGGGCGCTGGCGGAAGGGGGCGTCATGATTTTCACCAGCGGGGGGATCGACGAGCCGGAGGAACGATCCGAGGAGATGATGGGGCAGCCGATCTACCACGCCGCGCTCGGGATTCCCAAGCTGCTGGAGGTGGTGGCGGCCGGCCGGTGTGTGTGCCGGCATATGGAATACGACCAGTGGCCGGAGCCGCACCTGTACCTCATTGTGCAACGTGCGGGCTGAGGCCTCCGCGTCGGCCGCTCACTTCCGCCGGTAGACCTGCAGGTTGGCGTCGGACATGCGGACGTGGTAGCCGGAGCCGAAGGGGATTTCCGGCAGCGGGCCGGCGGCGTCGTAGGCGGCGGCGAGGTCGGACTGGCGCCACTCGGAGAACAGCGGGATCGGCCGGTCGTAGGTGCCGAGGAGGGTCACGTCCCACTGATTCTTGTCGTAGCTCCGATAGGGGATGCCGGAGTCGTCCTGGAGCACCGCGCGGCAGTTCCCGAGGACCCAGTCGCGGATGCCGGTGAACGAGCCGTCGTGCGGCAGATAGGAGGCGGCCTTGAAGTAGGCGGTGGCACCGGCGTGGCCGTCGAGCCACGGGCGGATCGACCCGAAGCCGGAGTTGGACAGGTTCGCCGACACGTAGATGGCCTTCTTGCTGCCGCCGTAGGGCGAGTTGAAGCGAATCTCGGTGGCGGGCTTGCCGGCGACGGAGATTGACCGGACATCCTTCACCTCCGCACCCATCAGGGCGAGGCTGGTCATCATGATCGTCGTCACGTCCGGCGCGTTCTTCATCTCCTTCGTCAGGTAGTAGCCGTGGCGCAGGGGTTTCTCCATCACGCTGCGCAGCGCGGAGAGGCGGGCGAGCGTGTTGTCGCCGGGCACGGCGGGAACGTTTCCGGCGGGCTCGAGTCCGATCAGGATATAGGTCGAGGCACGGGGGAACATCGACGAGACATACATGATGTCGGGACCGCCGAAGGGATAGACGACCGTCGACGGCGAGCCGAGGTGCGGGCGGAGGTCCTGGTGGTAGTACTGCGCCTGCCGTAGCGTGCGGACGGAGCCCATCTTGCGCCACAGGTAGTCGAGCTCGAGGGCGTGGGTGTGGTAGTCGCCGGAGCGCTTCTGGTAATCGGCAAGCGCGGCACCGCGGGCGACCGGCCGGCCGGCGAGAAAGCGGGCGATGTCGTCGTGCGACGGCTCGCCGCTCGCCCCGCCGAAGTCGCGGGTCGGATTCAGCGGAAGGTTCTCCTGTTCGGTCGGGGTGAACTCGGTCGAGCCGCAGTGACAGAGGGCGAGGCCGGCGAGGCCGGCGAGGAGGCGTTTCATCGGGAGTGGCGGTGGATGAGGTGTCCGGCCGCGGTGAGGACGACGACGGTCGCCAGCCCGACCACGGACGGGAGGGTCTGTTGGATGATGGAATAGAGGACGATAAAGGTGGTCATGGCGAGAAAAACGACCGCCGCCACGACGGGGCGTGGATTTCCCGGTGGCAGGCGGAACACCCCGGCGACCGTGAGCATGGTGGAGATCGTGAGCCCGATGGTGGTGAAGGTGACGAGGTCGTCGAAGGCGCTGATGCCGACGAGGATCAACGCGACCACCACCTGGACGAGCAGGCCGAGCCTCGGCGCGCCGTGTTTCGGCGCGAAGAACCCGAGCGACGGCGTCGAACGTCCCATCGCCGCCAGCACGTGGGGCCCCGCCCAGAGCATGGCGCTCACCGAGGCGAAGAGTCCGAGGGCGAAGAGCGAGGAGACCCAGGTGCCGGCGGTCTTGCCGTAGAGCGAGACGGCGGCGATCTCGCCGACCGTGATTTCGCCGTGGACCCCGCGCAGCGAGGCGACGGGCGCGGCCTTGAGGAAGGCGGCGTTGAGGGCGATGTAGAGGGTGGTGACGATCAGCGTGCCGATCACGAGGGCGCGTCGGACCGTGTGGCGCGGCCGGTCCCAGCTTTCGAGCCCGTAGACCGCGGCATTCCATCCACTGTAGGCGTAGAGCACCCAGACGAGCGCGACGGCGAAGGCCGGCGAGGCGATGGCCGGGAGGTCCTCGGCCGGCACGGGGGACCAGCGGATGTCACCCTCGCCGGGCAGGGCGAAGGCGGTGGCGAGGAAGCCGAGGATGAGCAGCAGCTTGAGGGCGGTGGCGGCCGTCTGGACGCGGGCACTGGTGCGGGCGTCGAAGGCGTGGGCAGCGCTGCCGACGAGGATCACCGCCACGGCGGCGGCGGTCGGGGGCACGGCGGGGAAGGCCTTGTTCAGGTAGGCGCCGAAGGCCATCGCGGTGATGGCGGTGGGGGCGGCGAATCCGCTGAGCGCGGAGAGCGTGCCGGCCATGAAGCCGAGCGACGGGTGGTAGAGCTGTCCGAGGAAATGGTGCTCGCCGCCGGATCGCGGGAAGGCCTCGGCGATGGCCGCGTAGCAGAGCGCGCCGCACAGCGCGATGAGCCCCCCGAGGAGCCACAGCAGCAGGATTTGCGGCGCCGAATCGAGGTCGAGAAGCTGGAACCCGAGGGAGACGAAGACGCCGGTGCCGATCATCGAGGCGATGACCAGGGCGGTGGCGGCGGGGGTGCCGGGGGCGTCCTTCAACGGTCGTGATCCTCCGCGGAGCGGCGGAATCTGTCGAGGATGCAGGTGGATGCGAAATGGCTTGTGCGACCGGTCGTCCCGGCGAGGGTGTTCGCGTGAACGCTCACCGGGGACGGGGTGCCGGGGGGAATCCGGCGAATCGTTTCGCGGCCTTCCGGGTGGAGGTCGACGACGACGCGTGGGTGGACGACGATCCCCGCCCGCTGCGCACCGAGTTCCTGGCCGACGATTCGCGGAGCATCCTCGCGAAGAACGAGGCCGAGGACCTGTCGTTCGACTACGGGCTGAATCCGTACCGCGGATGCGAGCACGGATGTAGCTACTGCTACGCTCGTACTTACCACGAGTATCTGGGCTACTCGGCGGGACTGGATTTCGAATCGAAGATCGTGGTCAAGCGGGACGCGCCGCGGCTGCTCGAGTCGGCGCTGGCGAGGGCCGGGTATCGCCCGGGCAAGATCGCGATGAGCGGGGTGACCGATTGCTATCAGCCGGTCGAACGCAAGCTGGAGCTGACCCGCGGGTGCCTGGAGGTGATGGCCCGCTTTCGCCAGCCGGTGGCGCTCATCACGAAGAACGCGCTGGTCGCGCGCGACCTCGACCACCTCGCCGAACTCGCGCGCTGGGGTGCGACGGCGGTGTATATCTCCATCACCACGCTGGACCCGAAGCTGGCGCGGGTGCTCGAGCCGCGGGCGTCCTCGCCCCGCGCCCGCCTGGAGGCGATCGCGCGCTTGTCCGAGGCCGGCGTGCCCTGTGGCGTGAGCGCGGCGCCGATGATCCCCGGGCTCAACGACAGCGAGCTGCCCGCCATTCTCGAGGCGGTGAAGGAGGCGGGGGGAGGCTTCGCGGCCTACTCGGTGGTGCGTCTGCCGGGAGCGGTGGCGTCGGTGTTCGAGGGCTGGCTGGAACGGCATTTCCCCGGGAAGAAGGAGATGGTGCTTGGTCGGATCCGCGCGATGCAGGGCGGGCTCAACAACACGACGCCGAGGCAGCGCATGCGCGGCGCCGGCCCGGCGGCGGGTCAGTTGCGGGCCTTGTTCGAGGCGAGCTGCCGGCGGCACGGGCTGGCGACCTCGCCGCCGGAGCTGGAGATGCGGCATTTCCGCAGGCTGACCCCGGGCCAGGGCGAGTTGTTCTAGAGTGCGCCCGGGAGTGGGCGATCCGGCGGCGGGCCGCCGCCGGCACGGCCTGCCGCGGGCCGCGGCAGCCACGGGGCGCCTTCGGTGCATGGGGCTCACACCATGGGCACGAAGCGGACCGGAAGGAGTTCCCGCCGGGAGGTTTCGCCGTCGGCCCCGCGGGTGACGACGGTGAGTTGCTGGGTGCCGCCGGCGGGGCCGATGGGCAGGACCAGGCGACCGCCGGGTTTGAGGGAGGCGGCGAGCCTCTCGGGAAGATGGTCGGGGGCACAGGCGAGCAGGATGCCGTCGAAGCGGCGCTCCGGCTCGGGCCAGCCCTGAAAGCCGTCGCCGACGCGGAGGTCGATGCGGCCAAAGCCGAGCTCGTCGAGCGCATGGCGGGCGCGTTCCGCGAGTTCGGCGTCCCGCTCAAGGGCGCAGACGTGGTGGGCGAGGTGGGCGAGAATGGCCGTCTGGTAGCCGCTTCCGGCGCCGATCTCCAGCACCTCGGCGTCGGACGGGAGTTCGAGGAGCTCGGTCATGAGCGCGACGATGTAGGGCTGGGAGATCGTCTGGCCGTTGCCGATGGGCAGCGGGTGGTCCTCGTAGGC
Organism: Verrucomicrobiia bacterium; assembly: GCA_030431475.1. Classification (GTDB taxonomy): domain Bacteria; phylum Verrucomicrobiota; class Verrucomicrobiia; order Verrucomicrobiales; family Akkermansiaceae; genus Haloferula. The sequence continues at coordinate 360 of JAUIJD010000069.1, read as the reverse complement.
GAGGCCGTGGCTTTCCTCGGGGACGAAGCATTCGCGGGGGACGGCGCGCATGGCGTCGATGACCCGGGGATCGCGGATCCCACGGGCCTCGAGCTGATCACGGATCATCGCCTCGCACTCCAGCTCGTAGATCATGGCGAGGCATTCTGGCTTCGATCGGGCGGGCTTTCCAGCGAGATCCTCCGGGGGCGGCTTGCGCGGCGGCGGGCGGCTGCTAGGGTCGCGGCGTGAAGTACTGGTTGATCAAGTCGGAGCCCGACGTGTTCGGAATCGCGGACCTGAAGAAGGCGAAGCGGGAACCCTGGGACGGGATCCGCAACTACCAGGCGCGGAACTTCATGCGCGACGGCATGGACCTCG
>JAUIJD010000068.1 GCA_030431475.1 Verrucomicrobiia bacterium | reverse complement strand
GACGGCATGCAGACATGCTGAACCCGGAAAGATAGATCACCGTTTCGAGAATCGCCCGCTAACACTCCAGGAACCGCGTCAAATCAACCACAAGCCCCATCACTCACCGCTGTTTTGGACAGCAGTGAAGGGGTCAGTCGAAGGGGTCAGGCCGTGATTTTTGGCATTCACCTCTCCAGACCCGTCCGGGTCCTTGAAGACAACAGACCGGATTCCTGCGCCCTTTCAGGGCTCGGGATGTTGGGGCATGGGTTCCCCGGGGTGAACCCCGGGGCTAATCTCCGGCGTCCCGTTGGGACTGAAGAGAAGGCGGAGTAGGCGGAGGTGTGAGGGGGTTCCACCGTCATGAATGTTTTCGGAGGGGTCAGGTTCGTCCGTGATTCTTGGCATTCACCTCTCCGCACTCGTCCGGGTCCTTGAAGACAACAGACCGGATTCCTGCGCCCGTTCGGGGCTCGGGTTGTCGGGGGCATGGGTTCCCCGGGGTGAACCCCGGGGCTAATCTCCGGCGTCCCGTTGGGACTGAAGAGAAGGCGGAGTAGGCGGAGGTGTGAGGGGGTTCCACCGTCATGAGTGTTTTCGGAGGGGTCAGGTTTGTCCGTGATTCTTGGCATTCACCTCTCCGCACTCGTCGTGGTCCTTGAAGACGACAGACCGGATTCCCGCGCCCCTTCAGGGCTCGGGTTGTCGGGGGCATGGCTTCCCCGGGTTGAACCCCGGGGGCTAATTTCCGGCGTCCCGTCGGGACTGAAGAGGAGGCGGAATAGGCGGAAGTGTGAGGGGGTTCCACGGGCCTCTTGGGGGTCCTTGGGAACGAACATGGATTCGGCGGTGGTCAACCGCTCGGCGGGGCTCCGGAGAAGAGGGTGGATCCCGGTTCAGGGGGGCGAGGGAAGCGGGCCGCTTCCCCCCACGGCCTGCGGCGGGCCGCCGCCGCCACTTGCCGGGGGCGGGACTGAAGTCCGCGCCCATTCGGGAGGTCCTCAGCGTTCCTCGATGCGGGCGCGGAAGAAGCGGTGGGGTTCGTCGGCGGGGACCTCGACCGACCAGGGCTGGCCAGGCGGGCGGGAGAGGCCGTCGTTGCCCTCGACGGGCCACGGGGTCCAGGTGCCGAGGTCGGTGGAGGATTCGAGGATGTGGCCTCGGCCGGGGAGGTCGGGCAGGGTGAGGGTGAGGCCGCTGGCGTTCTCGGCGACGGCGATGCCGGGCGGGGCGTCGGCGACCTGCGGGTTGGTCATCTGGAGGAACTCGGTCTCGTTGTCGCGACCGTCGCCGTCGGGATCCTCGCCGGGCTCGCCGTCGGGCGAGGCGCCGAAGATGGAAGTACGCCAGTCGTCGTAGCTCTGGCGGCCGGGGAGTTCGCTCTCGATCCAGTCGATGAGGAGCTGGACGCCGGTCTCGTCGATCTCGCTGGTGGCGAGCGGCGGCATGCGGGTGTAGCCGTTGCGGGCGGCGGCGCGGTGGACGATGACGCTGTGCTCTTCCTCGCCGGGGACGACGAGGCGGTCGTCGGGGTCGAGGAGGGTGCCGCCGGGGAGTCCGTTGACCAGTCCGGTCTCGAAGAGCTTGAGGTGGGCGCTGGCGTCCCAGTCGGCGGGCACGGTGCCCTGGTCGTTGTGGCAGTAGGCGCAGTTGACGGCCATCCACGAGCGGGCCCGGGCTTCGAGCGAGTAGTCGCTTTCGTCCGGCGCGACGTGACGCGGGAGGGTGTCGGAGTCGTCGGGCGGGGAATCGAGGTAGCCGCTGGTGTGGAGCAGCTCGAGGAAGTTGCCGGAAAGGCCGGCGATTTCTCCATCGCGGTTGAGCTGGCGGGTGCGGAAGGACAGCGCGTGGCCGGCCTGCGGCGAGTGGCAGGTGAGGCATTCGGCCCGCGAGGGGATGCGCCAGGTCTGGGTGACGGTGCCGCCGCCGTCGTCGATCTCGAACTCGAGGTTCTCGCCGGCGGTGTCGGCGAGGGTCGCCTCGGTGCCGGTCTCGTTCCATTTGTAGGAGACGCCGTAGGTGATGTCATCGGTCCGCACGATCACCCGGGTCTCGACGCGGCGGGCGGTGGCGGGATTGCCGCGTTCGAGGTCGAGGTCGAAGTGCTTCACCCAGATGGTGCCTTCGGGAAGGCTCCAGTTTCCCTCGGCCTCGTAGCCGAAGGTGGGGGCGGGATCGGGGATGCCGAACCAGCGTTGCTTGCGGGCGTGGTCGGACCAGAAGGGGAGGTTGATGTCGTAGGCGACGAGGCCGGGATTGGGGACGAGGGCGGCGGGGTCGGCGAAGAGGCCGGTTTCGGCGAGGGTGGCGGGAAAGGTGTCCTCGCCGGGAGTCGGGACGAGCCGGCGGATGACGCCGCTGTTGATGTCGGCCATGAGGACGTCGCCGTTCGAGGGATCGGTGCCGAAGCCGACGATGCCGGTTTCCCCCGCGATGAGGGTGGCGGTCGCGGGGCTCTCCGAGGGATCGACGGCCCAGATGTTGCCCGAGCCGTAGTCGGCGCAGAGGTAGAGTCCGTAGAGCGAGGAGATGCCGGTGCCGCGATAGACGAGTCCGCCGGTGACCGAGTAGCCGAGGCTGCGGCCGTATTCCCAGATCGGCGGGGTGCCGCCGGGCCAGCCGGCGGGGCGCTGGTTCCACTTCGGGCCGTTGTGGTCGCCCTCGCGGAAGGCCCACTCGAAGTTGTGGCCGGTGGTGAGCTCGGCGGCGGGGATGAAGTCGATCTCCTCCCAGGCGCCCTGGCCGACGTCGCCGATCCAGAGGTCGCCGGTGAGCGGGTCGAACTCCATCCGCCAAGGGTTGCGGAGGCCGACGGCGCAGAATTCGGTGCGGACCTGCGTGGGGGTGACGGACGAGCCGTTGAAGGAGGTCGCGCCGACGAAGGGGTTGTCGGCGGGAACTTCGTAGCGCGGGTTGCCGGAGCCATCGAGGACGATGGCGGGGTGGGCGTTGGGCTCCAGGTTAGCGTCGTCGGATCCGGTGCCGTCGGCGGCGGTGTGGTCCTCGGGCTCGAGATCGACGTCGATGCGGGTGACCGACGACCAGAAGTCCTTGGTGATCGTCTGGCTGTTGTTGAGCGTGTCGTTGGCATTCCCCTCGTCGCCCCAGCTCATGTAGAGGTAGCCGTCCGGGCCGAAGTGGAGGTCGCCGCCGTTGTGGTTGGAGGCGTCGTTGCGCTGCTGGAGGATCACGGCCTCGGACGAGGTGTCGGCGACGTTCGGATTGCCGGACGAGGCCTGGAATTCCGACAGCCTCTGGTAGCGGACCCCGCCGACCGTCACCGAGTAGACGACGAAAAAGCGGCGGTTGGTGGCGAAGTCGGGGTGGAAGGCGAGCCCGAGGAGACCTTGTTCGCTGGAGGTCTGGAAGGACTCCCCCGGGCGGCCGTTGACGACGCTGTCGAGATTGAGGAACAGCGTCTTCGACGGCGACGAGAGATCCGGGATCAGCTCGAGATCGCCGCCCTTCTCGAGGATGAAGAGACGGTTCGTTTCGCCCGGAGGCGAGACCACGTCGATGGGCGATGAGAAAGTGAGTCCCGGGAAGGCATCGACGACTTCGATCGCCTCGGCGGGCGGCTCGGCCGGCATCGCGGAGGTGTCGAGCGGCAGGCGGGCGGCGGCACTGAGGCTGAAATCGATCCGGGCGGTGGCGGTGAGACCGGCCTGGTCCCGGATTTCATAGATCAGCGAGTCGGCCGTGTCGGGTCCGCCATCATGCGTGTAGCGGATCAGGGGGCCGTCGACGCTGGCGATGCCGTGATCCGGAGGCGTGACGATGGCGAGCGTGGCGGGGTCGAAGTCGGCGGAGCCGTTCGGCTCGAGGTCGTTGGCGAGGACGGGGACGGCGACCGTTTCCCCGGCTCGCAGGGTGGCGGAGTCGTCGGCGGGTTCGGGGGCGACGTTCTGCCAGGCACTGAGCGAGGATCCTGGCAGGTAGGTGCGGGACTGGCCGGGGTAGGACCACGCGACCCCGAGGTTGTCGCCGCCGGTGCCTTCCTTCTGGAGGGCTTCGACGAAGTAGTAGCGGCCCGCCTCGAGCGCGACCGGGGCGGACTGCTGCTGGGCGAACTTGGTCCACTCGCCGGCGTTGGTCCACTCGGGGACGGAGGCGACCAGCCGGCGGTCGTCCGGCGAGACCGAGTCGCTCAGCCACAGTTCACAGTTGTCGTCGCCGTGGATCCAGAAGGTGTAGTCACCGGTGACCGGGGCATGGACCCAGCCGAAGACGCGGGTGCCGTAGTTGTCGGCAAAATCCGTCGGCGCGAGGAAGCTCGTGAGCGTGCCGGCCGTGTCCGGGCTGTCCGGGTAGTCGGCCAGGCCGGTGAGATCGGCGATCGCAGTGCCGCCGACGCCGGTCCAGACGTGCCGGGTGATGCTCCCGGTGGGAGGCGCGGCGTGGAGCGACGAAACGAGGGCGAGCGCGAGGAGGCGGGAACCGGAAGACATCGGAGAGTCCCTAGCACCGGACGCGGCCTCCCGCTACCGGAAGTCGGTGACGGCTCACTTGCTGCCGGAGACCCCACCGTAGGGGTTCTCGTAGCCCGCGGTGTAGCCCCAGATGTAGTCCTGACGAAAATCGGCCGGGACTTCGTGAGGATCGTTGATGTGGGGATTGTGGGCCTTGCCCGCGAGGCGATCGGCGCTTCCATGACGGAGGCCGAGGTTGTAGGCGTCCCGCGCGTCGTAGCCGGACGCGGTGTAGACCTTTTCCGTGTAGGTCATGCACGAAAGGGTGCCGAGCGCTAGGATTCCGGCGGCCAGTGCGTAGAACGGTGACTTCATTTCAGCAGATGGTTAGCTTTTTCAAAACAATTGGTCCAGCCTTGATTCTCATGGCCTTCCAACCGGCGCCGCTGTGCGCTGAGCACGGGGGCACCGAGGGTTTCAATCGCAAGACGGGGCACTGGTTTGGCATTTCTCGGACAAAAGTTGCCAACGAGCGGGTCGAGGTGGCGTTTTCGCCGGACGGATCGGGGCTGGTTTTCGAGCGGGAGACTCCCGGTGGGCGTGAGCTGGTGCCGGTGGATGTCGGGCGAGGGGAGGCCGGAGCGCCGGTCGATCCGGGGGTGCGGTGGAAGTCGTTCCGGGTCGAGGAAGGCGGGTCTCTGTTGTTGGAAACCAACGACGGCTGGCGTCGCTGGCGGGAGGGAAAGCTCGGCGCTGCCGAAGCTCCCACGCGTCGCGGCGAGCGTCGGCGCGGCCGGGGCGAGCGAGGCGGTCGGCGGGGTTGGAACTCGCCGGACGGCAAGCACCGGCTGAAGGTCGAGGAGGGGGCACTGGTCCGGATCAGCGGCGGCGAGCGCCTCGAGGTGATCGCCGCGGAAGACGGCTTCGGGTTCCGCGACGAGCCGGTGTGGACGCCGGATTCCTCGCGTTTCGCGATCTGGAGGACCCACGACGTGGCCGAGCGCGAGGTTCACTACGTCGATTCGGCGCCCGACGACCGGCTTCAGCCGAGGCATTTCACCCGCCGCTATCCCAAGCCCGGCGACGAGGTGGACACGCGGGCGCCATGGGTCGGCTTCACCGACGGCCGCGAGGTGATCGAGCCCGATCTTTCGCTCATCGAGAACCCCTTCGAGTGCCGCCGCCTGGCGTGGAGGAAGGATGGGAAACGCCTCAGCTATGAATTCGTCGAGCGCGGCTACGGGAAATACCGGGTGCTCGAGATCGACAGCGAGAGCCGCCGTCAGCGGGTCGCGGTGAACGAGGAGAGCGACACCTACATCTTCGTCTCCGGCGGCAGCTACCGCCACGACCTCGGGGACGGCGAGGAGGTGATCTGGATGTCGGAGCGCGACGGGTGGCGGCATCTGTACCTGATCGACGGCGCCGACGGCTCGGTGAAGCGCCAGCTCACGAGGGGCGAGTGGGTGGTGCGTCGGGTGATCGACGTCGATGAGGAAGAGCGCGAGATTGTGATTGAGCTCGGCGGCTACCACCCCGGGCAGGACCCCTACTACATCCACTACGCGAAGGTCGGCATCGACGATGGCAAGGTGACCGTGCTGACGGAGGCCGACGGCACCCACGACCGTTTCGAGCGCTCGCCGGACGGCCGCCATTTCACCTGCCGCTGGTCGCGCGTGGATCACGCGCCGGTGACCGAGCTGCGGCGCTGGTCGGACGGTGCGCTGGTGATGACCCTGGTGAAAGCCAACGCCGACGCGCTGCTTGAGACGGACTGGCAGCTGCCCGAGCCTTTCGTGGCCAATGACCGCGAGGGGAAGTTCGACATCCACGGCGTCATCGTCCGGCCGCCGGATTTCGACCCGGACAAGCGTTACCCGGTGGTCGAGAGCATCTACGCGGGACCGCACGACGCTTTCGTGCCGAAGTCGTGGCGGCCGTGGATCCAGCCGATGCACGAGCTGGCGGTGCATGGCTTCATCGTGGTGAAGATTGATGGCCGGGGCACCAATCACCGCTGCCGCGAGTTCTCGCACTTCGCCTACAAGAACCTCAAGGATGCCGGCTTCCCCGACCGCATCGCGTGGATGAAGGCGGCGGCGGAGAAGTATCCGCAGATGGATCTTTCCCGCGTCGGCATCTTCGGAGGCTCGGCGGGAGGCCAGAACGCGCTTGGAGCGCTGCTGTTCCATGGCGACTTCTACAAGGCGGCCGTCGCCGATTGCGGTTGCCACGACAACCGGATGGACAAGATCTGGTGGAACGAGCAGTGGATGGACTGGCCGGTCGGGCCGCACTATGCCGACAACTCGAACGTGACCCACGTCAGGAAGCTGACGGGGGCGCTGCTGCTCACCGTCGGCGAGCTCGACACCAACGTCGATCCGGCTTCGACCTGGCAGGTGGTCGACGAGCTGATCAAGGCCGACAAGGATTTCGAGTGCCTGACGATTCCGGGGGCGGGCCACGGGGCCGGCGAGTCGCGCTACGCGCAGCGGAAGCGGGTCGATTTCTTCACCCGCCATCTCGGCGGTCCGGTGAGCGCGGAGTGATCGGCAGGCGGTGGAGGAGCCCCAAAGGGGCGATGGTTGGCAGCCCAAGGCGCAAGCCTTGGGATCGAGGGTGGAGGGGAGGTCATGAGCCCTGAAAGGGCGACGGGAGCATTGCTGGTGAGCCCGGGCCACCCTCGCCCTTTCAGGGCTCAAGTTCTTCTTGATTCCTCGATCCAGCCCCGGGCCGGCGCCCGGGGCTATCGACCGTCGCCCCCTTGGGGCTCTTGGTGGATGCCAAAACGGCCGGGCGATCATTCCCTCGCCGGGTTACGCCCGCTGCGGGGGCGCCTGGCGCTTGCCGGTAACGAGGACGACCACGCCGGCGATCAGCAGGATGAATCCGAGGAAGCCGCCGACCATGCCGAAGCCCATGCCGCCGAAGAATCCGCCGAGGCCCGCCATGCTGCCCCCTTCGGTGATCGAGAAGATCCGTGGCTCGGGGCCTTGGATACGGATCTCGTAGTCTCCGGCATCCGGAGTGTCGAAAGAACCGACCGCGATCCGTGAGGTCGAGCCCGACGACATCGTGGCGTTGCTGGTCGAACTCATGGGCCGCATCCCGCGGACCGGGTCGATCAGCTCGAAGCTGAAGCCGGACGGGAGGTTTGAAGGGTGCTCGATCGTGGTGCCGCCGTGGAGGGTCTGGTAGTCGTGCCAGAGCGTCACCGTGCCCGGTTCGCTCACGCTGAAGGTGACGGCCCCCGGTGCCTCGAAGGTGGCGATCGTCCGGAAGGAGTCGATCATCTTCGTGATGCCCCAACCGATCGAGACGATGCCGCCGAGCATGCACAGTGTCCCGGCGGCGAGCAGTCCGATGCCGATCCCTTTCCGACTCATGGCGGCATCCTCCCGCAGGTGCGGGTCGGATGGAACCCAAAAACGGCCGGGCGATCGCCCGGCCGTCTTGAGTGGGTGTGGGGGGTCCCGTGGAGGGATCAGTCGATGAGCTCGGGCCAGTCCTCGGTGTGGAAGAACTCGCCCTCGGGCTTGTCGAGGCGCTCGTAGGTGTGGGCGCCGAAGAAGTCGCGCTGGGCCTGCAGCAGGTTGGCCGGGAGGCGCTCGCTACGGTAGCTGTCGTAGTAGGCCAGGGAGCCGGCGAACGACGGGATCGGAATCCCGTTGCGGGCGGCGAGGGCGACGATCTCGCGCCAGTTGGCCTGGGTCTTCGTCAGGATGTCGGTGAAGAACGGCGCCAGCATCAGGTTGGTGAGGTTGGCGTTGGCCTCGTAGGCCTCGGTGATGTGGTTGAGGAACCTCGCGCGGATGATGCAGCCGCCGCGCCAGATGCGGGCGATCGCGCCGAGCTGGAGATCCCAGCCCTTGTCGGCGCCCACCTTGGCGATGAGGTCGAGCCCCTGGGCGTAGGAGACGATCTTCGAGGCGTAGAGCGCGTCGCGGACCATCCCGACGAGGTCTTCCTTGGACACGCCGTCGAGCTTGAACTCGGTGTTGCTCGGGCCGGTCAGGATCTTCGAGGCGGCGATCCGCTGGTCGCGGATCGACGACAGGATGCGGGCTTCGACCGAGGCGCCGATGCACGACAGCGGCACGGCCTGCTCGACCGCGCTCATCATCGTCCAGCGGCCGGTGCCCTTCTGGCCGGCCTTGTCGACGATCAGGTCGACGATGTCCTTCCCGGTTTCGGGATCCTTCTGCTTGAAGATGTTGGCGGTGATCTCGATCAGGAAGGACTCGAGGTCGCCAGCGTTCCAGTCGGCGAAGATGTCGGCGAGTTCCTCGTTGGAGAAACCGGCGGCCTTGAAGATGTTGTAGGCCTCGCAGATGAGCTGCATGTCGCCGTACTCGATGCCGTTGTGGACCATCTTCACGAAGTGGCCGGCACCGCCGGGGCCGATGTGGGTCACGCAGGGCACGCCGTCGACCTTGGCCGCGATGCTTTCGAAGATCGGCTTCATCACCTCCCAGGTGCTGCCGGGGCCGCCGGGCATGATGGACGGGCCCTTGCGCGCGCCTTCCTCGCCTCCGGACACGCCGGCGCCGATGAAGCGGAGATTGTGTTCCTTGCACCACGCGTCGCGGCGCTCGCTGTCGGTGTAGAGCGAGTTGCCGCCGTCGATGATGATGTCGTCCTCGTCGAGCAGCGGGATCAGCGACTCGATCACCTTGTCGACCGGTCCGCCGGCCTTGACCATGATCATCACCTTGCGCGGCCTGGCGAGGGACTGGACGAATTCCTCGAGGGTCTTCAGCCCGACGATCTGCTTGTCGGGGTGGGCGGCGACGAATTCCTCCATGGTCTCCGTCGTGCGGTTGTAGACGGACACCTTGAAGCCGCGGGACTCCACGTTCAGGACGAGGTTCTGGCCCATCACGGCCAGGCCGATGAGGCCGAAATCACTGTTACTCATAGGTCGGGAAGCTGTATGACAGCGGGCGCGGTGTAGGGAACTCGCGGACCGGGCGCAACCCCTTGTTGCCATGATGGCATGCATTTCCCACAGTCCGCCCATGAACCTCCCGAATGCCATCACCCTTTCCCGGCTGGTGCTCACCGCGGTCTTCGTGGTGGCGATGGGATTCGACGGACTGGCGGGGAAAATGACGGCGCTGGTGAGCTTTTCGGTGGCCGCCGCGACCGACTGGCTGGACGGCTATCTGGCGCGGAAAATGGGCCTGGTGACCCCGCTTGGGAAGCTGCTCGACCCGCTGGCCGACAAGATCCTCGTCTGTTCGGCCTTCGTCTTCATGTCGGTGGGCGGTTTCGCGCCGGTGTGGGTGACGGCGGTGATCATCGGCCGCGAGTTTCTGGTCACCGGGCTGCGACAGATCGCGATCGAGGCCGGGCAGGTGCTCGCCGCGGACCGCCTCGGGAAGTGGAAGACGACCTTCCAGCTCATTTTCATCATCACCGCGCTGGTGTGGGTTGCCTTTTCACGAATCCCCGAGCGCGGGGTGATCGCCGAGTTTCTCTGGAAGCTGGCGGATCCGTCCGGCTGGCTGATGCCGGCGTCGCTGTGGCTGGCGCTGGCGCTGACCGTGATCTCCGGGTGGAACTACCTTTGGAGCGGGCGGGGGCTGCTCAAGGCGGATTGAGATGACGGGCTTGTCCCGATATTGATCTTTTTACATCTTATTCTGCGGTTTGATTGCAAATGCGCACGGAGGTCGGCTAGCCTTTGCTCATGACGACGCTGATTCGCAATGCCCGGCTGATTTCCCCCGACCGTGAGATCGAGCGGGGCTCGCTGCTGATCGAGGACGGCAGGATCTCGGCGGTCATCGAGGACGATTCGACCCCGGCGGCCGACACCGTGATCGATGCCGAGGGCCGGATCGCGATGCCGGGCTTTTTCGACATCCACTGCCATGGGGCCGATCGCTGCGACGTGTGCGACGACGATCTCGACGGCCTCCGGCACATCGCGGAGCGCAAGCTCCGCGAGGGCGTGACGACCTGGCTGCCGACGACGCTGACGCAGCCGAAGGAGAAGCTGCAGAGCATCGTCGGCACGGTGGCAAAGTATGCCGCGGACCCGGTCTTCACCCGCTGTCCGGGTCTCCACATCGAAGGCCCCTTCATCAATGTCTCCAAGGCCGGCGCCCAGAATCCGGAGTTCGTGCGCGAGCCGGATTTCGCCGAGCTCGCGGCGCTGCATGAGATCGCGCCGGCCCTGATCGTTTCGGTGGCGCCGGACGTTCCCGGGGCGGTCGAGTTCATCCGCCGGGCGGGCGAGGCGGGCATCACCTGCTCGGCGGCCCACACCGCGGCCACCTGCGCCCAGGTCCTCGAAGCCAAGGCGGCGGGACTGCGGCACCTGACCCACTACGGCAACGCCATGACGCCGCTGCACCACCGCGAGATCGGCGTGGTCGGCGCCGGCCTGCTCGACGACGAACTGATGATCGAGCTCATCTGCGATACCATCCACCTCTGCCCGGACATGCTGAAGCTGATGTTCAAGCGGGTGGACATCGACCGCCTGATGATGATCACCGACTCGATGGCCGCGTCGTGGATCGGCGAGGGCGAGGTGATGCTCGGCGGGCTCGAGGTGGTGGTGAAGGACGAGACCGCCCGGCTGAAGGATGGGGGCGCGCTGGCGGGATCGGCGCTGCGTTTCAACGACGGCCTGCGGAACGTTGCCGGGATCACCGACCTGCCGCTGCACCAGCTCGTCAAGGCGACCTCGTGGAACCAGGCCCGCTCGCTCGGCTTGGACGGCTTCGGCAAGCTCGAGGAGGGCTTCCACGGCGACGTGGTCCTGCTCGACGACGACTTCGGCGTGTGGAAGACGCTGGTCGGCGGCGAGGAGCGCCGATTATGAAATCGGCATCTTCGAGTGGAGAAACCGCGCGGGTCGCTGAAGTGCGAGACCGCTCGGGAGGGGCAGTGGTGTGGGAGCAGGCGGTGCCGATTTCATAATCGGCGCTCCTTTTTCCCGAGGCTTGCACCCCGACGCTTCGCGGGCACACTCCCGCGCAGGTGAAGCCGATCCCGATCGAACCGTCGCTCGAGGAGTTCGCCGAGCTTGCGCAGCAGGGGAATGTCGTCCCCGTCTACACGCAGCTCGCCGCGGACTTCGAGACGCCCCTGTCCGCCTACCTCAAGGTGCGCGATGGACGGGCGTCGTTCCTGTTGGAAAGTGCCGAGAGCACCGACAAGAGCGGGCGATGGTCCATCCTCGGCAGTGGCCCGCGTCGCATCATCGAGGCCCGCGGCCGGGAAATCACCATCCGCCAGGATGGCGGCGCGACCTCCGAGACGGTCGAGGACGACGTGCTCGCCTCCCTCGAGCGCCACATGGCCCCCTACAAGCCGGTCGTGCATGGCAGCCTGCCGCCCTTTTGCGGCGGACTGGTCGGCTACCTCGCCTACGACGCGGTCCGTCAGTTCGAGCCGACCATTCCCGACCCGCCGAAGGACGAGCTGGGGGTGCCCGACGCCGTCTTCATGCTCGCCGACACGTTGATCGTCTTCGACCAGAAGCTGCGCCGCGTGCAGGTCGTGGCCAATGCCATCCTCGACGAGCACGAGAGCCCCGAGCACGCCTACATCGCCGCCCGCGAGCGCGTCGCGGCGATGGTGGAGATGCTCAACCGTCCGCTCCACGTCCCGGCCCTGAACGGTCTGGCCGAGGTCGAGCCGGGCGAGTCCGCGAGCAACACGACCCAGGCCGAATACGAGTCCATGGTGCTCCGAGGAAAGGAGTACATCGCCGCCGGCGACGTGTTCCAGTTCGTCCCCAGCCAGCGCTTCGAGACGCCCTTCCGGAAGTCACCGGTCGATCTCTACCGCGCGCTGCGTCACGTGAATCCCTCGCCCTACATGTTCATCCTCGAGCTGGGCGACTTCTCGCTGGTCGGCAGCTCGCCGGAGGTGCACGTGCGCTCGATCGGAGGACGGATCGACATCCGCCCCATCGCCGGCACCCGCTGGCGTGGAAAAACGCCGGAGGAGGACGACGCGCTGGCCGCCGACCTGCTGGCCGATCCGAAGGAAAGGGCCGAGCACTTGATGCTCGTCGACCTCGCCCGCAACGACGTCGGCCGCATCGCGGCCCATGGCAGTGTGGTGGTCGATGACTTCATGATCGTCGAGCGCTACAGCCACGTGATGCACATCGTGTCGAACGTCCATGGCACGCTCGCTCCCGGCCACAGCGCCTACGATGTCCTGCGTGCCACCTTTCCCGCCGGCACCGTCAGTGGCGCGCCGAAGATCCGCGCCATGCAGATCATCAACGAGCTCGAGAAGTCGAAGCGCGGCGCCTATGCGGGGGCGGTCGGCTACTTCGGCTTCGATGGGTCGCACGATTCCTGCATCACGCTGCGCACCTGCCTCCTCAAGGACGGCAAGGCCTACGTCCAGGCCGGCGCCGGGGTGGTGGCGGACTCGGATCCGACCTACGAATACAACGAGACCGTCAACAAGGCGAAGGGGATGCTCCGCGCGATCGCCCTGGCCGACACCCTCGATTGAAACTTGAAATTCGAAACTTCAAATCTCAATTCCAGAGCCGGGCATGGGCGTTCCCTCCGGCGTTTTGAGGTTTGAAATCTCGAGTTTAAGATTTTCCCGACCATGCTCCTGATCATCGATAACTACGACTCCTTCACCTACAACCTCGTCCAGTACTTCGGGGAGCTGGGGGTGGAGATGAAGGTGGTGCGAAATGACGCGCTCGACGTCGGGGAGGTGAAGGAGCTGGCGCCGGAGCGGATCTGCATCTCGCCCGGTCCCTGCACCCCGAACGAGGCCGGGATTTCCTGCGACGTGATCCGCGAGCTGGGCGGAAGTACGCCGATCCTCGGCGTTTGTCTCGGGCACCAGTCCATCGGCCAGGTCTATGGCGGCGACGTGGTCCGCGCGGATCGCCTGATGCACGGCAAGACCTCGCCCATTTTGCACGAGGGCAAGAGCGTCTTCGCCGGTCTGCCGTGCCCCTTCGAGGCGACGCGCTACCACTCGCTCATCGTCAAGCGCGAGACGCTGCCGGACTGCCTGGAGATCACCTCCTGGACCGAGGAGGGCGAGATCATGGGCCTGCGCCACAAGGAGCATCCGGTCCACGGCGTCCAGTTCCACCCCGAGTCCATCCTCACCGAGCAGGGGAAGAAGCTGCTGGAGAATTTCTTGAGCTTTCAGGGGTAGCCGATGGGACGCGCGACGCTGTCGCGCTTCGCGGGTTGAGGGTGGCGCTTCTTTAAAGGATGTTTCGGTCGGAAGGTCGAAGGTCTCAAAGTCGAAAGTCCGAGCAATCCACCCGCTTCGGTCATGCGAAAACGCTTGAGCAAACGGACTTTTGACATTGGACATTCAGACTTTCGACCGTCCTTTCATCCGAGCCCTCTCCCCTCGAAAACGCGCTTAAAGAAGCGCCATTCGGGTTGGCCCCTCTTCCGTGATGGAGCTGAGTGGAAAAGGACGGTCGATGCGCGACAGCGTCGCGCGTCCCGCCTCTACTCCACCGTGACCGAGAGGTCCGCCCCGAGGTCCTCGATGGCCTCGATGAGGGTGCCGGGGGCGAGGCCGTCGGGAAGGGCGACGGTGCCGCGGGCGTGGAAGATCAGGTGGCCCGCCATCGGTGCACTCTCGAGCGTCGTCTGAAGCTCCTCGAGGTTGGCGCCGGTGGCGGCGACGGCGGCGGAGAGCTCGCGGACGATGCCGGCCCGGTCATTGCCGACCACCTCGAGCTTGAGCAGCTCCACTTCACGGATCTCCACCGGGTTCTCCCGGGTCGCCTGGATGGAGACGCCCTCGATCGATTCCAGCGCCGCCACCAGCTGGTCGGCCCGGTCCTGCGGGCACTCGATCCGGAGGATGCCGGCGAAGTGACCCGCCAGACGGGCCATGCGGCTCTCAAGCCAGTTGCCGTCGTGGGAGGCGATGGTTTCCGAGAGCGATTTCACGATCCCGGTTCGATCCGGAGCGAGGACGGTCAGCACGACGCAGGCATTCATGACCCCCATACAGCACCGCTCCCGCGGGCGCGTCATGCCTTTTCCGCGGAAGATTCAGAAGTCTCCGCCATTTATTTAAGGAAATTTGATCATTGACCCGGACGTAGTATCGGGGATATCAGCAACACAAATCGAGAGTCTATGATTCTGCCAGACACGCTCCACCCGTTGCCGGTCTCCTCGGACGAGTCCGGTCGTCACGTGGCGCGGGAGGACGGCGGGTTCGTGAACGAGTCCGAAGTCCGGCAGTTGCTGGTCGGCCCGCTGGCGGCCGGACGGGTGCCGACCTGCTACCATGGCGATGACGGCGGATTCGCCGGTCGAGTCGAGGCGCAGGATTCTCCGTTCGTCTCGCTGGCGGCGGACGAGGCCTACGACGAAGCGCCGGCGAAACCCTTTGTTCCCGGCGGCGCGGAGACTCCGGTCGCCCGCCGTGCGGCGGCTCCCCATCCACGGAAGCGGGCCGAAGACGGCGACGCCCCGGCGTCGAGGCCGTGGGTGGTGTCGGCGGCGATGCTTTTCGTCGGCGCCCTGATCGGCAGTGTGCTCTTCACCCTGCAGGCGCCCTTCGCGCCGGATCCTCCGGCTCCGGTCGTCCCGGCCTCGGTTGCGGATGACGACGGGCCGTCGCTGGCGGCCTCCGACGCTGGCATGCCCTGAGCTTGGCATCGCCCGAAAGCTCGGGCTGAATGCCGCCCGACATGGCCCGCCCTGGATTGATTCTCAAGCTGAGCTGCCCCGACCAGCCCGGTATCGTC
Source organism: Verrucomicrobiia bacterium (assembly GCA_030431475.1). Lineage (GTDB taxonomy): Bacteria > Verrucomicrobiota > Verrucomicrobiia > Verrucomicrobiales > Akkermansiaceae > Haloferula. The sequence continues at coordinate 2,552 of JAUIJD010000068.1, read as the reverse complement.
GCGAAGATCTCGAACTACGTCGCGAGTTATTCCGGCAACCTCGTTGAGTTCGCCCAGTTCACCGACAAGGTGAACGCCCGGTTTTTCGCGAGGCTGGAGATTGAAACCAGCGGGCTCGAAGTCGAGGTGGATGACTTTATCGAAGGCTTCGGCACCCTCGGCCGGGCGTTGAACGCGCAGTTCCACTTCCGGCGCCTGCCCTACAAGATGCGCACGGCGGTCCTCGTCACCAAGACCGACCACTGCCTGCGCGAGATCCTGTGGCGTGCCGAGCTGGGGGAGATGCCGGTGGAAATCACCTCGGTCATCGGCAACCGCGACATCTGCCGGCCCATCGCCGAGCAGGCGGGTCTCCCGTTTCACCACGTGGAGATGGGCGGCGACACCAAGGCGGCGGGATTCGATCGCATCCGCGGGATTCTCACCGCCGAAGAGGTCGAGCTGGTCGTGCTCGCCCGTTTCATGCAGATCCTGCCGCAGGAGTTCTGCCGGGCCTTCGAGGGCCGCATCCTCAACATCCACCACAGTTTTCTGCCGGCGTTCATCGGCGCGAACCCCTACCGCCAGGCGTACGAGCGGGGGGTGAAGCTGATCGGGGCGACCTGCCACTACGTCACCTCCGACCTCGATGCCGGCCCGATCGTCGAGCAGCAGGTGGAGCGGGTGCAGCACTTCCATTCGCCGCAGGACCTCGTTCGTCTCGGCCGCGATTGCGAGCGCGGGGCCCTGGCGCGCGGGATCCGCTACCACGTCAACGACCGCACCATCATCGACGGCAACCGGGCGATCGTTTTTCCGGACTGAGGGTCAGGATCATTCGCCGATGGGGGATCCCGACCTCGGTGAATTCCGGTCCGTCCTCGCGGAAGCCCTGCCGGCGGTAGAAGCCGAGCGCCGTCACGCGGGCGTGGAGCATCACCTGCTCGATGCCTTCGCGCTCGAGGGTGGCGAGCACTTCCTCGAGGAGGTGGCGTCCGAAGCCGCACCGGGCGTGGTCGGGTTCGATCCACATCTGGCGCAAGCGCACGATCTTCGGCCCCTCCGCCCGGGCGATCAGGCCGCCAAGCAGTCCCTCGCCGGACTCGAGAATGAAGTGTCGCTGGATGGGTTCGTCGCGGGTGTCGTCGGCGGTCAGTACCCGTCCCAGCGGCTGCCGGAGGATGCGTTCCCGGGCCCGGGCGGTTTCATGGTAGCGCGGGCTGTCATGGGCGATCTCGCGAACGCCGTGCGGGGCGGGGGAGTTCATCGGGCCGGGGCGGGAACCCGATGGGAAGTTTCGCGCAAATCGGGGGCTTTACAAGGCCCCCGATGTTGCTACAAACCGCGCCCCGCCCCGCGGGACCACGGAGAGGTGGCTGAGTCCGGTCGAAGGCACTCGACTCGAAATCGAGCGTGGCAGTGATGTCACCGTGGGTTCGAATCCCACCCTCTCCGCCATCTGGTCCGTTGCTGCGACTCTTTGCGTCTTTGCTGGTGTTCATGGGGATTCTTGCGGGTCGTGGATTTGGAGGTGACGCGCGCTGGCGCACCGATTGACGTGGGGTTGTCCGAAATCCGTCCGAAATGTGGGTTCGAATCTGTTGTGGATTGGCCGGACTTTGGAGTGGCTCGGTTGGGGATTCCGAAGCTTCCCATCGCGCGCCCATCTGCCAGATCGAGCGGGCGAATCAAGGCCGCATTCGAGTTCGGTGGGCGAACAAATCGGAGGTGCTCCCAGCGGATGGCACGAGCCTCGATTGAGGGGTGACCAGCACGGGCTCCTCCGGCCCGCAATGGTAGCACGGTCACGGGATCCGTTGATGCCAGCGTGGCCGGCATGGCGGACGATCTCGGCATTTCCCTCAATGGCTCCAAGATTGCCTTCGGGGTGGGAAATCCCGACACCACGATCTTCAGCCAGTCCCCGGTGAACGACGGCGGGTGGCACGGAGGGGGGTGCCGGGGTCGCAGGGGATCGGGCAAGTTACAGACGAAATGCCGGCACCGGCCGGCTTCGTGTCAGACATGAGAGGATTCCACACGGATTCCATAAATGCGCACCGTAGAACTTGCGGGATTCTCCGGAACGTTCACCAAACTCCACCAGCAAAGATGCCCATGAAACAAGGAAAACCGGAAAAGGCGATGGCGTTATGAGGAGGGCGGAGGTCCCTGTTGGGAGGCCAGCGCGGCTGGGTGGGAATGTGGCAGGCCGATCGTCTGAGCGGTGTCCGCGCCGGCGCGTCGCGCTTCGAGTTTCAGGGTACTTGCCAAGGGTGGAGACCCGGCGCTACCGGATGCCAGGCTGAATGCGATGCGTCGGCCGATTCGGATCAGGGTTCCGGTGGGAAAGGGCAGACTGGAGTAGCCAGGGGGTCGGGTCGGGATTCGCAGCGGCAATGACTTTCGTGAACGTCGAGTCCTCGCTTCAGGTACATCGCTAATAAACCTCTAATCCGCAGTTGGGATTGAGGATGGTAGGCGCAAGTGCCTATGTTTGCGGCGTTTGAATGGGAGAGCGAGCCAATCACTGGTTCACCCGTTGGGTGAAGGAGAACTGGATTTCAAATTCG